>NZ_DIGV01000061.1 GCF_002419815.1 Brevundimonas sp. UBA5713 | reverse complement strand
GAGCGGCAGCGGCTTCGGCGGCCGGAGCGGCCGGAGCGGCTTCCTGCGCCAGAGCCGGCGAACCTGCCATAAGGACGGCAGCGCCGGCCATGGCCAGGAGGATATTCGTCTTCTTGCTATCGAGCATGTTTCGCCAGTTCCTGCTTTGGTCTGACTCGTGGAACCCAAGAGACGCCCGCGTCAGTCGAACGCCTCTCAAATGAAATCTTCCCACCGCCGGATTTCTCCCCCGCCGGTCGGTGCCTCATTCCCTGCCTGCGCCCGAGAGCACCAGCAAAGTCGGCTGACCTCACCATAGTGCGGCTCTCCAACCCTGCAAGTCAGGAAATGCGGTTAAAGTCCCTTTGACGAACGGCAAACTCAGCGTCAAGGCCGGAAAATAGGTTTTACCCCGCCGCCATGTGACGCACGCCCGATAAGGAAAGAGATTTCGAAATCCAGCAGCCACGCTGCAAGAGTATTGCTCAAAGCACCACTTGGCGCGCATGACGCGCCCCGTGACAAAATAAGGGCCATTTTGTGGCATAAAAAGAGCAGCGTTATGCAAACGCTGGCTTTTTTCGATTTTAAGAGAAGATGGTGCCCGGAGGCGGATTCGAACCACCGACACGCGGATTTTCAATCCGCTGCTCTACCAACTGAGCTATCCGGGCATCTTGTCTTCGCTGCGGGCGTCTGCGCCGCGGCGAGGTGTGTGTCTATAGGGGGAGTGTTTCGGCCTGTCTAGAGGCTAATTCACTCAATTCCGCGATCTTTTTCGTCGAGCTCAACTTCTTCCGCTGGAATAGCATAGCTACCCGAAAACCAGCGCTGGAGGTCCACGTCGGCACACCGGCGCGAGCAGAAGGGCTTATATTCGGGAACGGCAGGCTTTTGGCGGCAGATCGGGCATTGGGCCATGGAATTAGCCTTTCGAAACTTTCAGGGCAGCGCCCTGCTCTTTTATGACTAAACGCGCCCTGGGGCCCAATTCGGCAACCAGAGGCTTAAGAAGGTTTGACCACTGCGGCCCCGCTTCCAGCGTCCAAACCGGCTGGGTGCGATCTTCGTGAATCGCCAGATTAAGTCGTCTCAAAGCGCCAAGCGGCGCTGCGACGGAATCACGTAAAACTTCGTCAACGGGCCGTCCATGCCATGGTAGGGACAGTTGCAGCGCCCCAAAACGGCTTAGCGGTCCAAAGGCCACGTCCTCGAACTGAGCAAAAGCCTGACGCGCGGCTTGATTCACCGACTCGGCTTGCAGATAGACACCGGCCAGATCGACAACTACCAGACCGCCCCACCCTTTCAGGCCAATGATACGTGCCGCCTCGAACAGACCAGCCCGATTCACCGCCTCGCGGCCCTTGCGCGAGTCGCGGCCCGGCAGCGGCGCATAGTCGATATCGACTGAAACCAATGCGCGCGTCCGCTCTACCGACATATCTAGTCCGAATTCGGCCTTTTTGAAGACGGTTGTCAGGGCCGCTTCTTCCGCTTCCAGCGAGGCGCGCAGGGCGGGCAAACCTGTAATCAGCTGATCACCCGCCATGGATTGCATCCGATCGCGGACCGACGGCCCGGCCTCCAGCACCCGCACATCCCCCGAGGCAGGGGCGACATAGTTGACGACTGCTCCCTTGGATTCGCGAGGCTCGGCCGAGACCGTAATCTCGACCTTGGCCCCGACATCCAGACGGATGTTTTTGGGCAAGGCCATGAAGGCGAACGGATCGCCCACGCCCAAATCTATAAAAGCGGCTTTCAAGCCCGGTTCGACCCGCGCGACACGGCCAATCTGGCGCGTGCCACGGCGGTGCTGAACCGGATCACTGGAGCGCTCTATATATAGAGCGTGATACTCGCCCCCGCGCGCGACGATGCCGCGCGTTTCACCGGGGGTCTCATCCAGAAAATATTCGACGTCCGCCACAGTGGATCAGGCCGCTGGATGCCAGCCGGCACCCTTGAGCAAATTGGTGGTCTCGAACAGCGGCAGGCCCATGACAGCCGGATGGCTCCCGACAATGCGCTGGACGAAAGCCGCAGCGCGGCCCTGAATGCCGTAACCGCCCGCCTTCCCGCGCCATTCGCCAGAGGCGACATAGGCGCTGATCTCGGCATCGCTGAGCACTTTGAAGGAGACGCGGGTTTCCACCACGCGCCAGACGGTACGCCCGCCCGTCACAACCGCCACGCCGGTAAAGACGCGGTGATTGCGGCCCGAAAGCAGCGACAGGAATCGCCGTGCCTCGGCCTCGTCTGCCGGTTTTTCCAACAAGCGACGTCCTACGGCCACCACAGTATCGGCGGCCAGAACCACATCATCCGGGTGACGACCGGCCACCACCTCGGCCTTGGAACAGGCCAGGCGGCGCGCCAGACGCGCCGGTAGCTCATTGGCTAGCGGCGCTTCATCAATGTCTGCGGGGTCCACAAGGTCGGGAACAATCCCGATCTGCGCCAGAAGCTCGATCCGGCGCGGGCTCGATGAAGCCAGGACAAGCTTCGGAGCCGGGGCGTCAGGACGCGACAAGGCGCGTCCTTACTTGAAGCGATAGGTGATACGACCCTTGGTCAGGTCATACGGGGTCATTTCGACCAGCACCTTGTCGCCCGCCAGAACGCGAATGCGGTTCTTGCGCATCTTGCCCGCAGTGTGGGCAATGATCTCGTGATCGTTTTCCAGCGTGACGCGGAACGTCGCGTTCGGCAGCAGTTCGCTGACCACGCCGGGGAACTCAAGCAGTTCTTCCTTAGCCATGCGGCCTCTCTCGCCCGTTGAAACAGCAACAAGCCCGCGCCGGGCATTGGACGCGAGCTTGGAATAGGGGTCGCCCTAATGCACTAAAACTGCGGATTAGTCGAGGTTATCCACGACGATACAGCGCGCATACCAACGTAAAGAGGCGGCGCGAGGTTTCCTTATCCAGCTCGATTTTCCCTTCGAGCCGGGATTTCAGCAGTTCTGCGCCCTCATTGTGCAAGCCGCGACGGCCCATATCGACCGACTCGATCTGGCTGGGCGACGAGCCTTTTAGCGCTTCGTAATAGCTTTCGCAGATCAGGCCATAGTCGCGGATCACCGTCTTCAGCGGGGTCAGCGACAGGGCGTGGGTGCGGGCAAAATCCGGACCGGTGATGTCGAACACCAGACGATTGTCTTGCGACGACAGCTTCAGCTTGTACGGGCCACCCTGCCCGCCTTCCGGCTTGAAGTGGTTGTCCTCGACCAGATCGAAGATGGCCACGCGGCGCTCGTGTTCGATCTCGGCCGTGGCGGCAGGCAAGGAGCCGTTGTCGATTTCAATCGCGTGCAGGTCTTGGGTCATCGATCAGGCCTCATCTGCCGGATGTTCGGGGGCCACACGGGTGGGCCAGCGTTCGGACAGGTCGGTCAGAACCGCATCCAGACATTCCACGTCGATACGCAGATCGCCACCGCCGGCAAACATCATAATGATGCGGCCACCAGGGGCTTCGGTTGGCATAAAGTCCATCGCCAGCAGCTCCAGCGCCGATTCCGGCGCGCGCGGCAGGCGGCGGCTCTTGACCGTTTCCACATCGCCAAACTGCAGAGCCGCAGCGACACGCGTGCCCCCGCATTCCCAGCAAAAGCGCGACAGCACCACCGTCAGGCGGCGCTGCGCCTTCTCCCAGCGGATGTCGACCGGGCGCATGACAGCGTCCTGAAGGGCCGCAGAGATGATCTGGAGATCATGGGCATCCTCGGCCAGCAGGCGCAAAGGGGCGATGGCGCTGTTTTGGCCCTCGACCTGTTCCAGCTGCTCCGCGGTGGCCTTGATCTCAGTGTTCATCGCCCTCGCCCTTGATCCTTTTCACATCAGCCCCGCAAGCACCGAGCTTTTCTTCCATCCGCTCGAAGCCGCGATCCAGATGATAGACGCGGCACACCGTGGTTTCACCCTCGGCAACCAGACCGGCAATCACCAGCGACATCGAGGCGCGCAAATCGGTCGCCATCACCGGCGCGCCGTGCAGAGCCTCCACCCCGCGGACACGCGCCTCGCCCGCCGACACAGTAATATCGGCCCCAAGGCGCATCAGTTCCGGCGCATGCATGAAACGGTTTTCGAAAATCGTTTCCTGAATAACGCTTTCACCCTCGGCCAGCGTCATCAGGGTCATGAACTGGGCCTGTAGATCGGTGGCAAAGCCCGGATAGATTTCGGTGGTGGCATTCACGGCCTGAAGGCGGCGGGTCGGGTCACGGCGGATCACATAGTCGCCGTTGGCCTCTTCGGTGATGTCCACGCCCGCCTGACGCATCAGGTCGGTCAGAGCGACAATCAGGTCGGCACGGCCCTTGGTCAGGCGCACTTCGCCGCCTGCCATCGCACCGGCCACGGCATAGGTGCCCATTTCGATCCGGTCAGGGATGACCGACCAGTCGGTGCCCGACAGGCTGCTCACGCCCGTGATCACCAGTTCATCGGTGTCGAGACCTTCGATCTTGGCCCCCATGGAGATCAGACAACGGGCCAGATCGCCGATCTCGGGTTCTTTGGCGGCGCGCTTCAGCACCGTGGTGCCATTGGCCATGACTGCGGCCAGCAGAGCGTGCTCGGTGGCTCCCACGGACACGAACGGGAACTCGATCTCGGCCCCGCGCAGCCCCTTGGGGGCCTGAGCCGTGACATAGCCCTCTTCCAGTTCGATCACCGCGCCCATGGCCGACAGGGCCATCAGATGCAGGTCCACCGGACGCGCACCAATCGTACAGCCGCCCGGCAGGGAAACCTTGGCATGTCCGGTCCGCGCCAGCAGCGGGCCCAGCACATTGAACGAGGCGCGCATCTGGCGCACCAGATCATAGGGCGCGAAGGTCGAGGTCAGTTCCTTGGCATCAAACACCGTCTGCTGGCCATCGGCACCGTCCGATTCGGTGACACTGATGCCGAACTGGCGCAGCAGGGCACCCAGAAAGCGCGTGTCGGCCAGACGCGGCATGTTCGTCAGGCGCAGAGGCTCTGGCGTCAAAATCGATGCAGCCATCAGTTTGATGGCGGAGTTTTTTGCGCCGCTTACGGGAATCGAGCCGTTCAGGCGATTGCCACCGCGAATGACGATGCTGTCCATGGAAACACTCACAAACCGGACCACTGTGGTTCGGTGGATTGGCTATCTAGCAAGGCCGTTGCCCGTGTTGAAAGGGGTTGAATCGTCGCCATTCGTGAAAAGCGATGCAATCCCCTGATCTCGGGCTCGACCGGCGGGGTCAGTGCTGATCCTTCGCCTGCGGGCGGGCCGCTGCGCCGGGTGCTTTGCGGCGGCGCAAATTGGTGCGCAGGGCCGCTGCCAGTCGCGCGGCGCGCTCGGCCTTGGCATCCATAGGCTTTTTCGGCGCAGGCTTTGCGGTGGGGGTTTCAGTCTCGTCCGACATACCGTCGCTATCATGATCTGAGATATCCATCCTCACAGCAGACATCGTGCAAAGATTTTGATCAAGCGCGCATTTTTACTCTTGCGCCCTCCAAGAGTCGTTGGCTAAAAGCCGCCTCCTCAGCGACACGCCGCCGTAGCTCAGTGGTAGAGCGCATCCTTGGTAAGGCTGAGGTCGGCAGTTCAATCCTGCCCGGCGGCACCATCCGGCCCTCTGTGCGACCCACAGAGGGCCGGTCCATTTTGGTGTAGTGTCCTGATTAAAATGAACGAACGGGAATCCGTTTCGTCGTCGCCGCCGTAGCTCAGTGGTAGAGCGCATCCTTGGTAAGGCTGAGGTCGGCAGTTCAATCCTGCCCGGCGGCACCATCCGGCCCTCTGTGTTTACGCACAGAGGGCCGGTCCATTTTCAGGCGAATTCGACATTTATTCGGGAACTGCGCTGAAAGGCTGCAGTGAATTCACCACTACCCCCCTCGCCAACCCCACCTTCGCGCCGCTAGCTTCATACCTCTGTATTTCGCTTACGCATCTGAGGGAGGGGGCGTTTATGAAACGCATTTTGCTGGGCACCGCCGCAGCGCTGGCCATTGGCTTTCCGGCCATGGCGCAGGACACGGCTACGCCGAAATGGGACGTGCAGACGCTGACGGGCCAGACCCGCGATGTCAGCATCAACGTCGATCAGGGCACCTGGATGTCGCTGGACGTCAGCCCTGACGGTCAAGAGATCGTTTTCGACCTGCTGGGCGACATCTATGTGATGCCGGTTAGCGGCGGTCAGGCGCGCGCGATCGCTTCCGGCGTGCAATGGGACATGCAGCCCAAGTTCTCGCCCGATGGTCGCCACATCGCCTTCACGTCCGACCGTGGCGGTGGCGACAACATCTGGGTCATGGACCGCGACGGCTCCAACCCGCGCCAGATTTCGAACGAATCGTTCCGCCTGATCACCCAGCCGACCTGGACGCCGGATGGCCAGTTCATCGTCGGCCGCAAGCACTTCACCTCCTCGCGCTCGCTGGGCGCTGGTGAAATGTGGATGTGGCACCGCAATGGCGGTGGCTCGGGCGTTCAACTGACCGAGCGTCGCACCCAGCAGAAAGACACGGGCGAACCCGCTTTCTCGCCGGACGGCCGCTATCTGTATTTCAGCGACGACGCCACGCCGGGCGGTGTGTTCGACTATTCGAAAGACCCGAACAAGCAGATCTATGTGATCCAGCGCCTTGATCGCGAAACCGGCCGCATCGCGCCGTTCGTGACCGGCCCGGGCGGTTCGATCACCCCGACCCCGTCGCCGGACGGCAAGACCCTCGCCTTCATCCGTCGCGACCGCTACCAGTCGGTCCTGTACCTGAAGGATCTGGAATCGGGCCGCGAGACCCCGATCTATTCGGGTCTGGACCGCGACATGCAGGAAACCTGGGCTGTCCACGGCGTCTATCCGGACTTCGCTTGGACGCCTGACAACAAGTCCATCATCATCTGGGCTGGCGGCAAGATCCGCCGCGTTGACGCTGCCACCGGCCAAGCCACGGAAATCCCGTTCCGCGTCAACGACACCCGTACCGTGCAGGACACTGTCCGCGCCTCGGTCGAGGTCGCCCCTGACCAGTTCGATGTGAAGCAAATCCGCTTTGCCAACACCTCGCCGGACGGCACCAAGGTGGTATTCGAGGCTCTGGGCCGCATCTATGTGCGCGACATCCGTGCCGACGGCACCGCAGGTCCGGCCCGTCGTCTGACCCGCCAGAGCGAGAATTTCGAAAGCCAGCCCAAGTGGTCGCGTGACGGTCGCAACATCGTCTACACCACCTGGAACGATGAAACCCTCGGCACCGTGCGCGTGGCTCCGGCCTCGGGCGGCGAAGGCCGTGTCGTGACCAGCAAGCCGGGTCACTACGTCGAGCCGACCTTCTCGCCGGACGGTCAGACCATCGTCTATCGCGCAGCGACCGGTGGCTATCTGACCACCCCGCTGTGGAGCATGAACCCGGGCATCTACGCTGTGCCGGTTCGTGGCGGTGAGCCGACCCTCGTGACCACCAGCGGCAGCCAGCCGCAATTCGGCGCGCGCAATGACCGCCTGTTCGTCAATGCCTCGGCGGACGGCAAGCGCGTGCTGCGCTCGATGGACCTCGACGGTTCGGACAGCCGTGATCACCTGATCTCCGAATGGGCTGCAGAGTTCGCCGTCTCGCCGGACGAACAGTGGGTGGCATGGAACGAGCGTTTCAACGCCTACGTGGCTCCGTTCGCCTCGTCGGGCCGCGCGATCACCCTGTCGGCAGACGGAAAGGCCCTACCGCAGACCCGCATGACCCGCGACGCAGGCAAGTGGCTGCACTGGTCGGCAGATTCCAGCGCCCTGCAATGGTCGCACGGCCCGCAGCTATTCCAGCGCAAGCTGACCGACAGCTTCAGCTTCGTTGAAGGTGCTGCCGAGGCTCTTCCGACCCCGCCGGAACAAGGCATCCCGCTGGGCTTCCAGGTCGCGCACGACAAGCCGGAAGGCTACACCGTGCTAACCGGTGCGCGCATCATCACCATGAAGGGTGATGAAGTGATCGAGGATGGCGTCATCGTCATCAACGGCAACCGCATCGAATCGATCGGCCCGCGTGGTTCGGTCACCATCCCTGCCCGTGCCACCACGCACGACATGGCTGGCAAGACCATCATCCCGGGTCTGGTGGACACCCACTGGCACGGCGGCGTCAGCGCTGGCGACATCATCCCACAGCAGAGCTGGATCAACTACGCCTCGCTGGCCTTCGGCGTGACCACCCTGCACAACCCGTCCTCGGAAACGACCAACTTCTTCGCCCACAGCGAGATGGCCAAGGCCGGTCTGGTGACGGCTCCGCGTATGCACTCGACAGGTACCATCCTGTACGGTGCGACCACGCCGACCACCGCTGTCGTCAACAATCTGGACGATGCCCGTGGCCACCTGCGCCGCCTGCAGGAATCGGGTGCCCATTCGGTGAAGAGCTATAACCAGCCTCGCCGTGACCAGCGCCAGCAGATCATTCAGGCCGCCCGCGAACTGGGCATGAGCGTGGTGCCGGAAGGCGGCAGCCTGTATCACCACAACATGTCGATGCTGGTCGATGGTCACACCACCATTGAGCACTCGGTGCCGGTCGCCGTCATGTATGACGATGCCCTGCAACTGTGGTCGCAAACCCAAACCGCCTACAACCCGACTCTGGTCGTGTCGTTCGGCGGTGCCTGGGGCGAAATGCACTGGTACGAAACCACCGACGTCTGGAAGGATCCGATCCTGACCCAGTACGTCCCGCGTCCGCTGCTGGATTCGGTCGCCCGTCGCCCGACCAAGGTGCCGTTCGAGGAACTGAACCACATCAACGTCGCGCGTGAAGCGACCAAGCTGAACAACCTCGGCATTGACGTCCAGATCGGTGCCCACGGCCAGCGTGAAGGCCTCGGCTCGCACTGGGATATGTGGATGTACCATCAGGGCGGCATGGAACCGATGAAGGTTCTGGCCACCGGCACCATCAACGGTGCCCGCGCTCTGGGTATGGACCGCGACGTCGGCTCGCTGGAAGTCGGCAAGCTGGCCGATCTGGTCGTGCTGGATGCCAACCCGCTGGAGAACATCCGCAACACCCGCGAGATCAGCGCCACCATGCTGAACGGTCGTTTGTACGACAACCGTATGAACGAGGTGGGCGGAGCCGCCCGCAAACCGTTCTGGTTCGAGGCAACGGATGGGCAGAACCCGGCTCACAGCACGCAAGTGACCGAGGCCGCACTGGAAACCTATTCCAACACGCACGGCCACACCCACAACTAAGGGCAACGGCCAAACGAGAAGGCCCCGATCTGAGGATCGGGGCCTTTTTCTTTGCCTTCAGACTGTTAGCCGAGCCTCTTAATCGACTGCATTCTTGAGGATGCGGTTCTTGGCGGCACTGCGCCCCTTCAAGTACCGCTGTATGCCAAGAATGGCCACAGCAGCCACGACAAAGGCGACAATCGCCGCTGTGGTCCCCTGCCCCTCCGCCAGATGCGACAGCCCCTTGGCCGCCAACCAACCGGGTGCGACCATCGCCACCACCCAGACAATCGCCGATGTCACATTGGCGATCTGGAACTTCAGGTGGCGCATGCTCAGCACGCCCACCATGACCGGTACAAAAGCCCGCAGCGGCCCAAAGAAGCGACCGATGAAGATGGCCGCAATGCCATAGCGACGGCAGTACAAGCGGGTCCAAGCCACCTTGCGGCGATGCGCCGCGAGCAGGCGGTGATGCAGCACCTGACTGCCCATTTTGCGACCGATCCAATACGAAACCGCATCGCCCAGAACGGCACCGACCACACAGCCGACCACCACGTTCCATGGGTCGAGAATACCGGCCGCAGCCATGCCGCCCGCCACCACCAGCAAACCCGTCGCGGGAATAAAGGCCCCGATCACCACCAGAGATTCAAGGAAGGTTATGCTCCCCAGAATCAGACCGGCCCATACCGCATTACGCGCGATGAAATCGGCGATCGTACTTAGAATACTGTCCATATTGTTCCTGAATCCGGCAACGCCGGACACTTAGTGCTGCCGCACTCCCGAAGGAATGCGGCGATGCGACGCCGACCTAATATGTCGCATCAGCGTGTCGGAAACGACGCGCCCCGCCCCCGACATTAGTCGTGCGCGTGCGGGCTCCGGCCGTGTTCGACATCGCCGTTCATCCGCATATCGTGCGGGCTTAGACGGCTGGGCGCGGCCAGCGGGCTATAGCTACGTCCCGTGGCCGTGGTCCATTGCGGACCCAACCATTCGTCCCGCGGGCTCCAGAACAGGCCATCCACGCCATAGGGGCGATACATGTAGCCGTTTTTGGTCTGGCTATAGGCAAGGCTCAGCGATCCGGTCTCGCCCAAAGGCAGCGTCACCTGTGCAGAGGCATGGCTGTAGTCCTGACTGCCAATGCCCAGATTGACCTCGCCGGTCATACGGCGGGGCTGGCTGGCTTCACGCCAGACCGGCGCATCGTCGACCACAGGGCGATCGCCCAACCAGCGATCGATCTGCTGTTCGGTCGTCAGGCCATGGGCGGCGCTGGACACGGTCGAGGACGGGCTGGCGGTCTGGATGGGCTGTTCCGCTACCGGCAAGGCCCCCACGCCTTCGCGTGCGGTGGTGACGACGCCATCGGGGTTATCGGCCAGCGGGGCCGACATCAGTGCCAGTGCGGAAACCAGTTCGATCATCATCTGTAATCCGAAAACCCTCGATCGTTAGACTAGCGCCCCAAAGACGGCCTTATTCGGGCGCGCGACCGTCTCCGCGATCCAGAGGATCAGGATAGGGTTCGCCAGAGGGTGTAAAGCTCAATGCCACCGAATTGATGCAGTAGCGGTCGCCGGTCGGCGGCGGGCCGTCGGGAAAAACGTGGCCCTGATGGCTGTCGCAGCGGCCACAACGGGTCTCGATCCGCACCATGCCATAGCTGGTATCGCGCACACCCTTCACATGGTCAGGATCGACAGGCTCCCAAAAGCTGGGCCAGCCGGTGCCGCTTTCGAACTTGGTGCGCGACTGGAACAGCGGCAGACCGCATTGGCGGCAACAGAACACACCTTGGCGACTCTCGCCCAGCAGGGTCCCGCAGAAAGGGGCCTCGGTGCCGTGGGCCAGAAGAACGCGCTTTTCCTCTTCGCTCAGATCAGCCTCCAGTGCGCGACGCTCTTCGTCACTCGGCGGGGTCAGATCAAATCCGGCAGCGGAAATGCGGGGGGTATCTGTGGTGCTCATGTTTTATAAATAGGCACACCTGCACGGCGCGGCCAGTGCCTTTGCCCCGCTGGCCTCCCACGCCCACAATCCAGCTATCAAGCTTTCGTCAGGTGCCAATCGAACGCAGGGCGGCTATTTCTGTCACAAACACCCGCAATCATGCCCCGAATAGGCCGCAGATTCAGTTCCTTACCCCCAATATATGATCCACCTCCCCACCCTCTTTCTGCATTCGACGCACCGCGTCGGGCGTCGCGGCTTCGCGACGGGTGCGGCGATTCTGGTGACAGCCCTGTGGGGGACAGATCAACTGGCGGCGTGGGGGTGGTCCTTATGGGCGACCGTCCCGCTTAAACTTCTGATCGCCTATTGCGGCCTGTGCGTGCTGTCCTTGCGTCTGCACGACCGTGGGCGTTCGGGCTGGTGGGGGTGGGTGATCCTGCTGGGCTTCAGCCTTTTCTGGCCCTTGACCATGGGGACGGTGACGCCGATTGGCATTATCGGAGCCCTGGTGACGGCCGGCTGGCTGATCGATCTGGCCCTGATGCCGGGCCAGAAGGCGTTTAACCGGTATGGCCCTCCACCCTCGTCGCCAAAACCCTCGGCCTAGACCGGCGGCAGGCCTGCAACCACAGGGCCGAAGTGGTTGATGAAGGATGATTTCAGCGCATCATCGGCATCATCCATCGACGCCAGAATGCCAAGGTCCATCAGGCTGGTGACGCCATGTTCGGTGATGCCGCACGGCACGATACCGCCGAAGTGATCCAGGTCCGGCTCAACATTCAGGCTGATGCCGTGGAAGCTGACCCATTTTCGCACCTTTACGCCAATCGCGGCGATCTTGTCCTCGCGCGCCCAGCCTGCGCCCTTGCGCTCGACCCAGACACCGACACGGCCTTCGCGCATGCCGGCCTCGACGCCGAAGCGGTCAAGCGCGCTGATGATCCAGTTTTCCATGCCGTGAACAAAGCCGCGCACATCACGCCCGCGCTGTGTCAGGTCCAGCATCACATAGGCCACGCGCTGGCCGGGGCCGTGATAGGTGAACTGTCCGCCCCGACCCGTTTTATAGACCGAAAAGCGGCCCGGCGTCAGCAAATCCTCGGCCTTGGCCGATACGCCCGCCGTGTACAGCGGCGGATGCTCCAGCAGCCACACCAGCTCATTGGCCTCGCCCGCCGCGATCGCCGCGACGCGCGCCTCCATGGCGGCCTCGGCCTGTTCATAGTCGACATAGCCGGTCGAGACGGCCCATTCGACCGGACGGCCATCGGCACGGATCAATGCGGATTCGGACATGTTTAACGGCTCAGCAAGCATAGCGGGTTCAATGTGCCGCGATGAACGGCATGGCAAGGCCGTCTTTCAAATGGTGAGTGTTCTTCCGTGAGCCAAATCGAAGCTGTTGACGTCGAGATCTCCGTCGTACTGGGCCGTTCCGTCCTGCCGATGCAGCAACTTCTGCGTATGGGCCGTGGCGCGGTCATTCCGCTGGATGCGTCTGAAAAGGACGAGGTCTGGATTCTGGCTAACAACCATCCCGTCGCGCGCGGCGAGATCGAGATTCGCGACGACAGAATCGCGATCACGGTCACCCGTACCGCCGATGTTTATGACTATATGGCCGGTCAGGCCTGATAGCCGCGTTTTATTTGATGCATCCAAGCCCGCTTCGGCGGGCTTTTTGCTGGGTTTCGCGTGGCTAGGGTCAAAAACATCAACCATCCCATGCATTTTCGGGCTTTCCTTTTTCAAAAGCCTCGCCTATTCAGCGGCCTCCGATGCGAGCGGTCGTGGCGGAATTGGTAGACGCGCAGCGTTGAGGTCGCTGTGGGGCAACCCGTGGAAGTTCGAGTCTTCTCGACCGCACCATTGATCAGACAGGACGAATCTCGGCTACTACCAAGCTGACGAAACACCTCAGGGAGGCTACGACGTGACACACACGGACCCCGCCGACCTGAAACCTGATCTGAACCCCTCTCAAACAGAGAATGACATCGCCCTCGAGCAAATTGCCGAGGAGCATGTCGCTCTGGGCGATGACTACGCCCTGACCGCCAACTTCGTCGAGATGGTGGTGGATGCCGCCGACGATGGCGACGGCATGCGTCTGCGTGGCCTTCTGGAAGACCTCCACCCCGCCGACGTCGCCGATCTGATGGGCTTCCTGACGGCCGAACATCGCGCCGTTGTGGTCCAATGGCTCCCGCCCGAGCTTCTGGCCGAAACCCTGCCGGAAATGGACGACGGTATCCGCGAGGAAGTGCTAGAGCGCGTTCCCTCCGGCGTACTGGCCGAGGCCCTGCAGGAATTGGATTCAGACGACGCGGCTGCAGTTGTCGAAGACCTTGAGGACGATCAGCGCGAGAAGGTTCTGGCTGCCATGCCGGAAACCGACCGTGCCGCCATCGAATCCTCGCTGGGCTACGATGAAGACACCGCCGGTCGTCTTATGCAGCGCGAGTTCATGGCCGCGCCGCAGTTCTGGACGGTAGGCGATACCATCGATCACGTGCGCCAGCATGGCGACGACCTGCCCGAGCTGTTCTTTGATATCTATGTGGTCGACCCGCTGAACCGCCCTGTCGGCAGCGTGGCGATCAGCCGCCTGTTGCGCAGCCCGCGCACTGCCGCACTGGCCGACCTGATGGAGCCGGTGAACGAAATCGCCGTCAACGTCGATCAGGAAGAAGTCGCCTACATCTTCGAAAAATACCACCTGATCTCGGCCCCTGTTGTGGATGTCGCCGGTCGTCTGGTCGGTCAGCTGACCGTCGATGACGTGGTGAACATCATTCAGGAAGAAAACCGCGAGGACTTCATGCGCCTCGCCGGTGTGGCCGACGAAGACCGTTCGTCTTCGGTGGCTGAAATCGTGCGTTCGCGCGTGCCATGGCTGGGTATCAACCTGTTCACCGCCATTTTGGGCGCAGCGGTCATCGCTGTGTTCGAAGGGACCATCGAAGAGATTGTGGCTCTGGCCGTGCTGATGCCGATCGTCTCGGCCATTGGCGGCAATGCGGGCACGCAGGCACTGACCGTGACAGTGCGTGCGCTGGCCACGCGCGAGCTGAACTCGTCCAACGCCGTGCGCACCTTCTGGCGTGAACTGACGGTGGGCCTGTTGAACGGCCTGATCCTGTCGCCTCTGGTCGGTGTGGCCGCGGGCCTGTGGTTCCAGAACTGGCAGATCGGGGCGGTCATCACCACCGCCATGATCCTGAACATGCTGGTGGCGGCCATTGTGGGCGTGGTGACGCCTCTGACCCTCAGCAAGCTGAAGTTCGACCCGGCTGTCTCCTCGGCAGTGTTCGTCACGGCCACGACCGATTTCTTCGGCTTCCTGATCTTTCTGGGTCTGGCGACCATCGTCCTGCTTTAAGGCAGCCCCTCTCTCGAAATCGAACCGGGCCGTGGAATGCGGCTTGCTGGGTTGGCTCCCGAAACCTGCACTTCGTTTCGATTTGGATCACACCGTGTCAGCGAAAGCATCCTTGCGGAAACGCAAGCTGTCCCGCGAGGGGCTGCTTCTGATCAAAAGCCTTGAGGGCTTTCGCCCGCGCGCGGTCACCCGCCGCGATGGCGTGCTGACGATTGGCTATGGCCACACCCAGTCCGCCCGCGCCGATGTCGAGATTGTCGAGGCCGAAGCCGAGCTGCTGTTGATGCACGATCTGATCCCTATTGTGGATTTCCTCCACAACGGGATCGCCCACGAACTGAACCAGCATCAGTTCGATGCCCTGATCAGTTTTATCTTCAACATCGGACTAGACCGTTTCCGCCGGTCTGACGTGCTGACGCACCTGCGTCAGGGGCGGATGGAACAGGCCGCAGCAGCCTTGGCGGCGGTGCCAGACCGAAAGCCGCCCCCTTCCGACCTGCCCTATCGCCGTCGTAGCGCCGAACGCGCCTTGTTCGAAACGCCGGAGCAGATGACCGTCACTGCCCAAGGCATCCTGCTGGCCCCGATATTCCGACCGGGCGATGATTTGGTGCTGCCCGCGCCAGAAGTTCCCTTTGGCCAGACTGGTGTCGTGCGTCACGAAGATACCGTCTGCCTGTTCGAGACCACGCCCCACACCCCGCCCAGACGTCGCAAGACGCCCGAAATCGACTGGCAAAGCATCGCCTCGGCGGCGCTGTTGGGCGGCGTCGGGCTCATGGTGGGGCTGGCGTCGATCACGGCCTTTAAGCAAGGCATTGGCTCAGACCTGACCGAGACACACGGTGCGCTCATCGGCGGCGGACTGGTGGTTCTGGGGGTTGCCCTGATCGGGGTGGCCATCTGGGCCTATGGTGCGGGTAAACGTCCGACTAAAGCCACAACACAAGTCCTCAGCGCGCGGAACTGACGGGACCATTGGCGGGTTAAGCAAACAGGTCGCAAATCCCCCTTGGCGACCGTTGCTATATCCCTTTAACGTGTGGGCATATCTGCCTTCTTCGGCCCGTTTAATGACGCGACCCCTCGCAATTCCGCCCTACGACGAAAAGCAGAAGTTTTCCGATGTGCTCGAAGGTTTGAGCCATGGGGCATCCCCGCATCTGAAGCTGGGGGAACTGGTCAGCGCTTTTGGAGAGCGGGGTTTCGGGGCCTTGGTGCTGCTGTTGTCCTTGCTGGCGCTTTTTCCGTGGCCACCGGGCAGCAAGGCTATCTTTTCCATCCCGATCATCCTGATCTCGGCAGAGATGGCGTTGCAGATGACACGCGTGTGGTTGCCGCGCGCTATTTTGAACCGGCAGGTCTCCAGAGCCACCTATCGCCGCCTGTTGCATGCGCCCATTGGCCTGCCGCGCTGGCTAAGACGCAGACTGTTGTCCACCAAGCGCTCGGGGTTTCGCGGCTGGCTGAATCGCAAGGTTGCCGTGCGCCCTGACAGCGCCACGCCCATCAGCGTGATGCGCCGTGTCGAAAAACTGACCCGTCCGCGCTATCCGGTGCTGACAGGAGAGGTGGCCGATGTGCTGATCGGCGTGTCGTGCATTTTTCTGGCGATCATGATGGCCCTGCCCGTTCCCGGCGGTGACATGCTGCCGGGCTTTGCGCTGGCGCTGTTCGGAATGGGCGTGCTGCAGCGCGACGGCCTGTTCATTCTGGCCGGAGCCGCCGGCACAGTGGCCAGCGGCATCTATTTCCTGTTCGTGTGGAGGGCGGCTGTCGCCATCCTGACCGGCATCGCCGACTGGTTCGGCAACCTGTTTTAACCGGCTGCCCTACTCGGTCTGGCCACTCAGCCCCTGCATGATCATGCGGTTGATGTCGATCAGGGTCGAGAAATCATCATCACCGCGCGCGACCTCGGAGGTGTGACGCGACACAAACAGGCTGAGCGAGATGATGTGGGCACGCAGCGGGGCGGGCAGTTGATTGCCCGGCTCCGAACAGGCCGTGGCCAGCGCACTCCACATACGGCGGTTCCAGTCCAGCGCGTCCATGCGCTCGGCGAACTGGTTCTTGTCCAGCGTCGAGGCATGCATCAGGGCGCGCGTGACCTGACCGAAAAGGCGGTATTCGGCCTGACGCGGGGTCTCAGCCCGCGTCGACGCTGTTTTGTACGCTTGAAGCGACATTGCCGAGCCTTTGATCCTCGTAATCAACAATCTTTCGGGCGCACATCAGCGCCTTGTAGTACTGGCGGTTCATGACGTGGCGCGAGCAGGTGACGCACTCGTTCAGGATTTCCGGATTGGAAATTACCCCCATGAACTCCGACAGACGCAGCGCGAACTCGTCATAGAATTTCGGGGCATCTCCCTCGTCCAGATACATCATCATGACGGGGAAATAGATGCGACGGGCGGGCGTATTGGCCTGCTCCGGCTGCATGATGTCTTTCTCGCGCAGCACGCTGGCCTTGTTCTGAAGCACCAGAACACCGCGACGATCGCCGTTTTGCACAACAGCGCCGTTCAGCACGAATTTCTCGCCGGGCTTCAGCGACAGTTTCAGAGGCAAGGGCGGAGTCTCCGTAATCAAGTCCACCGTGACGGTAGTCGGCTGACGAAACGTAACCCGACGTGGTTAATCATCTATTCTGATTTGCCCCGCACCGCCAAGTTTCCACGGCAGAAACCGGGGCTTTCCCATGAACTTGTTCCCCTCGCGATACGATCACGATCGGCGGATGGGGCGGAACAGCCGTCAATCACCGCCGTTACACTTTGCAGAGACGAGACAGGAGGCAGACATGACTGATCCTGAAGGTGTCCCCGCCATGGAGACCGATCCGCAGGATACGGCCGAGATTTACGACGAAACCCATCTGGATGATGAGGGCGAAGGCGATGCCCTGCTGGACGAACTGGATGACGTCTATGACGCTACACGCGGTGATGGTGCCCTGCCCCATCCGTCTCGCCTGACGCCCCACGAGAACCGTGCGGAAGACAGCCGCCGCGCCTTGGAGGCCGAGGCCGATAATCTTCTCGGCCAAAGCATCGAGGCCCCGGACACAGACACCGACGACAGCCCCGTCGCCGACACCGAAATCGAGCTGGTCTACACCGGCCTGATGCGAAACCAGCGCGGAGCCCAAGGCTCGGCGGCCCACTGGGAAGCGCGTCGCCTGTCCGATCAGGACATCGACGCGCTGGGATACGGGGCCAATGACCAAAACCCGACTAAGGAGGAATAGATGACCGATAAACCCCGCGACGACCAAAAGCCGGACAAACACGAAAAGCCCGATCAGTTGGAAGACAAGCTGAAGGACGCCGAGAACCGGCAGGAAGCTCTGGTAGACGAAGCCGTCGAAGAAACCATGGACGCCAGCGATCCGCCGTCGCCGAAACATATCACCTGATCTATTCAGGAGAGTATCTTTAAGCTACCTGCTCTTGAGACACATCTCAGGAGCAGGTTTCGTATGAGCAGCCGGTTCGAAGGCACGTCCGACTATATCGCCACCGACGACCTGAAGGTCGCGGTCAATGCCGCCGTGGCGCTGGAGCGCCCCTTGCTGATCAAGGGAGAGCCCGGCACCGGTAAGACGGTGCTGGCCTATGAGCTGGCCAAGGCGCTCAACGCCCCGCTCATCACCTGGCACATCAAGTCCACGACCAAGGCCCACAACGGCCTTTATGAGTATGACGCCGTCAGCCGTCTGCGCGACAGCCAGCTGGGCGACGAAAAGGTCAAGGACGTTCGCAACTATCTGAAAAAGGGCAAGCTGTGGGAGGCCTTTACCTCCGACGTGCGCCCCGTTCTGCTGATCGACGAAATCGACAAGGCCGACATCGAGTTTCCGAACGACCTGCTTCAGGAACTGGACCGGATGGAGTTCTACGTTCAGGAGACCAATGAAACCATCAAGGCGCAGGTACGTCCTGTGGTGGTCATCACCTCGAACAACGAAAAAGAACTGCCGGACGCCTTCCTGCGCCGCTGCTTCTTCCACTACATCCGCTTCCCCGACGCCGAGACGATGAAGGACATCGTCGATGTCCACTTCCCAGGCATCAAGCCGCGTCTGGTGTCCGAGGCGCTCAAGACTTTCTATGAAATCCGCGAGACCCCCGGCCTCAAGAAGAAGCCATCTACGTCCGAACTGCTGGATTGGCTGAAACTGCTGCTGGTGGACGAGATCGATCCGGAAACCCTGCGCGAAAAATCGCCGACCAAATTGATCCCGCCGCTGCACGGCGCGCTGCTGAAAAACGAGCAGGACATCCACCTGTTCGAGCGATTGGCCTTTCTGGCCCGCCGCGAAGGCATGAGGCCGGGTGGCTAAAGTCTGACCGCAGGTTACCGCCTTTTCACTGGTGCGCATGTCGAATGCGCATCAGTATTGCGCGTATAGGAGTTGCCGATGTCGAAGATGATCTGGCCGATTGTTGCCCTGCTGGCCCTGTCCGCCTGCGACAGCAACAGCAATGTGCGCATCACCACCACTTCCAGCTCGGATTCCGGTTCCGTGCTTAAGGTCATCGACGCCCTGCAATGTCCCACCGATCAGGGCGTTCTGACCCGTCGCGGCACCGCCAGCGATGGCGGTCAGACCTGCACCTATGCCGGTCCCCGCGGCTCCGAGGTCAAGCTGCATCTCGTTTCGCTGGACGGTCAGGGGGCCGATGCGGTTCTGAAACGTTTTCAGGACGATCTGGGCATGGGTGCGCAACTCGCCGCTGCCGATGGCCCCGTCACAGAGACGGACGCTTTTGCCGGCGACGCCGAGGCCAGCGCTGGCGGTGACAGCGATCGCGCCACGGTGCGCCTTCCGGGTATGTCGGTCGATGCACAGGGTGACCGCGCTACTGTCGCCCTGCCCGGCATGAAGATCGAAGCCGATGGTGACCGCGCCAACATCCGTATTGGCGGCCTGACCATACGCGCCGACGACACCGGCAGCCATATCACCGCCACCGATGGCGACCGGCAAGCGGTTATCAAGGCCACCGACGCAGGCGCCGAAATCCGCACCGACAGCAAAAACGCCGTGCGCGCCACCATGATGAATGTGGTCGCCAACCCCGGCCCTTCCGGCTGGCGCGTGGTCGGCTATGAGGCGCGCGGTCCGTCCAGCGGCCCCATTGTCGTGGCCACATACCGCAGCCGCGACCGTGACCCGGATGACATGATCGAGGCCGCCAAGGCGCTGGTGGCTCTGAACGTCGGGGATTAATCCGAGGTTTTACAGAGGTCGCCCTTGAAAGGGCCACCAAGCTGGTTCACCAGACCTGCGACATGAGCAGGACTGTACTTTTGGCCGAAGAGATCGACGACGAGCTGGCACCGCGTCCGAAAAAGCCGCGCACGCCAAAGCCCCCGCGTGCTTGGCAGCGCATGCTGTCGGGCCGTCGGCTGGATCTCCTCGACCCTTCGCCGTTTGATATCGAAATCGAAGACATCGCCCACGGCTTGGCCCGTGTGGCCCGCTGGAACGGCCAGACGGTCGGCGACCATGCCTTTTCCGTGGCCCAGCACTCTCTGATCGTCGAAGAACTGTGCCGCGTCATTCGCCCGGGGCTGGAACCCAAGTGGCAGCTGGCGGCCCTGCTGCACGATGCCTCCGAATATGTCATCGGCGACATGATCTCGCCGTTCAAGTCGGCGCTTGGCTCGTCGTACAAGGATTTCGAGGCCCGCTTGGAAGCCGCCATTCACGTGCGCTTCCAGCTGCCGCCCAAGACGCCGGTTAACATCAAGACGTTGATCAAAAAGGCCGACAAAGCCAGCGCCTTCTTCGAAGCCACCCAGTTGGCGGGCTTTACCAAGCGCGAGTCGGTGCAGATTTTCGGCGCGCCCCCCGCTGGCTATAGCGTCACCCTGACGCCCATGCCCGCCGCCGAGGCACAAAAGGCCTATCTGGACCGCTACCGCGAACTGTCCGAAGCTGTCGGCATCGCATCAACGCGTTAGGCTGAACTCCGCAGGGCTGGCATGACGGCACCATCATCCGCAGACGCGCCCCATACCGCCGAGGTTGGCGTGCGGATCGGCCTGTCTGCGGTCGTCATCGCCCTGCATAACCGTCAGGCCGTAGTGCTCACCACCCGTGCGCCTGACGGCACGCCCGCCCTGCCCTTCGGTCCCTTCGATCCGGTCAAAGACCGCACCTTCGAACTGGCCCTGCGCCAGTTCGTGACCGAGCAGACCGGCTTTCCGCTGGGATTCGTCGAACAGCTCTACACTTTCGGCGACATTGGCCGCGCCTCTCCGCGCGCCACGCCGGGGCCACAGGCCGCGCGTGAAGTGTCAGTCGGCTATCTGGCCCTGACCACCAACAGCGCCAATGCCGCTGATTTCGCCACCGAAGGCCGCGCTGCGGCATGGACGCCCCTGTTTGATATCTTCCCGTGGGAAGACTGGCGCTGCGGCCCGCCTGCCAGCCTGCCAAATCTCATTGATGGGCTGAAGCGTTGGGCCGGCAACGACGCCCGCCGCCTGTCGCGCATCGACGGTCTGTTTCCCCTGTCGCCCGACACCCGCTGGAACGAAGAGCGCGTGCTGGAGCGCTATGAGCTGCTTTATGAGGCAGGTCTGGTGGATGAGGCCTCGCGCGACCATGATCGCCCCGCACCACCGTCTCTGGGCGACCTGTCCATGGCCTCCGACCACCGGCGCATTGTCGCGACCGGTCTGGGCCGTCTGCGTGCCAAGCTGAAATATCGTCCGGTGCTGTTCGACCTGATGCCGGACCGCTTTACCCTGTCCAACCTTCAGACCGCCGCCGAGGCTGTATCGGGTCTGGCCCTGCATAAACAGAATTTCCGCCGTGGCGTCGAGCGCACAGGACTGGTCTCGGCGACCGGCCAACTGGCCACCGACACAGGCGGTCGGCCCGCCGAGCTTTTCCGCTATATCGGGCCCGATGTGGCCACCGGCTCCGCCCCTGGCCTGGCCCTTCCGGGACAGCGTTGAACCATATCGGAATTTTCTGAAATTTTTCCGCAGAATCAGCTTGCAGCCCAAGGGCACCTTGGCTACATAGCGCTCCTCGCTCAGCCCCATTAGGGACTACGACCCGCGGAGAGGTGGCAGAGTGGTTGAATGTACCGCACTCGAAATGCGGCGTACGTGGAAGCGTACCGGGGGTTCGAATCCCCCCCTCTCCGCCAGGTCCCTCTAAGGGACTGATTTTTCAGAACAGTTTGAACAGAACACCATCCCTTCGGGGACTAATTCGTCGTGCTTCTGCATTAAAGTTCTACAGCTGGTCTTGGTATTCGCTTCTTTAACGATGACGTTGAGTCTGGTTTGCCCTCATCGCACTAAGCTGCCATTGACCTCCCTGCGCTGAGAGGTCCTGATATCGTCAGTGCATGAAGGGGAGCGCGCGTTCGGATGATCAATCTGACGTGGAGGTCAGGCCGGACGTTGTGGACGCGGATCGTGGAGCGTCCGGGGCGGCATTTGCCGGCGGAGGAAACAGCGCGGCTGGTGGCAGATTTGCGCCGGGTGGCGTCTTTGACGCTGACGGACGAAGAGCTGGCTTATGGCGTGCTCGGCGGTGATCGAGAGCGGTTGGACAACTGCGTCATCACGGTCGTTTATCAATCCGATACGCCTAAAGGCCCGCGCAAGCCGGTAGCGTTCAATGTGCTGTCCTTGCTGGATGTAGAGCTGGCGAGCCGACCGACGCAGGTTATGCATCTGGGGCTGGTGATGGTGGACCCGAACGCACGCGGGCGCGGGTTTTCGGCCATGCTGTACGGACTGACCTGCGTGCTGATGTTCCTGACTGGTCAGGGGCGGCCGATGTGGATTTCCAACGTCACCCAAGTGCCTGCCGTGGCGGGCATGGTGACCGAAACCTTCACCGACGTGTTCCCCTCGCCTCGCCCTGATGCGCGGCGCAGTTTTGATCACCTGTCGCTGGGCCGCCAGATCATGGCCAAGCACCGCGCCGCGTTCGGCGTGGGCGACGAGGCCGGTTTTGACGAGGGGCGCTTCGTCATCACCAACGCCTATACGGGCGGCTCCGACGCTCTGAAGAAGACGTTCGAACAGGCCGCCCCACACAGAAAACAGAAATACAACGACTTTTGCCGTCAGCAGCTGGACTATGACCGCGGCGATGACCTGATCCAGATCGGGCGTATCGATATGGCTGCGGCGGGCCAGTATCTGCGTAAAGTCGCCCCGCCGACCACGGCCATGGGGCTGACGGGGCTGATCCTGTTGCTGGGGGCGCGCATGGCCATCCTGCCCCTGATCTATTGGCTGTCGCCCAACCGCGCCTGGGGCGTGCTGCGACCTGCGAAGATGAGCTGATGACCGACTTCTATTCCGAAATGACCACCCGCAATATCGGCTTCATTTCTGATGCCGAGCAGCAGCGGCTGAAAGACGGAGCCGTCTTTGTCGTTGGCGTAGGCGGCATGGGCGGGGCTGCGGTGCAAATGCTGGTGCGCGCGGGCGTGGGCAAGATCGCCATTGCCGACTTGGACACCTTCGAGACATCAAACCTGAACCGCCAGCTATTCGCCTTTACCGACACGGTGGACCGCCCGAAAGCCGAGGTCACCGCAGAAGGGCTGAAGCGCATCAATCCCGAACTGGACCTGACGGTTCTGGGGGCCGAATGGACCGATAAACTCGATGAACTGTGCGCCGAATACAGCGTCATCATCAACGGCTGTGACGACATTCCGGCCACAGCGCAGCTTTACCGCAAGGCCAAACAGCACGGCGCGACGGTGATAGACGCCTATGCCTCGCCCCTGCCCTCGGTGATTGTGGTTCGCCCCACTGATCCGCGCCCGGAAGAGCGGCTGCGCTATCCGATCAGGGGTACGGACTGGAAAGCCATCACTGAGGAACAGGCCGCCGACTGTTTCATGAAAGAGCTGGAATGGGTGATGACCCACTCCTCCAGTCACACCCATATCGACCTGACCGCCGCCGCCGAAATGGCCGCGGGCAAGCGCAAGCGCATGAGCTTTGCCCCCATGGTCACTACCGCCGGATGCCTGATGGCGGGCGAGGCGCTGGCTCTGCTGATGGGCCGCAAGACCAAAACCGACTGCCGTGGCTGGTTTATGAATACCCGTGACGCCAGATGCGAGCGGCCCCTGCCCGCCCCCATCGGCGCGCTGAAGGCCATGGTGGTGCGCCGCTTTATGCAGAAGCTGCTGGCGGGCTGATGGACACATCTTTGGCAGAAACCACGCGGATGCTGGTCGATGGTTTTGGTGCCATCGGCGCACTGGCGGTTGCGCTGGTGCTATGGCGACGCGCGCGTCGCTCCACCGTGCAGAATGTGCTTTTGCTGGTGTTCGGCCTGTCGGGGCTGTTTTACCTGTGCCGGTTTCTGTCGCCCGCGACGGGTTGGGGCATGTTCAGTGCCCTGTCGCTGATTTTGGCCTGCGCCTTGCCGACGGCGGCGCTTTTGCTAGCCGAAATCCTGCTGCGTCGGCATGCGCCCCTGTGGATCAAGATCGTTATAGGCGGCGGCACCGTACTGGGGATACTGGCGGCGGTGCTGGCAGGCAGCGGCATAGAGCGTGCCTTCAGCCTCGCCATCTATGTACCGTGCGCCTTGCTACTGGTGCTGGGTTTGATCGTGTTTCGCCGTCGGGACAGCCTGTCGCCGATGGAGAACTCGACGCTGAACGCCTATGCGCGTGCCCTACTGGCGACTGGACTGCTGGCAGTGACGGACTTCCGCATCGGCTCGCCTATCGGACTGTCGGCCTTGGGCATGTTGGGGCTGGCCTATGCCGCAGCGGCGGGGGCCAATGCGCCCAAGGGCTGGCTGGACACCGTCAAAGAGCTGTCTTTGGCCTTTGTGACAGCGCTTCTGCTAACCGGTGCCTTGTTATGGCTGAACACGCCGGCCAGCTGGTTGGAGGCCGGATCGGTGCTGGCTGTAACGGTAGCGGCCATTCTGGCCCTTTCGGTGCTGCTGCGCCTGCGCTCGGGCGGTAATGACCAACAACGCCGCCTGTTTGAAAAAACGGTGATCGCCGCCGATACCTCCAGCCTGTCCGCCTTCATCGCCGAGGCCAGCCGCGTCGCGCCGCTGGAAGGGCTGATCGTGGCGCAGGGGGCGGATCTGAACGACTATGACGCCGCCCTCCTTCCCGCTGCATTCGAGGGTAAGCCGGTCGTGCATTTGTCCAGCCTGTGGGCCGATCACGAACTGGCCGATGCGCGCGAACAGATGCGCGACCTGCTGCTGCGTCACAACTCGACCCACGCTATTCTGATTGGCCATCAGCCCTTGCAGATCGGCCTTGTCGCGCTGGGTGGCTCGGCCCTGCTGGACGAAGACGAGCGGGCTATGGCCCTATTCCAGAAACTGGCCGCCCCGCTGGCCGCCAAAGAGATCGCCTGATGACGATGGAACTGGTTCGCGGCGATTTCGACGCCTTCTTCCGTGTACCGTTCGAGGTCTATCCGGCATCGTCGCCCTATGTGTCGATGATGCGTTCGGACCTGAAAAAGTACCTCGATCCGAAGCAGAACCCGATGATGAAGTCGGGCGGTGTGCTGGAGTTCTATGTGGTGAAACGCAACGGCAGACCCGTCGCCCGCGCCACTGCGCATCGCCATCTGCAATCCAACGAACGCCACGGCTGGGCGCGCACCTGCTTCGGCTATTTCGATGCGGCGGACGATGCCGAGGCCATCGATCTGCTGTTCACCGCCATCGAGGATTTCGCCAAGCGCCACGGCGACACCGTGGTCGTCGGCCCCTTCAACCTGACGGCCATGCAGATGGTTGGCATGGTGACCGAAGGGTTCGACAACGCCCCCACCACCGACATGATGTGGCAACCGCCCTATCTGGCAGCCCATCTCGAACGACTGGGGTTTGCCGCCGAGTTTCCCATGTCGACGTGGGAGTTCACGCCGCAGACGGTCGATCCCGAAGCCCTGCTGAACACAGGCGCGCGCGAGATCCTCGCCTCGCCCGACTGGAGCTTTGCGCCCATCACCCGCAAGGACTTCAAGCTGCGGATGGAGGAAGGTCGCCTATGCTTGAACGGCGGGTTTGACCAGAACCCGATGTTCGTGCCCCTGACCGCCGAAGAGTTCCAGTTTCAGGCGGGCGAGATGATGTGGGTGATGGACCCGTCACTGGCTGCCATTCTTCACTATCAGGGCAAACCTGCGGGCGTAGTCATCTGTATTCCCGACCTTAATCCATTCGTTCGCCACGCAGGCGCGCGTTATGGCGTGCGAATGGTTTGGTCGTGGCTGCGCGGCCTGTTCACGCCCAAACGTGCGGTCATCATCCTCTATTCGGTCATGCCCGAACATCAGGGCAAGGGTGTGAACGCCGCCATGCTCCATCGCGTGGTCGGGGCGCTGAAGAAGGGCCGCTACAGGACCTGTGGCGTGACGTGGATTGCCGATGTGAACAAGGCCTCGCTGCGCCAGATGGAACGGCTGGGCGCGCGGCGTCTGCATCGCACCCACCTGTTCAGAAGGGCCATCGCATGACCCCCGACCTGTTCCGCGAATTGGTCGCCGAGGCCAGCCTGTCGCCCAACGTCCACAACATCCAGCCGACGCTTTGGCGCATGGTTGATGCCAACACCGTCGCCCTTGTTCAGTCGCCCACGCGCCGCCTGCCGGTGGGCGATCCCACAGGCCGCGATGCCGCAGCCAGCCACGGTGCGGCTGCCGAGGGGATGATCATTGCCGCCAGCGCACGCGGCATTGGCCTGTCTGTCACAGTCCCAGAATCCGATGAGGTGGCCCGCCTTGGGGTGACACGGACTACGGCTCCCGATCCGCTGGCTCCCTATCTGACACAGCGGCGCACCTATCGGGGCCATTTCGACAAGACCGCCAAAACGCAGGCCCGTGCCGCAATCCCAGCCCTGTCACGACCGGATATTCGCATCCTCTCGGACGATACCGACATCGCCCGCATTGCTCGCCTGACCGATCGGGCCACCATGCGCGCTTTCCGCAATCGTGCCTATCGCGAGGAGCTGACCTCATGGATGCGGCTCACCTCTCGCCACCCCGACTGGCACCGCGACGGGCTGAACGCCAAGGCCATGAATATGCCGACGCCCATGGCGCTGGCTGCGGGTGCCGTGTTGAGCTGGCCGCTTTTCGAGATACTGGATGCGTTAAAACTGGCCGGTCCGCTCACCGCCGAAGCTGCCGCCACACAAAGTGCTGCCGCTCTGATCGCCTTTGTACAAGACAGAGACGCAGACCCGTTCCAGACGGGCCGGGACTGGCATCGAATGTGGCTGGAGTTGACGGCCTTGGGATTGAGCGCTGGCGTGCTGACCATATTGGGCGATGATGCCGAGGCCGCAGCCGAAATGGCCAAGCGGCTGCAACTGTCGCCGGACCAGCGCGTCGTGACCGTTTTACGCGTGGGTATGGTCGACGCACAGCGCCTGCCACCGCCTGCACGCTTGCCCGTGAATGAGCTGATCCTGCCTTAGAGGCGCTTCAGATATTCCAGCAGGTCGCGTCGATCTTCGAGGCTTAGCGCCTCGAACATGCGGGTGTGGCCACCATTGCCCATGCCACGCTGGCGGGTGTCGACCTGTGATCGGCGGCTATAGGGCTGATAGCCCGCCGGATAGGCCACCCCCACCTTGTCCAAATCCATGGCGTGCCCCCCGACGCGGAAGGTCACTGGCCGCTCCTCCAGCCCCAGCAGGGCCGCCAGAGACGGCACCGAACCATTGTGCAGATAGGGCGCGCTTTGCCAGATTCCGGTCAATGGTGGAGGCGCGTACCGTCCTGTACTTTCGGCGCGGATGTAGGGGCGTATGGCGCTACGGTTCACCGCATCGACCAAGGCCTGATCCAGCATTTCGGCCCGCACCGGATCGGTGCCGACGCTCTTGAGCACATTGGGGAAGCGTACCAGACGCGGCCCCTGCGGCGTTTCCTGATAGTTGCCGTGGCAGGTAGAGCAGGTCTGCTCAAACCGGCGCGCCCCCCGCTCGGCCCGCGTCAGGTCGATCTGCCCCGGGAAGGGCTGCGGGCGCACACTGCCCACAAAGCCGAACGCCTCCTTCACCTGAGGAATGGCGCGCACGGCGGTGGGGCTGGAAACACCCATGGTCGGCACGGCGAAATAGGCCGCGATGCTGGCGATATCGGCCACATGGTCGGGCGTGATGTCGTCTGCCGTAATGACCCGCTCGCGCGCAGGCGCCCCGGCGGGCGCATAGCCGCCATCCCACATCAGCATGGACCGGAACGTCCGGTCGGCCAGATGCGGTATGGAGGTAAAGCCCCGCTCGCGATCATAGGCGGCGGAATCCCCCACCAGCTGACCGTGCTGCATCTTCAGGGCCGCAACGCCATTGGTCACGCCCGCATGGCCATTAGGGAACGGCAGAGGGCCGTTGCCGGTGCTGGCGATCGCTTGCAGCCGATCCTCGACGCGCGGCCAGACGAAATCGCGCAGGGTCTTTTCCTCGCGCACCGACATCTGCGGATAGAGAGCGCGCGTGGCCACCATCAATCCATCCACATCGCCCGATGCCTTCACCAAGGCGGCATAGATGTCCTGCGTATAGCGCTCCAGATCCAGCGACGGATTAGGCGCGCCCAGCCAGATTTTGGTGGGTTGCGGCAAACCCTGCGCGTCATAGGTCGGGCCGGAATGGCAGGCGGCACAACCCGTGCTGGCGATCTGCACCTCGATCTGCGGGATGGAGCGTGTACCGGTGCCCAGAACCAAGCCCATAGCCGCCTCGGGCCGTGGCGCAGGCCCCGCACTGGCAGGCCAGTTCTCGATGCTTTCCGGATAGAAGAAGCCGTAATCCTGCATGATACGGCGTAACGCGTCCCGAGACACATTCTCTGGCGACAGGTGCAGCACCAGCGCCGCCGCCGTCAGCCGCCAAGGCAGGGCCACCGTCTCCATGGCATCGGAGTTCAGGCCGCCATAGTCGCCAAAGGCAAACTGCATGGCTCCGCGCGCGACGGCGTCATCACTGGGTGTCCAGTTTTCCAGCACCGTCGACTTGGCCGCGATATGGCCGCGCACGAAATCCCACGCGCCGCCCGCCCGTCCTGCGCATCCACCGACGACCAAGGCCGCGACAGCTACCCCCCAAAGCCAAGGCTTCATCTCGTCACTCCACCGGCGCTGCCAGATAGCTGTCCATGTCCAGATCGCCTTCCCATTGGGCGACGACCACACAGACAGACAGGTCCGACGTACAGTTTGGCACAGTGCGCAGCATGTCCAAAGGACGGTCGAACGGCAGGATAAAGCCGACGATCAGGGCTGTCTGCTCCGGCCCCAGCCCGATCACCGACAGCACCGCCGCCAACAGGAACAGCGAGGCCGATGGCACCGGTGCCGTGCCCAGCGCCACCAGAGTCGTCACCGCCATGATGGCCAGATAGTCCACCAACTGTAGGTCCACGCCGAACACCTGCGCCGAAAACGTCGCCAGCAGGCCGACATACAGCGCCGTGCCATCCATGCTAAGCGTCACGCCCAGCGGCAGAACGGTCGAGGCCACAGCGGGGCTGACCCCCAGATTGCGCTGTGCCACCCGCATGGCCACCGGCAGTGTCGCCGACGACGAAGAGGTCGACAGCGCCACCATCACCGCATCGCCGATGTCGCGAAAGAATGGCCGCACCGGCAGGCGCGCCAGCAGCTTTATCAGCCCGCCATGGATGAGCAGCGTCTGAATGGCGCAGCCAATCACCACACAGATGGCCAGTTTAAAGATGTTGATGAATGCTGCCGGTCCGCTGGTGCCCACGACCCACGCAATCAGGGCGAACACGCCGAACGGAGCCACCTCCATGACGAAGTAGACCAGTTTCAGCATGACCGAGGATGCCGACTGGATGACCGCTTTTAGCGGCTTGCCTTCCTCGCCCACGAACAGCAGACCCATGCCCACCAGAACGGCAAAGAAGATGACTGACAGGGTTTCGCCCGCCGCCAATGCCGCAATGGGATTGAGCGGGATGATCTCCATCAGCGCCTGCCCCAGCGGTTTGGCTTCGCCCATGGTCTGGGGCACCACGCCGCTAAGATCCACGCCATCGCCGGGCCGGATCAGACTGCCGACGCTCAGCCCCACCGCAGAGCCTACAACCATCAAGCTGAAATAGAGGATCATGGTGCGCCCGCCGATCCGTCCCAGTCTGGCCGGATCGCCCATGGAGGCTACGCCCCCTGCCACGGTCACAAAGATCAGCGGCACCACCAGCATACGGATGAGACGAACGAATATGTCGCCGATCCATTTCAGATCGGCGGCCCGTTCCTTGAGCAACAGACCGACGATAATGCCGAGCACCAAGCCGATAAGAATGCGACGCCACAAGGGTACGTCCAGCCAGTATCGGCGGATCCATCCGGCCTTGACCGGCGTCGGCGCGGCATCGCTCATAGGTTCGTCCCTCTACGCTGGCGCAGCGAATCCGCCGCGCCCTACTCCCGCGCGCAGCTTCGGGACAAACCTATGCAAGAGCAAGCCTCAGGCCATAGAGGCCTTGTGCCTCTTGTCCAACGCCCGCGCCACGAGGATGAGCGCCCCGATGGCCGGAATATAAAAGGGCGCGACGAACAGCATGGCCTTGGTCAGCGCCGCACCGCTGTCCATGTCATTGCTGAAATACTGGCTCAGCGCACCGACGAACAACGGGCCCAGACCCATGCCGACCAGATTATTCACCAGCATCAGAATGGACGAAATAGTCGCGCGCTGATTGGCCGGTGCCACGTTCTGACAGATGGCAAAGCCGGGAGCGACGAACATCATGTTCATGGCCATGGGGATCGCCAGAAGGCCCAGTGCTACAGGCCACGATGGAGCCATCACGCCTGCGATGAAGAAAGGCACGCCGATGGCCAAGGCCCACGCGGGAAGGATGGCATAGGCGCTGGGTTTCTTCTGGGCAAAGCGGTCGGCCAGAAAGCCGCTACCGAACATGCCCACAGCCATGGCCAGGCCGAACACCAAGCTGTACCACATGCTGATGTCGGCCATGCTCGCGCCTTTGGCCCGCAGAAGGAGTGCCGGAGCCCACGCCGCAAAGGCGTTGAAAACAAAGCTGTATGTGCCCGCAGCCAGCAGCAGCAGCGACAGGGTTGGAGTGCGCACATAGGTGCGGATGCATTCAGCGATAGAGGCGGGCTTGGCCTGCGCCTCGGCGGGCGGATCGTAGCGACCGCGCTTCGGCTCACGCACGATAAACAGCAGCAACAGGCTCAGCACCACACCCGGGATGGCCACGGCCACAAAGGCCTGGCGCCAGCCATAGTGGGCCGCCACCCACGCCCCGAAGGCTACGCCAATCGTCGCCCCCAGCGGTACGCCCAGCGAGAACAGGCCAATGGCCCCGCCCCGCTTGTGCGGCGGGAAATAGTCAGAGATCACAGACATGGACGGCGATGCGCCACCGGCCTCGCCGATGCCGACACCGATCCGCGCCAGCACCAGATGCACATAGTTCTGGGCCAGACCGCATAGGCCGCAGAATACGCTCCACATCATACAGGCCGCGGCCACAATGCCGACGCGGTGGCTACGGTCAGCCAGCCAAGCGATGGGGATACCGAACACCGTATAGAACAGCGCAAACATCAGGCCCGACACCATGCCGATCTGGGTGTCGGTCAAGTTCAGCTCGGCCTTGATGGGTTCGGCCAGAATGGCGAGAATCTGCCGGTCCAGATAGTTGAAGGTGTAAACCAGCCCCAGGATCAGAACGACCACATAGGGATATACGCCGACCTTTTTCGGTGCGGCCTCGGCCTGTTGGCTCATACTCACTCTCCCCTCAAGCGCGGTTCGAGCAACGCACTCTTGGCGGTGCATATGGCACCTCGAACAGCGCCTGCACTGTAACTTGCTCAACAGGACTGACTAGAGGAATTCGCGCATCGACCACAAAAAAGGGCGGAAGGCCATGGCCCTCCGCCCCTCTTCGTTCAGTCTAGACTGCGATTAGAAGCGCAGGCGCAGACCGAAGGTATAGTAACGGCCCACCACATCGTAGGTTTGCGGGAAGGTGTTACCGTTGTTGGTCGAGGTCGAACCGATGCTCGAACCCACTTCCGGCGGCGCTTCGTCGAACAGGTTGGCGACGGTTGCCGTGACTTGGACGGTGTCGGTGATGTTCCAACGGCCGCTCAGGTCGAAGTAGTTGTACGAACCGATCTTGGCGTACGGGGCGTACCAGGTGCCCGAAATCGGCTCGACTTCGACGTCAGCCAGGTGACGCCAGGCCAGCGAGACGGTGTAGTCGTCCTTCGACCACGTCGCGCGCGAGTTCAGACGATACTTCATGCGGGGTTCGCCGCACGAGGTCGAATAGTAGCCCACGCAGTCGCGGTTCAGAGCGTTCGGGGTCGGCTGCGAGTCATTACGGGTAACGTAGTTACCGTTCATGCTCAGGTCGATACGGCCAGCGTTTTCGAAGCCGTAGTCGTCCAGGTTGACGCGATAGTTTGCGGCAACGTCGAAGCCCGACACGCGCTCTTGACCGAGGTTGGCCGACGGACGAGCGATGCCCTTGGCTTCAACACCGTTCAGCGAGCCATTGGCCGTGTTACGGAAGATCTGCGAGCAGAACTCGTTGAAGGTCAGACCCGGGTTCAGATCGGCGCTGTAGCAGCCTTCAATCACGTCCGCGATCGAGTTGCGGCTGATCGTCTTGTCCAGCTTGATGTCGTAGTAGTCCAGGCTCAGACGCAGGCTCGGAACGAAAGCCGGCTGCCACACGGCACCCACGGTGATCGTGTCGGCTTCTTCTGGGCCGAGGGCCAGATTACCGCCGGTCAGGGTGTTGACCTGGCCGGAGTTCGGCTCTGCGACGTAGCCGATCGCACCCGGCATGACGCCGGTCAGGCGGCACAGGTTCGACAGCGTGCCAGCCGTGTTGGCCTCAGCAGCGTTGATCAGGTTGCCTTGGCAAGGATCGATAGCGGCGTTGCCCAGACCGGTCACTTCCGGGCTGAACAGTTCGCTGATGTTCGGCGAACGGGTCGCGCGTTGGTACATGGCACGGATACGCAGGTCTTCGATCGGCGACCAGTCACCACCGAACTTGTAGCTGCCGTAGTCGTTCTTGGTGCCACCGGCCTCGAACTCGGTGTAGCGGTAACCCAGTTCCAGGTTCACGCTGTGGGCGAACGGCATGTTGGCGATGACGGGCACCGACAGCTCACCGAAGGCTTCACGCATTTCGAACTCGCCGAATGAGTCCGGGCTCGGGGCACCGGTGCCCAGAACTTCGCCGTTGAGCTGAGCCGGAGCATCCGAGCTCACGCCTGCCGACGAACGACGCCATTCCACACCGAACGCTGCAGCGATCGGACGGTCAGCCCACGGGCTGGCGAACTGTTCCGGCAGCGAACCCGACACCGAGGCCGAGGCCACGTCTTGCACGACGGTGGTCTTAACCATCGACGACAGGTCGATGTAGTTCAGGGCTTCTTGCGAGATCGAGCCTTCCGGACCGAACACGTTCATCGGCACGCATCCGGCGATCGCCGTGGTAGCACCCGGAGCCAGACACTCGGTCGCCGAAACAGTGTTCAGCGCGTTGCGCAGCTTCGACAGCGAACCCCAGCTGATGCGGTTCGACAGCATCTCGGTCTCGCCGTGCGAGGCGTAGACGTCGTAGTTCCAGTTTTCGTTGATGTCGCCACGGACACCAGCAGTGATCTGGAAGGTGTTGTTTTCGAAGCTCGATTGACGATCACCCCACTCCGAGAAGCGGCGGTTGACCATCAGCGGAACGATGGTGTTGCCAGCAGCGCCCGGAACGCAGGTCGCAGCGCTGATGCCGCGGGCGTCGCACAGTTGCTGACGCATGGCATCGGGAATGAACGGATTGCCGATCGGCACATCGTAGGTGTTGGCGAAGGTGCCCGACGGTGCCAGAGCCGTACGGACCTCGCTGTTGACGAACATCACCTGCGAATAGACTTCAGCCGCCGAATTGATGCGGTACGAACCCAGAGCGTTCACCTGGTAACGCTTCAGAGGCGTTTGGTAGAAGTTGAACGGGTTGTAGTTGTAACCAGCCGAGTTGTAGGCGGGGTCATCAGCACCGATCAGCGCGCCGGTGGCCGGATTCAGCTCGGCGTTCCGCGGCAGAGCGATACCGCCTGCAACCGGGTTGGTGCCGAAGCGGCCCGGAACCGAGGTGCCCGAACCCAGCGGATTGCCGGTCTTCGAGTCGCGAGCCACCAGGCCCCACGGACGGTCGGCCTGATACAGCGGATCGGTCTTGGTGTAGCCGAAGCTGACCACGGCGTTACCGCGATCTTCAGCGAAGTTGCCACCCAGGGTCAGGTCGACCTTGCGACGGATGGCGTCGTTCTCTTCCGACAGGCCGTACGAAGTGGCCAGTTCGATGCCTTCGAAATTGTTCTTCAGAACAAAGTTCACAACACCAGCCACGGCGTCAGCGCCGTACACAGCCGAGGCACCGCCCGAAACCACGTCGATACGGTCAACCAGGGCGACCGGGATCACGTTGGTGTCGACAACACCCGACATGTTGAACGGCACCACGCGACGGCCGTTGATCAGAACCAGCGTACGGTTGGAACCCAGACCACGCAGGTTGACGGTTGCACCGCCGCCCGAACCGTTGTTGGTGCCGGTGCCGACGGCCGGAACCGATGCCGGCAGTTCTTTGACCAGCTCTTCAACAGCAGCCGGTTGCTTGAACGAGATTTCTTCGGCCCCCACCGACGAAATCGGGCTCGAAGCCTCATAGCCCGGCTGGCGAATACGCGAGCCGGTCACGACGATGGACTGGACTTCGGTGGTTTCTTGTTCAGCCGTTTGAGCAACTGCCGGGGTCACTGCCAGGCCCGTCAGAGCCACGCCCCCGATGATCGTCGAAGCCAGCAAAGCTTCGCGCATAAATCCCTTCTTCAAGAGATCCCCTCCTAAAAATCGCACTCCCCCTGCGGTTGTGTTGGAATTTTTCACCACCCAAGGGTCACACACCACGGACCAGCGAACACTGGAACAGATTCGGCCTTAAAGGGCTTGCCGCTAAGCTGAAAGGCACATTTTTGCCTAACTCGGAAAATCAGCGAGATTTTGCCTTGTATTGTGTCATTGCTGTAACGTTTAGTCTTATGTTCGCCGAACATTGATTTGCTAATCTATTTATCGAACAGCGATACGGCGACCTTGAGCTGGCTATCGGAACCGCCTCTCGACGCTTGCACTCCCCATCAAACTCGATAGCTTGCTCAATAAGACTTACGGTGAAATCAGGACATTGAGGGGATGATGTCAGAGGTATTTATTTTCGATGCCGTACGCACGCCGCGCGGCAAGGGTCGCCCGGGCGGAGGCCTGAACGATATCGCCCCAGCTCAATTAGTAATCACGCTGGTCGATGCGCTCAAAGCCCGCAACGGCGATGCCGTCGTTGCCGCCGAAACTCTGGCTTTGGGTGCCGTCACACAGGTCGGAGATCAAGGCGGACATTTGGCTCTGGCGACACGTGTTCAAGCGGGCCTGCCCGACACGATGGCGGCTGCCACACTGAACAATTTCTGCGTCTCCGGCCTGAGCGCCGTTATCGAAGGCGCGCGTCGCGTCATCACGGGCGAAGCGCGACTGGCGCTTGGCGGCGGCGTTGAATCGATGTCCCGCATTCCCTTTCTTGAGGACAAGGCCCCTTATTACGAAGATCAGGCACTGGCCCGCCGGATGGGCTGGACGCCCGTCGGGGTGGCCGCCGACTGGCTGGCGGCACGTCACGGCATTTCGCGTCAGGCTCTGGACGACATCACCCTCCTCTCGCATCGCCGCGCAGCCGCAGCCTGGGCCGCGGGCCATTATGCCGATCGGGTCATTCCGGTGATGGCGGGCGATGGCAGCGTGGCCCTCGCCCACGATGAAAATATCCGGGATTTCGGCGACGGGTCCAAACTGGCCATCATGCCGCCAGTGTTTGCCCAGATGGGCGAAGCCGGCTTTGACGCCATTGCTGCCGAGCACCACCCCGATCTGGCACCGGTGGAACACATCCACTCTATTGCCCACTGCCCGCCCATTTCAGACGGAGCCGGACTGGCCTTGATCGGGTCACGTGAGGCGGGAGAGGCCCATGGCCTGAAACCGGTCGCGCGCATCCGCAGCTTTGCCGATGTGTCAGGCGACCCTGTATTGCAGCTAACTGCGGGCCTGCAGGCCATGGACACAGCGCTGGCTCGCGCGGGCCTTGGCCTGTCGGATATGGGGGCCATCGAGTTTATGGAATCGTTTGCCGCCGTGCCCGTCATGTTTGCCCAGTCGCGTCAGCCTGACTGGGACAAGGTCAATGTGCTGGGCGGCCACCTCGGCATGGGTCATCCCATGGGCGCATCCGGTGCCATTCTGCTCACCACCCTGTTGGACGCCATGAAGGTGAAAGACGCCGAGCATGGTCTGGTTGTCACCACAGGCGGTGTCGGCGTCGGGGCCGCCATGGTACTGGAGCGGGTCTAAACCCGCTCCAGTAATCGTTTTAGTGCGTAAAGTCGTCTACGCCCATTTCACGAAGAAGCTGGGCGCGGTCATAGTAATCGCGCCACAGCTGAACCAGACCATCGTCATTGATGACCAGCACACCCATGACCGGCACATTGCCGCGATGGTCGTTGTAAACAAAGCGGTCCATGCGCTCCATGTAGACGCGACCGTCAATCACGCCCATATGCTCGATCTCTAGCTCGATCCAAGACACACCTGCGCCCAAAGCCTTGATTCGCGAGGCCACAGCCTCACGCCCCTCAATCGGATCCAGCATCATGGAGTGCAGCACACCGTCCGGCGCAAACAGCTCGCCGACCTTGTCCCAGTTCTGGTCATTCCAGGCCTGAACCATCTCGCGGGCCACCGCCAGGCTCTTTTGGTCCTTATCACTCATAAGTGGTACTCCTCCCCTAAATCATTCATCTGGTTATGAAAGCGATGAAATCGGGGTTGTAATCATTTCCGAAAACTCGCTGACTTGATTTCATCTCTATACAAGTCGATTGACAAGTGCCTTCTTCCATATAGCTTGCATAAAAAGACCAACACCAGTTGGCTTAGGGAGGAGACACATAATGAACAAGCCGCTTTCCACGCGGCTGCGCCTCGGCGTGGCCTCGATCGCAATCGCTGCCGGCCTGCCCGCCGTGGCCTCGGCGCAGGAAGTGCCGACCAATGAGCAGTCCTACGCCATCGAAGAAGTGACCGTGACGGCCCGCCGCCGTCAGGAAGCCATGCAGGACGTGCCGCTGGCCGTGTCGGCCATGGGTGCCGAGGAACTGCGCACCCAGCTGATTACCGACATCTCGCAAGTCGCCTCTCAGGTGCCCAGCTTCACCTTCCAGACCCAGAATGCTCTTGAGTCGGAAATGTTTATCCGTGGCGTCGGCTCGGTCCGCTTGAACAGCGCCACTGCCGATCCGTCCATCGGCACCTTCCTTGACGAAATCTACATCGGCCGTCGCGGTGCCGCTACACCGCCGATCTTCGATCTGGAACGCATCGAGGTCCTGCGCGGCCCGCAAGGCACCATCTTCGGCAAGAACGTCGTCGGCGGCGCGATCAACATGATCACCGCCAAGCCCACGCAAGAGTTTGACGCCGGTGCCTCTCTGGCCATCGGCAACTACTCCAGCCTTCTGGCCGAAGGTTTTGTCTCTGGCCCGATCAGCGACAAGGTATCGGCGCGTATCGCCATCAATCACGAGCAACACGACGGCTATGCCCATAACGTGGTGCGCGACGAAGAGATGGAGGACCTTGAGTCCACCGCCATTCGCGGCACCCTGCTGTGGGACATCAGCGACACTATGCGGCTGACCCTGACGGCAGATGCCAGCAAGTCGGATTCGGGCGGCTCGGCCCGCCACGCGGTGGATGATCCGAATGCACCGGGCTTCGGTTTCATCACGCCGAACATCTCGGACGATCCGCGCACCAATTATTCGCCGTATGAGCAGTACGCCAACCGCGAGACCTCGGGTCTGACGGCTCGTTTTGAATGGGACATCGGCAATCTCAGCCTGATTTATCTGGCCGGTCTGCGGAACGGTGAAGGCAATATCCGCTGGACCCAAGCCGGCGTCGGCTCTCCGCCGTCGATCACTGACTCCACCCTGACCCAGTACGAAGACTACACCGGCCTGACGCAGGAACTACGCCTGCAATCCGATCCGGAACAGCGCTTCCGCTGGTCCACCGGCGTCTATTATCTGAAGGAAGATGTGAAGCGTCAGTCGCGCAACACGGCCAACTCCTTCCTTCCGGGCGGGCCGGGCAGCACCCGCGATACGCTGGATGGCGACAACCGCTATATCGCTTCTTCGGAAACCACCAGCTACGGCGTGTTCGGCGAGATCGAATACGACATCATGCCGAACCTGACGCTGGCCGTCGGCGGCCGCTACACCACCGACGACAAGTCGCTGGACAGCCGCGCCGAGATCCTGAGCCTCGGTCCGGACGGCGACCTGTATTCTCCAGCTCCACTGCTGGAAGAGTATCACATCACTCCGTCGCAAGACTGGTCCGAGTTCACCCCGCGCGTGGCGCTGGAGTGGAAACCCAATGACGACATCCTCGTCTATGGTGCCTATTCCACCGGCTATAAGGGCGGCGGCTGGCAAGGGGCCGCTCCCGATGCCGCTGCGGCAAACAAAGCCTATGATCCGGAAACCGCAACCAGCTGGGAACTGGGCCTGAAGGCTGACTGGCTGAACGGTCGCCTGCGCACCAATCTGGCCCTGTTCCGCACCGACTTCGAAGACCTGCAGGTCGAACTGCTGGACGACGTGTCGATGACCCTGATCGTGGCCAACGCCGCCGACGCCTTGATTCAGGGGGCCGAGTTCGAAGTGAAGGGCCGCGTTACCCCGTGGTTGACCCTGTCGGCCTCCGGTTCGCTGATCGACGCGGAATATCAGGAATACACCGACCCGCTGCGCGGCATCAGCTATGACGGCCACCGCATCCAGCGCACGCCGGAATACCAGTACACTGTGGCGGCCGACGTCGATTATCCGATCAACGACAAGCTCAGCTTCATCGCCTCGGCCAACTACTCCTATCAGGACCAGATGTACTGGGGGCCGGAAAACACCAACCGCGAAGACGGCTATGGCCAGCTTAACGGACGTATCGGTGTCGCCTCGCAGGATGGTCGCTGGAGCCTGACCCTGTGGGGCCGCAATATCACCGACGAACTGTACCGCATTAGCGTGATCCCGTTCGCAGGTGACGAGGTTTCGCTGTTCGGCGCACCACGTACTTTCGGTGTCCGTCTGGGCGTGCGTTACTAAATAACTCCCTGAAACTTACCCATGAAACTTTCGGGGCGGGTCGGAGACGGCCCGCCCTTTTCTTGACTCGCCCAGCCTTTTCTTGACTTAGACAGTTGCCCCTATGAGGGTCATCAACGGGCAGCGCCTGAAGGGATCCATGACCTCAGTAGATTCGACCGCCAAAACCTCGAAAGAGGCCGAGGACACCCACCGCCTGATCGATGCCAGTTCAGCGGCCCGTGCCCTGAACCTGATGGGCGACCGCTGGATACTGATGATTTCCAGTCAGGCCTTTGTCGGCACCACCCGATTTGAGGATTTCCAGTCACGGATCGGCATTGCCCGCAGTCTGCTGACCGACCGCCTGCGCCGTCTGGAGACCGCAGGCGTGCTGGTCCGCAGCCAGTATTGCGAGCGCCCGCCTCGCTATGAGTATCTGCTGACCGACATGGGCCGCGACCTGTTTGGTCCCAGCATGATGATCATCCGCTGGGAAAAGCGCTGGTACTATGATCCCAAGGTCCGCGCCCACAACATCAAACACTCGTGCGGTCACGACTTCATCCCCGAATGCCGCTGCAACCACTGCCGGCAGGAACTGATCGCGCGTGAAACGGTCGGTGAACCGGGGCCCGGCTATGGCAAGGAGCCCGCGCCCAAGGCTCGCGCCCAGCGACGCTCTATCGTAGAGGGCCACAACGGCACCTCGGCCATGATCGAACGCTCGGTCGAGGTTCTGGGCGACCGCTGGATCTCGCACGTGATCGCCGCCGCGTTTTACGGCCACCGCCGCTTCAGCGACTTCCAGCAGTATCTGGGCGTGGCCACCAACATCCTGTCAGAACGCCTCAACCGCCTCGTCTCGCTGGGGATACTGGAGCAGCAGCTCTATCAGGAAAGCCCTGCCCGTTATGAGTACCGGTTGACGGAAAAGGGCCTCGACCTGTTCCCGCTGGTGCTGGAACTGGTGCGCTGGGGTGCCCGCTGGATGAGCGGCCCTGAAGGCCCGCCCGAACATATCCGGCACAAGACGTGCGGTCATATCATCACCCCAGTTCTGACCTGCTCACACTGCGGCGAAGAGCTGACCCGCGAGAGCCTGCAAGGACTGTAGCGGGTCGGGTGACCGCGCTCGGCAATGGTCGCTTGCATAAAAAGACGCACGATGTTACGCCAGTTCCATCAACCTTATGGGGCTGTGATGAAACTCGAGCGTCTTGAGCCAGTAAAAACCACTCTGGGGCCGACCAACCACCCGTATATGACCGGCCCGTGGACCCCCCAGTGGGAGGAAGTGACCGCCCTTGATCTGGATGTGATCGAGGGGACGATCCCGACCGATATCGACGGGGTCTATCTGCGTAATACCGAAAACCCCCTGCACCAGCCGCTGGGCCGCTATCACCCGTTTGACGGCGACGGCATGCTGCACCAGATCAGCATCCAGAATGGCAAGGCGGACTATCGCAACCGCTTTGTCCGCACCCGTGGTTTCGTCGCCGAACAGATCGAGGGCGGCTCCCTGTGGGGCGGCATTCAGGATGGCCCCGGCACGTCCAAACGCCCCGGCTTTGGCGCGCACGGCAGCCTGAAGGATTCCTCCTCCACCGACGTCGTCATCCATGGCGGTAAGGCTGTCTCGACCTTCTATCAGTGCGGCGAGGCCTATCTGCTGGACCCCGAGACGCTGGAACAGGTCGGCGTGGCCCCGTGGGTGCCGCTGGACGGCGTGTCGGCCCACACCAAGACCGATGAACGCACCGGCGAGATGCTGTTCTTCAACTATTCGAAATACGCGCCCTACATGCACTATGGTGTGATCGATAAGGACGGCAAACAGGTCCACTACACACCTGTGCCCCTGCCCGGTCCGCGCCTGCCGCACGACATGACGTTCAGCGAGAACTATTCGATCCTGAACGACTTCCCGCTGTTCTGGGACGGAGACCTGCTGGAAAAGGGCTATCACGCGGCCCGCCTGCATGACCTGCCGTCGCGCTTTGCGGTTATCCCGCGCTATGGCACCGAAAAGGACATCCGCTGGTTCGAGGCGGATCCGACCTATGTGCTGCACTTCCTCAATGCCTATGAGGAAGGCGATGAGATCGTCATGGACGGCTACTTCCAGGAAGTCCCCATGCCCGAACCGCTGGCCGGTCAGCCCAAGGGTCTGGACCGCATGATGGCCTATCTGGACGAGCACAGCTTCAAGTCCAAGCTGCACCGCTGGCGCTTTAACCTGAAGACCGGCGAAACCACCGAGGGCCATCTTGATGACCGCGTGCTGGAGTTCGGCGTCATCAACAACCGCTATGCCGGTCGCAAGAACCGCTACTGCTATTCGACGACGACCAAGCCGGGCTGGTTCCTGTTCAACGGCTTCGTGAAGCACGATCTGAAAACCGGCGAAAGCTGGCAGATCACCCTGCCCGATGGCCGCTATGCCAGCGAAAGCCCGTTCGTCCCGCGCATCAATGCCAAGGACGAGGACGACGGTTATCTGATCAGCTTCATCATCGACGAGAATGCCGGCACGTCCGAATGCATTCTGGTGGACTGCAAGAAGTTCGAAGAAGGCCCCGTGTGCCGCATTGCTCTGCCGCACAAGATCTCCAGCGGCACCCACGCCTGCTGGGCCGATCGGGCCTATATCAAGAACGGAGTGGTGGCCGCGTAATCTGGTCACCGGTTCGGGGGAGAAAGGGGCGGCTTCTGAGGGGAAGCCGCCCCTTTCAATATCTACCCCTTAGGCCTTCAGCAGGCCCAGTACGTGTTCGCGCAGTTCGGTACGAACCACCTTGTTCATGGAGTTGCGCGGCAGGGCTTCGACCTGCACCACAGCTTGCGGCAGTTTGAACGTGGCCAGCCCCTGCCCCTTCAGCCATTCGGCCAGCGAGGCGACATCGGGCACCTCTTCCCCTGCCGGAACGATGGCTGCACAGACCTTCTCGCCCAGAACATCATCGGGGATGCCGCACACGGCCGCTTCCTTCAGCGCCGGATGGCCCGAGAGCAAATCGTCAAGTTCCGCCGGAGAGATGTTCACACCCCCGCGCACGATGATGTCCTTGCAGCGACCGACAAAGCGGTAATAGCGCGATAGGTGCCCCTCGCCTGCGATCTCGAACAGGTCGCCGGTTCGATAGTAGCCCTCGGCGTCAAAGGCATTGGCGGTCAGTTCCGGCGCATCGAAATAACCCTCGAAGGTGGCAGCGCCCCAGAAGCGCAGTTCACCCGGAACGCCGGGTTCGGTGATGACCTGCTCAGTTGCCGGATCGACCAGACGCGTCTTGATCATGGACGCCGTATCGCCCGACCATTCTATACCTTCTGCCCCCATACGCGGGAAATAGCGGGCGCGTTCGGTGTGATCCGGCACATGCATAGGGCCACTGAACAGGGAGGCCCCCTCGTTAGAGCCGAAGATGTTGCACACCTCGATGCCCCACTTCTGCGCCCAGCCCTCGATCATCCACGGGGCCAGCGGTGCCGACCCCGAACCGATCGCCCGAAGGCTGGACAGGTCGATATTCTCGACCATGGCGGGTGTCTTAAGGATGGCATTCAGAATGGCCGGAGCGGCGATGGTATAGTTCACCTTCTCCTGCTCGATCTGCTTCAGATAGATGCCCAGATCGAACGGGTGGTGCAGGACCAGCGTCCCCTTCTGCCACAGCCACGGCATCACCAGACCGAACGAGCCGATGTTGACCAGCGGGAACGGGTTCAGCAGCACCTCGCCTTCGCTGATTTCGGCCGCTTCCGTGACCATCTTGGCGTTGACGATCCACAGATTGTGGTCACGCGGCACGCCCTTGGGGCGGCTTTCGGTACCCGAGGTCCAGAAGATGGTGAAGACCTCTTCGGGCTTGGCCGGATCGGCCTTTGCCGCGGCCTCAGCTACTGCCGGATCGGCTGCCGCAATGGCCGTACGGAAATCGATCTGTTCGCCTTCGGCATCGCCCAACACCAGAACCTTGGTGTCGTGGCCAGCTGCAAGCTCGCTCATCATCTTGGCGTGGTTGAATCCGGCCAGTTCGCGCACGGTGACGATGGCCCGCGGCTTCACCTTTTGCTGCACCCACGAAAACTCGTGCTCGCGATACATGGTGGGCACAGGGCTGATGATCAGGCCGATACGCGAGCAGGCCAAAGCCAGCAGCACGGTATCGACCACATTGGGCAGTTGATAGCTGAGGACATCGCCCTTTTTGAGCCCCTGCCCCAGCAGCGCCGCAGCGATGCGGTCAACCTCCTGCCCCACTTGCGCCCACGTGAGGCGGCGCGGCTCGACGCCATCCAGCGCCGCGCGGTTGGACGGATCAACCAGAGCCGTCCGTTCGGGCACGTCCTTGCGATTTCGTTGCAGCAGGTCGTCGACCGTCAGATCGCCCCACCAACCGCGTTTGCGAAAATCTGCGAGCCTTTCGGCACTTGTCACGATCATCGCGCTTCCCTCCCTTATGTATTACTTTCATAAAGAGACTAACTACGGTCTGAAAAGACCAAAATGCAAAAGTCGGGGAGTTGTGAGTGATCAAGGTCGTACAATGGGCAACGGGATCGATGGGGCGCACCGCCTTGCGCCGGATCATCGATGACCCAGCCCTGGAGCTTGTCGGGGTCTATGTCTATTCGGACAAGAAGAACGGCGTCGATGCAGGCCAACTCGCCAAGCGGCCCGATACGGGCGTTCTTGCCACCAACAATATCGAAGAGATTCTGGCGCTCGATGCCCATGTGGTGATCCACACGCCGCGTATCACCCTGCCCTATGACAAGATGAATGCCGATGTCATCCGCCTGCTGGAAAGCGGCAAGAACGTCATCTCCACGGCGGGCTTCCACTATCCTCTGGCGCATGACGAAGCCTACTGGGCCCCGCTGAAGGCGGCCTGCGAAAAGGGGAACTCGACGCTGGCGGGTCTGGGCGTGAACCCCGGCGGCTTTATCGAGCGTGTCGTGCTCGCCGCCACCGGATTCAGCTCAAAACTGGACAGCATCACCGTCAGTGAAACCGTCGATGCCTCGGAGATGGTGTCCAAGGAGTTTGTGTTCGGCCTGATGGGCTTTGGCGCCGACCCGGCTGTCAATGACATCACCAAAGGCCCCTTGGCGGCCATGTACACCTCGCTGTTCAGCGAAATCCTGCACTTTGTCGGCAAGGCGCTGAATGTCGATCTGATCGAGATCACGCCCGAACACGCCCTGACGCTGGCCCCACAGGATATGGAAATCGGCGCTGGCACCATCAAACAGGGCACCGTGGCCGCCACCGAATGGCGCTGGTCCGCCCGCTATTCGCAAGACGTCAGCTTCACCCTATCGATCATCTGGACGTCCGATCCCAAACTGCATGGCAAGGATACGAACGGTCACTGGGTCGTGGACATCAAGGGCCGCCCGAACATGACGATGACCTTCTCCATCGACGAAGGCGATCCCACCAAGCCCCAGTCCCGCGCGCTGACCGATGCCACGGTCTCCGGTGCCCTGCGCGGCGTCCAAGATGTCGTGGCGGCTCCGGCAGGCTTCTTTGCCTTCTACCCATCCGGGGCATGGCAGGGTCGCTAGAAACAGCCACAAAACAAAAAGGGCGCGGGGAGATGATCCCGCGCCCTTCTTCTTATCTGTTGACCGGAAGATCAGATCTTCTTTGGCGGCATCGGGATGAAGCCCGAGGTACGCGCGATATAGTCGGCATATTCCGGCTTGGTCTTGCGCATACGGTATTCCATCGTCGGCGCGCCCGACCACTTCATCAGGGTCCAGGTCAGGAAGGCCGGACCGACAATGGCGAACAGGCCGGTAAAGCTCTCGGCGGCGATCATATACAGACCCCACCAGACCAGCGCCTCGCCGAAATAGTTCGGGTGACGCGAATAGCGCCACAGCCCCGCCTGCATGACCTTGCCCTTGTTCGAGGCATCCTTTTTGAACTGGCTCAGCTGCCAGTCGGCGATGCATTCGAAGATCAGGCCAAAGATGGCGATCGCGGCACCGATCCAGCCGATGATACCGACAGTGGCAGGAACAGCGTCGATCTGGCCCAGTTGAACCGGAAGCGACACGAGGAACTGCAGCGGCATCTGGGTGGCGCAAACGCTGATCGCGCAGAACAGGCCAAAGCTCCAGCCCTTGCTCTCCTTGGCCTTTTCATAAAGGCGCTCATAGCGGCGGTCCGGACCCTGCACGCGCCAGCGACGGATCATATAGCCCCACAGACGCACACCCCAGATGGCGCTGATGCCCAGCAACAGCCAATGGCGCATCGACGGCTCGTCGATCTGCAGATAGGTCGACAGGGCAAGCACAGGCATGCCCAGCCCCCAATAGCTGTCGATCAGGGTCGGGTCCTTGATCCGCACCGAAATCAGCCAGACGATAAAGAATGCTACGGCGGCAACGCCCGCATTCACCAGCAGTATGGTCGCAAGTTCCATCTGCACTTCTCCCCCTTATGGGCCTTTTGCGGCCCGTTATGTTTTACTGGCCGGTCTTGAGACTGTCGGCGAACAGCATGCGGGCTAGCGCCCGCTCGTGGCCTTTCGGGTCGCGGGCCAGCGCGGCGCGGACCTCAAGCACCATCCGGTCGGTGTCGGCCTCGTCCAGCTTGCGCTTGATGGCCGACAAGCCGACGCGGGCGATGTCTTCCGGCCGTTCCTTCTTGCCCTCGACGTGCGAGGCCATGCGGGTATCGACCGAGCCAACAAACAGGGCCGTGACGCTGGTGCCCTGCGGGGCCAGTTCGGCACGGATGCAGGTCGTCGCCGCCTTGGCTGCGAACTTGGACGGGCTATAGCCGCCCATCACCGGCATGGCGCACAGACCACCGGCCGACAGCACGTTCACGATGGCACCGCCGCCATTTTGTTTCAGCACCGGCGCAAAGGCTCGCGACATGGACAGGACGCCAAAATAGTTGACCTCCATCTCCTCGCGCGCGGCGGCCATGGTGTCGGCCCCGATCAGACGCTGATTGAGGAAGGCACCGGCATTGTTGATGACAATGGACACGTCGGTGCAGCGCGCGGCGGCAGCGGCGACCTGCTCTTCCTTGGTCACGTCCAGATCGATAGCGACGACCCTGTCGCCAAACTCTTCAACCAGATGCTGGGCCGAGGCGGCATTGCGCGCACCGGCATAGACCTTGGCTACGCCCTGACCGATCAAGGCACGGACAAAGGCTTCGCCGATACCGCGGTTGGCACCGGTCACGATGGCGACGCTACCTGCGATATCCATCACTTCATCTCCGCATAGAGGGCGTCGTGCGGCTTCTTGGCGGCACGCACCAGCTTGCTTGGGTCAGGCGTGATCATGCCCGCGCCCCAGTTCTCGGCCGTGGCGCTGTCGTGGTTCCATTCCCAGACGAGCGTGCGACGGGCGATCTTCCAGCTACCGTCACGCTTTTCGAAACGGTCGATGGCGCGGGCCAGAGTGAAGGTATCCAGCTCTTCGCCGTCCTTCTTTTTCATGCGGGCAAAGGCGAAGATGTAGTGCTCGACCTTGGCCTTATCGCCATCCAGTTCGATCAGGATGTTGGTGGCCAAGTGGTTCATCACGCCCGAACGCGGAAGCATCTTGGCCATGACCGCCACATAGGCATCGGCCGGACCGTCATAGATGCCGCCGTGATCTTCCCATGCATCGGGGTGATAGCACTGGCCGATCAGTTCGGCGTCTGCGCGGTCCGCACCGCGCAGATACTGATGGATGACTTCGGTGATGGCCTGTTTGTCCAACAGGGCCTGGATTTCGGGATGATGGCTCATTTCGCAGCCTCCAGAACGATGACACCCTCGTCTGGCTGATCCGCGAACAGGCGCTCAACCAGATCCTTGCGGTTATCCAGAACGGCGCGGCGGTTGACCGTGCCCTTGTCCGACAGCTCGTGGGCGTTCGGGTTCGGCGGCGTGGTCGGGAACAGGATGCGGCGGATGCGGTTGCCGCCCGACTGGCCCGCGTTGAACGCCTTCAGACGCTCCGCGATCTCGGCGTCTGCGTTTTCTGCCTTGGTCCAGATAATCGCCGTCAGATACGGACGGTTCTCGTCACACAGCACCAGATCCAGCGCCAGCGGGTCGAGATGTTTCAGGATCTGCTCGCGCAGGTGGCCACCATAGACCCAGTTGCCGTTCAGCAGCTTGAACTCTTCGGCAGCGCGACCCGCAAAGGCCAGACCCAGTTCAGGGCGTTCCGGATCGTGGAAGACGCACAGGTCACCCGAACGATAGAAGCCCTCTCCATCAAAGGCTTCTGCAGTCTTTTCCGGCTCGTCCAGATAGCCGTTCGACAGGCTGGGGCCAGCGGCGCGCAGTTCGTAGCGTTCACCGACCGGAACCAGTTTCAGCACGCAGCCCGGCACAGGCAGGCCAAGGCCCACCTTGTCCGTTTCATAGTGGGTAACCGTGATGGCCGAACCGGTTTCGGTCGAGCCATAGCCACTGGTCAGCATGACGCGATGGCCGCATTCGGACACGGCGCAGGCTTGCAGGCGGTCGAACACCGCCTGCGTCAGACCCGCACCACCGAACAGCATCATCCGCACGCGCTCGAAGAAGGTCTTGCGCAGCGCAGGGTCCGCTTCCAGCGCATCGGCCAGCATGACGTAGCCCAGCGGCACATTGTTGTAATAACCGACGCTGACCTCGGTCAGGTTGCGGATCGACTGGTCAAACAGGCCCGGCATGGGCTTGCCATCGTCGATGTAGAAGGTGCCGCCTTCCAGCAGGGTGGTGCGCATGGCGAACGCGCCCGCCGCATGGTGCCACGGCAGCCAATCCATCATCACGTCGCTCCAGCCCGCGGCCTTGCCGACGGTCTGCTGGCATTGGGCCGTATTGGCCCCCAGCGCACCGATGGTCAGTTCCACCAGCTTGGGCAGGCCGGTCGAGCCGGACGTCAGCATATAGGCCGAGACAGTTTCCGGTTTCAGACCCTTGATGCTGGCGGCCACGGCGTCGGTAGGCTCGGTCGCGATGACAGAGGCAAACGGCGTGGTGCCCTCGACGTCCTCGCCGCAGACAATGATGGCATTGCCGGTATCGACCTTGGCAAAGGCGGCGGCGATGGCAGCGGTTTCGGCCACGATCACGGCGGGCTTGGCCTTGTTCACCACATGGCGCAGACGGCCCAGATCACCACCTAGCGCAACCATCATCGGACTGGCTGGACATACCGGACGGCCCGATGCCCAGCCGCCATAGGTGACAGTCGAGAACAGCGAGGAGTTGGACGACACCAACAGCACCGTGCCCTGAACATCGAGGTCCAGCAGCCACTGGGTAAAGCCGTCGCAGTCACGCTTCAGCTGGGCGTAGGACACCTTGATCCAGTCGCCACCACCCGGCGCACGGCGCGCGATCGCGGCCTTTTCACCCTGACGTGCCGCGCCTTCGGCAAAACGGCGCGGCAGGTTGAAATCATAGGGGGCCAGTGGCACGCGCGATTGCAAATAGAGCGTGCCATCCGTCTCGCGGCGCACCTCGATATCGACCGGCAGAAGCGAGGCATCGCGCAGCGGCGCAGCGGCGATCTGTTCGCGGGTCAGACCCATCAGCGGAGCGGCGCTCATGCTTTCGGCCCCGTGATGACCGGACGGTCCAGCATGACTTCGGCTTCCGGCGCAACCACGCCGGTCTTGTGCTGGGTCGTGTGCAGATAGCCGTTGTAATATTCGCGCCAGCGATGGATGACGCCGTCGCGGTATTCCAGCATGCCCATGTACGGAATGGCGACGCGCTTGCCATCCGTCAGGATGAACTCGTCGGCCCCTTCCATCCAGAGATTGTCGCCGTCCTCCATGTAGTCGAACAGACGCCAGCGGCTCTCGGCGATGGTCGAGGCCATCTGCTCCAGTGCCTCGCGCATAGCCGCCTTGCCCTTGACCGGCGCGCGGAAACCGCCCGAGTTGTTCCACTCGATATCGTCGTGGATGAAGGTCATGACGGCATCCAAATCCTGCCGTCCCCATGCTGCGATCATATCCAGCAGCCGGTCGATATTCGACATGTCTACTCCTCCAAGCCGCGCGGTCTCATTGGGCGGACCGCGTCGGCAGACTGTTTGATTTTCAGTGTTTTAGGCGACGCGCTTAACGTCCAACCACAAAGCTGACTGTGGTGGTGGTCGAGCCGCCGATGTTCAGGGTCTGGACGTTCTTTGCGCCTTCGACCTGATAGTCTCCCGCCGTACCGGTGACCTGTTTGGCCCCGTCCAGCACCATGCGCACGCCGGTCGCGCCCACGGGGTGACCAAGGCCGATCAGCCCGCCGGACGGGTTGAAGGGCAAGGTGCCGTCAAAATCGATAGTGCCATCCTCGACCGCCTTCCATGCCTCGCCAGCAGCGGTCAGGCCCAGATGTTCGATGGCCATATATTCGGTGGTGGTGAAGCAGTCGTGGGTCTCGACGACGTCCACGTCCCAAACATCCTGCAAACCAGCACGGCGGCGTGCATCCTCGCCCGCCTTCTTCACGTGCGGGAACATGAAGCCGCCACCCGCCGAGGCATCCAGCTTGGCCTTCAGCGAAATCGGCGCACCGGTATGGCCCCAGCCTTTGATACGCGGCAGATCGTCCAGCGACATGCCCCGCTTGGCCGCATACTCCGCCGCGCCCTTTTCCGAGGCGAGGAAGATCACCGCCGCCCCGTCGGTCACCTGACCACAGTCCTGACGGCGGATCAGGCCCTCGATAACCGGATTGGCCTCGTCATCGGCGGTAAAGCTGGCGTCAGTGAACTGCCATTTGCGGGTCTGGGCGTTCGGGTTGCGACGGCCATTGGCATAGTTGATCTCGGCAATGCGGCCCAAATGCTCGTACTTCAGGCCAAAGCGTTCCTGATAGGCTTCACCAATGTCGCAAAAGGCGCGCGGCCACAGATAGGTGGCATCCTGAAACTCGTGTCCCGTATAGCCTGCTGCGCCCAGATATTCGGCGGCGCGCTGCCCCGGCACATTGCGCATATATTCGAGGCCCAGCACGCAGGAGACGTCATAGTGACCCGCCTCAATCTCGGCCATAGCAGCGAGGATGGCCAGAGAGCCCGAGGCACAGGCCGCCTCGTGGCGCATGGTCGGCATGCCGTCAAAGCCCTTGTCGGTCTGGGCAAAGAAGCCGCCCAACTGGCCCTGACCACAGAACAGTTCGCCTACGAAATTGCCGACATGGCCCGACTGGATATCTGAGGCATCCAGATGCGCGGCCTGCAGGCCATGGTTCAGGGCCTCGGCAAAGGCGTCACCGATTTCCAGTCCTTCGCGCGCATAGCTGCGGGCGAAATCGCTTTGCCAACCGCCCAGTACATAGACCATCGGCCTGTCCTCCCCTTTATCGTTACGGTGCAGACTGCTTTAGTCAGTCTCATAACGCAAGCATCAATATGTACAGGGATTGGACACGAAAAAGGGAGGACCGATGGCACGGCCCTCCCCTCATTTCATCCGTCGTCAGAGGAGCTTGATCTTAGTCCTTGGAAGCCTGCGCCGGACCGTACAACAGGCCGTTGAAGAACAGGCGGAAGGTGCCATGCGGCTGGGCGCGCTGGATCACCTCTGCGCCATAGGCAAACAGCTTGCCCTCGCCCAGATCGATGTCCACCACCGCCGTCGTGTCCTTCAGGCGTTCCTGATTGTGGGCCCAACCACTGCGCAGCGGCGTGGCACTGTCGAACACGACCACCGGACGCGCCGTGTCGCCCGTCAGACGGAAGGTCTGGCCATTGTTGAAGAAGACGTCAGCCTGCTGCGGCATGCCATAGGCCAGCGGATTGCTGGCATCGACCTTGGCCGACAGCACCGAGCCCGGCAGGAAGAAGTCGGTCGTCGACAGCGGTGCACGACGGCCATTCTCTTCCTTCACCAGTGCCGGTTCGATCGGCGCGCCCAGCAGGTGGGCCAGGCGGTTGGAGTTGCCGATGGTCACCACCGTGCCGCCGTTTTGGGCAAAGGCGGCGATGCGCGGGACGGTCTGCTCGCTTACCTCGCCCAGCCAGCTGCGCATCTCCGCGGGAATGGTTTCCGGTTCCGGCTGCGGCCAGGCATTGGTGCGACGATAGCCGTCGACGTTCAGCGCCGGAGCAACAGTGTCGGTGAACACCAGCACATCGTATTTGGCGTTCAGGTCCTCGGTATCCAGCGCCTGCGGATAGACCACCTCGAACGGGAACTCATAGCGTTCCAGCAGGAAGCGGGTCCAACCGGACGACATCACCCCGCCATAGCGATCCACCAGACCGACGCGTACCGGCTTCAACGCCAGCGCCTCGCCAGCCGGCTTGCGCGACATGGCATGGGCATCGATGCCCAGCGGGCCGACAGCCTCACGGATGATAGACGCGGCCTGATCCGAAGCAGGCACCCAGATCGCGCCGGCACTCAGCGTCTCGCCATTGGCGCGAACGGACTGGCCGATCCATTCCGGCGTAATGCCCGCCGCCAGCAGGCGGTTGGTCAGGATGAAGCTGTTGTTCTCTTCGTGGCCGATCACATAGCCTGCGCGGCCATTGCCGATCACGCGGCCCGGCGGCGGGACTACCAGGTCGGCTGCCTTCGTCGTCGGAGCTTCAAAACCGTCCTGAATACGGTCGAAGTTCACGCCCATCTGATAGGCCAGCGTATAGCCCGCCACATCATAAGGCAGCTTGGGCGGGCCGCCCGGATATTCGGTGTTGTGCGGGTGATCTTGCGGCTCGAACATGTCCAGCACGTGCGGACGATAGGCTTGCGCCGTCTTCACCACATAGGATCCGGCGGGATAGCGGGTGCCGTTCACCGTAAAGGCCTGATCGGCGATTTCCACGTCGACCCCGTTTTTGATCAGGGTGTTCAGGAAGGCCACCGTCGCGGGCAGATCGCGTTGGGTCTGCGGATTGATGATATAGCCGCGCGGCATGCGGTTTTCGGGCGTACGCACCACCGTGTCCAGCAGGGCCGGATCGACGGCACCGCGCGCATCGGTACCTGCCGCCTTCATCCGGTCGACCAGCGTCGGCGTCATCTGCCACGTATCGGTGGATCCGCGCTCGATGGCGTTCATGCCCATGCGCCAGATGTTGAACAGCAGGCGCTCGCGGTTGCGCGACGCATAGTCGAGGATCGCGCGGTTCATGCTCCACTGATAATCGATGCTGTCGCGCAGGTGCCAGCGACGCGGCGCCATCGGCAGCGGAATGTCGTTGCGCGCCAGTTGCACATCGGGGATCAGAGCGATGTCTTCCGGCGTCGGGCCGCCGATCAGCTCGGTCAGGATGCCAATGGCATTGTGATAATAGGGCGTAGAGCGGACCATGCCGTTGTGCCACGTCGAATAGGCTCCGACCGAGTTCGAGCCCGAACCACCCTTGCCCTCTGCCACCAGACGGCTGTGCATGGCGGTGCCCAGTTCGCTGGTCATGTTCATAACCAGCCCGTCGAGATTGTAGTTATACAGGTCGCGGAAGGGCGGGATGTACACCACCATACCGCGCGGGCCGGTCTGGTGCTGGTTATAGACGATCTGCGGGAACCACTCGCGATAGTGGACGCGGTTGATGTTCGTCGTCTCGGCCTGCGAAGCCATGTAGGAATCGCGGTTGTTATCGTGGCCGGTGTACTTCTGGTACAGGCGCGGAATATCGCGGAACGAACGCTCCTGCGGGTTCTCCTTGCGCATATACCAGTCGGCGACCAGTTGCAGGCCGTCAGGGTTGGCGTGGCCAAACAGGATGATGGTGTCATCCAGCGTGCGCAGCGTCTCGGCGTCCTGCCCGGTCAACAGGCGATACAGCACATGCACCTGACCTTGGGTCGTCACGGTCTCGGTGGCGTGCAGACCGGCATCGATCCACACGACCGACTTGCCTTCGGCAGCCAGCTGGCGCGCGTCTTCCTCGGATACCCCTTCGGCCTTGGCCAGCTTGCGGGCGATCTCCTTGTAGCGATCCAAGTTCGCGAGGTTCTCGGGCGAGGAGACAATGGCCATCCACTGGGTGCGGCTTTCCTCGGTGGTGCCGAAGCTTTGCAACTGCATCCGGTCCGACTGACCGTCCAGCGCCTTTAGATAGGCCTCGTACTGATCGTAGTTGATCAGATAGTAATCCGTGCCCGGCTCTTGCGGAAAGAAGTCCTTGGGCGCGGTGACACCCGCCACGGCGGGCGTGAGCGGACCGGCCGCCGCGGCCTCGGCGTGTAGTGCGGCGGCCTCGGCCACAGCCACGGACGGTGCCACCAGAATGGTGGATGCCAGAAGTGCCGCCGTCAGACCGGCCGCGCGTACAGGAAAACGCATGGATAACCCCTCACTGCGGCGGCACAGTCCCCCTGCGCCGCCCCCATAGGGAGTTATCGTCAGTATTCGCCCCGTCACACAAGGGCGCAAATGCGCGGTGGCCGATCAGGTCAACCGATGTGACGCCACTGGGGTCGTTCCGTAGAGTTATCCCGCGTCAGCATGGTGTGATACTCATAGTTGTCGGGATTGAAGAGGCCCACGGTGTGCAGCAAGGCTTGGCCAACATCGCCAAAAACCGTGCGGCGTAGACGGATTACCGGCATGGCGATGCCGATCCCCAGCGATTTGGCCACGGCGTCGTCCGCAGGTACAGCGGTCAGGGTCTGCTCTGCCCGATAGGGCCGCACACCCGCATCTTCGAGGATGCGAACCACAGGGCGATGATCCAGCAGGTGTTCCTGCACCAGATGCGACACGCTGAGGGGCACATAGACGGTCGACACGCCCAGCGTCTTGCCCTGATGGGTCCGTAACCGGACCAGTTTGGTGACCGTGTCGCCTTCGGACAGCCCCAGCGCATGAAGAACATTGGACGGAGGCGTGTGATGCGGCACGTGTTCCAGCAACCGGCATTCGGTATCCATGCCCATGGCGATCAGGTTTTCGACAATACCCGATACACGCGCACACGTGCTGCGTTCGTTCTTGTCGGGGGGCGCGACAAAGGTCCCTACGCCGTGCCGGCGCACGATGCGCCCCTCAACCTCCAGCGTCTCCAGCGCCCGACGCACCGTAACGCGCGACACATCGTAATCCGACGCCAACTGCATTTCGGACGGCATAGGCCGATCCGTCGGAAACACGCCGTCCTTGATCTGCTGGCGCAGGATCGAGCTCAACTGGTGATACACCGGCAAGGTGTGGGTAGCGCCCGACGATTTCAGACTGCGACGTGCACTGGGCGGACGCACCAGACGCGATTCATGGCGCAGATTCGTCTCTGACATGGGCCCGCTTCGTCCTCATACAAGCTGATGTGGATGTGACACCGCCTCCCCCGACGCGGATCACAAAGCGCCCGGGTAAATGGCGTCAATCACCAGCAACCAAAGCGTGCACATACCTTATGCACAAACACAGCGATACGCCAAGGCACCAGAATAGCTTATGCTACAATATGACTACTCACGAATGATTTTAGAATCCCCAAGAATACGCACATCAATGAAAGCACAATAAAAAATAGGGCGGCAGATATCTCTGCCGCCCTTGGTACTCAACGCATACTGTTACGCTTACTGATACGTGCGGTAGCACGCCTACTGTTCGATGCACAAGACTTGTATGCATCCAGCGACAAGCACGTACTCACGCTGTGCCTTCGCTACATCAGTGAAATTACTGAACGCATCACTGAAGTACTTCTGATCCAAGGCGATAAAATTCGGCTCTGATGCGCAGGTCGCGGGAGGGGACGCGCCTGAACCCAGCCGTTCGCTTGGATTAACAGTGATAATATAAGTCCAATTTGGCGAAACCAAGGTCGACAAAGGTCTACCGCCGGTTGTGTGCCCACCGGACCTCCGAGATATCGCCCCTGCCCCCGATCACAGACTCCTGCTATCTGCGATGATCATGACACAGTCTGACGTTTCCGCCTTTGGCCCGCTACGCGGTGTACGCGTTCTAGATTTATCGCGTGTTTTGGCAGGGCCGTGGGCCACCCAGACCCTCGCCGACATGGGGGCCGAGGTCATCAAGGTCGAACGGCCGGGCGTGGGCGATGACACCCGGCACTGGGGTCCACCCTTCACCACCACACCCGACGGTGAGCGCGCCGACGCCGCCTACTTCATGTGTACCAACCGCGGGAAGCGTTCGGTGGAGTTGGATATGGCCTCGCCAGAGGGTGCGGACGCCATCCGTAAACTGGCACGAGACGCCGATGTGGTAGTCGAGAATTTCAAGGTCGGCGGTCTGAAGAAATACGGTCTCGATTACGCCAGCCTGTCTGCCATCAATCCGAAACTGGTCTACTGCTCGATTACCGGCTTCGGTCAAAACGGACCGGATGCCCACCGTGCGGGCTATGACTATATGATCCAGGCAATGGGCGGGCTGATGTCGGTCACCGGGCAGCCGGACGGCAGCGACGGTGCCGAGCCGATGAAGGTCGGCGTGGCGGTGGTAGATCTGTTCACCGGCCTTTACGCCTCCAACGCCATACTTGCCGCCCTGTGGCACGCGCGCGAATCCGGCGAAGGCCAGCACATCGACATCGCCCTGTTCGATGTTCAGGCCGCTGTTCTGGCCAATCAGGCCACCAACTATTTCGTCTCTGGCAAGGTGCCGACGCGGATGGGCAATGCCCACCCCAATCTGGCACCCTATCAGCCCTTCCCCTGCTCTGACGGCATGATCATCATCGCGGTAGGCAATGACGGCCAGTTCCGCAAACTGACGGAGGCGCTGGGCCAGCCGGCGCTCGGTCTCGACGAACGCTTTGCCAGGAATGCAGACCGCGTCGCCCATCGCGACGTGCTGATACCCATGCTGAACACCCTGACCCAAGTCCATTCCATGAGCGAACTGATGGCGCTTCTGGAACAGCACGGCGTGCCCTGCGGCCCTATCAACCGCATCGATCAGGTGTTCGAGGAAGCACAGGCGCAACATCGCGGGCTGGTCGTCGAACAGGCCCGCGCCGATCTGTCCGCCCCGATCAAGACCGTGGCCTCGCCGATCCGGCTGTCAAAAACGCCAGTGCGCTATGATCGGCCGCCCCCAGCGCTGGGGGCTGACAACGATCTGCTGAAATCGCTTGAGGACTGAATACAAAGGCGCGGTCGAAGCCGCGCCTTTCGCATTTCCGGATTTGGCGTTCCTAGCGTGTCGGGCGCGTGTAGGGGCTCAAGGTCGCTTCATAGCCGCGCGCCACCGGTCCGCCATCGCGATAGCGCGGGGCACGCCATGCGCGGCTGCGCTGCTCATAGGCATAGCCCAGCGACAGGATGCGGGCGTCATCCCACTTGGCTCCGAAGAAGCTGATCCCGACTGGAAGGCCACGCACCTGCCCCATCGGTACGGTCAGATGTGGATAGCCCGCGACGGCGGCCAGCTGGCTGGCCGAACCCTCGAAATCATCACCCCGTTCAGGATCAACCAACCACGCCGCGCCCGTGGTGGGTGCCACCAGCGCCACCACATTATTTTGTGACAGCATTCGATCGATGCCCTCCTGCCCCGCCAGACGAAGGGCGTCCGATCTGGCTTGCAGATAGACCGGATCGCTCAGCCCTTTGGTCGCCTGCGACTGTTCGAAATAGTCCTGCCCAAACAGGGCCGTCTCGCGCGGGGTACGGGCGTTAAAGGCGATCACGTCTTCAAGCGAACGCGTCGACACCCGATAGGCATCGGTGGATTGCAGATAGTCGTTCAGACCCGCCTTCAGTTCATGCAGCAGTACGGTCATTTCCGCCTGCGACAGAGCTTGGCCATCAGGACCTTCGGTAATGTCGACCAACTCGGCCCCTGCCTGACGCAGCACCTCGAGTTGCTGCTCGAAGACGGCGTCCAGTTCCGCAGAGTAACCGGTCAGGAACCGGACCACGCCGATCCGCTGACCCGAAAGCGCATCCTTGCTGAGAATGGCGCGGTAATCGACCTTAAGACGATCAGCATCGACCGTGGCACGGTCTGCCGGATCGCTACCGGCCATGACCGTCAATAATATAGCCGCGTCCTCGACCGTCAGGGTCATCGGGCCAGCCGTATCCTGCGTTTCACTGATGGGGATGATGTGGGTGCGCGACACCAGACCCACAGTCGGCTTATAGCCCACGATGCCCACAGCGGCGGCCGGACACACAATAGACCCGTCGGTTTCCGTGCCTATGGCAGCCGGTGCCAGCCCTGCGGCCACAGCCGCAGCCGAACCTGCCGACGAGCCGCAGGTCGAGCGCGACAGGTCGTGCGGATTGCGGGTCAAACCAGCCACCCCGCTCCAGCCGCTGACAGAATTCGAGCCGCGAAGATTGGCCCACTCCGACAGATTGGTTTTGCCCATAATCACTGCGCCCGCAGAGCGCAGGCGAGCGACGACAGGCGCATCGCGGCGGGTTTCATTGGCAAGCAGCGCGAGCGACCCTGCTGTGGTCGGCATATCGCGCGTGTCGATATTGTCCTTGATCAAAATCGGCACGCCGCCAAGCGCGCCCGCAGCCTGCCAGACCTCCGGCTGATCCAGACCCGGCGCGATATGTATAATGGAGTTGATCGGGCGGGCACCGCGCTGGTCCTTCGCCTTCGCTTTAGCGACCCACGACGGCTCATAGGTGGCGCGCCCTTCGATCACATCGGCGACAGTGACGTATCCATCAGGGCTGTCAGGCGCTGTCGCACAGGCTGTCACACCGGCCAACAACGTCAATGCCGCAAGCGCTCCGCCTCGGCGCAGGGCAGTCTGGTGGCGAGCAGCCGTGGCGGTCGCATTGTTCATTTTAAATGCCTTGGTTTCATCAGCCGGAACACCCACGCACCCGTTTGTGCGTGACACCACACAGCCCGCGCAGCCCATGAGGAATGCGCAGCACCCTCAACTTGTTCAACCGGATCGGGATTTGCCCCGCCCTATCAAAGCCGTAGCGCGCGCGTCAGAGCTTTTCGGACAAATCATCAACCCCAAGATGTAAATATCCTACGTTTTCACGCGACATTCATATTGATCCACCCCATTTTATAACCGTGGTTAGTGGAGTGTCTTCATGATGATGTCGGCGGTGGTCTTGTCGGCCTTGGGTCTGGGTTTAGCCGATGCTCCGGCCCAGCAGAGTGTCGGCGCGTCGCATCCCGCGCGCGAAAGCAGCATTGCCCAGATCGAGGGCCTGAGCTTTGACGACGTGATCGGTCAATGGACGCTGACCTTGCCTCACACCGACGCTAGGGGGCTGCGTTCGCAGGACATGGAACGCTCTTCGCGCCCTTTAACCGAACCGCTGGTGGTCCGGCGGACCGCCCGCCGCTTGCAATGCACCGTCGGCGGCGACGAACGGTCCTGCTACTTCAATGGTCGGCGCTTTGTGATCGACAGCACCTCACCCGATGGAGGTCGTCTGGTCTATGTGCTGACGCGCCGAACCGAGACCGGCTTTGCAGGCCGCGCCCATTTGCGGGTCAACTACGTCAGATCAGGTCAAATTGACTTTGGCGAAGTGACCATGACGCGCGCGCCTGCCCCCTGATCAGTCCTCGATCCCGGCCTCTCTGTCGCCGGACTTGGCCAGCAGGACACTGCCAAATACCGCGGCCAAGGCACCTATAGCCACCACCGCCAGCGCGACCCAGACGATTGTCGTTCCGGTTTCCATTTCGCTGGCCGCTACCGCCGGTGTGGCCATCAGGACCAGCGTGCCCGACAGCATCATTTGCAACGATTTCATTTTTATCTCCTCCCGCGACAGGTTTGCCCTGTTCTCAAAAGAATAAGGGGCAGAAGCCTTTTGGCCCTGCCCCTTGGTATGCTTACTGACCGCCCGTTTCGGCACGCGTGCCAATGGTGCGATCCAGGAAGTCCAGATAGGTCCGCCACTGGTGCAGTTGGCGGTCATTGCCGCGAATGCCGTGGCGCTGGCCCGGATAGAGCATGGTCTCGAACGGAATGCTCTTTTCCTGCAGCGCGTTCAGCACGCGGGTCGTGTTCTCGAAGATCACATTGTCGTCCGCCATGCCATGCATCAGCAGCAGACGGCCCGTCAGATTATCCAGACGGTTGTTGACGTCCGAGGCAGCATAGCCGTCCACATTGCCCTGCGGCGTGGACATATAGCGTTCGGTATAGGCCGTGTCGTACAGGCCCCATTCGGTCGGCGGCGCACCGGCTATGGCCGAGGCCAGACCCATCTTCGGCTCGGTCAAAGCCATCAGGCTCATGAAGCCACCGTATGACCACCCCATCATGGCGATGCGGTTGGCGTCGACGTACGGCAGGGTGCGCAGGTAGTTGGCACCCAGCACCTGATCTTCGATCTCGGGCTGGCCCATCTTCAGATACAGCGCCTGTTTGAAGGCGGCCGAACGGTCGCCTTCGCCACGGTTGTCCAGACGGAAGACGATATAGCCCGCCTCGGTCAGCAGCTGGGTCGTGGCCGGTTGCCACGCACGTTTAACGCCGCCGCCCGACGGGCCGCCATACACCTGCATGATGACCGGATAGGTCTTGCTCGGGTCAAAGTTCGGAGGCGTGGTCATCTGCCAAACCAGAGTGTGGCCGTCGCTTTCCAACGTGCCAAACTCCGGCTTTTGCTGACGCTCGGCGAACGGCCAGAACGGATGGCCCGCCTCCAGCTTGTTCTCTTCGATCCAGCGTACGCGCTGGCCGTCCATCGTATAGAGGGCGGATTGCGGCGGCGTGTTCAGGTCCGAATAGTTGCCGACATAGGCCGTGCCGGTGCCGTTCACCGATGCCGACCACCAGCCACCGCGCGGGGTGACCTCGGTTGGGTTCACGGTACGGCGCAGCGAGGCCCTGAACAGCTGCTGTTCGATCGGCAGTTCCTTGCCATCGCGCATGGAGGCGGTGAAGAAGACCTCGCCGGTCTCCTGGTTCACCCCGTTGAGAGCTTTGACCGGATATTCGCCACGCGTGATCGCACGCAGGCGACGCCCGTCCTTGTTATAGAGATAAAGGTGCTGCCATCCGGTCTCTTCCGACGACCAGATGAAGTTGCCGTCCTTCAGCGCCTTGAAATTATGCGTCAGCGGCACCCACGCATTCGAGGTTTGGCTGGTGATAACGCGGCTCTGGCCCGTCGCCGGATTGACGCTCAGCAGGTCCAGCGTCTTTTGATCGCGTGACAGGCGTTGGACATAGGCGACCGAGCCGTCGGCGGCCCAGTTCACGCGGCCCAGATAAATGTCTTTATTGGTGCCCAGATCGACCTGAACGCGGTTGCCCGTAGTCACGTCCTGAATGAACAGCTCGACCACCGCATTGGGTCGACCCGCACGCGGATAGCGCTGCTCGACCACCGAGGCACCACCGCCCGCGATATCGAGACGCGGAATGATGTCCACGGTCGACTCATCGGTGCGTTGCAGAGCAATGTATTTCTCGTCCGGCGACCACCAATAGCCGGTGTCGCGGTCCAGCTCTTCCTGGGCGATGAACTCTGCTGTCGCCCAGGTGATCAGGTCTTTGCCGTCAGTCGTGATGGCCTGTTCGGCACCCGTTTCGAGGTTCAGCACAAACAGGTTCTGGTCACGCACAAAGCTGACGTACTGGCCCTTGGGCGAGACCTTGGCGTCGATTTCATCGGCGGCGGTTTCGGTCAGGCGGCGTACCGAGCCATCGGCGCGGTTGGCAAGGAAGATATCGCCTTCCAGCGGGGCCAGAATATAGCGGCCCTGTTCGTCCCAGCTGTATTCGACCACGCCGCGCTGGCTGATGCGCATGCGTTCGCGGCGGGCCTTCTCGGCCTCCGATAGCTCACCGGCATCCGGCACCAAGGCGCGCGCGTCGATCAGCTTGAAGGCATCTCCGCCCGCGACCGGTGCGGCCCACAGGTCCAGCACATCCACGTCATCCTCGCGCGAGCGCAGGAAGGCCACCAGCTCGCCATCAGGCGACAGGCTGACCCCGCGGGCGACCGGACCGGACAGCGAGGGATTCGAGAAAACCCGTTCGACCGTCAGAATGTTCGAAGCGGGAGCGGTTGCGGCAGCCGGTGCCGCTGCGTTCTGGGCCATCACGGGCGTTGCCACTGCAGCCATCAGGATCGTCGAAGCGAGAAGAAGTGTGCGCATCGTGTCAGGTTAGGGGCCAAAATACGTCCCGTCATCTGAAAAGCGCGAGAAGCTGTGATGCAGTGACGGGCGAGCCTTTCGCAAATCACTGGAACACCCTAGTTAGGGCGCATGACAGACGCCTCCCCTGCAAAGCCCAGCCCGTTCCACGAACTGGAAGTCTTGTGGGTCCGCCACTGGACCGACCAACTGTTCAGTTTTGGTGTGAAACGCCCCGAGGATTTCCGTTTCCGCTCGGGCGAGTTCGTGATGATCGGCCTGCCCGGCGAAGACGGCGGCAAGCCCGTGCTGCGGGCCTATTCCATCGCCAGCCCGTTCTGGGCCGAAGAGCTTGAGTTCTTCTCGATTAAGGTGCCGGATGGACCCCTCACCTCGCGCCTGCAAAAGATCGTGGCGGGCGACACCGTACTGATGGGCAAGAAGCCGACCGGCACGCTGGTGCTTGATGCACTGACCGGCGGCGAGCGCCTGTGGCTGATCGGGACCGGCACGGGTCTGGCCCCGTGGCTGTCGGTGGCGCGTGAACCGGAGACCTATTCGCGCTTCAAGGAAGTGATCGTCTGCCACACGGTCCGCAACGTGCAGGACCTCGCCTACCGCGACTTCTTCACCAAGGGCATCCACGATGATCCGCTGATCGGTGACGAGGCCAAGGCCCAGTTGAAATACTATCCCACCGTCACGCGCGAAAAGTTCGAGACGCCGGGCCGTATCACCGACCGTATCAAGTCGGGCGATCTGTTTGCCGACCTGCAACTGCCGATCGGCTTTTCACCCAACACCGACCGCGTCATGCTGTGCGGATCGATGGCCATGATCAAGGAAACGGCAGAACTGCTGGAATCCTATGGTCTGAAGGAAGGCTCGAATGCCGAGCCGGGTGACTATGTGCTGGAGCGTGCCTTTGTCGGCTGATGTGAAATCCCCGCTGTCGGTGGCTATCGATGACCGCAAGGCTCCAGAGGCCTGCGAGACGATGGTAGATGTACGCCACGGCGTCGATGCTCTGGACCGCGCGCTGGTGGCCCTGCTGGCAGAGCGCCAGCGCTATATGGACGCCGCTGCCCGCATCAAACCCAACCGCGACGCTGTATTCGATCAGGCCCGCATCAATGATGTCGTCGCTAAGGTTCTGGCCGCCTCCGAAACGGCAGGCCTATCCCCCGACATTGCCGAACCCGTCTGGCGCTTGCTGATCGACCGCTGCATCGCGCACGAGTTCGATCGTTACGACCGCACGCGCGGCTAGTTCGGTCCATCACGGGATATAAAAAAGGCGGCCTGTCAGGCCGCCTTTTCTGTGCGAGCTATCAAACTCAGCCCTTAAGGCCTTTGAGAGCCAGTTCGTGGCGGTAGGCCGCCACGTCTGACAACGCCCTGTCCAGAGCGTCCCGAACGCGAACCAGTACACCCTCGGCCACCGCATCATCGGCGGCCTCGGCTTCGGCACAGACCTCGGCCAGTGCCTTGGCACCGATGCCGCCCCCTGCCCCCCTCAGGGTATGAGCGGCATCGCGCCAACCGGCCTGATCCGTCGTCAGCATGGGCGACCACAGCGAGGCCTGATGGACAAACAGGCCCAACACTTCCTCGCTGATGTCATCCATACCGGCGGTGGCCGCCTCAAGGACCGAGAAATCCACCGCGCCGGTCAGGTCGCGCCGTGCCATCAGGCAGCCTCTTCCTCGCCCTTGGCCAGACGCGAGTTACGCGACGACCACGCGAAGTAGACCACCAGACCCACGACGTTCCAGGCCAGGAACCACAGTTGGGTCGAGGCCTTCAGGCTGGTCATGAAGAACAGGCAGCCCACGATGGTGAAACCACCGACCAGCGGCCACAGCGGAGCCTTGAACTTGCGTTCACGGTTCGGCTCGCGGATGCGCAGCACGATCAGGCTCAGACCCACAGCCGCGAAGGCCGTCAGCGTGCCTGCGTTTGCCAGCGAAGCCAGTTCGTCAAGACGCATCACACCGGCCAGGAAGGCCACGACCACCGCCGTGAACACGGTCACAACCACCGGCACGCCACGGTTCGAGATCTTGGCCAGACGGTTCGGCAGCAGTCCGTCACGGGCCATGCCGAGGAAGATACGCGACTGACCGAACAGGAAGGCCAGCAGCACGGTCGGCAGGGCGATCACAGCCGCAGCGGCGATCCACTTTGCGGCAGCGCCTTGACCCAGTTCACGCAGGATCAGAGCCAGCGGCTCGGGGCTTTCCGAGAAGCTGGCCACCGGAGCCGCACCAATGGCCGAACCGGCCACAGCGATATAAAGCACCGTACAGATCAGCATCGAACCGACGATGCCGATGGCCAGATCGCGTTCCGGCTTCTTGGTGTCTTCGGCTGCCGTGGCGATGGCGTCAAAGCCGTAGAAGGCAAAGAAGATAATCGACGCCGCCGCCATCACGCCCGTCTGGACGAATGGTGCACCGAAGCCGTGCGGCATGAAGGGGCTGAAGTTGGCCGAATCGAAGTGCGGCAGCGACAGAGCCACGAACAGCACCAGCGCCGCGATCTTCACGAACACCAGCACGGCGTTCAGCGTGGCGCTTTCCTTGGTCCCCAACAACAAAAGACCCGCTACGACAGCGATGATGCCGACAGCGGGTAGATTGACCATACCACCTTCAACGTGGGGGCCTGCGAGGAAGGCCATGGGCACGCCCCACTCTTGCAGGAAGGGCGCTGCGTAACCGGCCCAGCCCACGGCCACAGCCGAAACCACCAGCGAATATTCGAGGATCAAGCTCCAGCCGACGATCCATGCCAACAGCTCGCCCAATGCCGCATAGGAATAGCTATAGGCACTACCCGACGCCGGCATGACCGTCGCCAACTCTGCATAGGACAGGGCCGCACAGGCACACACTGCACCGGCCAAGGCAAAGCTGATCAGAACAGCCGGACCGGCCAGACCTGCACCCACGCCGATCAGCGTCAGAATGCCCGTTCCCACAATCGCCCCTACCCCCAGAGCGATGAGGTGGGGCCACCCCAGCGTCTTTTTAAGCGCCGGCCCCTCTTGGGGTGCCAACATGGCATCAATTGAACGGCGTCGGCTCCAAAAAGCCATAGGTCTCTCCCCGAAACAGCCAAGAACTCCGAAAGACCTTCGGTATCACTTTCTGTGCGCTGAGAAAAATCAGTTTAGTGAAATTTATCGCTTGCGCGCCAAGAGGTCCGTGCGTATTAAGCCGCCCTCGCCGCGACGCACTGCACCGCTGGCGAGACGCCGGAGCCCCACCAAAGGCTCATACGACGGTACGGGTGATTAGCTCAGTTGGTAGAGCAGCTGACTCTTAATCAGCGGGTCCACGGTTCGAGCCCGTGATCACCCACCATCGTTTTTCCTATACAATCAAAGATTTGCGGAAACGACGGGGCGAAAGCCCCTTTCGTCGTTACGCATGCGCTCTTGCGCAACCCGCCTCGGCATTAATCCGACAAGTATTCGGCCCGCCCCATTGGCGCGGGCCTTTTCTATGCCCGTCAGGCGGCGTTGACGGCCTCTCCGGCGCGTTTGCGCACGGCCTGGTCGATGCCGGACATCAGGCGCTCCAGAACGACCGGCTTGGCGATGTGACCGTCAGCGCCAGCCTCGGCTCCGGCCTTCATGTGTTCGCTATCGGCATTGGCAGACAGGATCACGATGGTCGCGGGCTGGCTGCCTGCACGCGATTCGTGCGCACGAATGGCCCGAATGGCATCCAGACCGCTCATCACCGGCATCTGCATGTCCATCAGGATGACGTCGAAGGGTATGGCCTGCGCCAAGTCCACGGCCTCCTGCCCATTTTCGGCAAAATGCAGCTGTCGGCTCTCGTCCTTCAGCAGCATGCCCATAATGGTGCGGTTGGTGGCGTTATCGTCAACGATCAGATAGCGGGCCGTCGACGCACCCAGGCCATCCGCAGTCTCCGTAAGGGCTGCCGGTGTCGGAACGCGCGGCAAGTGCAGGGTGAACCAGAACTGCGAACCGTGGCCCTTTTCGCTTTCGCAATCCAGTTTTCCACCCATCAGCTCAACCAATTCCTGCGTGATTGGCAACCCTAGCCCCGTACCGCCAAAACGACGGGTAATGGTGTTGTCCGCCTGTTCAAAGCGGCGGAACAGTTGCGCCTTATTGGCTGTATCAAAGCCCACGCCCGTGTCGGTAACCGCAAACAGATAGCGGTCGTCCTTCTGGGCGACGACGCTGATGACAATCTTTCCCGCCTCAGTGAACTTCAATGCATTGCTGACCAGATTGTTCAGCACCTGCGTCAACCGCACACGGTCGGCCATAACCCAGACATCGGCCCCTTCGCCGAATTGGGTGACGATACGAATGCCCTTGTTTGTCGCCCGCGTGGTCCACAGCGCCGCCACATCTGTCAGGGCATGACGCAAGGAAAACGGCATCGGCTCGATGGCCACCTGTCCGGCCTTGATCTTTGCGCTGTCCAGAATATCCGACATCAGCCTCTCCAGCGTATTGCTGGACGAGGCGATGATGCGGGCCATCTTGGCAGCTTCCAGCGGCAGATCGGCCTTGGCCAAGGCATCGGCCATGGAGACCACGCCATTCAGCGGCGTGCGAATTTCATGGCTGATATTGGTGAACATCTCTGCCTGCTTGGCATGGGCATCCGCCTGACGCCGATTGATCTCGGCCAATTCGCGAGACAAACCACGCTGGCGCACAAACATAGCGCCCGCCACCAAACCAAAGACCACGCCGAACAACACCAGCCAGCGTTGCATGGCGATGGTCGCTTCCTTCAGGCGGGCCTGCTCTTTCAATTGTCGCAGTTGTTCGTCCAGCCCCATGACCGCCTGCCCCATCATGGCAGACGTCCTCTGGGCCGCACTGCGTTGCATGGTCAGGTGATAATTGCGCAGGCGTTCGATGCCTTGGGCATACTGACCAATGGCGATGAGATATTCGGCCTCGGCGCGCTCGATGGCCAATACTGGCCGCATCTGCCCCTCGGCCACCAGACGACGGATTTCCTCCAGATCCGCCTTGGCCAACGCCGCCTGCCCTGTACGCGCATAGGCCGCCGCGCGACGCGGCAACATCATAAGGCGAACGAAATCGGGGACATCCAGCTGCGGACCAAAGGGCGCGTAGCAGTCCAGCACGGCGCGCCAATTATCTGCCGCGGTCGACACGAGCCCGCAAATATTGCCTGCCAGTCCTTGTGACATTGGCGTGCCATGCCGGTCGGCCAGCTCGCGGTATATCTCGACCGTTGAGATCGCCTCTTTATAGCGGCCCACCGCGCCCATGGACTGCGCCATATAGTATAGGGCGCGATAGTCGGGATCAGGCATAGCCGCCAGAAGCCGGTAGTTTTCCGCCACCTCGATCGAGCTGATGAAGCCGGGCACGTCGTCCACCCCCGCGTGCACCTCGGCCACGGCTTGCCACACACTGGCTGATACCATGTGCTTGGCACGATCATCATCCGGGATCAGCGTCAGAGCCTTGGCCAGCACCATCATGGCCTCGGACGAGCGCAATTCATCCACCAAAATGCGCGCCATAGCTTTTTCAGCCATAACCTTGGGCATCCAGTGTTTTTGCTTGGCCGACAAAACCTCGGCCTCGGCCAGACTACCCTGCCCGTCACGCAAGCGCCGAATGACCAGATCATTGATCTTGGTCAGCTCGGTATAGTGGGCCGCCTTGTGGCGATCCGCCAGACGACCAAGCGCACGGTTCCAGCTACTGGCCGCTTCGAAATCGTTTTGCTCGATATGCACATTGATGGCGTGCTGCAGTTGCAGCAGGGCTTTCTTATCGCCGCGCTGCGCCGCATCTTCGGCGTAAGCTTCCAGCGCCTCGAAGCTGGAGGACATCGCCCGCTCGCGGATCGCCATCGCAAGCTCGAGGGCTCGCTCGTCCCCTGCCTCGACCGCGGCCGGCCCGCCCAAAGCCGCACCGTTACGGGCCGAAGCCTCCGTAGCCGAACCCAACACCACTACCGACACGGCCGCCATGACAGCCTGTCGCAAACTCACTCGATACATACCGCTCAGCTTAACGGCACTTCACTAAAAATAGACTGATGGCCGATTGTATCGATGCGCGACAACACAGTGATCATTTCGATACGCAGGGCATACACCCCCGCGTACTGACCGAGACCGTGTCATAACGGAACGTTCCGCCCGTATAATTTTTTATTCATGAAATCAACGAGATATATCAAATCCCATATTTATGGTTAACAAATATTCTGGATTTTCCTCCAAAACAGTGATCAACGACGTCCCAAATCGGTATGGCACAGCTTTTGTAATGACCGATCGTGAGTGGGACGTTTGTGTCGCCGGAGGGTTCGATGGGGCTTCAGCACCATCCTGTACGCGTTGTCAGCTGTTTGGTCGTCAGTGCCTTTGCCCTATGGGCGAACATCGCTGCCGCACAATCAACCGATAGCGTCAGCATCGATATTCTGGCCTCTGTGCCGGATCGTTGCGGCTTTGCCAGCAGCACGCCCACGCACCAGACGCGCGAGGGCAATCTGGAGCAGGCCTTCCGTCAGGACATCCGGCTCAAGCTGGACTGCAACACACCGTTTGCCATCCACGCCGTGTCTCAATCCGGCGCTCTGGTCCACACGACTGCCTCGCCGGACAGCTCCGGCTTTGCCTTTTCCAAAACCTATAATGTTCAGGTCGCTGTCGAGACCGATATCGGTCTGGTCACCAGCGCGCGCTGTGACTCCAGCGCGATGCGCGACGGCGGTGCCTGCGAACTGGCCAACGGTCGCGGTCTCAGTTCCGGTCACGGCGTCGCCGTCGATCGCGACGCCATCCTGACCATCGACTGGCCAGACCAGTCTGGACTGCCGCGCCGCCTCGCCGCTGGCGACTATCAGGACACCATCACCATTACCATCGGAGCCCGCAGCTAATGCCACGCACCGATGATCCAGCTTTCGTCCAGCACCATCACATCCGGACGAAAAACCCCGAGGGCTAAGGCCACTCGCTCAGAGAGCCGGCCCGCCGGTCCATCATCACCACCAAGGACTTACACCATGAAGAAGATCGCTTTCGCCGCCGCCTCGGCTGCTGCCCTGCTGGTCGCCGGCACCGCCTCGGCCCAGCAAGTACAAGTCGACATCAACGGCACCGTCGCTTCGAAGTGCGGCGTAAACGCTCAAAACACGACCGTAACCTTGGCTAACGACCTGACCAACTCCTCGGCCATGGCACGTAGCGAAGTAACCGCTGAAATCGCTTCGGCTCTGAACGGTGCTCGCATTGTCGCATTCTGCAACAACGTGAACAGCCAGGTTGAAGTTAAGCGTGCTGTTCTGCGTCTGGTCGGCACGACCAACGGCAACGGTGTGGCTGGCGGCTTCGCCAACCAAATCCGCTACAACCTGGACGCCTCGCTGGGCGGCACCTTCCTCGACTCGACCACCACTGCTGGTGCCTCGACGGTCGCCGCACGTTTCGGCGGTCACAGCTCGCTGTCGGACAGCAACACCCACATCCGTTTCGCTCCGTCGGCCAGCAATGGTAACGCCGTAGCCACGATGGGCGGCTACTCGGACCAGTACCACACCAACTGGGGCTCCAACACCGACCGTAGACTGGCTGCCGGCACCTACCAGGGTGCGGTTCAGGTTGTCCTGACCCCGGGCGCCTAAGCCCGTTAGCCGTATAGGCAAGAGCGCGCGGATCACCGGCAAGTGCCAGTGGTCCGCGCCCCTCTCGCCTCCCCCATCCCTGCAATCGAGTGTTCGGATCGCCCCATGTTCGGTGTCTTCTCGCGTATTTTGAAAGTCGCATGTGTGGCTGGTCTGGTGACCGTGGCCTCGGGCGTGCCGGTCTCGGCCCTGAACGTCCAACCGGTTGTCGTGGATCTGATGAGCAAAGGTCGCCGCAGTGCGTCCATCATCACCCTGCAAAACGCCCTGACCGGAACGGTGCCGGTCGAGCTGAGCGTTCGCGAAGTCCAGCTGGTCGATGACCAGTTCCAAGAGCTTGAGGCCGAGAGCGAAGATCTTATGGTCTTCCCCGCCACGGCTCTGGTGCCAGAAGGGCAGTCGCACGCCTTCCGCGTACAGTGGGTCGGAGAGCCGGATCTGGATCGCAGCAAACACTATTATGTGTCGGTCGCCCAGCTGCCTATCGATCTGCCCGAGAACGAAAACGCTGTTCAAATCCTCTATAATTTCAAGGTATTGGTGAGCGTCGGCAATCCCGACGGCACGGCACAGATCGGTATCCAGTCCGCCACGATCGAAACCGACGACAGCGGCCGCGCTTTTCCGGTTATCGTGGCCCGTAATGAAGGCGACACGCACGGCTATGTCGCCAGCAGCCGCATGACCATCGTCCAGCACGATGCCGCCGGAACCGAAATTTTCCGAAAAAGCTTTACCTCGGATGACGTCCAGCGCGTCATGGGACTGGGCCTGATCCCGTCCGGTGCTACGCGCCGCTTGCCACTGAACGTCGACCTGCCGCGCAATGAGGGCACCGTCAGCGTGACCCTGTCTGCAGCCCAAGGTCGCTAACGCCATGAAACTCTGGCCGATAGCGCTGGCGACGGCGGCTGCGGGCACCTTGGCATCTCCCGTTTCCGGATCTGCCCAAGCTTCGCTCACACAGGGCGACGATGTGGTACGGACCGCCCCGCGCCCAAATCCGGAACGCCTGAACCCATCAGGACGCGACATTCATCTGGGCGGACCGTTGCAGGACGGCCAGTTCATCTTGGGTGAAGTCGACTATGTGTTGACCGCAGACGATAAATTGCTGGCCGACTTGTCGACCCTGATGCCGCTTCTGCAATCAAGACTGTCGGAGAGCGCATTTGCGCGCGTCGCAGTGGGTACGGCCGGTCGCCAGACTGTCACTGCCGAAGCTCTGGCCGATCTGGGCATCGGTCTGGAATACAACCCCGCCAACTTCGGCTTGATCGTGCGCCTGACTGCCGAGGATCGCCCGCTGCAAAGCATCAGCATCAACGGTGGCATGCCAACGGCAGCGCCTGTTCTGACGGAACCGGCACGCTTCTCTGCTAGCCTGTCCGGCTATCTGACCTCCAGCTATGTGCACCAGAGCGCAGGTTCGGATCGCGGCTTTGATACCCCCAGCCTCATACTGGACGGCGCTGCACGTTTTGGCGGCGTGGTGCTGGAGACCGAGGCGACGGTCTACGAAGAGGTGCGTCGTGACGGCACGCGCCTGATCTATGACGATCTGGCCCGCACCGCCCGCTATAGTCTTGGCGATCTGGAAGTGGCCTCGCGCGGGTTCGCGGGTGCTGCCCCCATGCTGGGCATCGGCGTGGTGCGCTCCTATTCGCAGCTTGATCCACAACGCAATATCCAGCCACGCGGTCAGCGGACGTTCACTCTGGAACGCGCGGCCACAGTCGAGACCTTTATCAACGGTCGTCCGGTTCAAAGCACGCGCTTGGAAGCCGGCACCTATGACATCCGTGACTTTCCCTTTGCCCAAGGGGCCAACGATGTTCGCATGGTCATCCGCGATGATGCCGGACGCGAGACCGCCATCAACTTCTCGCTCAACTTCGACCGCAGCCTGCTGGCTCAGGGCTTGGCCGAGTTCGGGCTTTTCGCGGGTACCGAAACAGATATGGGCCCAGACGGTCCGAACTATTCAGACCGCGTGGCCGTATCGGGCTTCTATCGCCGCGGCATGACCGAAAGCCTGACTGCGGGCACCAACTTCCGGTACAGCGATGGCGACGGCGTGGTGGGAGCAGAAATGATCTGGGCCTCCCCCATTGGTTCGATAGGCGGCGATCTGGCCCTGTCGTCGGCTGACAGGGTCGGAGAAGGCTGGGCCCTGAATCTGGGGTACGAGCTGGCTTTTGGTCCCGAAGACCGCACGCGATCGCTCTCGGCAACCTTTCAGACAGTCAGCGAAAACTGGGCCTCGCCGGGTGCCGACCACGTCAGCAACCCGTTTGCCTGGGAAGCAGGTCTGACCTATTCGCAGCCGCTGACGTCCACGCAATATGTGGCGTTTGACACTTTCTATTCGTCGGGGCGTCACGACAATCCCGACCAGATGACGTTCCGTGGCTCTTACGGGTGGCGCCTGACGCCCAGCCTGACGTGGTTGATGGAGGGCATCTACGAGGACCGTGCGGACCGTCAGGACTATGGGGCGCGCCTCACTCTCAACTATCGCATTGGCCAGTCATCCAGCGTACGCGCGGAGGTCGACACCTTCCGCGATCGACAACGCATCGAGTACAACACCTTGCGCGGTCAGGGCGTCAACAGCGTTTCGCTTAACGGCTCGCTGGACCACACGCGCGATTCCTATGGTGTGAACGCAGCGGCCAATGCCGTGCTGAACCGCGCCGAGCTTGGCGTGAACCACCAGACCCTGTTTGCCAGCGATGGCGGCAGGATTTCGGATCAGCGCACCATCCTGAGCGCCGGCTCGGCCATTGTGTTTGCCGATGGTGCCTTCGCCGTTTCGCGGCCCGTCTATGATGGTTTTGCCATCCTTGATCCCCATCACTCGTTGAAGGGCGCGTCGGTCTATGTGGATCCGCATCGCGGCCACTATACGGCCCGTTCGGGATGGCTGGGCGGCGCGGTCACGCCCGAGGTCAGTGCCTATTCTCTGCGCACCTTGACCTATGACGCACCGCAAGCCCCAACCGGATATGATATCGGCACTGGCACGGCCCAGTTGATAGCCCCGTATCGAGCAGGATATCGCATCGGTGTGGGCTCGGACTATTCTGTGTCGGTGGTCGGCGCGCTGCGCAATGCGGACGGTTCGCCTGTCGCCCTTTGGATCGGCGAGGCGGTGGAAATCGCCAACCCGGAACGCGCCCCTGCCCGCGTTTTCACCAACGCCAGCGGTCGCTTCTCCCTCACCGGACTGCGCCCGGGCCTGTGGCGTATCCAGACTTCGAACACGACCGACGCTGTCTATTACATCGACGTACCCGCCGACGCCGAAGGGCTGTATCGCGCGGGCGAGCTGAAACCGGAGCCTCGCAAATGAAGACCCTGTTTGTGTGCAGTGCGGCCGCCCTTGCCATGATGGTCACGGCCACCGAGGCGCAGGCTAGCCCGTGCGTTCAGGTTCAGATCGACAGCGGCAGCCTCAATCTGCGCTACGACCCCTTCTCGCCTGCCGCCTTGCAGCAGACCTTCACCCTGCGCGTACGCCGGTCCAGCCCCAGTATACGCGCGGCGAATATCGTGCTGGTCGACACCGACAGCATGGGCAGCAACCATCAGCTGGGTCAGGGACCTGCGGGCTACACCATCACCCAGCACGAAGGTAACATCCGTGCCGTTCTGGTCAGCGGCGCAGAGCAGCCCAACCGCACAAACGGCATCGCCATCAACTTTGCTAATGGCGCGCAGAATGATGTGGAGACAGTAAGCCTGACCTTCGCACTGCCCGCCGGTCAGGATGTCGGGGCCGGTCAGTTTACCGAGGACCTTGAGGCGCGCTTTTTCTGTGTACTGGCCAATCGGGACACAACTCCCATTGAGAGCCAGACCAATCGCGGCCTGCGGCTGGACCTGTCCGTGCCTGAAAAAATCTCGACCTACATCGGCTCGGCCGGTACGCGCCGCGGCCAGATCAACCTCGGCGCGCTGGACACGCGCAGTCCTACCGTACGCCCGCTTTCGGTCACGGCCCAATCCACTGTCGCCTATGACATGCGAATGGAAAAGACGCGGGGCCAACTGCGCCGTCGCGACGACGACAACTATGGCATTCCCTATGCCGTGACGCTGGACAATCGTCCGGTCAGCGACGGTTCGGTCATGGGCTGTTCGCGAACGCCCGTTCCGGCAGGCCGCACCCACACACTGCAGGTGGCCGTCCAGCCGCAGGATGTCCGCGTGGTGCCAGCAGGCAGCTATTCGGACGTGGTAACTTTAACCTTTGTACCGCGCAGCGGTCTGGCCGGATCAGCGACCTGTAGTCTGTCGAGCTAGCCCCTGATTTAGAAACGCGGGCCTTTGGGCTGGGCTTCGATATTGAAGTCCCGCACTGCCGCAGCCGCATCGAAACTCAGCACAAAGTTTCGGTCGCGCGCGGCAGGATGCTGGCTATCCACGATGACGGTCTGCGTGGACTGGCTGGACAGCGCAATGCGCTGGCCGTCCAATTCCACAAAGGCGTTCTCCAGCCCCTGCGGGTGGCGAAGGATTAGCTGATAACCTTCAACATTGTTGCACAGCTCCGACATGCGGCCAGAATAACGGTGCGCCTCGGCATCGGACACGGGGACAGCGCTGGACACTGACACCTGACAAATGGTGCGGACGCGCCCGCCAATCGTGACGCTGGTGCTGGCACCGGCCTGACCGGCCAAAACGGCACCCAACATCGTCGCTGCGGCCAGACCCATGATTTTAGAAGCCATCAGATTACTCCGTCCCTTATCGACCGATTTAGGGACAGAGTTTCAAAGTCCGCTTAAGCAGGATGGTGAAAATCCATTAGCCATAGCGGCTCAGGACATCAGCGCCTTTCGTGCACGGCCGAGGCGCTGAACGGCTTCGTCCACCACAGCGTCAGGTTTGGCAAAGCAAAGACGCACGATCGGACCCGACAGTCCGTCACTGAAAAAGGCCGATACTGGAATGGCGGCAACGCCGTACTCATTGACGATGCTGTGGCAAAACTCGACATCGCCCTGTTCAATGCCCGAGGCAGCCAGGTCGATGTTCAGGAAATAGGCCCCCTCGGCCTCGAGGCAGACATAACCCTCACCTTCCAGTCCGGCCTTCAGCCTGTCGCGCGAGCGGGCCAGATCGTGACGCATCTCGTCGAAACGGTCCGCACCCCACGCCACACCCTGAGCCACCGCGCTTTGTAATAAAGGCGCAGAGGCAAAGGTCACGAACTGGTGCGCGCGGGCCACCGGATCCAGCAGGCTCAGCGGCGCACAAACAAAGCCGATTTTCCAGCCCGTCAAGCCAAACATCTTGCCCGCCGAACCGACCTTGATCGTGCGGTCCTTCATCCCTTCGGCCTGAGACAGAGAGCGGTGCAGGCGACCATCAAAGATCACATGCTCCCAGACTTCGTCGCTGAGTGCGATCAGGTCATGGTCTACGCACACGCCTGCCACGGCGGCGATCTCTTGGGCGTCGAACACCCGTGCTGCCGGATTCATCGGGTTGTTGAACAACACCATGCGCGTAGCGGGCGTGATCGCAGCCTCGATGTCGGCGCGTTCAATACGCCAGTGCGGCGGCTGCAACCGAACCGGCTTGACCACCCCGCCCGCACGCTCGATCAGCGGACGATAGGCGTCATAGGCAGGCTCGAAGACAATAACCTCGTCACCGGCCTTGATCCATGCCAGCAGGGCCGACGCCAAGCCTTCGGTCGCGCCGGAGGTCACCAGCACCTCCTCGGCGATCCAATCGGTCAGGTGCAGACGGTTGTAATGCTCGGCGACCGCGGCGCGCAGTTCAGGCAGGCCACGCGACGGCGCATACTGGTTCCAGCCCTCTACGGCCGCATGGGCGGCCGCCTGCCTCAGTTCCAGCGGACCGGGCGCTTCGGGAAATCCCTGCCCCAGATTGATGGCCCCCGTCTGTCGCGCCAGACCGGACATGACCTCGAAAATCGTTGTCTTGGCGTCGGCAAAAACAGGATGGGGGAACATGTAAGACGGCCTTTAACGCGCCGAAAAAGACCCGCTGCGAAGCCAGCCCGTAAACAGTCGGAACAACAGTCCACCGGGGCGCGAATAAACCACGCGACGGGCACGACGGCCCTTACCCTTAAAGATTTGCAGCGGCATCGAAGTGTCCATCCGTCGAATCAATCACCCTATAGTGCCGAGATCGCCCATAAATGGGAAGAACATGGTTAACGGCGCTTCATATTCTGAAGCAGAGATGGCGTCGTCGTCCGTTACGGTTAAGCCGTTGTTGACCCTACGGTTTAAGCTCCCGCTAAGCGTGTCTGATCGCGTGGAGTTAACAGCTGGTCCCTATGGTCACCCTCAAGATTGCAGTGACGAGGGACGTCATTATGAACCGGGTTTCCAAGAAGAGCGCCGCCCTGCTGGCCGCAGCCATTGCCGCCATCAGCCTGCCCACCATGGCCGAGGCGAAGAACACGTCGTCGCACACTTTCCGCATCAAGGCTCGTGTTCCAGTGGCCTGCTGGGTTCGTCCTGACCGCACCGTTGTGGCACAAGCCGGCTCCGCCGGCAGCGTCATCGAAGCCTGCAACAATCCTGGTGGATACACAGTTACGGCGCAGTACCGCCCACTATCTGCCGGTGAGAACGCCCGCATGGTCTATCACGATCGCGCAGTCGACCTTTCATCTTCGGGTCAGCAGGTCCTGCGTCATTCCAGTATCGCGACTATCCGTAGCGTGTCCTACCAGTTCGAGAACGTTCAGTTGGAACAGCCGCTAATCCTGGCACTTACGATCCAGCCACTCTGATCGACGGAGTGCAAAAACGAAAACGCCCCGTCAGCCGACGGGGCGTTTTGCATTTGGACATCAACCGCGACTAGATCGCCGCCACCGTAAAACGCAAGACATCCGTGTAGCGGCCAGCCCGCTTGTTCGCGACATCGCGCACGAAGACCTGAAGCGGGTAGTTATCGACAGGCTGCCCTGTGTGCGCATAGGTGACGCTGTAGGGTGAGCCCATCACAATATCCTGGCCACCCATCTTCAGGCGGTAAGGAATGGCCCATTCCTGTTGCCGATGACGCAATAGCCCATTGTTCACCGAGGTCACCGTGATCTGATAGTGGGTGCTGGCGCGCACATAGACACGGGCCTGCAATGGTACCTCACCATCTTGCGTCAGTTCGCCGAGGTCCAGCGTGGGGACGCCATGGACGCGAGACACCTGCCCCGCCAAGCCTATGATCAAGGACGGCTTAACGTTCAGAACCAGAAGTACCCGTTTGGCAGCATGCACATCGCCATTGGGCATAATGAATTCGAGATCGACATACTGGGTATATCGTCCCGCTTGCAGGTTGGCAGGCGGCACGGCGCGTAGCTCAATTCGGCCCGAGCCCACACCATTGGAAGGAATCTGGGTGGGGGTTCCTGTCAGACGATCTGACGTTCCGGGGGTTAGGTTGTTGTTGTTGCTCACATCGCGCAGTGCGAAGGGCACACGAGCCGAAGTCGTATCGCTTTGCAGATAAGCCTTGTCGCCGAAAGACGATGCCGACAAACGCCCGACACACGGTGTGTGCCCCGAGTTTGCGAAGTTGATGTCGAAAGTGGCAGAGTTCTGCGCATCACCAAACGGATCGTATTGCAGCTCCCAGACATCTGGCGCGCTCATGGCCAATTCGCACTTGGCCTGCGCCATGGCCTGCTGGGCCATCATGATCAGTCCCATCCCCACCGAGACGGCGACGAATAGCCTGCGAACGAAGGTAAAGTGGATCATTTTCCAGACCCCTCCTCTCATTGCTCGGTAACGAAGATAGGCAAGGATACTTTTTGCAGATCCAGCAGACCTTCGTTGTCCTCGGGAACTGTGAACTCGAAGTGTCGTGCCGGGTTGGAGAACAGTTCAACACGATAACTGTGGCCTGGCTTCAGCTTCTGAATGGCGAAACGGCCGACCGAGTTGGTAAAGAAGACTTCCGGCGCTTGTTCTGGTTCGCTAACCGAGTAGATGCGCCCAGAAAACAGTCCGGCGGGTTGGTCATTAAAGCCAACCAGACGCCCGACGGCTGAAACAAACGCGTCGCTGCCCGCTTCGATATAATAGCCGCTGCGATACGACGGGTGAACGCGCTTAATGCCGTCGCCGATGTCATAGCCCGCCGGTACGTCGATCACGTCATAACGCACCGACTGGTTCACATAGGAACCTAACTGGTTCGACAGCGCCGGCCCCAGCACCCCGCTGCGGGCGCTGTATCGACCCCCTTCAAGGTTATCCCCCACGATGGTGGAACGACCTTCAAGCGACTTGTGCGCGCCGACAATGGCGAAGCTGTCGTAAATGCGACGACCGATAGCGAACTTGCCACCCGTAAATGCAATGGCCGAGCCCGCCGTCAGAGTGGTGACATGCTGATCGGTTACATCGCTGAAATCCTGACCGAACGTCGAGTGTACGATCGAGCCGTCAAAACGATTACCGGTGTAGGTTACCTGACCGGACAGGTTGGAGGGTCCGTCGTCGTAGCCTGCCGACAACGAGTAACCCAACGCCCCCACGCGGTTCTCGCCCGACTGCTGCATCGTCAAGGATGCCGAGTTACGGGCAGAGTTATAGCGGGCTTCGGCTCGCCGATCGTAGCGGGGCGTCCAGACCAGCGCCAAGGTGAAGCCAAATCCTTCCATCCGCGAGGCTGTCGGCATGCCAATATCTGCATACTCCATGCCGGCCTGCACCCCCCAGTTCTTGGAGACGCTATAGTTGGTGTGAAGGTTTAGGCTGTACGAGTTGCCGATGATGGAATCGCGACTGAGCCGGTAGCTGGCACTTAAAGAGCCGATCCAGCGCTCGTTAAAGCGGCGGCTATAGCTGCCCTGGAAGGCCCACTCGGTCTGGTTCTGCGCATACCGGCTGCCGACCGTCGTAAAATCTTCCGAGATGTATTCGACGCCCAATGCCCATGTGTCATAGGTCAGACCACGGTCAATGAAATGGTCGTACATCGTCGCCACGGTGTAGCCGGTACCGATATCGTCCGCGGTCGTGAGCGCGCCGTCAAACCGCAATCGGCTGCCATTGGGCAGGATCAACTGGGTTTGACCGCTAATGGATTGCGAGTACTGGTCGGCCTGAAGGCCTAGACCGATGGCGGGACGGTTTTCGAACGCTTTTCGCCAATAGCCCGAGAAGGTCAGTTCGCCATCTGAATAGTCTGGCGAGCCAAACGACATCGGGCTGTTGATCCCAAGAAAGGCCCCGTATTCATAATCACCCGGATCCAGGTCGATGGCGTCCAGATAGGCACTATAGTTGAGTGTCTGACTGCGACCGGTCACGTCACGTATTTCAAGCTGGATATCGTTTGATCCGATTTCCAGCGGCAGGTTCGACAGATCGTATTGGCCCGCATCCAGCTGGAATTCGCGCACAAAAATGCCGTTTCGGTTGACCCTAACGGTCGAGCCTTCCTGCAATACAATCTGACGGTTTCCGGACAGAACGCTGTTCCGGAAATTATCGAACCGCTGTCGTTGACGGGCGATACCGATGCCGCCCATCTGCAAGAAATTCTGACGACCGCGCGTCTCTGTATCCAGATCGCCCAGCCACCAGCGCCGGAAATTCTTCGGGTCGTCATAAACGAAGCGCGCGTACCGACGGGAAACTTCGTATTCAGCGCCTGTAAACTGTTCTTGCCCCTGAAAATCAGCTTCAAAAACAACATTCTTGTAGCGCATAGCGCCCATCAAGAACACGCTAGGGGCCCGCATATCGTCTTCGCCATGGAACTTGGACACCACCAAATTGGTGTTCAGATATGCCGAAAACGGCTCGGGCGGAGCGCCCGGCGTTTCGCTACGCCCTTGTTGAAACAGGCCTTCGACAGCTCTTTTTGACGGATCGATCCGCAGCACCATCACAGCCAGCTGCGTCGGGTCGTAATCCAGCACGATGCCGCTATTGGCGATCTCTTCGGGCGTAAAACTTGGCCGATCAGCCAACAACATTTCCAGCTCGGCCTGCCCTTCGGGAGTGAGCAGAGGGCTGATCAGGTCGATGAAGCCGCGTGAATAAACAATAAAATAGTCATCGCGCGTCAGAAGAACGTCCAACTCCCCCAGCACACGCCGGTTGAAGTTCAACGGCACGGTCATCGCTATATCGCGATCATAGGGGTTGATATTCGGGCGCGTCGTGGGCGGGGTCGTCGCCGTCACAGGCTGCGCGTCCTGAACATCTTGCTCAGAAACTGCCGCCGGCTTCTCGGCTTGCGCGAACGCTGTCATAGGCACAGCCAGCGCCAAGGCTGAGGCCGAGGTTGCGCAACACAGCCGCGATGTGAGACGACGGCGGCCCATTATGAGAACTTCACCTTGATCGGCTTAGTGCCATCCAGAGCCACGGAAGTCGGCAACTGGAATTTGCGGGTGCCGTTCAGGGGCTGGACATAGCCAACGCCCACGCTTTGAGAGATTTCATCGCCTGTATAGCTCTGGGCGAATGGCTGGCCTGAAACATCGGTGCCTTCGATGGTCCAGTTGGCACCGCTCATCAGGGCATAACGGCGGCCGGTATTGCGCACCACGATCTCGATGCCGGTCGTCGGCTCGACCTGCTCGACAGTGCCACCAACATCCGAAAGATCGGGCGTCGTCGGGGTAATGATAGCCGGAACAGCAGAAACCAGTTCAATTTTCGGTTCCGCGCCGGGAGGTGCCACGACGATGAGCGCCTTCATCGTATAAAGCACTTGAATAGCCGCCGCACCCATTTCCGTTTCCGGATTGGGCTCAATATCGACCGGCAACTGGCGAACCCAGAGATAATAGGCCTGCGAGGCGTCCAGCGAAGCCGGCCCCACCCATTGTACGCGCACAACCTGACGCCCGCCCACAGGCACCAAACCTTGCGGCGGGAACACAAGAAACTCTTCGTCAGCGGGGGTTTCAACGATGTTGCCGTCGGAATCGACTTCCATACGCGTCAGTAAGGTTTCGAACGGCAGGGCTGCGGTACCGACGTTGCCCACTTCGACACGCGCAGTTGAGCCGGCACCCGAGGTGGTCAGCTCTGAGACCATCGGCGATACGCGCATAGCGGAAGCGCTGACTGCCAATGACGCGAGTACAACGATAGCCGCTGAGCTCGCAGCCATCCGACGCGTAAAACCTGCGTTTGCAAACATTGCGAATGGTCCCCACAAGATTAAGTCTGCCTGCCCCAAAATGGATCAGGCAGCGCTTTGCGTAACAGTGAAGTGCAAGCTTCAAGCCAACGTGCGCGATAAAGAAAAAGGCGCGCCACCCACTGCGGATGGCGCGCCCACCAGCGTCTACAGAACTTAGTAGGCGCGGATTTCGACGGTCAGGTCACCTTCGTAGTTGCCGGCCAGCAGCGACTTCGACGGAGCAGGAATCTTGACCGAGATAGCCATCGGCGACTTCCAGGCGCCGTGCTCCTTACCAGCCCAGTTTGCGGTGGTGCTCAGAGCGATCTGGGTCGACTCGGTGGCAGCCACGACTTGGCCGATGGGACCGGCGGTGTAACGTGCGTCAACAGAGTAAGGCAGGTTGGCTTGGAACACATTGGTGTCGTAACCATCGCTGGCGTTGTTCACCAGGCCACGGATGTCATTCTTTGACAGAGAGACCAGATTAGCCGCATTGCAGCCCGCCAGGTTGCTGTAGATGGTGACTTCAGCGTCGTTCGTCATGTCGAAAGCAGCGGCCGGACCGGACCTGTCATCGGCGTAGATACCGATGGTGCCGAAATCCAGAACCTGGTTGCCGGTGCCGGTGTAGAAGGCGCAGTCCTTGGTAACCTTGCCCTTCAGGGTAAAGGTCGAGGTCTTGACTTGATCGGCGGTCTGAATCTGACCCACAGCGCCACCAACGGCGTGCCAGGCCGGAACCAGACCGGACACGGCACCGAAATTAGCCGACGCATTAACCAGGTTCAGGCCACCGAGTAAGCCGCCACCTACATCGTGGGTGCCGATCGGACCAACAGGAAGCGGGATGCCGAACACCGGCACCACCTGAGGCCCAAAGTACTGGCCCTTGTTGATGGCATCAGCCGCGGCCGGCGAAGCGATCAGAGCGGCTACAGCAGCAGCCGAGAAAAGTTTAGCAATTTTCACAGTGTCTCTCCATTTATATTTTGATGGCCCAGAAGTAAGCGTAGGCCGTTCACCATTCTTTACATAACTATTACGCTAAATATGGAAAATCATTTCCCTTATTCGGCGTAAATTCTACATTCTCGGAGTAATCGTAAAAGTGATAGCTTCCAAGTACTCACCAGCCAGCAGACCATGACCTTCGGGTCGTTTGGTCTGAATGCGGAGAGAAAGCCCCTCAACAGCGATAGCGTCAGCGCTACTGATGGACACCCCCGCGAGGAGTTGCTGGCTTTGGTATTGGCGTGCTTCGACGCGCGGCGCAGGGCTCAGCAGCGGAAGTTCAATGCCAAGGTCGTAGAAAAGGCGGCCGGTATAGCCCCCCTCTCCCATCGGGCGAGTTGTGTGCGTGATCCCGCCATGGGCCGCGCGAATGCTGAGTTCAAACGGCACATTGCATTTGAGGCCCAGTCCGGCGTCGACAGTGATGCCACCCGACAGCTCGCCGAGATCGATATCGGCACCTTTGCCAAGACTGCAGTGCGATGGGATACGCCCCGCTACCACCGCATCGAAGCCGGTCGCGCTTTCGATGACGCTGTCGCCGATCGGGGCAATCGGCAGGTTCGGATCGGGGCCGACAACTTTATGGGCGTGAGCCGTGTTCGCCATAGTGATGACAGCCAGCGCGGCGAGGCCGGCTGCGGCGATCTGGCTCTGGCGATGGTATTGCAAACGCTTGCTCACAATCGTTTCCCCCGTTCCGCAAAGCGCGGCCCTGGCCAGCCCCCTCGGCTGGTTTCGGGGTCAACGTTCCAAAACCCGTGCCATCCTGAATTGAAACAGTGAGATGCGAAAATTCACCAACATCAACCGGAAGTCACGGTTAAGGCGCGTCAACAAAACGGGGATTTATGGCTATTTTGAGCCAAAAGCAAGTTTATGTTTCGTTTTGGGATACCCCAAGGACATGGGGCACGCGCTGTCCCCATGTCCCATTTTTGGAAACCTTATCCGAGCTTTGCCTTACGGCGGAACGCCGTCAGCAGGTGTTCGGTGTAGCCATTGGCCTGTTCGCGACCCTTGTAAATTAATGCAACAGAGGCCTGCCAGGCGTGTCCGTCATAGGTCGGGGCCAGGGGGCGATAGTCAGGATCGCCTTCATTTTGGCGATCTACGATTACAGCCATACGTTGCAGCGCTGACATCACCTCTTCATCAGTGGTGATGCCGTGGTGCAGCCAATTGGCGATGTGCTGGCTGGAGATTCGCAAGGTGGCGCGATCTTCCATCAGACCGATGTCGTGGATGTCCGGCACCTTGGAACAGCCGACGCCCTGATCGATCCAGCGCACGACGTAACCCAGAATGCCCTGACAGTTGTTCTCCAGCTCCTGACGGATATCGTCCGGCGAATAGTTGTCGGTAGACAGCGGCAGGGTCAGCAGAGGCTCCAGCCCCGTTTCGGCACGGTTGGCCAGTTCATCCTGCACCGACCAGACATCCACCTGATGATAATGCAGCGCGTGCAGGGTCGCGGCCGTGGGTGATGGCACCCATGCAGTGGATGCGCCCGCCTTGGGGTGGCCCGCCTTGGTCGACAGCATATCGCCCATGCGATCCGGCGCGGCCCACATCCCCTTGCCGATCTGGCCCTTGCCAGACAGGCCAGAGGTCAAGCCTATATCGACGTTGCGATCCTCATAGGCCTTGATCCACGGCGTCGCCTTCACCGCCTCCTTACGGACCACCGGCCCCGCTTCCATCATGGTGTGAATCTCGTCACCCGTGCGATCCAGGAAGCCGGTGTTGATGAAGACCACGCGGTCGCGTGCCGCCGCGATACAGTTGCGCAAGTTCACGCTGGTGCGGCGTTCCTCATCCATAATGCCCATCTTCAGCGTCAGCGGCGGCAGGCCCAGCCCGTCCTCCACTGCTGCGAACAGGGCGCTGGCGAAGGTGACCTCCTCCGATCCGTGCATCTTGGGCCGCACCACATAGATGGAGCCCGCACGGCTGTTACGCTCATCCTCCGTCCGCTTCAGATCATGCAGACCGGTCAGGCCGGTAACGGCGATGTCCAGAATGTTCTCGGGGATTTCGCGGCCCTGTCCGTCCAACACGGCGTCGGTCGTCAGATGCAGGCCCACATTGCGCTTCAAAAGGACACTACGGCCCTTAAGCGTGAAGCTGGAGCCGTCCGGCGCGGTATAGTCGCGATCGGGGTTCATGGTGCGGTCCATCGACTGACCGCCCTTGGTGAAACGCGCTGACAGGTCGCCCTTCATCAGGCCAAGCCAGTTGCCGTAGACCAGCACCTTATCCTCGGCATCGACGGCGGCGACGCTGTCTTCGGCGTCGCAGATAGCCGTCAAGGCGGCCTCTACGATGACATCGGCGACCCCCGCCGGATCGGTCTTGCCGATGCGGTGGTTGCGGTCGATGACGATTTCGAAATGCAGACCGTTGTGGCGCAACAGGACAGCGGACGGTGCCCCTGCCTCACCCACATAGCCGGCAAAGGCCTCGGGCGTGGTCAGTCCTGCCGCCTGCCCATCCTTCAGCTCAACCGCCAACGCGCCGCCTTCGATACGATAGGCCACAGCGTCAGCGTGGCTGCCAGCGCCCAGCGGCGCGGCGCGGTCCAAAAACTGGCGCGCCTTGTCGATGACTTTTTGGCCGCGCTCGGCGTCATAGCCGCCGCCCTGCGGCAGGTCGCCCAGAGCATCCGTGCCGTAAAATGCATCGTACAGGCTGCCCCAACGCGCATTGGCCGCGTTCAGCAGATAGCGGGCATTGGTCAGCGGCACGACCAGCTGCGGACCTGCCATGGTGGCCAGTTCGGGATCAACATTGTTCGTGGCAACCGTGAACGGGCCAACCTCCGGCTCGATATAGCCGATCTCTTTCAGGAACGCCTGATACTCGCCCTGATCCGGCTGGCCGGGGCGGGCGCGGTGCCAGCCGTCGATGCGGGCCTGAATTTGATCGCGCTTGGCCAGCAGTTCGCGGTTCTTATCGGCAAAGCGATCCACCAGTCCTTCCAGCACCGACCAGAAGGTCTCTGCCGTCACCCCCGTGCCGGGGGCGGCGCGCTCACGGATGAAGGCGTCCAGCTCGGCGGCGACACTCAGCTTGCCGTGGCGGATCATCGGGGTGGTCATCGGGCTTCTCCTGAAATCTTGCCCCACCCTATCGCGGACGATCCCTGCTATCCATGAACAAGAATGACAGCTATCTTTGCATAATCTGCAAGGATGGAGCCGCGACCATGCTGGCCGAGTATGAAATCTTCGTCCGCGCACTGGAGGAAGGCAGCCTGTCGGCCGCAGCGCGCAGGCTGGACCTGTCGCCTGCGGTGGCGTCGCGGCGGCTCGCCCGACTGGAAGACCGTCTGGGCGTGCGCCTGATCGAGCGCACCTCGCGCCGTCTGGCCCCGACTGAGGCAGGGCGGCTGGTCTATGAGCGAGCACTGCAACTGCTGGACGGTGTCGAAGACCTCGAGGCCTCGGTCTCGCGCCGCAATACGCAGGCCCGTGGTCTGTTGCGGGTGACGGCCCCCACCTCGTTCGGGCGACGCAGGCTGGCTCCCTATCTTCAGCCGTTTTTGGAAAACAATCCGCGTCTGACGCTGGAACTGAACCTGACCGACGCCTTCGTCGATCTGATGGCCGAGGATGTGGATGTGGCGGTGCGTATCGGTGCGCATGACCCTGCCAATCCGGCGATGCAGAAACTGGCCCCCAACCGCCGCGTTCTATGCGCCAGTCCTGACTATATCGCCCGCCACGGCGCACCGGACACGCTGGACGCGCTGCGCGATCACGCCCAGCTGGCCGCCGAAAACCAGTCCCTATGGCGACTGGAAGGTCCCAACGGCCCCGTGACCTTCCGTGCCCGCAGCCGCGTCCGCACCAACTCCTCCGAGGTGGCCCGCGAACTGGTGCTGGCCGGAGCCGGTATTGCCCTTCGCTCTACGTGGGATGTCGGCGAAGAGCTGAAGGATGGCCGCCTAACCGTGGTGCTGCCCGCCTATAGTGGTGCCTCGGACATCGCCATCTTTGCCCTGACTGCCGGAAGAGCGCGGGCCGAGACGAGGGTGCGCACCTTCATCGACTTTCTTTCCGGCCTCTATGGCGATGTTCCCGAGTGGGACCGCTAGTGGCCTTAAGGAACGGCAAGGCCAAGGTCGCGTTGGCTTTGTAAGGGGATAAAGGCAAGGAGAAAATTATGGAGCCTGTAGAGCGCGACCGCCACCACAAAGCTGCCGATGCCGTCCACGACGGTCGTCCCGTTGACGCAGACTATGTGCGTAGCGGCGGAAAAGGCAAATCGGTCCTCCCCATTCTGGCGATCTCCACGGCAGCAGCTGCCATAGTGCTTATCGGACTGTTCCTGTTGTGGAGCGTCAACCGCGGCGATGTGGACCGTGATGTGCCGGAAAAAGCCGCTGACACCGCCGAGTTCGCGGGTGATCGTCCCGCGCAAACCGGCCCCCAGCCCGCCCCCATGCCGGAGCGATAACCGGCTGTCACGCGATATCGCGCATATGAAAAAGGGCGGGAGACATCTCCCGCCCTTTGTCCTTATTGACCGCTTTGCGGTGTCGTTTGCGGCTTGAGCCAGCGGTCCAGCCAGCTGGTCATTTCATAAAGGGTGTGGCCAACGCTCTCACGGGCGCGATAGCCATGGTCCTCCAGCGGCAGGACCACATAGCGCGCCGTGGCGCCATTGCCCTTCAGCGCCGCATAGAAGCGCTCGGTCTGGATCGGGAAGGTGCCCGAGTTGGCATCCGCCTCACCGTGGATCAACAGGATCGGCTCGTTGATCTTGTTGGCATAGGTGAAGGGCGACATGCGGTTATAGGTCTCGGTCGCCTCCCAATAGTTGCGCTGTTCGGCCTGGAAGCCAAACGGCGTCAGGGTGCGGTTATAGGCACCCGAGCGGGCAATGCCGGTCTTGAACAGGTCCGAATGGGCCAGCAGGTTGGCCGTCATGAACGCCCCGTACGAGTGGCCACCCACAGCGATACGCTCACGGTCGGCCACGCCCAGCTCGACCACCGCATTCACGGCGGCCTCGGCACTGGCGACCAGCTGCTCGACATAGGTGTCGTTCGGCTCTGCCCCGTCCGCGCCGATGATCGGCATGGTCGGGTTGTCGAGGATGGCATAGCCCTGAGTCAGCAGGAACAGGTGGCTACTGCCCGACGGACGCACGAAGCGGTTGTCGGTGTCCACGACCTGACCGGCTACGGCGGCGTCCGTGAACTCGGCCGGATAGGCCCACATCAACAGTGGCAGAGGGCCGTCGCGGTCCTTGTCATAGCCCGCCGGCAGATACAGCGTACCCGACAGCTGAACGCCATCGTTGCGGGTATAGGTGATCAGCTGACGATTTACGCCCGCCAGTTGCGGGGCCGGATCGGGGAAGTTGGTCAGCGGCGTAACCTGACCGTCCAGCGTGCGGATACGCAGGTTCGACGGGTCGGCCTGCGACTGGCGGCTGGTCAGCAGGCGGCGGCCTTCATCGTCCAGAATACCGACGAGGGTTTCGTACTCGCCCTCAGCCGAGCGCCACAGACGCTCGCTCTGGCCCGACTGCAGGTCATAGGCATCCAGGAACGGATAGGCCCCCTCACGCGTGGCCCCCTCGCCTTCCAGATAGATTTTGCTGCCGTCCGGCGAGAAACGGATTTGCTGGCGACCCCGAGCGTTGGCCTCGGTCACCACGCTGCCCGGATCGTTATAGCGGTCCTGATAGTTACGCTCGACCAACACGCGCGTCTGTGACGGATCAGAAGGGTTGACCAGAATGCGGGCCTCGCTGCGGTTCTGGAACCAGCGGGTGTAGACAATCGCCGCATCCTCTCGGCCCCAGTCGGCACCGGCATAGCGCGTCTTCAGATCGGCCAGCGTGGTCACCGCATCATTGAACGGCGCTTGCAGCATGAAGACGCGGTCGCGGACCTCGGCAGGGTTGCGCGGGTCGCCGCCGTCCTGCGCTTCGGCCCAGACCAGAGTCGCATCGGCATCGGAACGCCAAGCCACAGAGCGCGGGCCGGTGGCCACCGCGTCGAACGAGGTCGGGATGTTATCGCGCAGCGGCAGGTCTGCCACCTGATGTACGGTGCGGCCATTGAGGTCTGTCACCACCACCTCGGTCGGGAACAGACGGGCGGGGACCACATAGGAGTACGGCTTCTTCACCCGCGTTTGCAGGATGTAGCGGCCATCCGGCGACAGGCTGGCCCCCAGCAGTACACCGGCGTCGCCGACGCTACGCATCCGGCCTTGCAGGTTCACGATGACCGGCTGGCTGGTGAAGTAATAGTCGAACAGCACCTCATCCATCGGGTCCTTCAGCAGGTCCTGATAGGTGCGAACGGGAGCAACGCGACCACCGGTTTCGTCGATCACCGGACCCGACGGCGGACGGTCCGTGACCGGCGGGCGGCCCCGGCTGACCGGCGTGGTCAGGGCGAACAGGCCGCTGCTGTCCGGCAGCCAGCTGAAGCCACTGCCCGACACAGCATTGATGACCCCATTGGTCAGCTTGCGCGCACGGCCATCGCCGATAGAGGCCGTCCACAGCTCCAGACCATTGGCAGCGTCCACAAGGAAGGCGACGTTCTGGCCATTGGGTGACCAGCTGACGTTGGTGAGGCGTGCGTTCTGCGGCAGGCCCGACACGGCGCGCGGCTCACCGCCGTCGACGGCCTGAATCGACAGGCCCGTCAGCCAGTTCATGCGCGAGGCCGCCGGACCGTTGTTGCGCGGATTGATGCGATAGCCCGCCAGACGCAGCATCGGCTCGGCCAGTTCCTGAATGGACGGCAGATTGGTGCGATCCATCAGAAGGATGTGCTCGCCCGTCGGACTGATGGAGACCGACGGCGTCGGCTTGGTGTCCAGAATCTGGTCAATCGGCGCGGGCGGCTGCTGATAGGTGGGGCTGTCTGCCAAAGCCATCATCGGTGCCCCGCACGCCAGCATCAACGCCCCGCATGCCACCGTGAAATTTCTCAAACGCATAACAGCCCTCCACATTGCGGAAAATACACGTGAACTGTTTGCGGGAGCGCGACAGGCGCGGTCAACCGTGCATTGTTATCCAGCGGCCAAATGTCCACCACCTTGCCCGTTGCGGAAAGCCGCTCTAAGGGAAGGAAGACCGCGATATTCATCAGACGGTGAAAAAGGGAGAACGATGGGAAAGATCTACGCTGACGTGAAGTCCGCGCTGGAGGGGCTGACATTCGACGGCATGACCGTCATGTCGGGCGGCTTCGGCCTGTGCGGCATTCCCGAAAACCTGATTGCCGGTCTGCGCGACAGTGGCGTGAAGGGTCTGACGGTTATCTCCAACAACGCAGGCGTTGACGGCTTCGGCCTCGGCCAGCTGCTGGAAACCCGCCAGATCAAGAAGATGATCTCGTCCTACGTCGGCGAGAACAAAGAGTTCGAGCGCCAGTATCTCGCAGGCGAGCTGGAGCTGGAGTTCAACCCGCAAGGCACGCTGGCCGAACGCATCCGCGCAGGCGGTGCCGGTATTCCGGCCTTCTTCACCGCAACCGGTGTCGGCACTCTGGTCGCCGAGGGCAAGGAAGAGCGCGAGTTCGATGGCCGTCGCTATATCATGGAAACCGGTCTGGTCGCAGATCTGGCTATCGTGAAGGCGTGGAAGGCTGACGAGCGCGGCAACCTTGTGTTCCGCAAGACCGCCCGCAACTTCAACCCGATGATGGCCACGGCCGGTAAGGTCACCGTCGTGGAGGTCGAGGAGATCGTGCCGGTCGGCTCGATCGATCCGGACCACATCCACACTCCGGGCGTCTATGTCGACCGCCTGATACAGACCGTTTCGGAAAAGCGCATCGAACAGCGCACCGTCCGCAAGAAGGAGGCCTAAGTCATGGCTCGCACTCGCGAACAACTGGCCGAGCGTGCTGCAAAGGAACTGCAGGACGGCTTCTATGTGAACCTCGGCATCGGCATTCCGACGCTGGTGTCCAACTACATCCCCGAAGGCATGGTTGTGACCCTGCAATCGGAGAACGGCATGCTGGGCATGGGCCCCTTCCCGTTCGAAGGTGAAGAGGACGCCGACCTGATCAACGCCGGCAAGCAGACCGTCACCGCCCTGCCCGGCTCGAGCTTCTTCGANNTGATCAACGCCGGCAAGCAGACGATCACCGAGATACCTGAATCCTCGTATTTCTCGTCGGCTGACAGCTTCGCCATGATCCGTGGCGGCCACATCAACCTGTCGATCCTCGGCGCAATGGAAGTCTCCCAGACGGGCGACATCGCCAACTGGATGATCCCCGGCAAGCTGGTGAAGGGCATGGGCGGTGCCATGGACCTGGTGGCGGGCGTGAAGCGCGTTGTCGTGGTCATGGAACACGCCAACAAGCACGGCCAGTCCAAGGTTCTGAAAGCCTGCACCCTGCCCCTGACGGGCACGGGCGTGGTCAGCCGCATCATCACCGATCTGGCGACCTTCGACGTCAAGCCGGACGGTTCGGGCCTTGAGCTGATCGAACTGGCTGAAGGCGTCACGCTGGACGAAGTCGCCGCCAAGACCGAGGCCGACTACACCGTGGCCACCGGCGTCGCCTAAGCCGCGCGCAAACCTGAATGAAAAGAGCCGGAAGTTCGGAACTTCCGGCTCTTTTTTTATGGGTCTATCAATCCTCGACGGGCGGGGCCGAGGCCACTTCCTGAACCGTCCATTCGACGATCTTTCGCACGGTGTCTGCTGTCGCCAGATTATAGGCGCTGACGATCGACGTCACACGGTTGGCATCCACAGGCTGGGTCACATCGAACCGGGCGTCCTTGATGATGGCACGGTCATCACGGCGCAGCAGTTGGACCGACACCGCCACCTTCACCTCCGGCACAGCACCCGGGGCCGCGTATACGGTCTCGAAGCGGCGCACATCGACAGACAGGCTCAGGGCATTGCGGGTCAGCGGACCGCTGGTCACCCGCAGACACGGTGCGCCAGAGGCAAAGCCGTCCTGCAGGGCCTCTTCAAACAGGGTCGAGGCCGCGCCCACCCAGCGGGTACCGCCGATATAGGCCGTCTCATAGCCTGTGGCCGTCAGGATCTGGTCGCCACGCGCCGCGGTATTGAACTCCACACGACGCAGATTGACGCCCGTGGGCGAACACGACGGCACAGAGCCCTGCGCTGCGGTCTCGCCAAAGGCGGGCGTAGTGCCGAAGCGATAGGTCTGGATGGGGTCGGGCGTTTTCAGAACCGAACAGGCCGACAGCGCCAGACCCGCCGCTACCACGGCCACAGATGACAGACGGATCATGGCTGGACCTCCAGTTCCTTGGCCGGCGCGCGGCCGATGAATTCACGCGGGCTGCGACGCACGTTCTCGATCAGGTCTTCCAGCGAACGGGTCGCCTGATTGAGCTGGCGTACGGCGTCATTGATCTGTGGCACCGTCGTGGTGCCGAATTCGCCCAGCGGCGCTTCAAGCCCCGTAGCCGATCGGTTGATCGAGGCAATCGCCGCGCGGGCCTCTTCCGAGGCCTGATTGATGTTCTGCAGCGCGGCGCGGCCATCGGTGTTCACGATCTGACGGGCGTCGGCCCCCAGTTGCTGATACTCCGACACCGCCGCATTGGCGCTGGCAATGGCGTCTTCAAGCTGTTTGAACATACCTTTGCGGGCTTCCAGCTCGGCGGTCAGGCTTTCGACATTGCGCACGCTGGAGGCAAAGCTGCGGATATTGTCGTCAGACATGATGCGGTTGATCCGGTTCAGCGCATCCACAGTCTGCTGCAGCACTGTACCCGAGCCCGTCAGCAGTTCGGCCAGCGGACTGGCCTGCGACTGGATCACAGGCACGACATGCTCGGCATACTGGCTTTTCAGCAGCGGCGACTCCGCATCACCGGCGGTGATCTGGATATAGTTCAGACCCGTGATGCCTTGCGGCTCCAGCTGGGCGCGGCTGGTGGTACGAACCGGCGTGGTGCCGTTAAGACGCACGCGAGCCACCACCTGATCACCCTTTTTCGGGTCAAGGTTCAGGTCGGTCACCTCACCGACGCGAATGCCGTTGAAGTGGACCTCGCCGCCTTCCGACAGGCCGCGCACAGGCCCGTAGAAGACGATGTCATAGACGTCGAAATCCTTGTTGAACTGCAGTCGGGCCAGCCAAATGGTGAACACCGCCAGCGCCACGATCAGGGCGACGGTGACAATACCCACCGCCGCATAATGGGCGTCTCTTTCCATCTCAGGCCTCCTGTTCCGCGTGCGCTGACGCGGAGGTCTTTCCGGCTGCCCGACCGCGCGGGCCAAGGAAGTATTCCCTGATCCACGGATGGTCCGACTTTTCCAGCTCCGTCACAGGAGCCTTGGCCACAACATGTTTGTCAGCCAGAACAGCCACCTCGTCACAGATGGCATACAGGCTGTCGAGATCGTGCGTGATCATAAAGACGGTAAGTCCCAGATCGCGCGAAAGCTCCAGAATAAGGTCGTCGAAGGCCGCGGCCCCGATCGGGTCCAGACCGGCCGTCGGCTCGTCCAGAAAAATCAGTTCAGGATCAAGGGCCAGCGCCCGCGCCAGACCTACCCGCTTCTTCATACCGCCCGACAATTCAGCAGGTTTCAAATAAAGCGCTTCTGGCTTCAAGCCCACCATGGCGACCTTCATCTCCGCCAGTTCGCGAATGGTGTCGCGCGGCAGGCTGGTGTGCTCGACCAGCGGGGCCGACACATTCTCCAGCACGTTCAGCGAGGAAAACAGCGCCCCCTGCTGGAACAGGATGCCCGTACGGCGCTCAACCTCGGCGCGCTCGGCATCGCTCATGGTCGCGCGGTCATTGCCGAACAGGCTGACTGTGCCGCCTTCGGGATCCTTCAGACCGATGATGGTGTTCAGCAACACCGTCTTGCCCGTACCAGATCCACCCACGACGCCGACGATCTCGCCGCGATTGATGGTCAGATCGAGGTCTTTATGGATGGCCCGCTCGCCGAACTGGCTGAGCAGACCACGAACCTCGATGACCGGTTCTTTATCTTGCGGTTCGCTCATATGCCCAACTCGATGAACAGCAGTGCGAACACTGCATCCAATAGGATAATGGCGAAGATCGCTTGCACCACCGCCGAAGTCACACGGCGGCCAAGGCTTTCCACGTCACCGCCCACGGCCATGCCCTGACGGCAACCGATGGCCGCAACCACCAGGGCAAACACCGGTGCCTTCACCAGACCCACCATCATGTGCTGGGCCATATAGCCGTCCTCCAGCAGACGCTGGAAGAAGAAGGCCGGACCAAGGTTCAGCTGGCTCCACGACACCAGCAGGCCGCCCACCAGACCGCCCAGCATGGCCAGGAAGGTCAGCAGCGGCAGCATGATCAGCAGCGCCGCCAGACGCGGAATGACCAGCGCCTGAAATGGATCGACGCCCATGACCTGCATCGCGTCGACTTCTTGATTCATCCGCATGGAGCCGATTTCAGCAGCAAAGCTGGAGGCCGAACGGCCTGCCAGCAACACCGCCGTAATCACCACAGCAAACTCGCGGAAGACGGCCACGCCGATCAGCTGAACCGAGAAGACCCCTGCCCCGAACTGGGTCAGCAGATCCACGCCGATAAAGGCCACGACCGCGCCGATGAAGAAGTTGGTCACCACCACAATGGGAATGGCATCCAGACCCGTACGCTCGATCTGGCTGACCCATGCCGGCCAGCGGATACGTTTGGGATGGGTGATGGTGCCCAGTGCCGAAATGATCAAACGCCCCAGGAAGGCAAAACTGCCCATGGCCTCGGAGCCGAAATCGAATACGCCGCGCCCGATCTTGGCAAAAGCACGACGCAGTCCCTTGGACTGTCTGGGGGGTGCCGCCGTGGTGTCTTCCAGACGGGCCACGGTCTTGTAGATACGGCCCGCCTGCGGACGGTGCTCCCAGACGTCGGCCTCGGGATCAACCTCTGCTGCCTGAAGCAGAGCGAGGGCCCCTGCCGTATCGAAGCGGCCCATCTCTTCCAGATCCAGGCGCTCGACCTTGCGGCCTTTCAGCTCGGATTTGAGGGATTCAGCCACCCGCCCCAGGGATGTGGATGACCATTCGCCCAAGAGGCTGAGCCGGACACCGTCGCCCTCAGTCGTCTCGATGCGATAGTCAGCCGTTGGGTTCATAGCCTGCCGTCTCGTTGAAGCCTGCCCATGCGCATGCCTTTGCATATTGCCGCGCTTAAAGCGTTGCGTCCGATGTGTCGTCAACAATCGATGACAAATCAATGCCGCGCTGTCGCCTGCTAAGACGACAATGCGGCAAAGCCGACTTTGTTCATACGCAGCGGATGCCCTTACGGACCTGTTATCTCAGGTAATCCAGCAAGGAGACCTGACGCAGCTGGTTGATCACCTGCGCCGAAGCCTGAAGCGCGATCTGCGCCATTTCCAGTTCCGTGACGGCCTTGCCCATGTCGGCGTCGGTCTTGTCGGACAACATGACCTCGACGGAATCCGCACGAACGGTGTGGTCTTTGACCAGCTTCTCAACACGGTTCTGATAGACACCATTGCGCGCCTGCTCATTGACCAGACCTTCTGCGGCGCTCGCGAAGCGCTGCATTAGCGCCGTCAGGTCGGCATCCATGGTGCCTTCGATCTTGCCCGACACGGGGGTCGTGGCATCCAGCGCCTTCAGGTCGCGGAAAATGGTGAACAGCTCCTGTCCCAGTTCGCTGGCCAGAAAACCGGTGTCCATCACCACATTGTCGTCCAGACGGCTGGCCTGACGCAGATGGCCGTTGCGGAACGCTTCATCCACTGTGCCCAGCGCCGCCAGAGCGTCCAGATCGGTGACCGATGCAGGGGCTTCGTTCATCACCCCGCCCGAGAAGAGATACTGTCCCTGATGCTGTGTGTTCAGGGCATCGGCAGCAATCTTGAACTGGATTTCCAGTTCAACCATCAGCCCATCCATGCGCCCTGCCGCAATGGCATTGGCTATAGCCAGACGCGAAGCCGAGGCAGCCTCCTGCAAGCGCCCCATGGCCAGATCCTGGCTTTCCAGACGGTTGCCCACCGTCTTGGACACTTCCAGATAGCTGTTGATCTTGGCGTGGGTGGATTTCAGCGCATTCACGGTCGCCGACTCTCGGCCAAAGCCGATCAGGTCGGTGGCATTCTTCTGGGTCGAAACCCGCTTTTGCGCATCATAGCTGCGCTGCTGCGAAGCCATCAGGTCCAGCAGGGCGGATTGATAGTTTCCGTGGGTCGAAACGCGGCTCATCGGACCATACCCAGTAGAGTGTCATACATTTCGGATGCCGCCTGAATAAGGCGGGCAGAAGCGTTGAACGCCTGTTGGAAGGTGGTCATCAACACCAGTTCCTCTTCCAGATTGACGCCTTCGAAAGAGCTACGGCGCGAGGTCGCCTCTTGGTGCAGAGCTGTGGCGCTGGCGGAGGCGCTTTTGGTCAGATTGGCCTTGGCCCCAATGGCACCGGCCATATCCGAGGCATAGCGCGTCAACGAAGAGACCGAGCCGCTGATGCCGCCGGCCGATCCGAAGGTGGTCGAGCGTTCACCCGCCTGTGCCAGCTTGCGCGCGCCGCGTCCGTCGGCATGGCTAAGCGCAGGCGTGCCCGCCGGAACCGACAGGTCCAGTTCGCCCAGCGCCAAACGGGTCGGGTCGCTGGCGATGTCGCTGCGGATAGAAAAGGCGCTGGCGCGGCTGGCGCGCACGCCACCCAGCCCGAACAGCTGGCTGAGTGACACGCCGGAATCCGCCTGACTGGTGACATCATTCATCACCGACATCTGCGCAGGCGGCGATCCGCGTCCCGTAAACACCAGTTCGCCCGAGGGGCTCAGCGCAAAGCTGCCGTGCCGCCCGATACCGTTCACCGGATCATTCAGCGCCGAGACGAGACCCGTCATGGTGGTTGCTGTCGGCGGCACCACGAATTCAAGATCGCGAATGCGCGCGCCATTGGCGTCAGTGAAACGGAAGGTCAGGCTTTGGCCAGCCGCGAAACCGTGGACCGAAGCCCCCGTCATGCCGGTCTCGTACAGGGTGGGCGCACCGCTGCTGACCAGATCGTTCATGCCGAAGAAGTGGCTGAACCCGCGCCCCGTCTTGGTGCTGGGGTTGGCGGCACTGTCGCTGATGGCGACGCCATTGCCGCCCGACGCCTCGAACTTCAGCTGACCGTTGGCAAAGCTGGCCGTCATACCCGGCAGGGCCGCATTCAGATCCGTCAGGAAGTTGGCCGGATCGGACGCCACACCGTTGATCGTCAGGGTGTTGCCGTTGAAGACAATATCGGCGCGTTGTTGCACCACGCCGGAGGCATTGACCACGGCAATGGTGGTCGAGCCGGTAAAGCCGGTCAGCGCCGTTTGCAGAGACATGCCGACATTGCGGCCCGTCAGGCTGGCCGGAGCCGGAAAGGCGCTGGAGGCATTGTGGGCGCGGTTCAACTCATCGGCTAAACGGGTCGTCAGTTCCGACAGACGCTCTGCCACCTGCGGGGCGTCCACGTCGCGCAGCTGCAGCAGGCCCTTTAACTCGCCGCTGACCAGCCCTTCGGTCACAGAGCGCCTTGCCCCCGTGCCCGGCTCGGCCACATAGATGTCGTTGAAATTGGTCTGGCCGCTGATGGCTCCGGCGCGGTCATATTCCAGACGGCCCGCCTCGGTGCCGACCAGCATCAGACCCGCGCCGGTACGGATTTCCACCCCGCCGATCGACCGGTCGGTGATGCGGATGTCCATAAACTCCGACAACTGGTTGATCAGCGACATCTGCGCATTTTGCGAGCCGGTAGCATCGGCCCCCGTCACGGTCGCACGGGCGATTTCCTTGTTCAGCTTGGCGATCTGGTCCAGCAGACCGTTGACTGTCTCAATAGAGGTCTGGATGCGGCCATCGGCATCTTCGCGCACAGACTGGATCTGGGCCGCCACACGGGAGGCCTCGTCGAACAGGGTCTGGGCCTTCCATACCGCGTCCTGTCGCGCCGCGCCGGAGGTTGGCGTCTCTGCCGTTTGGGCCAGCACACTGAACAGGTCATCCATACGGGTGAAGAAGCTGGTATCGCCCCCCGGATCGCCGAACAGACTTTGGATCCGGTCGAACAGCTCATAGCGGACCGCCTCACGGCCTGCATCTGCGCCCGAGCTGAGGGTGGCGGCTTGCAGGAAGCGGTCGGTGGCCAGACGGACGCGGGCAATCTCGACACCCGTGCCCATGCCTTGGGTGGTCAGTGAAGACTGGTCGGCAATTTTGCGCACATAGCCGGGGGTGTTGATGTTGGAAACGTTGTCCGACACCGTCCGCAGCTGGCTCTGGGCGGTATTCATCCCAGAGGTGGCGATGTTCATAATCAGACCCAGCGACATCAGCGGCCTCCTTTACCGGCGCAACCCGGCAAGCCTTGCGCGCAGCAGAGCAATTCTTGCCCGGCCCGCGCGATAGAGCTTTTGCTCAACGTATTGGTTTTATTAGACATTGGCATTCAGCCCCTGTTCTCTCGACAGACAGAGGCGCAATTCGCGGGCCAGTTTGGCACCTTGCTATTCGTGCCTGCCGACCCCGGCAAAAAGGATCAGGTGAGGCAAGAAACGCCCGCTCGGCCTCGCCGCCATCCACAGGGCCATTTCGAACTTTTTTAGCGTGTTTTCAGCGATTTGCGCCTGTTTTCTAAAACTGGCCCGCCCCTTGCGACGGGTGGTCCGAATATTCCCGGGCGCAGAAGACGCCACCCTCGAACACACGCAAAGTGTCATGTCCGCATCCGCCATCCTGTCTGTCATGATAGGCGGCGCTCCGAATGGAGCGTCTGCCATCGATAGCGTCGCCCACGACGACGCTGCCCTGTCGGCAGAGACTCTGGGCGCGGAATTTGCCGCCCTGCTGAACCCTGAGGGTGACGTCGCCGAGAAGACTGTCGAGGTTGAGACCGCTGCAGTCATGGCCCCGACGCCAATGATGACGCCTGTCATCATTCCCGAAGCCCCGCCCGCACCCGCTCCCACATTGGAAGACGGCGACGCGGCTGTTGAGATCGCAGCACCGGCAACCAGCCTGACACCGAGCGAGGACGCCTTCACGGCTCAGGTTGAAGATCAGGCCCGCCTGCAGCCCCTGCCCGCACCGCAGATCGACGGGTCTCAAGAGGTCACTGGAAACACAGCCGGAGCCCCTCTGGCCCCGTCAGTCGGGGCGGCGGCACCCGTCGCGACAGCCCCTGCCGAAGACACAGCCTCCGCCCAGACCGAGGCCGAAATACCGGCTGCCCCGTTCGTCGCCTTGAACGCTCAAGCGAACGACGCGGCTACTTCAGCCACACGCCAGACTCCACAACCCAACACACTGACCGGGCCGCATCTGGCAGCGTTGAACGCGCGTCACGCCTCGTCAGGCGAAGATCACGCAGCACAGACCACCCTGGCACCGTCGGCAGACGCAGAAACCACCGAGTTGTCCGCTCAGGTCATCTCCCACGATGCGGCCCAAGACGCGCCCCTTGCCAGCACCCGCACAGCCTCGGCCCATGCTGCTGTCCATGCCGCCCAGCAGGTCCTGTCCGCGCAGGCCCAGCCTCTGCTGCGTCGCCTGATGGAACAGGCTGGCCAGACACCAGCCGACCGCATCGACATCACGCCGACCGAGCCCGCCGCCCAGACCTCGGCACCGCAAGCTCCAGCGACCACTATTGCGACAACGCCTGCAGCCCCGACAGCTCTGGCCGCCGCCGATCTGCCGGCACAGGCGTCCGGTGACGCTCCGCTTGAGGCCGCCGATCCTTTGCTTTCCACTCCGGATACGGCCATCGAGGTCTCTGCCGACACCGCTGAAAAGCCACTCGAAAGCCGCCTGTCCTTAGCCAATGTGCGCACCACCGCAGAGATGGCCGCCCACATCATTATGAAGCTGGGGCAGCGTACCAGCCGCTTTGACATGGTGCTGACGCCGGAAAACCTCGGCATGGTGGACGTGACGCTGGAGGTCGACAATGACGGCCAGCTGCGCGCCCGCATGGTGTTCGACAACCCTGCCGCGGCCCAAGACCTGCGCGCCCGCGCCGAAGAACTTCGCCGCCAATTGGCCGAGGCTGGCTTCCAGCTGTCGGACAATGCGCTGGAGTTCACCGACCGCGACAGCCAGTCGCGCGGCAGCTTCCAACAGTTTTTCTCCGATGATCGCCCGGGACGCCGCGCCTTTGTCGGTGCGAACCGTCTGGCCGTAGAGGCCGACACCCCGATCGCCCCCGTGTGGACATCCGTTAGCCTGACGCCGCGCCGCGTCGATATGAAGGTCTGAGCCGATGGTGGACGCCTTAAGCTCCGTCTCGAACGCTGACAGCCGGATTTCGTCCGGTTCGGTCAAGCTGTTCGACAATTTCGAAACCTTCCTGACCCTGCTGACAACCCAGTTGCGCAATCAGGACCCGCTGTCGCCGCTGGATTCCAACGAGTTCACCGCCCAGTTGACCCAGATGGCGGGCGTGGAACAGCAGCTGCTGACCAACGACCTGCTGAAGAACATGCTGTCGGCCCAGAACAGCAATGCCCTGTCCAATGCCGCCGCCTATATCGGCAAGGAGGCGACCGCCATCTGGTCGACCTCGCGTCTCGAAGACGGCAAGGCCGACTGGTCCTACGAGCTGGGCACCAACGCCGCCACCGTCTCTCTGGAAGTGCTGGATGCGCGCGGTCAGGTGGTGTGGCGTGGCGAGGCCGCCGGCAAGACCACCGGCGTTCACGATTTCAGCTGGGACGGCAAGACCACCGGCGGCGGCACCGTCGATGACGGCGGCGTTTATGCCCTGCGCGTCACGGCCAAGGACGCTGCGGGCAAGGCCGTAGACAGCCAGACCCTGATCCGTGGCCGCGTCACATCCGTCGAGATGTACGACGGCATCCCCTACGTCACCATCGGCAAGTCGATCATGCCGCTGGAAAACCTGATTTCACTCGAGGAGCGGGCAGCCAATGCAACGCCGCCGCCCGCCGATGCCGAAGAAGACGATCCGTCCCTGCTCGGCACCCTCGCCAATGCCCTCAACCCTCTTTCGTATTTGTCCTAAGGAAACCCAGTCATGAGCATCAACGGCGCCATGTTGGCCGGGGTCTCCGGTCTGGCCGCGAACGCAGCGGCTCTGTCCTCGATCTCGCAGAACATCTCCAACGTAAACACGGTCGGCTACAAGCGCGTGGCCACCGAGTTCTCGACCGTCGTCAACACCCAGGCCGCTGGCGTGTCCTATTCCGCCGGTGGCGTAAAGGCGAACACCCGCCAGTTCATCAGCCAACCGGGCCAGCTTCAGCGCACCACCTCCTCGACCGATCTGGCGATCGCAGGCGACGGTTTCTTTGTGGTGACCGAAAAGTCGGAAAACCTGACGCCGTCGGATGCCCGTCTGTTCACCCGCGCCGGTGCCTTCACCATCGACGAACTGGGCTATCTGCAGAACACCTCGGGCTTCTATCTGCAGGGCTGGCCGGTCGACGCGGACGGCAATGTCAGCATTGACCCGTCGGACCTGAATCGTCTCAGCACGATCAACGTCGGCAAGGTCGGCGGTGCCGCCGAGCCGACCACGCGCGTCAGCCTGAATGCCAACCTGAACTCCGCCACGGACCTCGATCCGGATATCGCCACCTATACGCAGGGCGCGATGGCCGACTACGCTATCGATCCTGCCAATGGCATGAAGCCGGACTTCACCATCGCGGTGCCGATTTCCGACTCTAAAGGTGGACAGCAAAGCCTGACCGTCGCTTTCAAGCGTTCGGCTGATCCGAACGTCTGGCATGCCGAAATCTATGGTCCGGACAATAGCGTTGTGGGAGCCGGAACACCGGCCAACCTGCTTAAGTCGGGCAATGTCTACTTTACGGCGGACGGCCGTCTGGATGTCACCCGTATGTCCGATCCGGCCAACAACCCGTTGCTGGATCCGGCCAATCCCACGCTGTCACTCGGGGCATCCAACGCCGCCGCAGGTCCGAAATGGGCCACCCATCTGGGTGTTTCGGCGCAGGACATTGCCTTTGACCTGAATGCGTCGGCAGGCGGCCTGACCCAATATTCCAGCACCAGCTTCGTGCAGGCTGTATTCACCAACGGTACGGCGTTCGGCAATCTGACCGAGATCCAGATCGACGATAATGGCAATGTCACCGCGGTGTTCGACAATGGCGTGATGCGCCGTATCGCGCAGGTTGCGCTGGCCACCTTCCCGTCGACCAACAATCTGACCGAGGTTTCGGGCAACGCCTATCGCGTTAGCCAGAACTCCGGCACCTACAACCTGAAGGCCCCCGGCACGGGCGGCGCAGGTCTGGTAGCCGCCTCGCAGCTGGAGGCCTCGACTGTCGATCTGTCGGCCGAGTTCACCAGCCTGATCACCACCCAGCGCGCCTATTCGGCCTCGTCCAAAATCATCACGACTGCGGACGAGATGCTGGCCGAGCTGATCAACATTAAGCGCTGATTACAGCTCAGCTTCGTTTGGTAACACCGCGTTAGTATTAGTGAACTCGAGGTTTCTGCGAACCAAGCTTGGCCGCAGAACATTGCTCGATATTAGCCATTCCTTCACCACAACGCTTAAATTGGCCTTAGCGGGAGGCCGTTAGAGTGAGTGTCAGTGGTGATGGTGGTGAAAGAGGCTTTAGCCCATGCTGCAAGAGCGACGCCTAAATAGTAACGGCGAACAATATGTGGTCGGCCCGACGGGTACGCCCCTTACGCTGCGCGATCTTCCTCCGGCGGATACGAACCGCTGGGTGATCCGTCGCAAGGCTGAAGTTGTGGCCGCTGTCCGTGGTGGTTTGATCAGCCTGGAAGACGCTCTTGAGCGTTATCGACTGACGGCCGAAGAATTTCTGGCCTGGCAAAAAGCCATTGATAAATGGGGCATGCAGGGTCTGCGTACGACCCGCATCCAAAGCTACCGCGAATAATCGACGGTATTTGCGGCCCGAAACGGGTCAGAACATCGCAAAAGGCCGTTTCAGAAATGAAGCGGCCTTTTTCAATTCTTGTCTTTATGCGCCGCTTGGCCTCGAAATCGCACGGTTGAGGTACTAAATGCGCGGCATGACCATGACCGACGACATCTTCTGCCCCGTTCCCGATATCGCCCCCATGTCGCCCGCCGACATGGAAGCCGCGATCGAGAGCGTGCGACAGGCCGTCGGCCTGCCCCTTGGTGCGCGTGTGGTGGCCGCCATGTCGGGCGGTGTGGATTCGACCGTCGTCGCGGCCCTGCTGCACAAGGCCGGCTATGATGTGGTCGGCGTAACGCTACAGCTTTACGACCACGGCGAGGCCCTTAAGAAAAAGGGCGCCTGCTGTGCGGGTCAGGACATTCACGATGCGCGTCTGGCCGCCGACACCATCGGCATTCCCCACTATGTGCTGGATTATGAATCCAGGTTCAAAGACGCGGTGATCGACCAGTTCGCTGATTCCTACCTCAAGGGTCAGACGCCGGTGCCGTGCATCCGCTGCAACCAAACCGTTAAGTTCCGCGATCTGCTGGACGTGGCACGCGACCTCGGGGCCGAAGCCATGGCGACGGGACATTATGTGCGCCGCGCCATCGCCGGTAACCGTTCGCAGATGCGCAAGGCGATCGACCACTCGCGCGACCAGTCCTACTTCCTGTTCGCCACCACACAGGAACAGTTGGACTATCTGCGCTTCCCGCTGGCCGATCTGGAGAAGCCGCAGGTTCGCGGCGTAGCGGCATCGCTGGGTCTGCGTATCGCCGCCAAGCCGGACAGTCAGGACATCTGCTTTGTGCCCACGGGTGACTATCGCACCCTGATCGACCGCCTGCGCCCGCAAGGCCGCGAAGCGGGCGATATCGTGCATATGGATGGCCGCGTTCTGGGCAAGCACAACGGCATCACCGACTACACCATTGGCCAACGCCGTGGTCTGAATGTCGCCGTGGGCGAGCCGCTGTTCGTCATCAAGCTGAACCCCGAGCTGCGTCAGGTGATCGTTGGCCCGCGCGAAGCCCTGCTGACCGCCAGCCTGACACTCGAAGAAATCAACTGGCTGGGTGATCAGGCCACCATCGATGAAGCCGCCGCCGATGGCGCGCCGGTGCTGGCCCGCGTGCGCTCGACCCGCCAGCCCTCGCCTGCCCGTCTGGCCATGGTCGATGGCGTGGTGAAGGTGGTGTTTGACGAAGGCGAAGAAGGCGTCGCCCCCGGTCAGGCCTGCGTGCTGTATGATCCTGCCGATGACGAACGCGTGCTGGGCGGCGGCTTTATCCAGTCGACCGACGCCGTGGAGTGGCAGGCCGCAGCCTGATCCGCTCTGGCGCACCAAAGATTTCAGGGCGGCCTCTGAGGGGGTCGCCCTTTTCTTTATGCCCGCGCTTTTGTACGTCTTTTGGGGAACGCCTTGGCCGCTACTGCGCTGCCTTCACACAACAGCTTGGCAGGATCACGGGGCATGATGCGCGGTTTTGATTTCAGTTCGTGGGAAAGCATCGTCACCACCATCATCGGATTGGCGCTGATCACCCTGATCGGCATGGGCATCCGGCTGGTGATGATGTTCACCATCCAGCAGCGCCAACAGCGCCAGAACCGCCAGATCAATGAAAGGCTGAAGGTGCTGATCGCCGCCTATAAGGTGTTGGGCGGTGCCTTTACCGGCGATCTGGGCGTCGATCCGCGCCACCTGCGCGATCTGCGTCGTCAGGCCGAGGAAGAGGGTGTGCCGTTCGAAGACCGCCACGAACGCGCTCGCCGCGTGCGCGACGCCGTCGAAACCGCCCTGTCCGATATCATTCTGCTGGGCACCGACGAGCAGGTACGGCTGGCCCAACAAGCCGCGAGCGATCTGGTTGCAGGGCGCGTGGTGCACACCGATGCCCTCGTGGTTTCGCTGCGGGACTTCATTCGCAAGGCGCTGGACCTGTCGCCTATCCCCTCCCATCTGGCGATCCCGCCGCAAGGCCCGTTGCGCCCCGCCGCTTCTGGCGGTCGTGGCGGCGGCGGCGCGGGCGGCGCAGGTGG
>NZ_DIGV01000029.1:34432-34618 GCF_002419815.1 Brevundimonas sp. UBA5713 | reverse complement strand
CGGTGAAGAACGCCGTGGTGGGTACGGGCTCCAATCCGGAGTGCACCACCAACTGCGAGACCGAGACGCCGGTGACCGATCCGTCGGTACGCTATGCCAAGACGGCCGACGCCACCGGTTCGGTGAAGGTGGGCGACACCATTACCTATACGCTGACAGCCGAGGTGCTGAATGCGCAGCTGACCG
>NZ_DIGV01000029.1:0-34401 GCF_002419815.1 Brevundimonas sp. UBA5713 | reverse complement strand
GTGTGAGCGATGCCGGTGCGTTCAGCTGCTCGGGCACGCTGAGCTGCACCTTGCCGGTGGGCACGGTGCCGGGCACCTATGAGCTAGTGTACACCGCCAGCGTCAACGCTGATGCTGCGGGAACGGTGAAGAACGCCGTCGTCGGCACGGGATCAAACGCGAGCTGCGAGAACAACTGCGAGGTCATCACTCCGGTTGAGGATCCGAAGGTCGATATCGTCAAGACGATCGACCTGATCGAAGGCCAGAAGGCCAAGGTGGGTGACGTCCTGACCTATACGGTCACGGCAACGGTCAGCGGTTCGTCGCTGCGTTCGGAACTGACGGTGACGGATACTCTGGGTGCGGGTCTGGACTTCGGTTCGGTGACGGTTGCAGGTGCATATACCTGTAACGCCGCCAATCCGCTGGTCTGCACCCTGCCGACCGGTACGGCTCCGGGGACCTATGCAGTCACCTATACGGCCATTGTGAATGCTTCTGCGCAGACGCAAGTCCGCAACGCCGTGGTCGGTACCAGCGACGATGAGGTTAACTGCGTCACCTGTGACGTGGTGACCGAAGTCGAAGCGCCGATCGTCCGCGTCAACAAGTCGGCCAATCCGCCGGCTGGCAGCAAAGTCCAGGTCGGCCAACTGATCGATTACACCGTTTCGGTTGTGGTCGAGCGCTCGGCCCTGATCAGCCCGCTGACGCTGACCGACACGCCGAGCGAAGGTCTGACCCTGCTGTCTACGCCTCAGGACTGTGTCCTGAACGGCAATGTCATGACCTGCACCCTGCCGGTCGGTACGCCTGCCGGGACCTATGACTTCACCTACCAAGGCCGCGTCGAGGCCTCGGCTGGAGCCAAGGTGGCCAATGCGGTTCGCGGTGAGACGGACGGTTCGACCGTGATCGAGTGCGGCACCTGCTCGGTGGAGCACGAGGTCGAGGAAGCTCTGGTTCGCCTGACCAAGACAGCAGGTTCGCGTGACGTGAAGGTGGGCGACCTGGTTCGCTACACCCTGACCATCGAGAACCTTTCGGGTCCGAACCTGATCAACGCCCAGGTGGTCGATACCCCTGCAGCAGGCTTCACCTATGTGGAAGGTTCGCTGCAGGTGGTCGATGCCGACAACTTCGGCTCGGTGACGGGATCGAACCCGATCCTGATCAGCGGTCTGGATGTCGCCTCGGGCGAGACCGCGACGGTCAGTTATCTGATGCGTGTGGGCGCAGGAGTCACCCAAGGCACCCACATCAACTCGGCCATCGTGCAGGACGGAACAGGTCGTGACCTGTCCAACCGTGCGACCGCCGAGGTGCAGATGAACGGTGATCCGCTGTTCGACGACAGCTTGCTGTTAGGTAGCGTGTTCAACGATCTGGACGGTGACGGCTGGCAGGACCCGGCGTCGCTGAGCGGTCTGAAGGTTCAGGGTGGCTTTGCTCCGGACGTCTATGTGGCCAACTCGACCACGATGGACCGCGGGGCAGGGGCGACGCCTGTGGCCGATGCCTCCTCGCCGATGCTGCACGGCATCCGGATCGGTGATCTGGCGGGTCGTGCCTCGGAGGCCGGCGCTCCGGCCACCGTGGTGATCCGCCAGCGCCTGACCGCGCCGAGCTTCACGGACGACTTCGTCCTGACCAACAACCAGGGTGTGACGGTGCGCATGGATGCCGCCGGTAATACCTCGGTCGAAACGTCGGGCGAGGCGGCCCGTGGCCTGAACGGTGCGGCCCCCGAGGTCGAGCGTCGGGTGACGCAGGATGGCGGTGTCTATGTGGTGGACTATGTGATCCGCAACATGGGCATCGACGAACGCGGCATTCCGGGTGTTCGCATCGGTACGGTCGAAGGTCTGATCATCGAGACGGACCAGTATGGCCGCTATCACCTGGTCGATATTCCGGGGGGCAATGTGGGCCGCGGACGCAACTTCATCATGAAGGTGGATCCGGCGTCCCTGCCTGCGGGTGCGGTCTTCACGACCGAGAACCCGCTGGTCCGCCGCATCACGCCGGGCATCCCTGTCCGCTTCGACTGGGGTGTGCGCTTCCCGACCGCCGAGATACCGGGCGGTCGCGAGGAGATCGAACTGGAACTGGGCAAGGTGGCGTTCGCGCCGGGCGAGGCTACGGTCTCGTCCACCCATCAGGGCCTGATCGCCCAGATGGCCGAGCGCATCCGCGAGTATGACGGCGGAGAGATCGTCATCACTGCCGACGGCGAGAGCGAGGCTCTGGCCTATGCCCGCGCCAATGCGGTGAAAGATGCGGTGGAAAGCTTGCTGGCTCCGTCCGAACGGACCGACCTGCGGGTCTCGGTCCGCGCCCGTGTGGATACGCCGAATATGGTGAGTTTGACCGGTGGACGCATCCTTTTGGGCTCGGTGTTGTTTGACACTGACTCCGCCGAGGTTCGACCCGAGTTCAACGGCCTGCTGGACAGCATTGCCGAGCAGTTGGGCACATCCAACCGCGAGGTGGTGATTGTGGGTGGTGCCGATGTGCGCGGTGCTGCGGCCTACAACGAGGCTCTCGGGATGCGCCGAGCCGAGGCGGTGGCCGAGGCTCTGGCCCGTCGTCTGCCGCCGACCCTGTCCCCGCGCGTCTCTGTCGAAAACGCCACGCTTCCCCAATCCGGCCGTCCGGCTGGCCGCTGAGGGAGAGATGAGAAGTATGAAACGCTTTGATCTGATGCTGGCGTCGCTGCTAGCCACTGTATCTGTCCCGACGCTCGCATTTGCCCAGTCATCCCAGCCGCCTGCGGACACACAGCCTGACTGCAATGCAGAGGCCTGCACATCCGAGGGTGAAGTCCTGTTGCGTCTGCGTTCGGTGGGCGAGCGCGAACCGGTAACCCAGGGTACGACTGTGACTTCGGGTGCACAGAACCTCAGTCCGGATCGTCGTGCCGAAATCTCTATTCTGCCGCCCGCCCGACGTACGCCGGGTCAGGCGCAGGTTCAGGGTCGTTTCGGTATCGACCTGCCGGGCGGTGGCCGCATTTGGGCGGTGGAAGATCCCAACCCCGGCGTGCCCGAACTGTCCGTGTCGGCCTCGTCTCTCGTGTCGTTTGACGGCGAGCAGGTGGTCAGGCCGGTGACCTTTGTGGTGCGCTCCAACTATCCGGACTTCATCGACCGGATGGAGATCTCCATCTATCGCGGCATCGACATCGATCTGGTCAACCCGATCGCGGTCCTGCCGGTCACGCCGTCGGCAGTAACCGATGTGGTCTGGGACGGTGCGATGAACACCGACCGTATCATGCGGGCAGGGGACGAGCTGCGCTATGTCCTGCGAGCCTATGGTCCCGACGGTGCGCGCGACGAGACCTTTGCCGCGCGTCTGCAACTCGCTCGTCCGGAAGACGTGGAGCGTCAGCTGAATGCCCTGCGCACCACCTATGAACGCGCCACCGGTATTACCGGTACGGTCGAGGAGGCGCTGGGCCGCAGCCTGACCGATCAGGCATTCGCCGGAAATGGCCTGCGACTGCAGAACATCCCGATCAACGCCTCGCGCGTGCGCATCATGGGCGCGGATGTTCCGACCAATCGTCCGCTGACGATCAATGGCCAGAACTATCCCATCGACCAGCGTGGGCGTCTGGCTGCCGAGTTCCTGATGCCCATGGGGCAGCACCATTTCGATATCGGTGTCGGCGGGGCCGGAGGGCGGTCATACCGTCTCGAAACAGATGTCTCGGGGCAAGTAATTCTATGGCGTCGGCATCGCCGACCTTACCGTCTATCAGAACGACGCTACCACCTCGAGGACGGGGTCGGCTGAGCAGCGTGAAGACGATGTGCTGAGTGATGGGCGTCTGGCCTTCTATCTGAAGAACCGCTTCAGGGAGCGTTATCTGCTGACGGCCCAGATGGACACGACCCAGCGCGATCTTGGGCGACTGTTCGACGACTTTGGCCGCGCGGTGCCATACGACATCTTCCGCCGTCTGGACCCGGATATGTACTATCCGACCTATGGTGATGACTCGACCACCTATCGTGATATCGACACCATGGGTAAGTTCTACCTGCGTCTGGACTGGGATAAGAACCAGGCGCTGTGGGGCAACTACCAGACCGATTTCGAAGGTACCGAGTTCGCCCAGTTCAATCGCTCGCTTTACGGCGGGGCGCTGCGCTGGCGCTCGCAAAAGGCTAATGCCTGGGGCGAGGCGGTTACTCAGGTGCGGGCTTTCGGGGCCGAGGCCCAGACCCTTCCGGGCCGTAACGAGTTTATCGGCACGGGCGGCAGCCTGTACTACCTGCGCCATACCGACATCCTGCCGGGCTCGGAGCAGGTGGTGGTCGAGGTCATCGATCCGGTCTCTGGCCGCAGCGAGGCCCGCGTGCCCCTTCTGCGCGGTGCGGACTACGAGATCGACCACTTCCAAGGCCGCATCATCCTGACGCGCCCGCTGGCCCAGATCACGCGCGCCAGCACCATCTCGATTGCCCGTAACACGCCGTTGGAAGGCCTGACGCAAAAGCTGACGGTGGACTATGAGTGGGTGCCCAGCAGCTTTGACGCCGACGGTATGACTTTCGGTGCGCGCGGCAAGCACTGGTTCGGCGACCACCTCGGTGTGGGCCTGACCTATGTCGACGAAAACCGTGCAGGGCAGGACTACTCCCTGTTCGGTGCCGATGTGACGCTGCGCGCAGGGCAGGGCACCTATCTGAAGGCGGAATACGCCGAGACCGAAGCTCTGGTCGCCCCCAGCTTCTTCTCCAGCAACGGCGGTCTCAGCTTCCAGCCGCTGGGCCAGAACGGCAACCAGAACGGTGAGGCCCGTGCGGTCGAGGGCCGCATCAACCTGAACGAACTGGGTCTGCCCGCCCTGCAATGGACGGCAGGGGCATGGTGGCGCGAAACCACCAATGGCTACTCCTCGTCGCTGTATACTGATGGCCGCCCGCTGACGCAGTACGGGGCCGAAGTGCTGGGCGAACTGACGCCATCGGTCGAGATGTATCTGCGCTATGCCCGCAACGAGCTGGGCGCAGAATCGCGTACTCAGGCGCAGGCGCTGATCGATTGGCGCATCGACACCAATAACAGCCTGACCGGCGAAATCCGCCGCGTCGAGGAAGACACCTTTGTCAACAGCGGCACCGGTGTGCTGGGTGCCGCGCGCTATACCCGCCGCCTGATGCCCGGGCTGGAAGTCTTCGGTCAGGCGCAGCTGACGCTGGATGATGACGACGGGGCCTATGCCGACAATGACCGCTATATGGTCGGCGGCCTATACCAGTTCGGCAACCGCTCCAGCATCGGTGCCGAAGTCAGCACCGGTGACCGTGGTGAGGCCGCGACCCTGAACGGGGAATACCGTCTGGGCAATGACCGCACCATCTATGGCTCGTACACCACCACTGACGACAACAGCGAATACCATCCGGTTCTGAATCCGCGCTCGGCCAATGGCTGGACGTTGGGCCAGCGCTCGCGGGTGTCGGACCGTCTGAGCCTGTTCAACGAAAGCCAGTATCTGAAGGAGCCGAACCGGTCGGGCCTTGCCCATACTGTGGGTCTGGACTTCTATCCGGGCCGCGGCTGGACCACCGGTATTACCCTGCAGGACGGCGAGTTGACCAACGAGAATGGCGGGCGCGTGGATCGCTTTGCTGTCAGCGGCCGTATCGGCCACAACTCGCCGCGTACAGAATGGCAGAGCCGTCTGGAATGGCGCGAGGACAAGGGTGCCGAGCGTCGCGAGCAATGGCTGGCCACCAATCGCATCAGCCACAAGATCAATGAAAGCTGGCGCGTCGCGGGCCGTTTCAACTACTCGGAAACCGAGGACCTGAACAACGCGGCAGACGGTGCGAAATTTATCGAAAGCAACGTCGGCTTTGCCTATCGTCCGTGGGACAATGCGCGCTGGGGCGTGTTCGGCCGCTATACCTACCTTTATGACATGGCTTCGGCCGGTCAGTTCGGTGGCACCCAGTATGACCAGAAGACACAGATCCTGTCGCTGGAGGGCGTTTACCAGATCGACCCCCGCTGGGAAGTGGCTGGCAAGGCCGCGCGCCGCTCGGGCGAGGTGCGGATGCAGCGTGGCGAAGGTCCGTGGTTTGAATCCGACGCCACCTTGCTGGCCGGGCAGGTTCGCTATGACCTGCGTAACAAGTGGCACGCCATGGCCGAGTACCGCACTTTATCGGTCGATGATGGCGGCACCCGTCAGGGCTGGATGGTCGGCATCGACCGCGACCTGACCCGGAACTTCCGCCTAGGTGTTGGCTATAACTTCACCGAGTTCTCGGACGATTTGACGAATTTTGAATATGACCATCGTGGATGGTTCATCAACCTCGTGGGCTATTACTGATGACTAGGCCTAATCCCTGTCTGCAAGGCATGAAACAAATCCAGGATGCGGGACGGTTCGGTCCAACTTCGGGCGTGGCGATGAAACGCAGCGGTCACCTCAAATGGACGGCGGGATTTGCGGCGGGCTTGATAGCGCTGGCGAGTGCCGATCTAGCGAGTGCGCAGGTGGGCATCGGTGTCACATCTGCCGAAACGGCCCAGGGCACCATTGGCCACAACAAACAACAAGCTGACTCGGCGGCGTTCCGTTGTCCGGATGGAACTGTGGCAATCGGACTGGAGGCGCGAGACAAGACTGTCAGTGCGCCCCGCCGTTCCACGTGGGGTATGACCACTTATTTTGGTGCCTACTGCGCCAATATCGTGCCCACACCGACAGGCTTTAATCTTGTCCCGCTGAGCACGACGACCCCGTCGGTTTTCACCCGTTACGCCTATAATTTCCAAGGTCCGACGATCCGTCAGAACTGCGGTACCAACCAGATCATTCACCGCGTGGGTGGATGGGATCGTGACTGGGACGACAGCACCCAGTATCCGGCCTGGGCGTCAGCTCTGACTATGGTTTGCGACAACATCACCATTAACGCGTCTGGGTGGGTGCGGATCGCGACAGCGGGGACTAGCAAGCAACTGGTGGGCGTCATCGAAGCCCGTCCTTCGCTCTTGCTCCCTCCACACGAGGAACGAGGCCCTTACTGCGACAATACTTCCACATCGCTTGTCACCGGCCTTTATGCGCAGTCGGGTGGCGAGGGCATCGACGGCATCAACGTGTTCTGTGGCGGTCTGGCCCAGGCCCGCTTTTCGTCGGTCCTGACCTTTACCGATTTCGCTTGGAACAAGACTCTGGGCGGATCGGGGTGGACCACGGATCTACGCCTCAATACGACTCTGCTGTCCAATACGGCGGGCATGAGCGGACAGGCTCGCACGCCCTATGCGTCGGCGTCAGACAACAACGTTAACGCCTACAGCGTGCCGCACGAAGTGTATGTGCTGCCGAACTCAAACTATCGCGCCGTCGTCAATGGCAGACCGACCGGCGTTCCGGCCAACAGCTTTATTCAGCGCGGCACCTGTACGACGGGCATCACCCTTGCCAATGAACAGGATGCGGCCTGCGCCCTTGAAGTGGTCGGCCTGCCGGACCTGACGCCAACCGTCACCTCTCCACCCGCGACCTATGTGCAGTATGGCCAAGCTCAGCCGGTGACCGTGACGGTAGCCAATCTTGGCCCGGGCGCGACAGCGGCCAATGACGGTTTCACGGTTCAGACCACAGTGCCTGCGGGCTGGAGTGCGTCTAACTTGCCGACTGGCTGTAGCCTGTCCGGTGCCTTGGTGACCTGTGCTATCACGACCGTCCTGAACGCGGCAGCCCAGCCGGGACAGACGGGCGGCACGGTGTCGTTTACCTTCAACCTGACACCAAACTCGCCCACCGTTAACGGCACTTACAACTTGCCTGTGCGCGTGAACACCGACGTTCCCAACGGCGATTCCGACCCGACGAACAACGACTACAACGCGGCCAACAACGAAGCCACGGGTCAGTTGCGTCTTCTGCTCAATGCCCGCCTCAATCTGTCTAAGGTCTGGGCCGATGCCAATGTCGGCGATACAGCCCGACTGACCGCCACGCGCGACAGCACTGTGGCCGTGACGCTGGACGCGGTGGCTAACACGGCCAGCGAGACCGACACCGGTGCGTTTGCCAATCTGGCACCGTCGTCGACCTATGTTCTGGCCGAGGTCTTGGGCGCATCAAACGTGGGGGCCTATAATGCAAGCGCCTGGACGTGCACGGGCGGCACCCTGACGGGTAACCAGCTGACCCTGTCCAACGCGGACAGCGGCAAGGATATCACTTGCAGCATTACCAATAGCCGTCAGGTCGCCGATGTACGCGTGATCAAGGTGGCAGATCGCGCAACGGTCCGTTCCGGCGAGTTGATCACCTGGACGATTACGGCGACCAATGCGGGACCCAACGCGGCCAATGGTGCGGTGCTCAGCGACACGCCCGGGGCGGGTCTTGATTGTAACGTCCCGCCGCCTCCGGTTTGCACTTCGACCGGTGGGGCCAGCTGTCCGACGAATGTAAGTGTCTCGGCATTGGCGACCGGTGTCCCCGTAGGCACTTTCCCGCCGAACAGTTCGATAACCGTAACGCTCACGTGTCGGGCCACCGCGGACGGTATCTGAACGTTCTAGACATTAGTCGAAAGGATTATGCGCCGGATTAGGGAAACTGGCGCATTTTCTTTGCATTTCGCTCTCAACTCAGGAAGGAGCGAGGTGCGTACTATCCCTTATACCGCGTAAATTAGTAGAAAAAGCGGAACCAATTGAGCACTTTGGCCGCTTGGTTACGAAGGCCAACCTATGACCGCCATGTATCCGTGTTCCGTCGATTGCGGAACGCGGGTATTTAATGCTGCCTGATTTGGTCAGTGCGGAGATAGGCCAGTGCTTTGTAAGGCGAAGTAAATCCGTGCTGGTTGAGTAATGCAGATCGAGTCAAAGCCGAAGTCCGGGCCAGATGGGCGTCACTTGCGAAGTGAAAAGAGCCGGGCGGTCATCGCTTCGGCTATGCTTGAGATGGTTCGCGAGTCCGGCACCATGCCGACCACGGATGCCGTAGCTGAACGTGCTGGGGTCTCGCGGCGCTCTGTTTTCCGTCACTATGCCGATGTTAGCGAACTGGTGGTGGCAGCCTATGAGCTCCAGCGCGCCGACGCGAACCGTCGCTATCCTCCCCGCGATGTCGTGGCGGGTTCTCCCGAAGAGAACGTAGCGGCCTATGTCGAACGCGCTGCCGACGTCTATGAGCTGACCAGCCCTGTCCGGCGTGCAGCCATCCATATGTCGCGCGACTATGCGTCACTGCTGGACCTGATGCGCACCGACGACATGGCCCAGCACAAGCTTGTCACCGGCCTGTTCGGACAGTTCGTGAAAACATCGCCGGAAGTTTTGCTGCCGGCATTGATTTCGGTGGGTAGCTGGACCCATTGGAATGCCTTGCGCACCGAACAAAATCTGTCGGTAGAGCAGGCCCGCGCTGTGGTGACAGCTCTGATGATGGCCGTCTTGGCGCAGGCCTGATCGCGAACGATCCCTGACTTAAAGTTTGAGGGCCAGGTCCGTGATGGACTTGGCCCTTTTTCCATAGGGCGGGGCCACCAGACGCGTGGTGTGCCAGCGCCCGACGCGGAAGACGGCGCGCTGATGGGTCAGTTCGTCAAATCCGAACTTGCCATGATAGGCCCCCTGTCCGCTGGGCCCGTTCCCACCGAACGGCAGGGCGTCATTGGCCACATGCAGCATGGCATTGTTGATGGTCACGCCGCCTGAATGGGTGTGGTCCAGCACATGTTCGATCTCGGAGGACTTGTCCGAGAAGACATAGAGGGCCAGTGGGCGATCACCGGCATTCACCGTATCGATCGCAGCATCGAAGCTGGGCTTGCTGAGGACCGGTAGGACCGGCCCAAAAATCTCTTCGCGCATCAGGCGCAGGTTTTCCGGCGGATTGATCACAACCGTCGGCGGGAACTTGCGCGTGGCGCGAACGGCGTCCGGATCATGGGCCGGTTGCAGAATCTCGGCTCCCGCAGCGCGGGCCTCCTCCACCATAGACTCCAGACGGGCGAAATGCTGTCCGGCGATGACGGTGGTGTAGTCGGGATTGTCGGCAAAATCGGGATAGAAGGTCTCGGCCTTCTGGGCCACGGCATGACCGATGGTGCGGGCGCGCTCTGCATCGCCAATGGCCATCACGTGGTCGACCGCTACGCAGGTCTGGCCGGCATTCAGGAAACGGCCCCAGGCGATGGCATGGGCGGCGTCGTCGATGCTGTAATCAGGGCTGACCAGCGCCGGAGACTTGCCGCCCAGTTCCAGCGTGACCGGCACCAGATTGTTTCCGGCCGCCGCTGCCACGCTGCGGCCCACGCGGGTGGAGCCAGTATAGAAGATGTGATCGAACGGCAGGGCGCAAAAGGCCTCGGCCAGATCGGGGCCGCCTTCCAGCACGTTGACCTGTTCGGCGGGGAAGATATCTGCCAGCAGTTTCGACATCAGGGCGCTGGTGTTGGGCGTCAGTTCCGACGGTTTCAGCATCACGCGGTTGCCCGCCGCCAGCGCCGTGGCCAGCGGCAACAGTGCCAGTTGGACCGGGTAGTTCCACGGCGAGACAATGCCCACCACCCCCTTGGGGTCAGGCCTGACATAAGAGCGGCCCGGCATGGACATCAGCGGGGTCGAGACCCTTTGCGGCTTCATCCAGCCCGCCAGTTTATGGCGCATGTCCTTGATACCACGCGCCACGACCGACAGCTCCAGCAGTCGGGTCTCCAGTGCATTGCGGTGGCCAAAGTCTGCTGACACGGCCTCGACCCAAGCCTGCTGGTTGTCCAGCGTGATGGCTTCGATCTTCTTCAGGTCTTCGCGGCGGGCCTTCAGGCTGCGGTTGGGCTCGGCCAGGAAGGCCGCGCGCTGGCGCGCCAAAAGATCGTTCATTTCGGCGATGGAGGCGGCGGTCATCGGGCTCAGTCCTTCTCGGCCAGAATGAAGTCGGCGGCGCGGGTGGCGATCATCATGGTCGGTGCATTGGTATTGCCGCCCACCAGCCGCGGCATGATGGAGGCGTCCACCACGCGCAGGCCTTGAACGCCGTGCACCCGCAGCTTGGGATCTACCACAGTCAGTTCGCCATGGCCCATGCGGCAGGTGCCCACAGGGTGATAGAGTGTCTCGGCACGGGCACGCAGATCGTCCAGCAACTGGGCGCGGGTGACATAGGCCGGATCGGGCCAGATCTCTTGCTTGCGGTCGAAATCAAAGGCGCTGTGCTGCAAGACGTTGCGGGCCATTTGCATGCCATCAAGCATGACCTCAACGTCCTCTGGATCGCTCAGATATTTGGGATCGATAAGGGGATGGGCCGTGGGGTCTGCGGTGGTGATACGTAGCTCGCCACGGCTCTTTGGATAGAGCTGACAGACATGCAGCGACGCGCCGTGGCCGAACGGTAAGCGCGCGCCGTGCGGGGCTACCTTGGCCGGAATGAAGGCGAACTGGAGGTCCGGCAGATGTCCGGCCCGCGAAGACTTGAAAAAGGCCCCGCCCTGAACCGGATTGATGCTTAGCAGGCCCGGCTTGCCCATTAGAAAGGCTATCACACTGGCGGCCCATGAGGGCGCTGTAGCCGCTGATATGCCCAGAGAAGTCGTGCTGCGGGTGGTGATCTGGCCCAATACGTCCAGATGGTCCTGAAGGTTGCGTCCCACACTGGGCAGGTCGACCAGCGGGTTGACCCCCGCATCCCTTAGCCAGTTCGCATCGCCAATGCCCGAGAGCTGCAGCAACTGGGGCGAGTTGATCGCACCACCGCTCAGGATCACTTCTTTTCGGGCACTGACCGTTTGGATCCGGCCTCTTTGGCTATATTCCACGCCGGTCGCACGCGTGCCTTCCAGCAAAACCCTGTGGGCCAGAGCCTTGATCTCTACCGTCAGATTAGGGCGACCCATCGCCGGCCGTAGAAAGGCCACCGCTGCACTACAACGTTTAATGCCTTGCTGGGTCACCTGATAGGGGCTGCACCCGCTTTGCTCGGCGGCATTGAAATCGGCAATACGGGTGATGCCGTTGCCGTTACAGGCCTCGAAGAAGGCTTCGGTCAGTGGATTGAGCGGATCGATGTCCTGAACCGATAAGGTACCGTCGGCTCCGTGCCATTCACCATCGGCATTCAGGCGGCGCTCAACGCTTCGAAAGGCGGGCAGGGCATCGGACCAGCCCCAGCCCTCGGCACCATAGTCATCGCGCCACTCATCGTAGTTCTCGGCTGCTCCGCGAATATAGTGCATAGCATTGATCGAACTTGAACCCCCCAGCACCTTCCCGCGCGGCCAGAACAGGCGTCGGTCGTTCAGCTCTTTTTGCGGGGCCGTATAATGGTGCCAGTCCAGCGTTTTGGAGGTGATGGCCTGTCCCATCATCAGCGGGGCCTCGACCAGCAGGTTTTTGTCGCTGCCGCCCGCCTCAAGAACCATCACAGACACGGAAGGATCACGCGACAACCGGTCCGCCAGAACACACCCAGCGGATCCTGCACCCACGATCACATAGTCGTACACCTTGGTCATCGCAGCGTGCCTCCATCGCCCCGGATACGCGATCAACTACACATGATTGCTGCGATATGAGGGGGAAATTCGCTGTCTCGTCACCCTATTATTACCAATAGGCGTCAATAGCGGGCGCAAGTCCTGACCTAGCGGTGCAGCAAGAGAACGCTCACGGGAACAAAGGCTTATGTCGCCTCTGGTAGTAAAATCAGTCCGGGACATGAAAAACGCCTCAAGCCGGTGGGCCGAGGCGCGAGAGCGTCGAGATGGGAAGAAAGATGGCGCACCCGAAGAGATTCGAACTCCTGACCCTCAGATTCGTAGTCTGATGCTCTATCCAGCTGAGCTACGGGTGCGCTTTGTCTTTCGACGCTGACCGTAGGGCGTTGCCCCGCGGCGAGGTGGGCTATCTAGCTTTTCAGATTTTGGATGGCAACAGCTAATTTGAGGAAAACGAAAGAAAATCCGGGGTTGGCGAATTGCCCTCGTCGGCCTAGCAAGGGTTTGCCTCAAGTGTCGCGGGAGTATGACGGGCTATGACCAAATTTAATCGCTTGAAAGCCTTTGGACGAAACACCTCTGTCGTAGCCCTGCTCCTGGCGTCGGGTCTGGCGCTGGGGACCACGGCCCCTGCGGCGGCGCTCGAGGCAACCACGTCTGCGGCTGAGGCACCCGCACAGGCACCGCGCGGCCCGTTGGTCACCGCGGCCAATCCGCTGGCCGCAGAGGCGGGCATGCGCGTGCTGCGTGAAGGGGGATCAGCGGTGGATGCCATCGTCGCCATTCAGGCGGTGCTGTCGTTGGTCGAGCCGCAGTCGTCGGGTTTGGGCGGTGGTGCCTTCATGATGACCTATGACGCCAAGACCGGCGAGGTCGCCCAGTATGACGGTCGCGAAATGGCCCCCTCGGCGGCGACACCGGAGATGTTCTACGAAAACGGCCGCCCCCTGCCGTTTATTGACGGTGTGCTGTCGGGCCGTTCGACCGGCGCGCCGGGTGTCGTGGCCATGATGGGTATGGCGCACGAGGAGCAGGGCGAGCTGGCGTGGAACCGCCTGTTTGTCGAAGCTGAAACCCTGGCACGCGATGGCTTTATCGTCTCGCCGCGACTGGCGGGCTATATCAACTCGGGCCGTAATCAGGCCGTGACCGAATGGGCCACGCGCTATTTCACCAAGCCGGATGGCACGCGCTATCAGGCGGGCGAGCGTCTGGTGAATGCGGAATATGCCGAGACCGTGCGCCGTTTGGCCGATGAGGGACCCAGTGTCTTCTATCAGGGCGAACTGCCGCAAAAGATCGTCGAGGCGGTCCAGTCGAACCCGCGCCCCGGTCTGCTGACGGTCGAGGACATCGCCAACTATCGTCCGCTGCGCCGTGACCCGATCTGCCGTCCGTACCGCGCCTATGTGGTGTGTGTGCCGACCCTGCCATCCAGCGGCGTGGCGATCCTGCAGTTCTTGGCCATGGCCGAGAAAACGCCTGACATCCTCAAAGGCAAGGACAGCCCCGAGGCCTGGGTGGCCTTTGGCCGCCTGCAACGCCTGATGTATGCGGACCGCGATCGCTATGTCGGCGACGGTGACTTCGTGGGCGTGCCGGTGGCGGGCCTGCTGGATGACGACTACGTCGCCAGCCGTGCCGCTCTGGTACCGCAGGTCAATGGTCCGGTCGGTGCCGGTCGCCCGATTGGTGCGGCCACCAACCTCAGCGATGCGACGCTAGAGCCGGCAGGCACGACCCACTTTGTCGCTGTGGACAGCGAGGGCAATGTGGCCAGCATGACTTCGACGGTCGAGAGCTTCTTTGGCTCGGGTCGCATGGCGGGCGGTTTCTTCCTCAACAACCAGCTGACCGATTTCTCCTATACGCCGATGGAAAATGGCCATCCGGCCCCGAATGCTGTGGCCGGTGGCAAGCGTCCGCGCTCGTCGATGATCCCGACCCTTATTCTGGACAAGGACGGCAAGCTGGTGGGGGCTATTGGCTCGCCCGGTGGTTCAAGCATTCTGGCCTATGTGGGCAAGACCCTGATCGGCGTACTGGACTGGAACCTGTCGATGCAGGACGCCATTGCCCTGCCCAATCTGGTGGTGCGCGGTGAAATGGTGGGTGCCGATACCGAGCAGTTCTCGCCGGAAATCCGCGATGCTCTGGCTGCCGCCGGTATGGAGCTGAAGCCGAACGCGACCGAGACCTCGGGCCTGCATGGTGCCATTTGGCGCGATGGTCGCTGGGACGGTGGTGCGGACCCGCGCCGCGAAGGCGTCGTTCTGGTCGACTGATCCGTATCAGGATGATGACGAGGAAAAGGTCCGGTGCTCAGGCATCGGGCCTTTTTCTTCAGCGGGGGCGGATCGACAGCTGAAAGGCAAGGATGCCTTCATCGACATCGGTCTTGATGCCGTCAAAGCTGCGCAGGCCCTTGGTTTCATTCTCGCGGTAGACAAGACCGATCGAGGACTCGATCGGGCCGCGCCGATAGGCCACGCCAATGGTGGCATCTCCGAACGATCCGCCGCGGTCGTGGGTCAGACCCGCGCGCGACAGTTCGCCATCGCGCCCGCGCGCCAGATTATAGCCGACAGCGCGTTTCGATCCGGCGGCAAACAGGTACCAACGTGGGCGGTTGCCGAAAACTTCGTCACCGTTCTGGGCCAGATGTTTGAGGTTCTGTCCGATACGCAAGGTGGCACCGGCCTCGGCACTGGTACCCTCACGGCTATAACTCACGCCTGTATGCGGGGTCAGGGAGACCTCCAGCCCCGAGGGCGTGCGGCCATAGGCGGCGGTCCATTGGCGCTGATAGGCGACGTCGAGTTGCGCATCTTCCCACGGCGCAGTGTCGCTGAACGGTGCGGACTCCGGCGAGCTCCATGTCCGGTTCTGCGACAGGGTCAGTCGCTCGCTATAGCGGGAGCCGACATAGGTGGTTTCGGTGGTCTGGATCTGGCCATATCGCGCGGGATAAGGGGATTGCTGATCCAGAGACACGCGCCAATCTATGGCCCGTCCTAGAGGGGCAGAGGTCTCCTCCCATGTCTGCGAAAACGGCTCCGCGATACAGGGCGTGGCAAGACATAGGCCCAGCGCGGCGCACAAGCCGCCTGCCGGTCCGTAAATCTGTCTGCGGTTGCCCTCCAGAGCGCGCACGGTTCGTCCTCCCAAGTCCAGCATACCGACGCTATGCGATATGGCCATACCTGACGAACGAAACCGCCCGAGAACAGGTTCCCGGGCGGTGAATGGGTTTCATATTTCGCGCGATTGCCGCCTATTGGCAGGCGAGGCACTCGTCGTAATCGGTGCGGGCGGCAGAGAAGAGGTCCGGCTGGTTCGGATCGATCTCTTGCTCGTCTTTGGTGTCGGCACCGGCGAAGGCGGCGCGTTGCACCGATTTGGAGCGCAGGTAGTACAGCGACTTCACGCCGCGTTCCCAAGCCGACCAGTGCAGCATGTGCAGGTCCCACTTGTTCACGTCACCCGGCACGAACAGGTTCAGCGACTGGGCCTGACAGATTTCCGGCGCGCGGTCGGCGGCCAGTTCGATCAGCCAGCGCTGGTCCAGTTCGAAGGCGGTCTTGAACACGCCCTTCTCGTCTTCGGTCAGGAAATCGAGGTGCTGGATCGAGCCTTCGTTTTCGAGGATCGAGTTCCAGATGGCGTCGGTGTTCTGGCCCTTTTCTTCGAGCAGGCGCTCCAGATAGGGGTTCTTGACCGCGAACGAGCCCGACAGGGTCTTGTGGGTGTAGATATTGGCCGGGATCGGCTCGATACCTGCCGAGGTGCCGCCGCAGATGATCGAGATCGACGCGGTCGGCGCGATCGCCATCTTGTGCGAGAAACGCTCCATCACGCCGCGATCGGCCGCGTCAGGGCAGGGGCCCTTTTCTTCGGCCAGCAGTTTGGAAGCCTTGTCGGCTTCGCGGCGCAGGTGTTTGAACAGGCGCATATTCCACGACTTGGCCATGGCGGATTCAAACGCCACGCCCTGCGATTGCAGGAAGGAGTGGAAGCCCATCAGGCCCAGACCGACCGAGCGCTCGCGGGTGGCCGAATAGACAGCTTGCGACATGGCCGAGGGGGCGCGGTCGATGAAGTCTTGCAGCACGTTGTCGAGGAAGCGCATCACGTCCTCGATGAAGCGCGGCTCTTCGCGCCACTCGAGGAAGGTCTCGGCGTTCACAGACGACAGGCAGCACACGGCGGTGCGCTCTTCGCCATGGTGGTCCTTGCCGGTAGCCAGCATGATTTCGGCGCACAGGTTCGACTGCTTGACCTTGAGGCCCAGCTCCTGCTGGTGTTTAGCCAGCTGGCGGTTCACCGTGTCCGAGAAGATCAGATAGGGCTCGCCCGTCTGCATGCGGATCTCGAGGATCTTGGTCCACAGACCGCGCGCATCAACAGTCTTGCGCACTTCGTTGTTCTTGGGCGAGCGCAGGTCGAACGGCTTGCCGTCGCGCACCGCTTCCATGAACTCGTCGGTGATGTTGATGCCGTGGTGCAGGTTCAGCGACTTGCGGTTGAAGTCACCCGACGGCTTGCGGATTTCGAGGAACTCTTCGATTTCCGGATGGTGCACGTCCAGATAGACGGCGGCCGAGCCGCGACGCAGCGAGCCTTGCGAAATGGCCAGTGTCAGCGAGTCCATCACACGGATGAAGGGGATGATGCCCGACGTCTGGCCCGCGCCCTTGACCTGTTCACCGATGGAGCGGACGCCGCCCCAATAGGTGCCGATGCCGCCGCCGTTCGAGGCCAGCTGCACGTTTTCGTTCCAGACGTTCTGGATACCGTCGAGGCTGTCGTTGACCGAGTTCAGGAAGCAGGAGATCGGCAGGCCGCGATCCGCGCCGCCGTTTGACAGAACCGGCGTGGCGGGCATGAACCACAGCTTCGACATATAGTCATAAACGCGCTGGGCATGGTCGGCGTCGTCAGCGAAGGCGGTCGCGACGCGGGCGAACATGTCCTGATAGGACTCGCCCGGCAGCAGATAACGGTCTTCGAGGGTCTTTTTGCCGAAATCTGTCAACAGATCGTCACGGCTGCGATCTAACTTGAGGCTACCGGGGACGATTTCCAAACGCGGTTTGAAAGCCTTCAAACCCGTTGAAACTGCCGAATAATCCGTCGTCTTAAGAGCTTCGCCGCCAGCCATTGCTACAACCCGTCAACCTGTGGATAACGCCAGATGTTGTGTGCACAACACCAGTTACCTCTAAATCTTGGGTTAATCGGAGCCTCGGTTCAAATCTTTTAATTTCAATTTTTGCGAATTTTTCCCTTGCCAACCGAATGGGCCTGAAAGGGTTGGAAACGGCGTGAACCTATGCCACGGTTTTGTCGCAATTAATCGGGAATCGTCCCGGATCGGGACGGGAACTCAACCCCTAACGGAGCCGTTGTGGATGCCATGACCGCCCATCCCATTGCCTTCACCGCACGCATAATACGGGTGGCGCGTACCGAAATCGGTGCTGTCGCCGCACTGATGGCGGGGACACTGGGCCTGGCCCTGTTTTTCACCATTGCCGAAGGCATTGTCGAGGGCGACCAGCAACGCGTCGACTGGGCGATTCTGAACTGGCTGCGCCCCTTTGCCGACGATCCGGACCGGCCGATCGGGCCGTGGTGGCTGCACGAGGCGTCGGTGGATATTACCTCTTTGGGCGGTATTTCGGTCCTGCTGGTGTTTGCCTTGATGGCCATGGGCTTTTTGCTAATGCACGGCAAAAAGCTGTCGGCGGTGCTGATGATGGCCGGACTGGCCGGAGGCGTGGCGCTGTCGGAAGGATTGAAGGGCGTTTATGATCGCGCCCGTCCGCCTGCGGAATATCAATTGGTCGACACTTTGAATGCCAGCTTTCCGTCGGGCCACGCCCTGCTGGCGACAGTCTTCTATCTCAGCGTCGGGGTTATGCTGACGCGGGCTTTTCCGCGCGCCCGCGTTAAGGCCTACGCCCTGATCTGGTCTGTCGTTCTGGTGTTACTGATTGGTTTGACGCGAATTTATCTGGGCGCGCACTGGGCGTCCGATGTGGTCGCCGGATGGGGCATCGGGGCCTTCTGGGCCATGCTGTTATGGCTGGTGGCCTATGCGGCGGAACGTCGTCAGCGGGTCTATATGTCGCGGCTGAAAGACGAGCCCTAGACCAAAGTCTAGGCAGAAGCTTGCCTAAAGCGATGGTTACCAAAACAACTGAGCAGGCCAAGGGGCCAGCATGTGTTGAGGAACCGATGACCGATTTTGCGGGCCAGTACGCCGAACGCCTGACCTCTGCCGAGAAAGCCGCGGGGCTGATCGAAAACGGATCGAAAGTGGCCATGGGTCTGGGCGTGTCCCAGCCGCCAGCATTGCTCAAGGCCTTCGCCGACCGCGCCGAGGCTGGCCAGATCGCCGATGTGAACATCTATTATCTGCTGTCCACCAAGACGGCTGGCGATACTGTGCTGCGTTATGAACTGACCGATCGCCTTCGTCCGTACAGCCTTTTCCATGGCGCTATCGAACGCGCGCTGGACAAGCGCGGCCGCGAGGAGGGCCGTCAGGGCGTGTGGTTTATCCCGACCGGCTTCCAGCAGACGCCCGACGTTCTGGTGAATCAGGTCAAGGTCGATACGCTGGTAACGACCGTCTCGCCGATGGACGCCGACGGCTATTTCTCCTTCGGCATCAATGCGGACTATTCGGTCGCCGTGGCCCGCTCGGGTGCGCGCCTGATCCTCGAGGTCAACGAGAACTTCCCGCGTCTGGCGGGCGATACCCGCGTGCACATCTCCGAAGTCACGGCGGTGGTCGAGAACAATGCGCCGCTGATCGAAGCGGGCAAGGCCCCGTCGACCCCGCAAGATGAAATCATCGGTGGCCTAATCGCCGATATGATCGAGGATGGCTCGACCCTGCAAATGGGCATCGGGGCCCTGCCGGATGCCGTGTGCGATGCGCTGCAGAACCATAAGGATCTGGGGGTGCATACCGAACTGATGACGCCAGGCCTGATCAAGCTGATCAAGGCGGGCGTGATCAACAACAGCCAGAAGCACATCCATAAAGGCAAGTCGGTCCTGACGTTCGCCATGGGCACGCAGGCTGACTATGACTTCATGAACAACAACCCCGACTTCGAGGCCTATGGCGTCGACTACGTCAATGATCCGGCGGTCATCGCCCAGAACGACAAGGTGGTCTCGGTCAATGCCACCTTGCAGATCGACCTGTTCGGGGCCTGCTGTTCGGAGTTTCTGAACGGTCGCCAGTTCACCGCCTCGGGCGGGCAGCTGGACTTTGTACGCGGGGCTTCGCGCTCCAAGGGCGGCAAGTCGATCATCGCCTGCTACTCCACCGCCGCCAAGGGTACGGTGTCGCGCATTGTGCCGCGTCTGGATGGTCCGGTGACCACGCCGCGCAATGATGTGCAGTGGGTGGTGACCGAATACGGTGCCGTGAACCTGCGCGGCCTGACCGATGGAGAACGTGCTGCGGCCCTGATCGAACTGGCCGCGCCGGAGTTCCGCGAGGGGTTGAAAGCCGAGGCCACGGCGATGGGTCTGATCTAAGCGTCACTGTTTCAATGATTTAGCCAGAATGCCCGCCCTGCCGACGCAGCGGCGGGCATTTTTGTCCCCAGCACAGCCCCCAGTTGTTTGGTCTAAAGACCCTACATCTAGTGGCTATAAGAAATTTGATCGCAAGATAGGGGTGCAGTCGGGTTGTGCGATACGTCGCGCTAGCGCATGGTTGGGGCATCGAATCCCTCTCCAGTTTCCTAGCTTGCAGGACCCGTTGCGATGAACGCCCAATCCCCGATCATCCAGCCCGGCACCGCCGGTCTTCTGACGCCGTCGGCGGCCTATAAGCCCTTCCGCTACCCGTGGGCCTTCGACATGTGGAAGAAGCAGCAGCAGGTCCACTGGATGCCGGAAGAGGTGCCGCTGGGCGAGGACGTCAAGGACTGGGCCTCCAAACTCGACGACAGCGAGCGCAACCTGCTGACCCAGATTTTCCGCTTCTTTACCCAGGCGGACATCGAGGTCGCCGACAACTACATGGAGCGTTACAGCCTCGTCTTTAAGCCGACCGAGGTGAAGATGATGCTGTCGGCCTTTGCGAATATGGAGACCATCCATATCGCGGCCTATGCGCTTCTGCTCGAAACCATCGGCATGCCCGAGAGCGAGTTCGGCGCCTTCATGGAATACGAGGCCATGAAGGACAAACACGACTATATGGGCAGGTTCGGGGTTTCGTCGGATGCCGACATCGCCCGTACGCTGGCGATGTTTGGCGGCTTCTCGGAAGGTCTTCAGCTGTTCGCCTCGTTCGCCATGCTGATGAACTTCCCGCGCCAGAACAAGATGAAGGGCATGGGCCAGATCGTCTCGTGGTCGGTGCGCGATGAAAGCCTGCACTGCGAAGGCATCATCAAGCTGTATCACGCCTTCAACAAGGAAACGGGCGCTGTCACCAAGGCCGTGGCCGACGATATCGTCGACTGCTGCAAGACGGTGGTGGATATGGAAGACCGCTTCATCGATCTGGCCTTCGAGCTGGGTCCGGTGAACGGCATGACGCCCAATGACATCAAACAGTACATCCGCTTCATCGCTGACTGGCGCCTGCGTCAGCTGAACCTGCCGGAAGTCTATGGCGTGCAGGAAAACCCTCTGCCGTGGCTGCAGGCCCTGCTGTCGGGCGTCGAACACGCCAACTTCTTCGAAGCGCGCGCGACCGAATATTCCAAGGCCGCGACCCAAGGCTCATGGCACGGTGCCGATGGCGTATGGGACAGCTTCGATGCCCTGATGAAAAAGCGTCAGGATCAATCAGTCGACGGCTGATCCGAATTCAAAGCGATAAGAAAAGGCGCGCCCCGTCCGGAGCGCGCCTTTTTTATTTCTGAATAGACCGTAGCTTATTGCGGACGGCAGCGGCTGCGATCACCGGCATTGCACGCCTCCCAGTCGGCGCGGGCGCGGGCGTGGGCCTCCATCTCGGCCTTGTAGCGTGCCTCATGCTCGGCCGTTTCGCGGGCGATGCGCTCGTTCTCGGCGGCGACCCGTTCCAACTCGGCCTGATAGTCGGCCTGGGCCTTGGCATAGTCGGCCAGACGGGCGCGCTCTTCCATTTCGGCCAGATCGTTCTGGTCCAGAATCTCGGCGTTCAACGCCGACGTGGTGCGCTGTTCTTCCGGAGTCTGGACAGAATCAGGGGCCTGACGGTTGGCCTCGCCGCGCTGACGCAAGGCGTCCGCAACTGGATCGCTTTGGGCCGCGGTTTGGGCCAGAGCAGAACTAGAGGCCATCAGACCCAAGGCAAGACTGGCCGCAACCAGAGACTTCAGGGGGCGATTAAGCGACATGTGTTTCTCCTACAGCTCAGCTTGTAGCCGTTCAGACGGCTCGGCAAGAGCGGGGTCATGGTTTGCAGGAACGCGCGTTTCACTTTGGGGTAATCGCAGTTCAAACACCGCTCCGTCCGGTCCGGTTGCCAAAAGGCGCAGATCACCCCCGTGATTGGCGGCCAGTTCGCGCGAGATCGTCAGCCCCAGACCCGTCCCGTCGGACTTGGAGCCGCTTACAAAAGCCTCGAACAGGCGCTCGGCCAGACGGTCGGGGATGCCCGGACCATTGTCGGCAATGCGGATCACAGCATAGCCGTTCTCCTCGTCGGCAGAGACGCGGATTTCGCCACGCTCGTGCTCGGGCTGGCCTTCGATAGCCTGACGGGCATTGCGCATCAGATTCACCAGTATTCGGTGCAGCTGATCCGGATCGGCGCTGACCACGAAGCGCGATGGCAGGTCTGTCACCAGCGCGACGCCGTCCGGATCAAGACCGGCATCCTCGCCCGCCGCGGCTACGGCACGCGCCAACAGCAGGCGGTGCCGTTCGGGCGCGGGCTCTTCGGACTTGCCATATTCCAGCACATTGCGCGCGAGAGCTGCGGCACGGCCTAGCGCGCGCTCCAGACGGGGCAGGGCCTTGGTCACCAGCGGATCGGACGAGGTGGACAGGCGCTCCGACGCCATCTGCGCCGAGGTCAGCATGTTGCGCAGGTCGTGGTTGATCTTGGCCACCGCCTCACCCAGCGCCACCAGACGGGCGCGAGCGCGCAGGGACTGGCGCACCTCTTCCTGCATTCGGGCCAGTTCGCGCTCGACGCGACCAATCTCGTCGTGGCGGTCGGACGGCTCGTCCACTTCGCCCTCTGGATCGGCCGCAAATCGCTCGATGGACCGTGTCACGCGGCGCAGGGGCTGTAGCACCAGATAGAACAAACCCAGCCACAGCAGGGCACCGGCCACCAGCGCGATCAGCACCGAAACGAACAGGCTGTTCAGGATAAAGGTACGCAGTTCCTGCTTCAGTGGTTGGGCCGGAGCCAGAATCTCGATCAGTTCGCCCGAGCGATAACGCGGCGTGGCCTGCACGCGCAAAGACCGGTCGGGGTGACCGAACAGGGTCTTCCACGGGTCGATGGTGCGGGTCCAGGTGCTGCGGTTGCGCAGGTCGATCAGTTCGGGCGCGCGGGGCAGGTTGGGGGCCTGTAGCAGCAGGCGGCGCACGCCCTGCTCGCCCACGACCACGGACTGTACCCCGCCAATGGTCAGCAGCTGCTCTGCAGTGGCATCTTCGACCGCAGAGTAGGGCAGGGCCTCCACGCCCACAGAAGCCAGCTCAGCGGCCTGCAAACGGTCCCTCAGCCAGCGGTCCTGGAACGAGGCAGCGCTGGGCCCAAGGATCATGGCAGCCACTAGCAGGGTGAAAGCCACCGTCAGCATCATAAGGCGGGCCGTCAGGCCATCGGGGCCATGTGGGCGCACGCGCTCGCCGTCCTTCAGGCGCAGCTTCATCGCTTCCAGCGCCGTGCGGGCGCGGTTGTGCGAGCGAAACACCTGCGGCGGCAGCATCATGGCTCCCCTCCGGTGGACTTGCGGTTCTGGAAGGCGCGCATGCCCAGTGGCAGGGCCATCGACAGAAAGCCGACACCCATCAACGGCCAGAAAAAGGCTTTGAACAGGCCCTGAATGTCCGGATTGGGGTCGTTCACAAGCACCTCATGTAGACCGCTGCCGATCCAGCAATAGATAATATGGGCCGGCAACAGCCCGATGAATGTCGCCACTATATAGGGTTTTAGCGGTGCGGACATGATGCCTGCGGCCACATTGATCATGTGAAACGGCACAGAAACGATCAGGCGCGCCGTTAATACGTACCAGAAGGTATTGCGATCCACGCCTGCGCAGATGCGGTTCAGCAGGCCGGTGTCCTGCGCGGCCTTTTGTTTCAGCCGCTCTCCAAAGGCGGTGCGCCCCACATAGTAGATGCCGACCGCCCCCAGTGTGGCCGCGGCGGCTGTGGCTATCCCGCCGACCCATGGCCCGAACAGATAGCCTGCGGTCACCGTGATAAAGACCACCCCCGGCACGACACTGGTGGTCAGCACCGCAAACAGCGCCATCAGGGCGATCAGCATCAGCCAGTAATGTCGGTCGACCAGTGCCGTCAGCTGCGCGCCGTGATCACGCAAAGTGTCCAGCGACAGGTATCGATTCCACCCCGTCGCGAAGATCACAATGATCGCTAAAACGATCAGGATCAGTGGCAGAAAGCGTTTTAACGGTCGCAAACGCGGCTCCCGGTCCACAAAGGTTAAACTTTCAGCGAAAACGATGCCTTGCGAGCGTCGCAATCGCCCAGACACCGTTGACTCCGTCGCGGGGGCCGCTTATACGCCCGCCTCTCTTCCGCGGTAGATGATCGTATCTATCGCTTAACCTCAATAACCTGGAGCCGACCGTGAAACGGACCTATCAGCCGTCGCGTCTCGTGCGCAAGCGCCGTCACGGCTTCCGTTCGCGGATGGCCACCAAGAACGGTCAAAAAATCGTAGCGCGTCGCCGCGCCAAGGGCCGCAAGCGCCTGACGGCCTGACGTCACGCGCCCATAACCTGTAAAAGGGCGGGCGCATGACCGATACGATGAAAATCGATCGCCTGTTGCGGCGGCCCCAGTTTCTGGCGGCCGCCAAAGGCGTTTCTCAAGCGAGAGGCGCCGTGGTTGTCCAAATGCTGGATCGTCAGGATGATGATCCTACAATGCGCGTCGGTTTTACCGCCACGCGCAAAATTGGCGGCGCTGTGGTCCGCAACCGTGCGAAACGCCGGTTGAGAGAGGCTGCCCGCTGTCTTTTGCCCCTTTATGGCCAGTCCGGCTGTGACTATGTGCTCATCGCCCGCATGGGTACAGCCGAGCGTGACTGGGACCGATTGCTTGACGATGTGAAATCGGCCCTTACAAGGCTGGCAAAGTCTCGCGCGTCCGCGTCTGTGTCTGTTGACGCCGGCAATGACCCGCACCCTTCCGATCAACCCAGCCTATCCGGCCAGGACCGCTGATCCCGATGCAAAACGAGAATTCGCGCAACACCCTGATCTTCTTCGTGTGCGCGGCCCTGATTATGGGCATCTACTATTTCACCGTGATGCGCCCGCAAGCCGAGGCCCAGCGCCAGGCTCGCATCGCTGCTGCCGAGCTGTCGCAAGACGCCGATGACGCCTCCAACACGGCGCTGCGTCCGGAAGTCGAGGTCTTTGCACAAGACCGTTCGACCGCTCTGGGCGACGCTGCCGGTCGCGTGGCCATCGAAACCGGTACGCTGAAGGGTTCGCTGTCGCTGCTGGGTGCCCGCATCGATGACCTGTTCCTGACCGACTACCGCGAGGAACTGGGCAGCGAGGATCCGGTCGAGCTGTTCCGTCCGCAGGGCATGGAGCACGCCTATTTCGCCCAGTTCGGCTGGCGCGGTGCCAACATCCCGGGCGGCGTTCCGGGCCCGAATACAGTGTGGACGCTGGCCAAGGGCCAGACCCTGACCCCGACCACGCCGGTCGAACTGACCTGGGATAACGGTGCAGGCCTGCGCTTCACCCGCGAAATCTCGATCGACGACCAGTATCTGTTCACCGTGAAGGACACGGTGGCCAATCTGGGCACCACTGCCGTGACCATCGCGCCGTATGGCCGCGTCGAGCGTCAGGGCGTTCCGGCAGATCTGGGCAAGCAGATGATCCTGCACGAAGGCGCCATCGGCACCTTCGGCAGCGGCAACTCCTATTCGACCGAGCAGATCAAATACAAGGACTGGGCCAAGAAGGCGCGCGTGGAGAAGGAATCCACTGGCGGCTGGATGGGCATCACCGACAAATACTGGCTGGCCGCCCTGATCCCGTCGCAAGACGAAAAGGTTGAAGGCCGCTTCACCGTGCGCAACGTCCAGAACGTTGACGTGCACGAAGCCGCCATGCTGGGCCAGACCTTCACCATCAATCCGGGCAAGCAGATCGTCGAGACCCAGCGTCTGTTCGCCGGCGTGAAGCGTAATGAGGTGCTCAAGAGCTATGAGGAACGCCTCGGCCTGCCGCGCTTCGTCTACGCCATCGACTGGGGCATGTTCTGGTTCCTGACCCGCCCGCTGTTCGTGATCGTGGACTTCTTCTACGGCGTGATGGGCAACTTCGGTCTGGCCATTCTGGGCCTGACGGTGGTGGTCAAGCTGATCCTCTTCCCGCTGGCCAACAAGTCGTACGCTTCGCTGTCGAAGATGCGTACGCTCCAGCCCAAGATGGAGGAGATCAAGAAGAAGCACGGCAAGGACCCGCAGAAGCAGCAGCAGGAAATGATGGCGCTGTACCAGCGCGAGAAGATCAATCCGCTGGCGGGCTGTCTGCCGATCCTCGTGCAGATTCCGGTCTTCTACGCCCTGTACAAGGTGCTGTTCGTCACAATCGAAATGCGCCACGCGCCGTTCTTTGGCTGGATCAAGGACCTTTCGGCCCGTGACCCGTCCACCATCTGGAACCTGTTCGGTGCCATTCCCTATGATCCGGCGACCATCCCGCTGCTGGGCGGCCTGTTGAACGGCCCGCTGCATCTGGGCGTGTTGCCGATCGTCTACGGCCTGACCATGTGGCTGCAGATGTCGATGAACCCGCCGGCGCAGGACCCGATCCAGCGTCAGATCTTCGCGATCATGCCGCTGGTGTTCACCTTCATCATGGCCCCGTTCGCGGCCGGCCTGCTGATCTACTGGGCATGGAACAACATTCTGTCGATCGTTCAGCAGTATGTGATCATGCACAAGTTCAAGGCCGAGAACCCGATCGATACCTTCCTCGCCCGTTTCAAAAAGGCCTGAGCCCTTGGTTGAACCCCTGGATGAGCCGAAGCTGGGCGAATACTCGCCCGCAGAGATAGAGGCCGGACGCGTGTTGTTCGCGCGTCAGGCCACCTTCATGCTCGGCTGCGCCAAGATCGAACAGCTGCCCGAACCCGATCTCCCCGAGATCGCGTTCGCAGGCCGCTCGAACGTGGGCAAGTCCAGCCTGATCAACGGCCTGGTCGGGATGAACAAACTGGCCCGCGCCTCCAACGAGCCGGGCCGCACCCGCGAGGTGAACTTCTTCAACCTCGACGACAAGATGCGTCTGGTCGACCTGCCCGGCTATGGCTGGGCCAAGGCGTCCAAAAAGGAAGTGCGCCGCTTTCAGGATCTGGGCCGCGACTATTTGCGCGGCCGAGTGACCCTGAAGCGCGTCTATCTGCTGATCGACAGCCGCCACGGCCTGAAAAAGGTCGATGACGAGGCTCTGGATGCACTGGATCTGGCGGCCGTCTCCTATCAGATCGTTCTGACCAAGGCGGACAAGCTGAAGAAGGGCGAGGCTGAGAAGGTTCAGGCGGCGACCCTGAAAGCCATCGCCAAACGCCCGGCGGCCTATCCGCATGTGGCGGTGACCTCGTCCGAAAAGGGACTGGGTCTGCCGGAGCTGCGCGCCGAAATCATGCGCACCTGCGGCATCGTGCTGGATTAAAAACCCTTCATAGGCCGACAAAAAGCGCGGGACCCTTCGCCTCGGTGAAGGTTTCTGCGCGGGCCATGGTGATGACCTATGGCGTTCGCGACCTTGGTCACCATATCGAGGGCATGACCGCATTTTCCGTTCTCGATCTCGCTCCTGTCCCCGATGGTTCCGACGTGGGGCAGGCCCTGCGGAACACGATCGATCTGGCCACCCATGCCGATCGGCTGGGCTACACCCGCTACTGGCTGGCCGAGCACCACAACATGCCCGGCATCGCCAGTGCAGCGACCTCGGTGGTGATCGGGGCGGTCGCAGCGGCCACCAAGTCCATTCGGGTGGGGGCAGGGGGCGTGATGTTGCCCAACCATGCCCCGCTGGTCATCGCCGAACAGTTCGGCACCCTATCGGCGCTCTATCCGGATCGTATTGATCTGGGCCTTGGCCGCGCGCCGGGTACGGACCAACTGACCGCCCGCGCTCTGCGCCGGACCTTGCAGGGCGACGTGGATGGCTTCCCGCAGGATGTGATGGAGTTGATGCGCTGGTTTGAACCGGCGGTCGAAGGTCAGCGCATTGCCGCCTATCCGGGGGAAGGTCAGCCGGTAAAGGTGTGGATTCTGGGCTCCTCGACCTATGGAGCGCAGTTGGCGGCTCATCTGGGCCTGCCTTATGCCTTTGCCAGCCATTTTGCGCCGGGCGAACTGCTGCGGGCCATCGACATCTATCGCCAGACGTTCCGTCCATCACCGCATCTGGCCCAGCCCTATGTTATGGCGGGCTATAACGCCTTCGTCGCCGATGACGAGACCGAGGCGCATACCCTGTTTACCTCGGTGCAGCAGGCCTTCATCAACCTGCGGCTCAACAAGGCGGGCAAGCTGCCAAAGCCAATTGAGGGCTTCTACGAGCGGCTGGACGGCACATCCAAGGCCGTGGTCGACAGCGCTCTGGCCTGCACCGCTGTGGGGACACCCGAACAGGTCCGCGAGCAGGTGGCTGCCTTTGTGCAAAAGACGGGCGCGGACGAGTTGATGGTGACCAGCCAGATCTGGGATCATCAGGCGCGCGTGCGCTCGCTGGAGCTATTCTCTAGCGCTGTGGCTTCGCTCTAGGCGATCGAGACGCGGGTTTAACGGAGGCGGCCTTGCGACGCGCGGCTGCCTTTTCCTTTGCGGCCGACTGGTCGGCAATCGGCATAAAAGTCAGCGGCTGGTGATCATCGAGCGGAGACGCGGTGATGATCTGCGCCAGCCATGAGGCCGCCGCGCCCAGTTGTAGGGCATCGGCGACATCCTGGGCCGAGGTCGGTAGCTCTCCGCTCAGGCGCGCTTTCAGTCCCGCACAGGTGACCAACAGAGCCGAGGCGCGGCGCACATCCGGATCTTCCGAAGTGCGTCCCAGAGACGCGCGGTCGACAAAGCGCCAACCGGCCCCTTCGGGCGCGCTGTTCAGCAGGTCCCATTTTTCGGTCGGGGTCAGATTATCGGCCAGCCGTTCCCAGCTAGCCTGCGGCCCTCGCTGGACATAGCTTCCGGCGGCTGTTGGCAAACCTGCGCGGCGGTAGATTTCCAGCGCAGCGCTTTCGACAGTTTGTATTTGCTCCGACAGACCATCGGGCAGAGCGATCGACGGGCTGTCATCAACGGGTACGGGCGGCACTTCCCGCCGCCCGCCCAGCCAATGCGACAAACCGCCAGCCATGATTTAGGGGTTCAGCGTACTGGTCACCGACACATCATAAACGACGCGGGTGATGCTCTGAACAAACTCGAAGAATTTACGCATTTCCGCAGCACCAGCGCGCGGAGCGTAAATGACGTCATCCGGCTCGATCTGGAAATTGCTGGCAATGAAGAAGCCTTGGCCTTCGTTCAGGTTCAGGCGGTAAACCACGGGCACGCCCCGCGACGTCGCAGGCTGGTTGATACCCAGTGCCTGCGCCACCTCGGGCCGCTCGAAGCGGAACACCAGAACCGAGCGGGCATTGGCGAGGTTGGAATCCAGCCCCCCCACGCCGCTGAGGGCTTCGACCAGCGTCAGCGGACCGGGCGGTATCTCTGTACGGGCCACCGCGTTGAATGCACCGAAAGATGAGAAGCGGCGCGGCTTATAGGTCAGATTGACCTGATCACCGCGTTGCAGGCGGATATTTTCGCCGAAGGTGGTGGTGACCAGCGACAGCGGTGCCGAATAGGTCTGTTCGCCGCGCATGATGACGACGTCGACATCGTAGATCGAGCGCGAGCTGCCACCGGCAGCTGCAATCACGTCCAGCAGACGATCCTGATTGGCCGCGAGTATTTTGCGACCGGGATTGCGCACCTCACCAAGCACTGACACCGAGTTCGAGGCCGCAGTCGCCTGTGTCACGATCACTTGCGGGTTGGCGACCTTGCCAGAGAGTGCGCGGCGGATAGCCGCCGAGGCTTGGCCAGGCGTCAAGCCGCTGACGTTGATAGAGCCGGCATAAGGGATCGGAACCTTGCCATCGCGGTCCACGACGAGCGGCGGAAGGCTAGGGCCGGCGTCCGCGCCCGCAAACAGATTGGTACCGGGTGCCAAAATGCTCACGCTCAAGGTATCGCCGATACCAATGATGTCAGTCGGTTCGTCGCTGAACGCTTCGGACAATCCTTTGAAAGAGCGAGGCGGCACAGTGCGTAGATGCTCGCTGAGAGCAAAGTCCAGGTCGACTATGGCATAGCTGCCGAGGCGCTCGGCCGTGGTGGCACCTTGGACCACATTGCTACTGGACGGCCCGTCCCGTGGCAGGGTCGAACACCCGGCCAGCAGGGCAACAATCATCAGGCTTGCAGCAGTTCTTGTCATCGGGGGCTCGGTATAGCTTTTAAACAGATTTAGCTGCCTCTGAGCTTTCCCGCCAGAGGAGATAGAATCTCTTGTTCGACAATCTTGAAGTGGTCGGACCAGCAAGGGGGAGAAAAGTGAGGTTTTGACGGTGGAACGCGTGTCCAATCCTCCAAAGCCTCTATCCACCCTAGCCCGTCTACAGGATCGATAAGTCGAGCAGTCAAGGTAAGTTCTCTGTGAGGAGGGATATCCGACGCGAGTAGCGGCAAGCCCATGGCGCATGCCTCTACTGCGGGCAGGTCAAAGCCTTCGACACTCGACGGCGCGATAACGGCGCGAGCCCCCTGCATAAGGGAAGAAAGCGCTAAGTCCGACAAATCAGAAACCTGATGCACCAGACCCTGTAGATTGGGCGAGCGTTCCAGATGATCAAGGGCGTTTTCATTCTCCCACCCCAATCGTCCAGCGAGAACCAGGGACGGCGTTTCATCGCCCATGCGTTCTTCAAGTCGACGCCACACTGTAAGAAGAAAGGCTAGATTTTTGCGTGCTTCAAGCGTGCCCACATATACAAAGTAAGGACGCTTGGTTTTCAGGGGTTCGCCTTTTCCCAAATGGGGTTCAACCCCCAGATGCGCCACTGTGGTCGGCGCGCGGACCATCCCTTGTGACGTGGCAAAGAGATCCAACTGATCAGCTGTGTACTGACTGTTGGCAATGAGGTGGGCACCGTACCGAAGCGTATGACGCATGCGCCGTTTGTGCTTATCGCCATCCCCCGGTCGGCAATACTCCGGATGGGTTACCGGAATAAGGTCGTGAACGAGAATGATGGGAGCGATGTGGGCTTCGCTCATCGTCGCCAACAGTTCGGGGTCGTCCAGCCCTGTGTGACCTACATTAACATAGGCGAAAGCCTTGGGCAGAGCCTCCACACGGCGCGATCGGAAAAACTGCCGGACAGTGCGAGATTTAACGACCTTACGTTTGTCTTCAAAGTGCGCGTTTTCATCGCGTATGGATGCCTCGGGTCGGACTTCAGCAGCCAAGGTTGAGAACAGTTTTTTGTCAACGGCTCTCAGATGCGTACCTGACTGCCCTTCCCAGCGCTTGCGTAGTTTGGCTACCTTGCGTTCAAACCATTCGACATTGACCAGAGCAGGCTGGCCCTTGCGGCCGCGCACGGGAACCATGTCATAGTCCGGGTGCGCGATCAGCCATTCGGCGTAGGCCAGACAAACGCGATCAATGCCTGTTGGGGCCGCGCGTTCTGTTCGGCTAAGGAGCCGACTGGCGTCGAACAGGACGATGGGGCGCATCAGGCGACGTACCCAGCCTGCATTAGCTCAGCAATATGGATGATCGCGACGGGCCGGTCATTTTCGACGACCAGCAGATTGCTGATCTTGTTTGCCGTGAGAAGGTCAACCACATCGCGCATGCGCTGGTCAGGTGAAACCGTAATCGGATTGGCGCTCATGATGTCCGAGGCCACCATGGTGCTGATGTCGCGTGCAAAAGCACGGCGGATGTCGCCATCGGTGATCATCCCCACTAGGGCACCATCATCGTCGATCACAGCAACGGCCCCTTTGCGGCCTTCTGTAATAGCCCAAACGATTTCGCTGAACTTGGCGGTAGGCGCGACGCTTACCGGTGTAGCCACATTGTCTTCCATCCATTCACGGACGGATTGCAAACTCATGCCGAGTGCACCGCCCGGATGATGCATGCCGAAGTCTTCACGAGTGAAGCCGCGCTGTTCCATGAGGACCATGGCTAGGGCATCGCCCAGTGCCAAGGTCATGAGTGTCGAGGTGGTGGGTGCCAAACCCTCGGGGCAGGCTTCCGCCACTTTTGGCATGGTCAGGACGACTTCCGCGTGCCGGCCAAGAAAACTGGTGGGGCGCTGGGTAATGGCGATGACGGGGATATTGTTGCGCTGGCAATAGATAAGCGGATCGCGCAACTCGCGACTTTCGCCCGAGTTGGAGATAGCCAGCACTGTCACGTCCGGGCGCAACATGCCCAGATCGCCGTGGCTCATTTCAGCCGGATGCACAAAGAAGGCATTAGTGCCGGTGGAGGCGAGGGTGGCGGCGATCTTGCCGCCAATGTGACCTGACTTGCCCATGCCTGTAACAACGACATAGCCCGGACGGTCCAGAATGATTTCGCTGGCCCTCGCGAGCGAGCTGTCCAGTGAACGCTCCAACGCCTGCAAGGCCTCAATATTGAGTTGGATCACACTGCGAGCGCGATCCGTCATAGCTTCAAGCGTGGCGGGACGATCTTTGGGGGCAGACTGCGTCATTTCGGCTTCCATCATGTCGGCTTAGTCTTGCCGACTCCGGCGGAGAACTAGCGCTTTATAGGCACGGACGCAAAATGCACGGCTCACAAATGGAGAGCCGTGCATCGGCGTACAGATTAGCGTGCTGCCTTTTGCGCCTTGGTCATTTCGATCATGCCCTGCGCAGCACCCATGTCCGGGACGATCTCGCCCGTGCGGTCCGAAATTTTGTCAAAACGGGATGCAACCTGCTCGTCGGCGTCCTCGCCCACGATAAAGTCGCCTTGGGTCAGGGTGACATAGGCCCGCTCGAAACCACCCGCGCCTGCAGCAAGGATGCAGCGGGTCGGCGCATCGCGGCTGACCAGATACAACAGGCCGGGCGTCACAAGGGCCGGTGCCAAGGCCTCTAATGGCAGGCCCAGGTCCTCGGTCATGCGGGTGTGCGCGGTCGGGGCTAGACAGTTTACTCGGATATCGTTCTTGGCCCCCTCGATAGACAGGGTCTGCATCAAGCCGACCAATGCCATTTTGGCCGCGCCATAGTTCGACTGCCCGAAATTCCCGTAAAGACCGGATGACGAGGTGGTCATAACAATGCGTCCATAGTTCTGAGTCCGCATGATCTCCCATACCGCCTTGGTACAGTTGACCGCGCCCATCAGGTGCACATCGACGACCAGTTGGAAGTCATCCAGTTCCATTTTGGCGAAGCTCTTGTCCCGCAAAATGCCGGCATTGTTCACCAGAATGTCGATCCGTCCCCAGCGGGCCATGACATCCTCGACCATGGCCTTCACGGCGTCACGATCCGTCACCGATGCGCCGTTGGCCATGGCTTCGCCGCCTGCGGCCTCGATCTCGGCTACGACGGCTTCAGCCGCAGATAAAGAAGAGCCGGAACCGTCGCGCGCGCCACCCAGATCGTTGACCACTACCTTTGCGCCCCGCGCCGCCAAGGCCAGAGCGTGTTCTCGGCCGAGACCCCCGCCGGCCCCTGTCACGATGGCCACCTGTCCTGAAAAATCCAAACTCATAGGCCGTCCCCTTCCTGAATTGCTTTTAAGACTGTGTGGCGAGGGTGTGATTTAAAGTGTTGGAAATGCGCCACAGTCGTCACTTATGAGCCTATTTCAAGGAACCACTCCGATGCAACGCAGTTAGGTGGTAGATCGCCGGTGCATCCCCGTGTGCCGGTGCGAGAACCTTCATCAGTGAAAGAGGACACCATGAAGCTGAAACTTCTGGCCAGTGTCGCCGCTGCTGGGCTGTTTGCGGCTGGTGCCGCTTCGGCCGAGCCGGACGGCTGGTACGGCGCTATCGACGCCGGCTATCACATCATCGACGACATCAATGCCGAAGCCTCGGCAACGGGTCACAACTGGAACTGGGAAGTGAACGACGGCTGGGCTGCATTTGCTCGCCTCGGTTACCGCTTCAACCCGAACTGGCGTATGGAACTCGAGGGCGGCTACCGCTCGGGTGACATCGGCACCGTTCGCGCTGTGTCGGGCCCGCAAGGCCTGTGCAACAGCGGCACGGCTCCGGCCTGCCACTCGCCGGACGGCGACATCACCTCCACCACCCTGATGGCCAATGTCATTTATGACTTCGGCACCCCGGAATGGACCCTGCGTCCGTTCGTCGGTCTGGGCGTTGGTGCCAACCGCGTGAACGTCGACACCAGCGGCCGTCTGCGCCAGCTGCCGGGTGGCAACTTCGTGGCCGACGACTCGTCGACCCGTTTCGCTGCTCAAGCGATTGCCGGTCTGGCCTGGGCCATCTCGGACCGCGCCAACCTGGACCTGACCTATCGTTACCTGACCGGTGACGCTAAGTGGGACTCGCAACCGGCTGCCCAGTTCGGCACCTGGTCTGGCGACTACGATCAGTCGCACACTGTGACCCTGGGTCTGCGTTACGCCTTCGGCGCTGAAGAGGCTCCGCC
>NZ_DIGV01000030.1 GCF_002419815.1 Brevundimonas sp. UBA5713 | reverse complement strand
CAATGGGTCCTGAGCCTAGTTTCGAGGTGTGATGATGAAAATTGCTGTGCTTGATGATGATCCCGTCCAACTGCAAGCCATCGCACAGGTCGTAGAAAATGCCGGTTTTAGTTGTACCCAATTCTCTCGCGGCCAAGCTTTGATATCGGCACTGCGCCGCGACACATTTGATCTGTTGGTTGTCGACTGGAACCTGCCTGACAAATCCGGCCTCGAAATCCTGACGTGGGCGCGAAGCAACCTGACGCCGCCGCCGCCCATGTTGCTTGTGACCAGTCGGGCCGATGACGAGGACATTGTCGCGGGTCTCAATGCAGGTGCCGACGACTACCTGCCCAAACCTCTGTCCCCTGTGGTTCTGGAGGCCCGCATCCGTGCCTTGCTGCGCCGCGTCTATGATCAGAGCCAGTCCCAGAGCGATACCGAAACTATTGGCGATGTGGTGTTCAATGCCACCACTACGACTGTCATCCGCGATGGTCAGGCGATTCCCATGACGCCCAAGGAGTTCGCCTTGGCCCGCCTGTTGTTCCGGAATCTGCACCGTGCCCTGTCGCGCACCTATCTGCTGGAAAAGATCTGGGGCAACGATCCGGACCTGAACAGCCGCTCGCTGGACATGCACATCTCGCGGGTGCGCACCAAATTGTCACTTCGCCCGCAACAGGGTTATCGTCTGACACCGGTTTATAGCTACGGTTATCGTCTGGAACGCAGCTCTACACCGTCGGTGTCGAACGATATGGCTTCCGTGCAATCGGGAGCTATGGAGAACTAGGCTTATGACGAAGTCCCCCTGGCTTTATCGCAGCGCTCTGGGTGCAATGGCCGCGCTATGCCTTGCCCCGTCGGCCATGGCCCAATCGACAACCGTGGTCGAGCCGCCAATGACCTATGTCGTTCGCGCGGGGGACACCCTGATCGATCTGGCGCGCAAATATATGACGCGCCCGCAGGACCACCGCGCCTTGCAGCGCGAAAACCGCGTCGCCAATCCGCGCCGGTTGGCAACCGGCCGCACGCTCGACATTCCCGTTGACCTGCTCCGCACCCGCCCCGACACGGCAACGCTGGAATCCTATCGGGGGCAGGTCGAGGTCTTGCGTAACGGCCAAAGCCAGGCGCTGTCACGGGGGCTTATCCTGCAGGAAGGGGATCTGATCTCTACGGGCGGCAATGCCTTTGCGCGCATCAACCTTTCGGACGGCAGCCATGCGGTCGTGCCGTCCAACAGCCGCATCCAGCTTGAACGCCTGCGCCGGTTTGAAATCAATAATGAACCGGACCACCGCTTGACCGTGCAGGCTGGACGTCTGGAAAACAGCGTCAATCCGCGCCAGCGTCCCGGCACCTATCGTGTCACCAGCCCCGCAGCGGTTTCTGCCGTTCGTGGCACGCAGTTCCGTGTGGCCTATGACGAGGCCTCGGGCCTGGGCTCCACCGGTGTGCTGGAGGGCCAAGTGGCCATCGCCGCCTCCGCGGGCGGTGATGCCGCCTTGGCTGGCGCTGGCGAAGGCACCGTTGTCGATCGAAACACACCGGGCGTACGCGTGACCCCCCTGCCCGCCACCCCTACCCTTATCGCTCCGGAAACCATCCAGACCGGCACCAACGTCGTGTTTAAAGCCACCCTGCCTGCGGGGGCCAGTACCCTGCGCGGGCGTATCGGCAATGATACAGGCAGCACCGATCCGGTCGCCGAGGCCGAGGCGCGCGGCGATACCCTCACCTTCGAGGACATCGATGAAGGCCGCTGGTTCATCCGCCTGACAGCGGTCACCGCTGAAGGACTGGAGGGGCGCCCACGCACCTACGATTTCATCCGTGCCCGCAACGGTCTCGAGGGTTTGGCTCTGGCACAGGGTAACGAGGGCGATGTGCGCACCTATCGCTTTGGCTGGCGTGCCGTTGGCGAAGGCGAAGCCCGCTTCCGCTTCCAGCTTTGGCGGGTGGATGCCGAGGGTGAACAATCCGGTCCGTATCTGGTCGATCAGCCGGACCTCAGTGATCCTCATTATACGCTGACCGACCTTCCGCCCGGTGACTATGCGTGGCGCGTAGAAGGGGTGCGTCACCGCTTTGGTCAACGCCTGTCGGTCTGGTCCGAGCCCGAGCTGCTGACCCTGAGCCGCTAATCGCGCTTAGGTTGGGAGGGGCCGGATGACGAAGACCCATCGGAAAGGCCGCGCTGCCTTCGTTCTGCCGCGTAGCGATGTCGGCTCCCGCGTCGCTACGCGCGTGTTGGCCGAATGGGCGGTGACGGCCCTGATTTCCATGGCCGTTGTGATTTGGCTGTCGCTCGCCAATCTGACCGAACGCACCGACCACGTACTGTATGACACCTACAGTCGCATGGCTCCTGCAGATGCCACCGACCAGATTGTTGTCATCGGCATTGACGATCGCAGTTTGAATGCCATCGGCCCGTGGCCGTGGCCGCGTGATGTACATGCCCGACTGATACAGGCCCTCCACCACGCCGGATCCGGCCCCGTCGCCTATGATGTGCTTTTTATGGAGCCACGAGAGGGCGACGAGGCACTGGCCGCAGCCCTGGGCGAGGCCGGCAATGTGCATCTGCCTGCCCTGCTCAGTGCGCCCGGTTTCAATGGCGCGGCCTATCAACTGGATCGGCCCGTTGCACCTGTGGCTGCGGCAGCGGCAAGTCTGGGCCATGTCATGCTGACGCCCGATCAGGACGGAACGGTGCGGCACCTGCCGCTCTGGCTGACCGCAGGCGACCACAAGATTGGCCATCTGGTTCTCCCCTTGGCGCGTTCCGTACGCGGTGACGACGCCCTCACGCCTCCAGATACGCCCGCCGTCGATGCTCTAGAGGCGCGCGCGCCATTGCTGATCCGCTATCCGTCACCCGATGCGGGTTACAGGGTGGTGTCGTTTGTGGATGTGGTGAATGGCGAGATCGATCCGGCATTTCTGCGTGATCGACTGATCCTTGTCGGCGCAACCGCTCATGGCATGGGCGACCGCTTTGCCACCAGCCTCAGTCACGACAGCAGCCTCACGCCCGGCGTCGAGATTCAGGCCGCTCTGTTGCAGACCGTAGTCGAGCAATCGGCTCCGCGTCCGGTGCCGATGTGGCTGAGAACGACGCTGGCGCTTCTGCCGCTAACGCTCATGCTGTTCGGCTTTGTCACCTTGCGGCCCGGCGGAAACACGGTGCTGGGGGTCGGGTTGTTGCTGGCCACTCTGGTGGCCTCGGCCATGGCACTGAAAGCGGGCTGGTGGTGGCCGCCCATGTCAGCCATCTTCGGCGTTCTGATTGCCTGGCCGCTATGGAGCTGGCGCCGTCTGGCCGCCGCTTACGGCTATATGCAGGCCGAACTGGCCAATCTGCGCGATGACAGCGACAGCCGTCAGCTGGCTCCCCTGTCGTCCGCGCCCGTATGGAAGAGCGGTGATGAGGTCTCGCGTCAGGTACGGGCGCTCAGTACAGCTTTGAAACAGCTGAAAGACTTTAACCGCTTTATCACCCAGTCAGTCCGCTCTCTGCCCGACGCCGCCGTCATCGCCGATATGGATGACAAGGTGCTGGTCGCGAACGCCAGAGCCCGCAAACTGTTTGGCGAGGCCGTGTTGAAGGACGCCACCTTGGCCACCCTGTTCAACGCCCTCGGCCACAAGGACTGGCGACACCTGATGTCCGGCGAAGAGGGCCATGACGACATACAGCTGAACGACGGCCGCGCCCTTCAGGTGGCCACGGCTCCTCTGACCGATGTCGAGGGACAGTCGGCCGGTAATATTGTGCGCTTTGCGGATGTCACCCAGTTGCGTGCTTCCGAACGCCAGAGAGAGCGTACGCTGCAACTGCTGGGGCATGATATGCGCGCGCCTCAGGTGTCCATTCTCACCCTTCTGGACAACGCCAAAAGACCGGAGGACTTCGAAAACCGCATCCGCGCCAATGCCCAACAGACGCTGAGCTTGGCGGACGGCTATGTGCAACTGTCGCGCGCCGAAAGCCATATGCTGCGTTTCGAGGTGGTAGACTTGGGCCTGCTGTTGACCGAAGCCGCCGACATGATGTGGCCGCAAGCCGCCGCCAAGGGCGTCGATCTGTCCAGCCCCGAAGACGGATATGACTATCTGATCGAGGGCGATGCTTCTCTATTGCGCCGCGTGATGATCAATCTGATGGACAACGCCATTCGCCACACGCCCACTGGCGGACGGGTGCGCTGCGATCTGTTCCGTCGGGGTGATGACATCACCATGACCATTGCCGACGAAGGCCCCGGCTTCGATCCCGAAGCCAAGAGCCGCATGTTCCAGCCCTTTCAGGGTGGCAATATTGCGGGGTCGGGACTGGGTCTGGCGTTTGTGCACACGGTCATCCAGCGGCACGGCGGTCGCATCAGCCTTGATGCGCCAACGGGTTTACCTCAGGTGGAAACCGGCAGCTGCTTCTATATCACCCTGCCGTCCGCCCCGGGTGCCGAGGCATAGTCAGTCCGGCTGTTGGCCATGCATGACGGCGTCGGCGGCAGACGCGGCCAACTGGGCTAACAGCTCAGGCGATGTCACCGCATCATCATGGCGCGCGGAAACCTGCGCCGTCCGACGCTCTGCCCCCTCGATCTGGCTCATGACCACGGTCAGGGTATGCAAGTTTCTGCCGCGTCGGGCACCGCTGCGACGGGGGGCTTCTGTCCATTCCCCGGCATGGGCCTGCGCATCGCTAAAGCCGCCGACAGTGACCGGACGGACGGCCAAGGCCGCCTCGACCAGCCAGCCCGTCTCGGCCACGGAAGCCCCTTGAGCTTCCAGTGCCGTGCGCACAGCATCGACGGCTCGGGGGTCCGCATCCTCGGTCAGTATCTGGACCTGTTTGACATCCGTCGGCTGAAGCGGTGCCCGTTCCACAGTCAACTCCGGCTTGGACGCACAAGCAGAAAGCGCAACGGCCAAGCCGAACACTGAAACCAGGCAGAAATCGTTACGGTGAAGTCGGATCATAGAATGTATCAAACTATCAAATGGCAAAGCTGACAAGCGGCGCACGGTTATGCGTGACAAGTCATAAGGTTCCCGCGTTCACAGAAACGTGAAACAGGCCGAAGGTGACGACAGTTTTCGCCACAGATCGAACTTAATAGTAAAGAACTGAGACTATTTTCAGAACAAACACAGGAAAACGCGATTAATTCTCGTTAAAGATATCAACGATATATTCACAGCTAAGCTCACATTTTCGACCATCTTCGAAGTAGCTGACAGCATGATTTCTGTATCATCTAATGGCTTAGCTTGAAATCACCTGGTCACATCACCCATCAATAGGGCTGTTCCTGTTTGTCGAGGGTTTGGCGAATGAAGCTATCGCGACGCGGATTGATCCTTGGTGGTTCGGCTGTACTGGCGGGATGTGCCTCGGTGCCCCCTGCACTGGATCCCCGCCTTCAGGCCTATGCGGCCTATCCGAGTGCGACGCCTCCACCGCCTGCGCCAGTGACTGCCGTAGCGGCACGCGGGCCGGTGATCGACCCCTATCGCATCGTACGCCCGGACCTGATGGCCCGCGCCCGCGCCGCACTGGACACTCACGGTCACCGCATTCCCCTGCGCGATCGCATGTATCTGGTCGATTTCCAGAAGTTTTCCGGCGAAGAGCGACTTTATGAAGTCGACCTGCTGGGCGGTTGGGTGACGGCCTATCGTACCAGCCACGGGCGCGGTTCCGATCCGGCACACTCCGGCTATGCCGAGCGTTTCTCCAATGAGCCGGAAAGCTATATGTCGTCCATCGGAGCCTATGCGACCGCCGGCCCTTCATGGGGGCCGCAGCAAGGGCCGAACGTATTGCTGGATGGGCTGGAGTATTCCAACAATCTGGCCCGCCAACGCGCCATCATCATCCACGGCGCAGACTATGCCGAGCCCAGCTTCCTGCAAACCCAGGGCAAGCTGGGCCGCTCCTACGGCTGCTTCTCCTGCAGCCATGCCGACCTTCAGGCTCTGCGTGAACGCATGGGCGAAGGTCGCCTGCTGTTCGCGATGAACTAAAGAAAAAGGGGAAGGCCGAAACCTTCCCCCTTGATCCTATTCGCGACCAATGGCGCGCCAGCCGATGTCGGTGCGATTGAACCCGCCCGGCCAGTCGATCTTGGCAATCGCCTCATAGGCCCGCTCGCGCGCCTCGGTCACGTCCTTGCCATAGGCACAGACGTTCAGCACGCGGCCGCCAGCGGCGACAAGCTGGCCGTCATCGCGGCGCTTGGTGCCGGCGTGGAAGACTTGAACGTGCGGGCCAAAGTCCTGCTCGGCCCCACGGATGATCGACCCTTCCAGCGGGCTGTCCGGATAGCCCTTGGCGGCCATCACCACCGTGATCACCACACCCGGTTTGAACTGCGGAGCCGGAGCCTGCGACAGGTCGCCCTTGGCGCAGGCCAGCAACAGCGGAACGATGTCCCCGTCAAAGCGCATCATCAGCACCTGACATTCCGGATCGCCGAAGCGAGCGTTGAACTCGACCACCTTGGGGCCTTGTTCGGTCGCCATCAGACCAGCGTACAGTACGCCCTTATAGGGAGTGCCTTCCTCGGCCATCTTCTGGATGGTCGGCTGAACGATCAGATCGTTGGCCTTTTGCACAAAGTCCGGTGTGAACACAGGCGCGGGCGAATAGGCCCCCATGCCGCCGGTGTTCGGGCCCGCATCGCCATCGAAAGCGCGTTTGTGGTCTTGGGCACCGCCGAACAGAACGGCGCGCTTGCCATCAGACAGGGCAAACAGGCTGCCCTCTTCGCCGTCCATGAACTCTTCGATGACCACGCGCGAACCGGCGCTGCCGAAACGGCCACCCAGCATGCGCTCGATCTCGGCCTCGGCGTCCTGACGGTCGGGGCTGATCGCCACGCCCTTACCAGCCGCCAGACCATCGGCCTTGATCACATAGGGCGCGCTATAGTTTGCCAATGCCGCCTTGGCCTCGGCCACATCCTCATAGACGCCATAACCCGCGGTCGGGATGTTGTGACGGGCCAGAAACGCCTTGGAAAACGCCTTGGAGGTTTCCAGCTGCGCCGCCTTGGCCGACGGGCCAAAGCACGGGATGTTCAGACGAGCCAGTTGATCGGCCAGACCTTCAGCCAGCGCCGCCTCGGGGCCGACCACGACCAGATCGGCTTCGATCTCGCGCGCCAGAGCCACCAGCCCTGCCACATCGGTCGCCTTCACATCGGGATGCAGCTCCCCGAGGGCTTCCATGCCGGGGTTGCCCGGCGCGATGACAAGCCGCGACAGGCGCGGTGACTGGGAGATTTTCCAGGCCAGGGCGTGCTCGCGCCCCCCCGATCCGACGAGCAAGATTTTCATACTCGCCGAATGGCTGTCTCTGGTCCGTCAGTCAAGTCACCGCGCTCGGCCAAGACCGGATTAGCGCACCACCGCCTTGGGCAGGGCCACCAGTTCGGCGGATGTCAGATCGGTCTTCAGGTCCTGATCGGTGCTATTGGGCGCGGTGTAGGCCGTCACCTTGTCGATAGGCAGTTGCACCTTCACATCGTTCTGGCCTTCCAGCTCGACGATCAGATGGGTCACCTTGCCCTGCGCATCCATCAGCAGGCTCTCGACTTCGCCCAGTTGGACACCCGCACCCGACACCAGATCGGCATCCTCCAGCGCCTTGCGCGTCATACCCAGTGCGAGGGCAGTTTCCGCTGTCGCTGTATCAGCCTGTTGTTCGGTGACAGGTTGCGCCGCACCACCTGCGGCAGGCGCCTGCACCACGTCATCGGTGCGGTTGTCGCCGCAGGCTGCCAGAGCCAAAGCCGCCGTACTGGCCAGAATCAATGTCATGGATCGCATGGGTGAAGTCCTTGTTGTTTTCTGTTCCGCTTGCCCTGATCCAACGAAAGGGCCGCACACACCGTTCCCGTTCGCCTCGCATCAGGTTAGGCTAGGGCCATGAGCTCCGATGATTACGCCTTTGAGGGTGCCGCGCCGGTCGAGCAGCCGGTCGCGCGCGACAACAATCCGCCGCTGTCCATCTCGGAGCTGAGCTTTGCGCTGAAGCGCACGCTGGAAGACCGCTTTGGTCATGTGCGTATCCGGGGCGAAATCTCCAAGGTCACGCGTCACTCGTCCGGCCACGTCTATCTGACGCTGAAGGACGACAAGGCGGCGATTGACGGTGTGATCTGGAAGGGCGTGGTCCGCACGCTCTCGGCCCAGCCGGAAACCGGCCTTGAGGTCATCGTCACCGGCAAGATCACATCCTACCCTGCGCGATCCTCCTATCAGATCGTCATTGAAAGCATGGAGCCGGCGGGCGCAGGTGCGCTGCTGGCCCAGCTGGAGCGCATCAAGGCGCGCCTGCGTGAAGAGGGCCTGTTCGAGCCGTCGCGCAAAAAGGCCCTGCCCGCCTTTCCCGCCACTATCGGTGTGATCACCAGCCCGACCGGCGCGGTCATTCGCGATATCCTGCATCGTATCAGCGACCGCTGGCCGTGCCGCGTCATTGTCTGGCCGGTGATCGTTCAGGGCGAGGCGGCCGCCAAACAGGTGTCCAACGCCATTCGCGGCTTTGATGCCATGACAGCGGACGGAGCGATCCCGCGCCCCGATCTGCTGATCGTCGCGCGCGGCGGTGGCTCGGTGGAGGACCTGTGGGGCTTTAACGACGAGCAGTTGGCCCGAACCGTGGCCGAGGCCCGTATCCCCATCATCTCGGCTGTGGGGCACGAAACCGACACCACCCTGATCGACTTTGTCTCCGATCGCCGCGCGCCTACGCCGACGGGTGCCGCCGAAATGGCCACGCCTGTTCTGGCCGAACTGCAATGGGGCCTGTCAGACCTTGAGACTCGCCTGCGCCGTTCGGGCGCGCGCCTGCTGGATGATCGCCGCACGCGCCTGTTGTCCGTCGCGCGTGGCCTGCCCAGCCGCCCCGAAGACCTGCTGGCCCTGCCGCAGCAACGGCTTGATCTGGCCTCCAGCCGTCTGGGCTCTGCCCTGCATCGCAACGCCAGCGTCCACGAAAAGCGCCTGACACGGGTGTCCGCGCGACTGTCGCCCGCCTTGCTGCACCGCCCGATCGAGCGCCGCGATGATCGTCTGCAAGCGGTGGCCCAACGTCTGGGTGCCGCCCTGCAACGCAACGCCACCCATCACGAACACGCCCTGTCGCGCGTAGCCGGAAAACTCAGCCGCGCCTCGTTGGATCGCAAGATGGAATATGTGGGCGAGCGTCTGGGGGCCATCGACCTGCGCCTGCGCCCTGCGGTGGAGCGCCGTTTAAGCCGCGATCAGGATCGGCTGAACGCCCTCAGCCGCGCGCTGGCGGCTAATGACCCTGCCCGTCCCAAGCCCGGCTTTGCCCGCGTCGAGGATTCAGACGGCCAGTGGATCACCTCAGCCGCCAAACTGGCCGAGGGCCAGCAGGTGTCTCTGATATTCGGCGATGGCCAGCGACCGGCGGTGATCGGCACAGGCGGCACGGACACCGCGCCTCCCGCACCTCAAACTACGCCAAAACCAACCCCAAAGCCCGCCAAGCCCAAGCCTATCCCGCCGACCGAACAGGGCACCCTATTCTAACGGGCCGATAACGGACGGGCGCGATCCAGAATTTGCCGCACCTGTTCGCCGTCCAGCGCCTCGATCACGACCTCGCGGCCATTGACGACCGAGCGCACCGTCTCGGCTCGCAGCATGGAGTTGAGGATAGCCTCTTCGGTCGCCTCGGCCACGGCAACGAACAGCGGCGACATCCGGTCGTTTGGCCAGTCTTCATAATTGGCCAGCCCCTCGCGACGCTCGGGGGTACGGCGCACGCTCTCAGCCGTCGAAAAGGCGATGGCGTAGTCGCCCGAGCCATTGGAATAGGCCGCCCCCGTGCGCGCCAGTCCCGCAAAGGTTCGCTCGGCCAACCTCTCCAGATTGCGGTCCGACAAGGGCGCATCTGTCGCCACGATGATCATGATGGAACCGTCCGGCTTTTCGGCCTCCACAGCGTCCTTCAGATAATAGCGTCCGATTTCAGCCCCCACCGGCACGCCGTCGATGGTCAGCAGCCCGCCATAGTTGGACTGCACCAGCACCCCCACCGTATGCCCGCCAAGGCTGCGCGGCAGACGACGCGATGAGGTTCCGATCCCGCCCTTGAAGCCAAAGGCGATGGTGCCCGTACCAGCGCCCACCGCACCCTCGGCCACAGGGCCTGTGCGCGCCGTGGTGATCGCCTCGATCACGTGTGCAGGCGTGACATGCAGGCCGCGAATGTCGTTCAGACCGCCGTCATTGGTCTCGCCCACCACAGCGTTGACCGAGCGGATGTCCTCATGCCCCGGCTGGTCCAGCGTCCATCGGATGATGCCTTCCATGGCCGCCGCCACCGACAGGGTATTGGTCAGGACGATGGGGGTTTCCAGCTCGCCCAGTTCCCTGATCTGGGTAGCACCCGCCAGCTTGCCATAGCCATTGGCGACCTTCAGCGCCGCCGGAACGCGGTCGCGAAACACATCTCCGCCGTGCGGGATAATGGCGGTTACGCCGGTGCGCACGCCTGCACCGTGGTTCAGCGTCACCTGCCCCACGCGCACGCCCTCGACGTCGGTGATGGCATTCAAGGGACCTGTCGGCAGCACACCGGGCGCTCGGCCCCAGTCCCGGACCGACGGCTTAAGTCCCGCATCCTGCGCCATCGAGGGGCTCGTTGTGAGGACCGCGACTCCAGCCATCAGGCCTGCCCATGTTGAACGTTTCATCTGTCCCCTCCTGCACCTAGAGTGGCCTTTCGGATGACACCGATTCGTCATCCGTCCCTGCCCTCCCATACTCACCCCTCCATGACCCAAGTTTTCGCAAACGACAAAGCCGCCGTCCTGCATTTTGGCGATGGCGAGTTTCTGGTGATGTCTCCCGGCACCCATGTGCGCTGCGCCGTCACGGGTGAGGCGGTTCCGCTGTCGCGTCTGCGTTACTGGTCGGTCGAGGCGCAGGAAGCCTATCTGGGGCCATTGCAATATCTGCAGGCCAAGGGCGTTGTAACCGGATGACGGGGCTGGCCAATCTTCACGTGCTTGTGGTGGACGATAATCCGAACATGCGGACCATCGTCTCGACCATGCTTCGCGCTGTGGGCATTGGTCGTGTGTCAGAGGCCGAAAGCGGGCCGCAGGCTTTGTCGTGGTTGCGACAGTCTTCGGTCGATATCGCCATCGTCGATTTCCGGATGCCGCCGATGGACGGGGTGGCCCTGACGCGGCATTTGCGCCACGACGACGATAGCCCCAATCCCTATCTGCCAGTGATTATGATGACCGGCCATTCGGAGCGCAGCCGCGTCACTGGTGCGCGCGATGCGGGCGTCACTGAGTTTGTGGCCAAGCCGGTAGACAGCGTGTCTTTGTTCAAACGGATCGAGGCCGTGATCCTGCGCCCCCGCGCCTTTGTGCGGTCAGGTGACTATTTCGGGCCGGACCGGCGACGCCTCAACGCCGCAGACTATACTGGCCCCTTCCGCCGCACCACCGACACCGAAGTGGTTATCGACGCCTTGCCTTAAGGCTTTAAGCCCTAAGCCTTCTCCTCGGCGATCACGCGGTCATAGACCTTTTGCGGCCAGCGCTTGTGGACCCAGAACCAGTCCACCGGATTTTCCCGCACGCGGTCCTCGACAAAGCGGTTAGCCGCCTGAATGCCTTCCAGAATGTCGGCATTCTTGTCGCCGGAATCGGCAATGGCGATCGGCTCATGCGCCGTTACGCGGAAACGCGCGCCCTTCAGACGCACCACCGACAGCGGCAGCATAACGGTGCCGAATTTGCGGGCCAGACGCGCCGCGCCCGGCGAGGCGTTCACCGGCTCTCCGAAGAACTCGACCTCGGGGCCTTCATTGTATTTCTGGTCCACCAGCAGGGCGATGGAATCGCCGCGCTTCATACCCTGCACCAGCTCGCGCGTGCCGTCGCCCTTGGGCGCAAACAGGCGGATGCCATAGCGGGCGCGCGCCTCGCGGATCTTGGCATCCACGTAAGGGTTGTTGGCCGCGCGATAGGTCACCTGACACGGTACGCCCGCGTGCATGATGACCGCTGCCATGACTTCGAAATTAGCGATGTGGCCCGAAATCAGCACCACCGGCTTGCCGCTGTCACGCACCGCATGCAGCCGCTCCAGCCCCACCACTTCGACACGCCCGCTTTCAGGCGTCAGGCGGTCCATCACCGCCAGTTCGGCAAAGGTGCGGCCCGTCAGTTCCCACTGGTCGCGCGCCAGACGCTGGCGCTCGGCCTCCGGCATATTGGGGAAGGCGATCTTGAGATTACGCAGTACTGTCTTCTGGGTCCCCGTCAGAGGCCCCAGAACACGCAAGAGGCCACCGCCGAAGGCCGATGCACCATCGACCCCCAGCAGACGCAGCACGAAGAACAGACCCGAAAACGCGGCGGACTGAATCCGCCATATCAGGTCCTGACCGAAGGAAACTTCGGGCTTTTTATCACCAGGCAATCGTCAATCCGCCGTCCACGACAAGCGTCTGGCCTGTCACATAGGCCGACGCGGGACTGCACAAATAGACTGCCGTGCCGGCGATTTCATCCGGCATCCCTATTCTTTTCAAAGGTGCCGGTTCGGTGACCGACTTTAGGGTTTTCTCGTCTTCCCAAAGATATCGAGCAAAATCAGTCTTTACGAGGCCGGGCGCGATGCAGTTCACCCGCACATTGTGTGGCCCATATTCAACAGCCAAATTGCGCGCCAACTGCATATCGGCTGCCTTGGAGACGTTGTAGGCCCCGATCAGGGCGTTGCCACGCAGGCCGCCGATGGACGAAATGATCAGAATCGAGCCGTCCTTACGCTCCAGCATCTCGGGCGCGACCATCTGGATCAGCCAGTGGTTGGAGACGATGTTGTTCTGCAAAATCTTGCCGAACTGGTCGTCGGAAATACCTGCCATCGGACCGGCATAGGGGTTGGTGGCGGCGTTACAGACCAGAATGTCGATCTGGCCGAAGGCGGTGCGCGTGTCGTCCACCAGACGCTTCAACTCTTCCTTCGAGGCGATGTTGGCCGGAATGGCGATGGCGCGGCCTTCGCCGTATTTCTCATTGATGGCGACAGCCACCTCTTCGCACGGCCCCGCCTTGCGCGACGAGATCACCACCTTGGCCCCGTGTTCGGCCAGACGCTCGGCAATCGCCTTGCCGATGCCCTTCGACGAGCCGGTAATAATCGCGACCTTCCCCGACAGATCGAACAATTCCATAACGTATCCCTCCAAATACGGCTTAGCTTATTTGTTCCCACGTTTTCCTAGTGGTAAGCCATAGGCATTGGTTACCTTGTTTGTGGCCTGAATCCACCACGAAAGGCGCGCCCGGAACCGTTCATGCAGAAGATCACAGGCGGATTGCTGTTTTTCGGTTGCCTCTTCCTCTCCTGCGCCGTGGGGGTGGCGATCTGGCGCGCCGGATTGGGCGGCGGGGCGGGCCTTGCCGCCACACTGGGATCACTGGGCCTGCTGGCGGCCACCTGCGCGCTGGCTATCGGGGTCAATGACCGCCGCGCCCTGCGCCGCGAGATGGCCAAGGTGCGCGAGGCCCACCGCCTGCTAGCCGATGCCATGGAAAGCACCCAGGGCGCGCTGACCGAACTGGCCCAAGCCATCGAACAGGGCCCGCTGTCGCGTACCGATGCCCTGTCGGGCGAGGTGCGTATGCTGGAAGATCTGGTCCAGCAGATGAATGCCTCCATCGAAGAGCGCCTGTCGGTTGGTTCTGGGCTGGCCCGCCTGAACGGTCAGGCGGCCTCGCCGGTCAACACCCTGCTGGAGACCGTGCACGATGCGCTGAGCGAAAACCGCGTCGATCTGTACCTTCAGCCCATCGTCACCCTGCCCCAGCGCCGGACCGTCTTCTACGAAAGCTTCACCCGCCTGCGCGATGCGTCGGGACGTATCATGCTGCCGGCGGAATATATGTCAGTGGCCGAGGGCGAAGGTCTGCTGCCGGCGATTGACAATCTGCTGCTGTTCCGCTGCGCCCAGATCGTACGCCGTCTGGCCCGTCAGGATCGGAAGGTCGGCGTCTTCTGCAACATCTCTCTGGCCTCTCTGGGCGACGAAACCTTCTTCCCCCAATTCCTTGATTTCCTCAGCCAGAATCAGGACCTGAAGGAATCCCTGATCTTCGAACTGGGTCAGGCTGTGTTCGACGCGCGCGGCGCGGTCGAAGCCCGCAATATGGCCAAGCTGGCCGATTTGGGCTTCCGTTTCTCCATCGACAAGGTGCAGACGCTGGACCTCGACTTTGCCGACCTGCAACGCTCGGACGTGCGCTTCCTCAAGGTATCGGCGGACCTGCTGATCGAACAACTGCTGGACATGGACGGGGCCGTGCCCCTGCCGTCACAGCCGGATATTCAGGCGGCGGACTTCTCCCCGCTGGTGCGCCGCTATGGCCTCGAACTGATCGCCGAAAAGGTCGAGAGCGAGAAACAGGTGGTCGATATCCTCGACCTCGATGTGCCGATGGGTCAGGGCCACCTGTTCGGTGAGCCGCGCGCCATCAAAGAAACCGTGCTGGCCGAAACCGACCCGCCGTCGGACTTTGTGCGGGCCACCCTGACCACGGCCCAGCGCCGCGTGCGCCACTAGGTCTCGCCTTCCCTGCGCGGGGTTGCTACATGGCTGGCCATGACCTCCCCGATTTCACTGTCCCATCTGTCGGCTGTGGCCGATGACTATGACGTTCTGCTCTGCGACGTGTGGGGCGTGATCCATAACGGCCGTGAAAGCTGGCCCGCCGCCTGTGAAGCCCTGACCCGCTTCAATGAAAAGGGCGGCCATGTGGTGCTGATCTCCAACTCGCCGCGTCCGGCCAGCGATGTGATCGCTCAGCTGGATGGCCTGAACGTGCCGCGCTCCAGCTGGAAGGCCTTTGTGACCTCGGGCGATGCCACCCGCGCCGAACTGGCCAAGCGCGCCCCCGGCCCGGCGCTCGCCATCGGTCCCGCCCGCGATGCCACCACCTATGAAGGCACCGGCCTCGATCTGGCCGATAGCGCCAACGACGCCGCCTTTGTCTCGGTCACGGGACTGGTCGATGACGCCACCGAAACGCCCGAAGACTACCGCGACCTGCTGACCCCCGCCGCCCAGCGCGGACTGGAAATGATCTGCGCCAACCCCGACCGCGTGGTCCAAAAGGGCGACAAGCTGATCTATTGCGCAGGCGCGCTGGCCGACCTGTACGAAGAACTGGGTGGCAAGGTCACCATGGCGGGCAAGCCGTTCGCCCCCATCTATGACCTCGCCCTGATCGAGGCGGAAAAACTGCTGGGTCAGCCTGTGGATCGCCGCCGCGTGCTGTGCATCGGCGATGGCGTGATTACCGATGTCCTCGGTGCCCAATCACAAAATCTCGATTGCCTGTTCATTGCGCAGGGAATTCATGGCGATAAGGCCAAGGGCAGCGACGGTACGCTTGACCCGCAGGCCGCAAAAACCCTACTGAGCGCTGAAAATACAACCGCGCGTTACGCCGCTCTCGACCTCGCGTGGTAAGGCGCACCGGTCGCGCTCCTTCTTCAGACCATCCGGTCTCGCCATTTAAGTTCACCTGACGTAAAGCACCGCTTATGAGCAATCTGGTCCAAGGTCACCCGTCGGGCGGCTACATTCTCGAAGAGCTTCACGTCGGTATGTCCGCCGAGAAACTCGTTCCCGTCACCGAAGAGCGCATCCAGCTGTTTGCCGATGCTTCGGACGACTACAACCCCGTCCATCTGGACGAGGCTTTTGCCTCAAAGACCGCCTATCGCGGCCGCATTGCCCATGGCCTACTCAGCGCCTCGTTCGGCTCGGCTGTCGTCGGCACGGTGCTGCCGGGTGCGGGTTCGATCTACATCTCGCAATCGCTGGCCTTCCACTATCCGGTGCGCATCGGCGACACGGTTCGCATCGTGATCACGGTCATCGACGTGGACGCCGAGTCGGCCCGCGTGCAGCTGAACTGCGAAGGCTTTGTCGAGGACAAGCTGATCATGGACGGCATCGCCACTGTGCGCGTACCGCGTCGTCGCAAGCCGTCTGCACGCTAAGCGGAGCGTTCGGGCGTGACGATCGAGGTCATTCGCGACTGGCGCGGCCTGACGGAGGCCCAAAAGGGGGCCGCCGTGGCCGTGGGCGCTTTCGACGGTGTGCATCGCGGCCATCAGGCGGTCATCGCCGGTGCCCGCGAGGCGGCCCAGCGTCTGGGCGTGCCGCTGGGCGTGGTCAGCTTTCATCCGCACCCGCGCCGTCTGTTCCAGCCCGATGTCGCCCCGTTCGCCCTGATGACGCCGGACCAGATGGCCCGCGCACTGGACGAACTGGGCGTAGACCGCCTGTATCTGCTGCCGTTCGACCGCGACATGGCGGGACTGACTGACGAAGCCTTTGCCCGTCAGGTACTGGCCGAGGGTCTGGGCATCAAACACGCCGCCGTCGGCTTTGACTTCACCTTTGGTAAGGGCCGCTCCGGCTCGCCCGATCTGCTGACCCAATACGGCCAGTCGCTGGGCTTCACCGTCTCGGTGACCGAGCGCAAGGACGATAGCGACGGCTTGAAACTGTCTTCGTCTGCCGTTCGCGAGGCCTTGAAGGCCGGCGATATGGCGCGCGCCACCGCCATTCTGGGACGTCCGTTCGCCATTTCAGGCGAAGTAATCCATGGCGACAAGCGCGGCCGCACCATCGGCGTGCCGACCGCCAATATCGCCATGCCGAACTATATGCGTCCGGCCTATGGCGTGTACGCCACCCGCACCCGCCTGCCTGACGGGCGCGTGATCAATGGCGTGGCCAATCTGGGCGTACGCCCGATGTACGAAATCGAAGACCCGCTGCTAGAGGTGTGGCTTTTCGACTTCAACGAAAGCCTCTACGGCCAGACGGTCGAGACCGAACTGGTGGCCTTCCTGCGCGGCGAGATGAAGTTCGACGATCTTGACGCTCTAAAGGTCCAGATCGACGCCGACGCAAAGGCCGCCAAGGCCGCTCTGGTTTAACGCCTGCCCTTAACCCTGTGCCGCCAGCGCCGCTTCGCGGATACGCCCGACCATAGAGTTCAGCCCGTTGGCACGTTGACGCGTCAAGGCTGACGGCAGCCCCAGACGGTCCAGCGCCGCCTTAGCGTCAAAGCCCAGAATCTCGTCCGCCGTGCGGCCCGAATACAGGCGCAGCAGCAGGGCGATATTGCCTTTGGACAAGGCACTGTCGGAATCGGCATCAAAGAACAGCAGATCGCCCTCGCGGCGGCTGTTCAGCCAGACCTGAGCCGCACAGCCGGGCACCTTATTGGCCTCGATCCGCGCCTCTTCCGGCAGCGGGGCCAGATCCTTGCCCAAATCGATCACATATTCGATCCGTCCTTCCCAATCGCCCAGCAGATCGAACTCTTCGATCAGTTCATCAAGGACGGATTGGATGGAGGTGTCGGCAGCTTGGGTCATGGCCGTTCCCCTAAACCCCGCGCGGCGCGCACACAACGCCCCAAAAGCATGAAGACCGCTTCGCTTGCAGCGAGAGTGGATTTGGGCGCAAGGGCGCGCTCCGCTATTCTGCACTGCTGATTCCGGCGGTTTCGTCGGCATCGAACCCATTTCAGGTGATCCACCGCTTTGAACTCCCACCCGTCGCGCGTTTCTGTGGCCCAACAGGCCGTCAGCCAGTCGGCCAGCACCCAGTGGATGCGGGCCCGACAGCGCGTGCTGTGGCATGTGTTGTGGGGCGTGGGTTTCCTAGCGCTGGCGGCCATTTCGCTGGCTATGGGCGAGCCGTTGCGGATCACTCTGGGTCTGGCCGTCTCTGCGGTACCGGTACTGGCCGTGCTGGGCCTGCTCCACCTTAACGAAGGGGCCACACCGTGGCCCCAGCGCGCGCCCGGGCCACCCGCCTGGACATTGGTGCTGTGGATCGCCGCCCCCATTATCGCCTCGGCCCTGTCCGGCGGGCTCAGCGGACCGCTGGCGGGTATCAGCTTTGCCCCTCTGGTCGGCGGCTTGGCCCTGCGCAGCCAAGGGACCGAGCGCTCGGTGATAGGCGGTTTTATCGCCGTCATCGCCGCTATTATCGTCGGTGCGATCAGCGCCCTGTGGCGGGAGGTAACCACGCCCGACGCCTTCCTTGCGGCGGGTACGGGCGTAATGGTCGCCGCCTTTGCGCTGGTGGCGGCGCTCAATACCCGCAACACCGTGCCGGTCGTACCGCTGGCACTGGCGCGGATGGAATCGGCTCTGGCCGACCAGCCGGGGCTGACGCTGGTGCTGACTCCCAATGGCAAGGCGCTGGCGGCCTATGGCTCCGCCCCGCCCGCCATCGACATTGATGCCCTGTTCAAACAGGTCGATGCCCAAGGCGGGCTGATTGAATCCGTCCATCCGCCCGATCGCCCCGCCGTGCGCGCGGCCCTGTCCCGCGCTCAGGCCGGTCTGGCGGCGCAGGTGCGCTTCACCCCGCGCGGGGCTCTGGACCGCCGCGTCCTACTGATCGTGCGCCGTATGCAGGGCGACAGCCGCCGCCTCAGCGCCCTGATGCTGGACGCCACCTTGCAGCATGCCCGCGAGACCGAACTGGACGCCGCCCGTCAGGAAGCCGTCGCCTCTGCCGACAGCCGCGCCCGCTTCATCGCCCATATGAGCCATGAGCTGCGTACGCCGCTCAATGCCGTGCTGGGCTTTTCAGACGCCATGCGGCACCGGATTTTCGGCCCCCTGCCCGACCGCTATGCCGACTATGCCTCCTCGATCCATCAGGCCGGCAGTCACTTGCAGGACATGATCACCAATGTTCTGGACGTGTCGCGCATCGATGCCGACCGGTATGAGCTGGACCTGTCCGAGATCGACGCGCGCGATGTGGCCGACGCCGCCATGGCGCTGGTGCGGATTCAGGCCGAGGACAAGTCGATCCGCCTGATCGCCAACCTGCCTGAAGAGCCGCTGAAGCTGACGGCGGACGGCCGGGCGGTGAAACAGATACTGGTCAATCTGCTGGGTAATGCGGTGAAGTTCACGCGCGAACAGGGCCAGATCGTTCTGGATGCCGCCATCGCTGATGGCTGGCTGACCATCAGCGTCGCTGACGATGGCGTCGGCATTGCACCCGACGATCTGGCGCGTCTGGGCAAGCCCTTCGAGCAGGCGGGGGATGCCAAGCAAAAGGCGCTGGGCACCGGCCTTGGGTTGTCACTGGCGCGGGCGCTGTCCGAACTGCACGGCGGCACTCTGACACTGGACAGCACTCTGGGCGAAGGCACCACCGCGCGCCTTCGCCTGCCGGTCAAACCCGCTTAGTCGCGAGCGACCTGAAAGCCTGCAAACGACTGTTTCACCGGCATCAGTTCGATGCTGTTGATGTTCAGATGCGAAGGCAGGTTGGCCACCCAGAACAGGGTCTCGGCGATGTCCTCGCCGGTCATCGGATCGGCACCGGCATAGAGGGTATCGGACGCCGACTTGTCGCCGCCCGTGCGCACCAGCGTAAACTCGGTCTCGGCCATGCCCGGCTCGATCGAAGTCACGCGCACCCCCGTGCCGTGCAGGTCCGAGCGCAGGCCCAGCGAGAACTGGCGCACAAAGGCCTTGGTGCCCCCATAGGCGTTGCCGCCACGGTACGGATAGGTCGCCGCCACCGAGGAAATGTTGATGATCGCGCCCTTGCGTTCGATCAGGCGCGGCAACATCCGGTGGGTAATGGTCATCAGGCCGGTAATGTTGGTGTCCACCATCTGCTGCCATTGGGCCAGATCGGCCTCTTGCGCAGGCCCGGTACCCAGCGCCAGACCGGCATTGTTAATCAGCAGGTCAATATTCTGGAAAGCTTCGGGCAGACCATCCAGCGCCGCATCGATGGCGTCGGCGTCGCGGATATCAAAGGCGCACGGATGCACCACATCGGCCCCCAGTTCCGCCACCAGCGCTTCAAGGCGCTCGGCACGGCGGCCGGTGGCGATCACCTTCCAGCCATCCTTGGCAAAGCGGCGGGCGGCGGCCAAACCAAAGCCTGCGGTGGCACCGGTGATCAGAACTGTACGGCTCATGCGTCTGCCTCTTGCTGCTTGGCTTTCAGCGCGGCCAGACGCGCCTTTTCGCGCTCCTCGGCGGCGCGGATGCGGGCCTGTTCGGCGGCGATCTTGGCGTCTGTGCCGATGTGGGCACTGCCGCGCTGCCTGGCCAGTTCGATCTGGCGCTGGCGCTCTGCATAGGCGGCGCGACGTTCCTCGTCACGCTCGTCCCAGCAGCGCTCGCACGAAACGCCCTCGACGAATTTCGGCGACTTCAGCCCCTCGGGGCTGACCGGCATACGGCAGGCGCGGCACAGGGTGTGTTCACCCAGTTTCAGCCCTTGGCCCACCGAAACCCGCTCGTCAAAGACGAAGCACTCGCCTTCCCACAGGCTTTCCGGCTCGGGGATTTCCTCGAGGTATTTGAGAATACCGCCCTCGAGGTGGTGCACCTCGGGAATGCCTTCGGACTTCAGATAGGCCGTCGCCTTTTCACAGCGGATGCCGCCGGTGCAGAACATGGCCACCTTGGGCGGGTTCGGGCGGTTGACCAGATTACGGCCTTCCTTTTCGAACCAGTCGGCAAACTCGCGGAAGGTCTTGGTGTTCGGCTGGATCGCGCCCTTAAAGGTGCCGATCTCGAACTCATAGTCATTGCGCGTATCGATGATGACCGTGTCCGGATCGCTGATCAGGGCGTTCCAATCCGCAGGCTTCACATAGGCCCCGACGCCGTTGACCGGATCGAGATTGGGCAGGCCCATGGTCACGATCTCTTTCTTGATCCGCACCTTCATGCGGTAGAAAGGCATCTCGTTCGCGCCCGAATATTTCAGCTCCAGCCGGTCAAAGCCCGGCTCGGCATGGATGCCGTTGACCACGCGCAAAATCGCGTCGTGCGGTCCGGCAATCGTACCGTTGATACCTTCGTGCGCCACCAGCAGGGTGCCGCGCACCTCTTCACCGCACAGAGCAATCAGGCGCTCGCGCAGGGCGGCAGGGTCGGCCACCGGCGCAAAGCGGTACAGGGCGGCCACCAGAACGGGATAATCTTGGAAAGGGGTCTCAGTCACGCTGGCCTCTATAGTGCGTTTGCGCATTAAAACCCATCCCGCATGCCACCATGGCTTGCCTTCTTCGTTCAGTCGTTATCGATTAGCGGGATGATGGATTTGATGGCGCGCGATTTGAGTAGATTTCGGAAGGACGTTTCATGGTCGCAATGAAGTCCTCGCCCCTCGCGCCGCTCAAACTGCCACTGTTCCGGGCCATCTGGATCACCAGCCTGATCACCAATTTTGGTGGCCTGATCCAGTCGGTCGGCGCGTCATGGATGATGACCTCCATCGCCTCCACTCAAATGACGGCGCTGGTGCAGGCCTCGGTGGCCCTGCCCATCATGCTGCTGTCGTTGGTGGCCGGCGCATTGGCCGACACCATGGACCGGCGCAAGATCATGCTGGCGGCACAGACCTTTATGCTGCTGGTCTCGGCAGGTCTGGCTTTACTGACCTATATGGGCTGGATCACGCCGTGGGTTCTGTTGACCTTTACCTTCCTGATCGGCTGCGGCGTGGCCTTCAATGGTCCGGCATGGCAGGCCTCGGTCGGGGATATCGTGCCCCGCGAACAGTTGGCACAGGCCGTCACCCTGAACTCCATGGGCTTCAACATGGCCCGCAGTCTGGGGCCCGCGCTGGGCGGGGCGGTAGTGGCTATCGCCGGTGCCGCTGCCTCGTTTGCCGTTAATGCCGTATCCTACATCGGCCTGCTGGTGGTGCTGTTCCGTTGGAAGCCGGAACGCCCGCAACAGACCCTGCCGCGCGAGGGCCTGCTGCACGCCATGGCGGGCGGGGTGCGCTACGCCCTGCTGTCGCCGCGCATCGTGGCCGTGCAGGTGCGCGCCCTGATATTCGGCATAGGGGCCAGCGGTCTGCAGGCCCTGATGCCCGTCATTGCCCGCCACGAGGTCGGCGGCGGCCCGTTGGTCTACGGCATCCTGCTCGGCTCGTTCGGCATCGGTGCCGTGGGCGGGGCGCTGTTCGTGTCGGAAATCCGTGCCCGCTTTAAAGCCGAGACCGTGGTGCGGGTGTGGATTCTGGTTTTTGCCGCCGCGTCTTTGGGCGTCGCTTTTGCACCGACCATTTTCCTGACCGTTCCAGCCTTGCTGCTGGGGGGTGCGGCATGGGTGACGGTGCTTTCGACCTTTAACGTCACCGTGCAGATGTCGGCCCCGCGTTGGGTCGTGGCGCGGGCACTGGCGCTCTATCAGATGTGCGCCTTTGGTGGCATGGCCGTAGGCTCATGGCTGTGGGGCAGTCTGGCCCAGAACTATGACATCACCCTTGCGCTCAGCATTGCGGCAAGTGTGCTGCTGGTCTGCGCCCTTCTGGGACTGCGCGCGCCGCTGGCCAATGGCGAAGAGCTGAACCTGACGCCGCTGGATCGCTGGAAAGAACCCAGCACCGAACTGCAGATCGAACCGCGCAGTGGGCCGATTGTGGTGTCCATCGCCTATCGCATCCGCAATGAGGACGTGCCGCGCTTCTTGCAATTGATGGAAGAGCGCCGCCGCATCCGTCGCCGTGACGGAGCCTTCCAGTGGCGGCTGATGCGCGATCTTGGCGATCCCGAAATCTGGGTCGAAAAGTACCAGACCGACACCTGGATGGACTATGTGCGCCACAACCAGCGCATGACCCATGAGGATTCAGCCGTCGGTGTCGCCATCCGCGCGCTGCACCAGGGCGACAGCCCGCCCAGCGTGCACCGCCTGATCCAGCGCGCGACCGGCAGTGTCTCGACACATCTGCATGCCCAGAGCACCTATGGCGAGCCGCTGACCGACCCGACGCGTTCGAGCTGATGCAGCACACAACAAAAGGGCCGCGCTTCACCACTGGATGAAGTCGCGGCCCTCTAAAGCCGTGCGTCAGTCATATTGGGTTAGAGAAAACCGAACACGAAATGCACCGCTGTGGCGACGCCCACCAGGATGGCGAAGCCGCACAACAGGCCAACGGCCGGATGAAGAGGTTTGGATACTCGCGCGCCGCGTTCAAATGACAGGGCACGCGGCTTTCCGGGGTGTACCAGAGCCATGACGTTTCCTTTCCCTATGCGGCGATGACCATCGTGGGCCACCGTCTCGCTAGGAAAGCGTCGCCTAAAGACCTTTCGTTGCATAGGGGCATTCACACCATCGTGAACGGTGACTTTACGGGCCTTTTCCGCTAACCCCCGCGGTCAGAGGATTTTTCATGTCAAAATTGACCATTGCCGAAGAGGCTGGCCGCCGCCGGACCTTCGCCATCATCGCTCACCCGGACGCCGGTAAAACCACCCTGACCGAGCACATCCTGCTGGCCGGTGGCGCGCTGCGCGCCGCAGGGGCCGTCAAGGCACGCGGCGAGAACCGCCGCGCGCGCTCGGACTGGATGAAGATTGAAAAAGAGCGCGGCATCTCCGTGACCGCCTCGGTCATGACCTTCGAGCACGAAGGCAAGATGTTCAACCTGCTCGATACGCCGGGCCACGAAGACTTCTCGGAAGACACCTATCGCACCCTGACGGCTGCCGACTGCGCCATCATGGTGCTGGACGCCGCCAAGGGCATCGAGCCGCAGACGCTGAAGCTGTTCGAGGTTTGCCGCCTGCGCGACATTCCGATCATCACCTTCATCAACAAGCTGGACCGCGAGTCGCAGGACCCGATGGCTCTGCTGGACGAAATCGCCTCGCGCCTTCAGCTTGATCCGGCTCCGATCTGGTGGCCCGCAGGCTCGGGTAACCGTCTGCGCGGTCTGGTCGAGGTCGGCACCGGCCGCTTCCAGCCCTATGCCAAAAAGGCCGCCGGTTCGGACGAGGATCCCGAACATCCGCAAGCCCTGCCGCTGACCGAGGCCGCCCAGTATTTCGAACAGGGCGAGCACGAGGAAGTCACCGAAGCGCTCGAACTGGTCGAGGGCGGCTATCCGGCCTTTGATCGACAGTCCTTCCTCGAAGGCCATATGACCCCGATCTTGTGGGGCTCGGCATTGCGCCACTTCGGTATCGAAGACCTGCTGCGCGCCATCGGCGAATGGGCCCCTGCCCCCAAGATCATGCCAGCCCGCAAGGAAGCGCCGCCGGAAACCCGTAACGCGCCCGAACCCATCACCATCGAGGTCGATCCGGGCAAGACCGAGGTCACCGGCTTCGTCTTCAAGGTTCAGGCCAACATGGACCCGAACCACCGCGACCGTATCGCCATGTTCCGTATGGCGTCGGGCTCGTTCAAGCGCGGCATGAAGCTGAAGGTGCAGAACACCGGCAAGCAGTTGTCGGTCAACGCGCCGATGATGTTCTTCGCCTCCGACCGTGAACTGGCCGAAGAAGCCTATGCGGGCGACGTGATCGGCATCCCTAACCACGGCGTCCTGCGCGTGGGTGACAGCCTGTCGGAAAGCGGCCTCGTGCGCTTCGCGGGCTTGCCGAACTTCGCGCCGGAAATCCTGCAGCGCGTGCGCGTGAAAGACCCGCTCAAGGCCAAGCACCTGAAGAAGGCGCTGGAAGGTCTGGCCGAGGAAGGCGTGACCCAGCTGTTCCGTCCGGAAATCGGTGCGGACTTCATCGTCGGTGCCGTGGGCCAGCTTCAGTTCGAGGTTATGGCCGACCGTCTGGGTGCCGAATACAACCTCGATGTCATCTTCGAGCCGTCGCCCTATGCCGAAGCCCGCTGGGTCGTCGGCGAAAAGGCCGACCTTGAGGATTTCGCCTCCAAATACCGCCCGCAAATGGCGACCGACATCGACCAGAACCCTGTGTTCCTCGCCAAGTCGTCGTGGGAAACCGGCTATGTCGGAGAGCGCTTCCCGAAGGTGACCTTCTCCAAGACGCTGGAACGCGGTTGATCGCATCAGGGGAGGCTCCGGCCTCCCCTTTTTCGTGCGCGCGACAATAGACGCCCGAAAATCGGCGGCGCGGCATCGTGTATGGAGTACAACAGCGATATGTTGTTCGACCTGCCCAGCGATGATGTTCTGTATGACGCCCTTGTCGCCCGCGATGACCGGTATGACGGGCAGGCGTTTGTCTGCGTGCATTCGACGGGGATTTTCTGTCGGCTGACCTGTCCGGCGCGTAAGCCGCTGCGCGCGAACTGTACGTTCAGGGCGACCGTTGGCGAATGTATGGAGGCGGGCTTCCGGCCCTGCAAACGGTGTCACCCTGTCAAGGCTGCGGCGCAGAATGAGCCGGCCATCATCGACCTTCTGGCCCGTCTGGATGACCAGCCACAGCGGCGTTGGTCAGAGCAGGACGTGGCCGATCTGGGCTATGATCTGTCCACCGTGCGCCGGGCCTTCAAACGCCATTTCGGCATGACCTTTCTGGAGATGGCCAGACAGCGCCGTCTGCGTGAGGGCTTTGAAACCCTTGCTGTCGGAGGATCGGTGATGACGGCCCAACTGGATGCCAGTTTTGAATCACCCAGCGCCTTTCGCGCAGCCTTTGCCAAGCTGTTGGGATGTGCGCCGGCCGATCTGAAATCAGACGGAGCCATGCGGGCGACGTGGATCCCCACCGCCCTTGGCGACATGATCGCCATTAGCAGCGCCAGTCACCTGCACCTGCTGGAGTTTGTCGATTGCAAAGGCCTGCCCGCCGAACTTCGCAAAATGCAGGCCAATACGCCGGGCGGACTGGGCATCGGCCGCTTTGCGCCCGCCGAACAGGCCGAGGCCGAACTGACCGACTATTTCGCCGCCAAATCCGCGCGGTTCGAAACGCCGCTGTTCATGCACGGCACCGACTTCTTCAAGCGCGTCTGGACCGCATTACAAACCATTCCAGCAGGCGAGACCCGTTCGTACGGTGATATCGCCCGCCAGATCGGACAGCCGACCGCTGTGCGCGCCGTGGCCCGCGCCAATGGCTCAAACCAGATCGCCCTGATAATCCCCTGCCACCGCGTGATCGGGGCCGACGGCTCCCTCACCGGCTATGCGGGCGGTCTGTGGCGCAAGCAGCGATTGATCGAGATCGAGCGCGCCTTGAAGACCAAGGCCGCAGCCTAGGCTTTCGGACCGAGTGCCCACCATCTCTGGAAGAATGGCAGGAAGAACTGCACCAGAGGACCGATGCACAGGGCAAAGGCCACAGTGCCGACGCCGACCACGCCACCCAGCATCCAGCCGGACGCCAGCACGATAATCTCGACCAACAGACGCGATACGCGGATAGACCAGCCGAACTTCTGGTTCAGCCCCATCATCAGCCCGTCGCGCGGGCCCGTGCCCATACCCGCGCCGATATAGGCCGCCGATCCCAAACCGGTCAGCACCACACCCAGCATCAGTGCGCCGATACGCAAAGGCCAGCCATTCAGGTCCGGTATCACCGCCATAAAGGCGTCCAGCGACAGACCGATCATCAGGATGTTCAACAGGGTGCCCAGCCCCGGCCTCAAGCGCAGCGGCACCCACAACAGCATCACCACCACGCCGGAGAAGATGCTGATCACGCCGATGCTGAGGCCGGTCAGGTCCGACAGGCCTTGGTGGAACACATTCCACGGATCGAGCCCCAGATGGGCCCGCACCATCAGCGCCGCCCCTAGACCAAACGTCCACAGCCCGAGATTAAGCTGCACCAGCCGCAGCCACCATTGTTTCGTCTTCAACCCAATACTCCTACGCGGTGCCTAGACCGAAACAGAGGAAACCGGCGCGACCACATCCCGTCGCTCCAACCCCAGTGTCATAATCAGCATGACCAGACACAGACCCGAAGTGACACACAATCCCAGTGTCACCGAGACGTCCAGTCCCCTGGCGAACATCACAGGAGCCGCCGTAATAAAGCATGACCAATGCACAAGCGCAGGGTGAACAAATGTTACTGCCACCACCGGCCGTATCGGCAAATCTCTAGGCCGTGCTATACCAAGCTTAGCCAAGACGGCTTTTCACATGTCGCCGAACGTGTTGTGGTAAGGCGAACCGGTGCTGTTGTGCGTGGAGTTCCACATGTTAGCCGCCGTCGCGTCTGCCTTGCTTTTGATGTCTTCCCAGTCCGCGACCGGCGAAGGCAGGCCGGCCGCGCCTTTGGTTATCACCTATGAAACAGCCCTGCGGTGCGCGGGTCTGACCCAGGCCGCCAGCGAGCTGAGGGGCGGCGAGACAGCCGAGGGCCATGCCCTGTATGACGACGCGCTCTTTTGGTCGCTGACAACCATCCAGCTGGCCACAGCGCAAGGTCGCAGCCCCACCGCCACCGAAGACGATATGCAGAAGGCCCGCATCGGTGCCGTGCGTCGCCTGTCATCAGCGCATGACGACACGCTTCGCGACCTGCGCCGCTGTCGCCAACAGGCACCGTCCCTGAACGGTGGCACCCGCAGTCAGTAAAAAACCTGAGGTATTCCAAAATCGAACCCGAAGGCTGGCGCTGCGTTTGCTTAGCCATGGTGGAGGCCTGAGGACGGGTCTCGATCCGGGACAACGGATGCAATGTTCGAGTTTGGAAGAGATTTAAGGCGGCTGTTTGAAAAGGCCCGTGACAGCTATGACCTGGGATGGTTGGAGCTGGTCAGCGTCGGTCTGGTCGAAACAGAGGCCCGTCATCAAAGCACCGACGCGGGCCGCGTCTCGTGTTCGCGCCCGTATGAAGCGTGGATGCGTGCCGCCGCCCTGTGGCGTGAACACGCCCGCCGTACGGGATCCACAGACAGCCTTCGCCGCGCCGAGCAGGCCAGTCGTGATGCCGCCAAGGCCGCCCAGACCGAAGATCAGGCCATGCTTGCCGCGCTGGACGTGGGCCAGACGTCGCTTCTGGTATTTGACCTTTATGGCGCACCGCGTCGTCTGACGGGTCTGCTGTCCAGTCTGGAGCGCCTACCGCAAGCCCGTCGGGCCGATACTGCCGCCCAGATCGAAGCCCTGAAAGCACGCCTTAGCGCCCGTCAGGCCCGCCTCGCTTCCAGCCCGGAACAGATGGTTGAAGCAGCCAACCGCTTGGCAGAAGCGATGGATGGTCTGACACCCGAAATGGCTTTGGTGTGCGACGAGTTGAAACTGGAGCGCGCCTCCCTCTCGCTGGAAGCGGGCATACTGGCCCGCAATGCACGCCTGCTGGATCAGGCGGGCCGTGATCTGCGCCAACTGGTCGAGCAGGCCAAGCCGGATGAGCGCCCTGTCAGCCGCGCCCGCGCGCTGGCGCTGTGCGGCACAGGGATGGCGGCGCTGGCTTCCATCGCCGGCGACCATGAGGCCCGTTCGCAAGCCCACGCCTTGTTCGATGCTGCCGCCGATCAGTTCTCCTCGGACCACAGCCCTCTGGACTGGGCCGCGATCCAGCTTCTGCGCGCCGACCGCGGCCCGATGCCGGAACAGCAACTGAACGAGGCCTGTGCCCTGACCAATATGCCGGGATTGATCCTCGGAGCCCTTATACGCGAGCGGGCAATGGCGCATGCCATCAATCGGGCAGAAAGCCATGGAGACACGCCTACGCTTCAAGCCCTGCGGCTGGACACAGTGCAGCGGCTGGCGCTTACCATGGATGAGACCTTGCCGGTCGATTGGGCTGCAGACCAGATCACCCTGTCGCGCATTGCTCTGGCCCTGACCGCCCGCAATCCCTCAGGGGCGCGTGATCTGGGCATGGCCCTGTACGAGGCCGCCGATGCGGCGTCTTCGGTTGGCGCACCGGCGCTGGCGCAGCGCGCACGCGAACTGATGGTGCTGACCACCACGCATTAGGGGATGTTTCCCCGACGCTTGTGACAGGGTTTTCGCAGTGCACACCTTGACCCCGCCCTTACGGCTGCCTAGCTGACAGGCTTGCCGAAAGGGTAGCTCAAGTGACTGACCAAAACGCCGATCCCGTCCACGCCTTCATCGACTCCGCCGTGAAGGATCATGACGTCGTCCTGTTTATGAAAGGCACGCCGGATTCGCCGCGTTGCGGTTTCTCGTCTCTGGCTGTGCAGATCCTCGATCACGTGGGCGTCGCCTTCGTGGGCGTTGACGTGCTGCAGTCGGAATCCCTGCGCGAAGGCATCAAGACCTACACCGACTGGCCGACCATTCCGCAGCTTTATGTGAAGGGCGAGTTCGTCGGCGGTTCCGACATCGTCCGCGAAATGTTCCAGTCCGGCGAGCTTCAGGCCCTGATGGCCGAAAAGGGCATCGCCCGGGTCGAGGACTAAGCGATGGCACGGGCCGTACTGGAACCACGCGCAGACCGAGAGGTCTTTGTCGTCCCGCTGGACGTGCGGCCCGAGCACATTGACGAAAATGGCCACGTAAACAATGTGGTCTATGTCGGCTGGCTTCAGGATGTGGGCACCGCCCACTGGAACGCCCGCTTTGACGACCAAACGCGCGCCAAATGGTCGTGGGTCGCCCTGCGCCACGAGATCGACTACTTCCGTGGCATTCTGCCGGACGCCAAGGGCATTGTGGCCCGCACCTGGGTCGGTGACCCGCAGGGCCCGCGCTTTGCCCGCTATGTCCGTATCGAGGATGCCGAGGGCAAGGTCTGCGCTCAGGGCATTTCCGAATGGTGTCTTGTCGAGGCCAAGACCCTGCGCCCGACGCGTATTCAAGCCAACATGCTGGCACCGTTTTCGGCCTGAGGCGCTACAAAGCAGGGGGCGCGTCCCCGCGCCCTGACGTCTCGTAAAGCTATACAGAATGGCCAGCCTTAGCTGGAGCGGCCGCGTCCCTGCACAACCACGTCCTTAAGCCGGAACGGGTTGTTGACGGTCACCGCCGTGCCATGCGGCAAACCCAGCTCCTCGAAGGTCCACTGAACTTCCAGACCATCGGGCATGGGATTGTTGCACTGGTCCTCGTTGAGACGACGTACCGTCAGGATCGAGAAGTCGCGCGCACGGGTCAGATAAGGCACCAGATCCGACTTGGTGGTGCATCCGTTCGACGTCACACGGACAATGGCCAGATCGTCGGTAAAGGCCGCGCCGTGGATCGGTTCCAGCGTGCCGGGCATGGGCGCGATTTCAGACGACAGGGTCGCGCAGGCCGACAGGGCTGCAGTGCCACCGACGACCACCATCAGGCGCGCGGTGCGGGTCAGTGAGCGGAAGCTCAGTTTCGTCATATCGGCCTCCCTCCAGAACGCGCACGGCCAAGGTCAGAATGACCTCATTCGCACAAGAAAGGAACAGTGATTTTTTACAAAGAAAAGAAGGCCCCGCCGAAGCGGAGCCTTCTCCGAACGATTTTCCCGCCGAAACGGGATTTCGTTACTGATTACGACGAATAGTATTCGACGATCAGGTTCGGTTCCATCTTCACCGGATACGGCACGTCGGCCAGTTCCGGCACGCGCACGTAGCGCACCGAGAAACCGCGGTCACCCAGTTCCAGATAGTCCGGGATGTCACGCTCGCCCGACTGCTGGGCTTCCAGCACCAGAGCCATGTTGCGCGACTTTTCCTTGACCTCGACGACGTCGCCGGCCTTCACGCGGTAAGAAGCGATATCGACCTTCTTGCCGTTGACGGTGACGTGGCCGTGCGAGACGAACTGACGGGCAGCCCAAACGGTCGGCACGAATTTGGCGCGGTAGACGATAGCGTCCAGACGCGATTCCAGCAGGCCGATCAGGTTTTCCGAGGTGTTGCCCTTACGACGGTTGGCTTCAGCGTAGATCGCCGAGAATTGCTTCTCGGTGATGTTGCCGTAGTAACCCTTGAGCTTTTGCTTGGCCTTCAGTTGCAGACCAAAGTCCGAAACCTTCGACTTACGACGCTGGCCGTGTTGGCCCGGGCCGTACGAACGCTTGTTGACCGGCGACTTGGCGCGGCCCCACAGGTTTTCACCCATGGCGCGGTCGATTTTGTACTTGGCGCTATGACGCTTGGACATAGTCTACTCTCTTATATGACGCGGCCCGGTCCCTCCCCTATTGGAGGGACGATCTCAACGGCGGTTCACGCATCGTCCGTGTTCAAACGCACCTCGGGCGCAAACCCGTGATGTGAAGGGCGCGCTTATGACCCCGAACCCCTTCAGAGTCAATCTTTGCGGGCTTTTGAAGGCCACTACCGCCCTCAGCCGGCCTCGGCGAAAGCCGTAGTCGCATCTTTCAAAGGCCGCGCATCGCGCATCGGGCGGCCCAACAGGAAGCCCTGCACCTCGTCACAGCCTTGCTCTCGCAGGAAGTCCAGTTGATCGGGTGTCTCTACCCCTTCGGCCAATACCGGAATATTGAGACTTTCGCCGATGGTCAGGACGGCGCGGATGATGGCGCGGGACTGGGGGCTGCCGCCCAACTCGGTCATGAAGGCGCGATCAAGCTTGATCTTGTCGAACGGAAAAGCCCGCAGAGTCGACAAGGACGAATAGCCGGTACCGAAATCGTCCATCGCAATCGATACACCCAACGCCTTCAATTGGCGCAGAATGTGGGTAGAGCGGACCATGTCCGAAATCATGGCCGTCTCGGTGATCTCCAGTTCCAGTCGTGAGGGAGACAGCCCTGTTTCCAGCAAGATCTGCTGCACCAGACGCGGCAGATCGGCGTGCCCCAGCTGTACGGGCGACAGATTGACTGCCAGACGCAAGGGCTTGTCCCAGAGCATCGCTTCCTGACAGGCCCGGCGCAGTACCCATTCGCCTATCGGCAGGATCAGACCGGAATCCTCTGCAACGGGAATGAACTGGTCCGGAGGCACGAAGGAGCCGTCCGCCTGCGGCCAGCGCAGCAGAGCCTCATAGCCGGTGATGTCGCCACCCGACACGCTCACCTGTGGCTGGTAGTAGATTTGGAACTGCTCCTGCTCCAGCGCTTCGCGAAGCCCCTGGGTCACGCGGCGACGATGGCGGACAGCCTCGTCCATCGCTTTTTCATAAAAGCAGACCTTGTCATGCAGCGACGCCTTGGCGCGATACATGGCCAGATCGGCATTGTTGATAAGGATAGAGGCGTCCTCTGCATCGGTAGGCCAGACGGCGACCCCCACCGATGCGCCGCATCCGACGTCCGTATGCTCGCTTGACATCGGAATCTGGATCGCCTCGATCCAGCGCATGGCGGCGGCCCGGATATGGGCTTCGTCAGCCTCGGGCTTCAGCGGCACCAAGCCAATGAACTCGTCCCCGCCAAGACGGGCAATGAACTCGCCTTCTTGCGAGGCCCGTTTCAGATTGCCGGCAATGTGCACCAGCAGCTGATCGCCAACCGCATGGCCATACAGGTCATTGACGTCCTTGAACCGGTCCAGATCGATCGCGAACAGAGCGAAGCGACCGCCTCCAGCCAGCAGCTGCGTCATGCGCGCCATCTTTTCAAGGAAAGATGCCCTGTTGGGCAGACCGGTCAGACTGTCATTTCGGGCCAGGAAAGCGATGCGCCGCTCCTGCTCCAGACGCCGTCTAAGATCGCGCACAGCAAAAAGGCGCACCGCTACGCCGCCTTCACCGCGCTCGTGCCGGACAGTGACTTCGACGGGCACCTGTTCGCCGTCCACGGTCCGCAGCTGGCTCTGCACCACCGCCTGTCCAGTCATGGCCTCGGCGTCCTCGATCCAGCGCGCGATAGGCGTGCCGCGCAGATCGGCCGAGATCAGACCGCACAGCGATACAAAGGCCTCGTTGGCCGTTACGATATCGCCGTCGATTTCAATCACCATGCCGTCCGCAGCCCCGTCGATAAGGGCGTTCAGACGGCGGTGTTCGCGTTTTTGGGTTTGGTCTTGAAGGGCATAGGTAGCCAATGCCGAGCCCAGCAGCAGCATGCCGACACCGGCTACACCGAACGCCAGCAAACTATGGCTGACGCCCGACGTCTGAAGGGCGGCATCCATGGGCAGCACAGTGACAGCGGCCATGCCGGTAAAGTGCAGGCTGACGATCGCGCCCACCAGGGCAAGGCTTCCCAGAACATTTGCCTGAATGGCCTTGCGCCGGCTGGCGAGAGAAAAGGCCGCCATACCGAGGCCGATCGCCAAGACAACCGAGACGATGACATAGGTCGGATCGAACAAGAGGAAGGCGCGGTTTTCCAAACCGGCCATGCCCAGATAGTGCATAGCCGAGACTGAAAGCCCGAACAGGGCCCCACCGGCCAGCCTCGGCGCGGTACCTTTCAAGGAACCGATACCCAGCGCCAAGGCACACCCGGCAAGAGCGACCACAAGCGAAGCCGCCGTCGCGGCAGGTTCATAGGCGGTAACCATCGAAGGCGTCCACGCCAGCATGGCAATGAAGTGGGTACACCAGATGGCGGCACCGCCCGCGCCCGCGCCGGTCACCAGCCAGGTCGCGCGGGTCAAGCCGCTCGTTCCGTGCATCTTACGGAACAGGCTCATGGTGATCACCGACCCGATCACGCACACCAGAGCCGCCAAGGCCACCAGCATCCAGTTGTGGTCTTCGACCACACACGTCAACACGCGCATACTACGTTCCCAAACTCGTGGGCACGTTCTGGGCCCAGAAGCGTAACTAGCGTCCAAACGATAAGGGATAACAGGCCCTTAAACGGAAACAGGGAGCTGGTTGGACCAGCTCCCTGTGAATATCCCCTGAAATGTCAGGAAACGACGCTACAAATCAGCCCTTGATGGCTGCGGCGTACAGTTCGTTGACCTTGTTCCAGTTCACCACCGTCCAGAACGACTTCAGATAGTCGGCGCGGCGGTTCTGGTATTTCAGATAGTAGGCGTGCTCCCACACGTCGGCGCCGAGGACGACAGCGCCCTTTTCGTCGGCGACGTCCATAAGCGGGTTGTCCTGGTTCGGGGTCGAGGTGACCTTCAGCTTGCCGTTCTGCACGATCAGCCAAGCCCAGCCCGAGCCGAACTGGCCAGCGCCAGCGGCATTGAAGGCTTCCTTGAAGGCGTCCATGCCGCCCAGATCGGCGTCGATAGCGGCAGCCAGCTCAGCCGACGGCTCGCCAGCCTTGTCGGCCGGAGCCAGCAGTTCCCAGAACAGGGCGTGGTTCCAGTGGCCGCCACCGTTGTTGCGCACGGCCTTCGGCAGCGACGACATCTTGGCGAACATGTCTTCCAGCGACAGACCTTGCAGCGAAGCATCAGCCTCGACCGCCTTGTTCAGGTTGTCGACATAGGTCTGGTGGTGCTTGTCGTGGTGGAAGGTCATCGTCTCCTTATCGATGGCCGGTTCCAGCGCGTCATAGGCGTAGGGGAGCGGCGGAAGGGTAAAGGCCATGATGGGTCTCCTTGATTGAGTGATCCGATTCCACTTGCCCTCTATCTAGAGACGCTGGGCGCAAACCCAAGGCTCTACGGGCACTTTCACAGAAAATTTTTGGTTTTCGCCTTTTAAGGGAACACCGTTACGGCGAGCGCGTTTCAGAACGTTCTCCCCGCTTAAAGGTATGCTTATGTCTACGCATGCAGAGGCCCCCCTGTCTGACGCCGAGCTGGACATCCTCAAGACCCAGCTGCACTGCATCATGCCGCGTCTTAGCAAGCGCCAGATTTATGAGCTGGGCGATATGCTGTTCGATGAGGCCCGCCGTCGCCGCTATAATGTGGCTGATGAACCGCGCGGGTTCTCCGTCACCATCTGAGGGATCAGCCCTCGGCGTAGAGTTCCTGTTTAACCCGCTCGGCCAAGGTTTTGATGTCCAGCGGCTTGGGCAGGAAGCTGACGCCCACCTCGTCCTGCAACAGGTCCGAGAAGTCGCTTTCGGCATAGCCTGAAATAAACATGACCGGCGCATCGCCAAGGAAAGGCCGTGCCTTGCGCAGCAGTGACGGGCCATCCAGACCCGGCATGATGACGTCCGAAATCAGCATATCGATCTGACCGGCCCACTCTTCGGCCAGGATCAGGGCTTCCTCGCCATCCGAGGCTTCGATCACCTCATAGCCGCGCTGACGTAGCAGTCGGGCGGCGATGCCGCGCACAGCCGCCTCGTCTTCGACGAACAGAATGCGGCCCGCGCCCGACAGATCGCGCGGTGCCTTGACGACCTTTTCGGCCACCGGCACCTCGACCAGTTCCTCGGCAGAGGCCGCGGGCAGGAAGATACGGAAGGCCGCGCCCGCGCCATCGATATTGGTGACATTGATGTGGCCACCCGCCTGCTGGACGATCCCGTAAACGGTGGCCAGCCCCATGCCTGTGCCCTCATTGACCGCCTTGGTGGTAAAGAAGGGCTCGAAAATCTTGTCTAGCAGTTCGGTCGGCACGCCCGGGCCGGTGTCGGCCACCTCGATCAGCGCCACTTCTTCGGTCGCGTCGCGCCATCCCATATCGCGCGCCTCGGCCTGTGACAGGCTACGGGTGCGGATCGTCACGACGCCCGCCCCTGGCTCGACCACGCCGCGCATGGCATCGCGAGCATTCACCGCCAGATTCATCACCGCCGTTTCCAACTGCGACTTGTCAGCCAGCACCAGCGGCAGGTCGCGGCCATGGTCGGTTTCCAGCCGCACATCCTCGCGCAGCAGGCGGCGCAGCAGGACGGCAAACTCGCCCACCAGTTCGCCCAAATCGAGACGCTCGCGGCGCACAGTCGACTTGCGCGAGAAGGCCAGCAGCTTGCGCACCAGATCGGCCGCGCGGATGGCTGTCTGGCGGATTTCGTTCAGCCCCTCGTAAGACGGATCGCCTACGGGGTGACGCTCCAGCAAGCCTGACAGTTGCAGCTGGATAGCCGTCAGCAGATTGTTGAAGTCGTGCGCCACGCCGCCGGCCAGCTGGCCGACAGCCTGCATCTTCTGAGCCTGCGACAGCTGCAGCTCCATCGACTTCTGGCCCGTCACATCAAATAGCCAGATGCGACGGCCATCGCCCTCGGGCGCGACATAGAGGTGCAGACTGCGATCCGGGTGGGCGCGGGCGACCAGTTCAATCGGGCCGGACGACCCCGCCTCCAGTTTGGCGCGCGCCTCGGCCACGCCGGACGCATCGAACAGGTGGCCAAAGGCGGCATCCCCAGAGGCCGCAGGACCGGTCAGCACCGACAGGGCAGCATTGGGCTCGCTGACCTTGCCCGCAAACAGATCATCGCCACGGATGAGGGCCGAACCGAACGGCGCCCCCGCTGCCATGGCGCGGGCCTCGCCCTGCACGGTGGCGACAGGCGTGCCCTGAACCGGTGCTTCGGAGATCGGTAAGGCGGCATCGGGTGCGGCTCGGACCAGAAAACGCCCCTGCCCCGCATCGCCGATCAGAACTTCTTTTTCACGGCTGCCGATCTGGACAATGGCACGCCCCTGTTCGCCCTCGCGGGCCTGGGCAAAGGCCATGTAGAGAGCCCGCCCCGACTTGCCGCGCGGCAGGTTGGCCAGATCGCCATTCTCCTCGGCCCATGCGGCGTTGTAAGCCAGCACCTGACCGCTATCCCACACCAGAGCCGCGGGCTCCCCCATAGCGTCCAGCATTTCGACGGCAGTATCCCCCGTGGGGCGACGCTCGGCACGGCCAAACACATTGATGCCGACCACGGCAATCAGGCCCGCCGCGATGACAAGGATCAGGCTAGGGGCCGTGAACGCGTCAGCGCGAAACGCCGGATAGGCAATCGCCGCTACCGCCAGCGCAAACCCCACCGCCATCACCAGCAGCAACGGGTCCAGACGCCCGCGACGCAGCGCCTTGGCCTTCTTGCGAACCTGTGGGGTGGAAACTGTCATCTCGCCTCGCCTTCAGCGAATCATACGCCACGGATCGTAAGCTGGAAAAGCTTAACCCTATCCTGTCCCGATAAGGGACAATGGCGGGGTCACTTCTGGGTTAGCGCACGCCCTAGCGGGACTTGCGGCTCTGCATGACGAAGCCAATGACCTTGGCGGCAGCTTCGAAATGTTCGCGGGGGATGATCTCGTCCACCTCGACGCTGGCATACAGACCACGCGCCAGTGGCACGTTCTCGACCACCGGCACCCCGTTTTCGCGGGCGACCTCGCGGATGCGCAGGGCCAGAGCATCTACGCCCTTGGCCACGCAGACGGGCGCGGCGTCGCCCTCGTCGGGCTCATAGCGCAGGGCGACCGAGTAGTGGGTCGGGTTGGTGACCACGACGGTGGCGTTCGGCACGGCCTGCATCATACGCTGGCGGCTGCGCTGCATACGGATCTGGCGCAGTTTGGCTTTGACGTGCGGGTCACCTTCGGACTGTTTGAAGTCGTCCTTGAACTCCTGTTTGGTCATGCGCATCCGCTTGGCAAAGCGCATCCGCTGCCACAGGTAGTCCACCCCCGCCGTCAGCGCCAAAAACACCAGCGCCGCGATAAACAGGCGCATCGCCATATCCAGCGCATAGGGCAGGATGGCCAGCGGGCTCATGGCCGCCAGATTTTCGACCTCGCGGACGTGCGGCTTCAACACCCACCAACAAATCGCGCCGATCGCCACCAGTTTGAGGAAGGTCTTGAGGAATTGAACCAGTCCGTCGGGACCAAAAATGCGCTTGAACCCGCCCAGCGGGCTGATCGTCGACCACTTCGGCTTCAGCTTCTCGGCAGTGAGGATGAAGCCCTGCGACTGGGCCAGATTGCCCGCCATACTGCCTATGATCACCGCTAACATCAGCGCGCCCAGAAACGGCGTCACCGCCTTGAGCGCCTGCATGCCGATTTCGACGCCGCCACCCGCTTCCAGCCCGCCCAGCATGGCGTGAGGGCTGGCAATAAAAGGCACCAGGTCCTCGGCCATCTGCATGGAGAAATGGCTGCCGCCAATCAGCAGGACCGCCGCTGCCCCGCCCAGAGACAGGGTGGTGGCCACGTCTGGCGACTTGGCAAAGTCACCCTTCTTGCGCGCGTCCTGAAGTTTTCGCGGGGTGGCTTCTTCTGTTTTTGACTCTTGGTCGGCATCCTCAGCCAAGGGTCCCTCCCGCCATCACCCGCGCCAGTGCGCGGTAACGGTCAATGAACACAGTGCCCAGCACACCCAGGCTGAGCGCGAAAACCGAAAGCCCCAGCAGAACGCTCAAAGGCGCAGCGGCGAAATAGACCTGAAACGACGGCATCACCCGCGCCACCAGACCCGACGCCAGATTGAAGATCAAAGCAAACACCAAAACAGGTGCCGCCAACTGTACCCCAAGCAGAAAACTCTGCCCCAAAGTGCGCACGGCCAGAGTGCTGAAATCAGCGACGATCAGTGGCTTGGCCGGCGCGATCAGATCATAGCTGCTGACCAGCCCGCCGATGAACAGATGGTGGGTGTTGGTCGCAAAGATCAGGGTGATACCCAGCAGGGTCAGGAATGCCGATATGGTCGATCCGGGCGAGGCCTGCATGGGGTTGGCCGTCTGCGAAAAGCCCAGCGTCGTCTGCATGGAGACGATCTCGCCTGCCGTGACCATGGCAGTCATGAAACTGCGCAGTACCGCCCCGATGGCCAGCCCCACCAGAACCTCGCGGATGATCCAGCCCACCACACTGCCCAGCGTCGGCGGCAGGGCGGGCAAGGTGTGGCCGACAATCGGAAACAGAACCAGCGCGATCAGCAGCGCCAGCGACAGACGCACCCGCGCGGGCACATAGGATTCACCGATACCGGGCAGCAGCATGATGACCGCGCCCAGACGCGCGAACAAAAGGCCTGCGGCCCAGACCTGCTGTGCTGTGGCATAGGGCTCCATCGCCCGCTAGATGCCCGCGATCTTGACGGCGATCTCGCGCATGAAACTGCCCAGCAGCGCGCCCATCAGCGGCAGGAACAGCAGCAGCGAGATAAAGATGGCGATGATCTTGGGGGCATAGACCAGCGTCTGCTCCTGAATCTGGGTCAGGGCCTGAAACAGGCCGATCGCCACACCTACGACCAGAGCCACCACCAGCGCGGGCAGGCACAGCTGAATGGTCAGCCACAGGGCGTCACGACCCACATCCAGAACTTCCGCGCCGCTCATCGACCGCTCCAAGAAACTGGGCAATAAATGCCGACAACATGGTTAACGAGTTGATAACCACACGGCCAAGCTGTTCCTTAGGGTGCTTCGATGGGTTTGTAAGGTGCATATTGCGGGCGCAGTGATTGTGTGTGTCACCGCCTCTCCCCAAATGGATCGGTCTGTCCTAAAGAGACCCTATGTCTGATCACGATCACTCACCCGCCGTCTCTCAGGAAGAGGCCGAAGCCGCCGTCCGCACCCTGATCCGGTGGGCTGGCGACAATCCCCAGCGCGAAGGCCTGCTGGACACGCCCAAGCGCGTGGCCAAATCCTATCGCGAACTGTTTCAGGGCTATGACGTCGATCCGCGCGAATATCTCGAACGCACCTTCGAGGAAGTCGGCGGCTATGACGAACTAGTGGTTCTGAAGGACATCCGCTTTGTCTCGCATTGCGAGCACCACATGCTGCCGGTGATCGGGCGCGCCCACGTGGCCTATCTGCCGACCGACCGCGTGGTGGGTATCTCCAAACTGGCCCGCGTGGTTCAGGGCTTTGCCCGCCGCCTGCAGATTCAGGAAAAGATGACCTCGGAAATCGCCCACGCGATCATGGATGTGCTGAAGCCGCACGGCGTCGGCGTGGTGATCGAGGCCGAACACTCCTGCATGACCATGCGCGGCGTGAACCTGCCCCACTCCAGCCTGACCACCTCCTGCCTGCTGGGCACGGTGCGCGAAGACCACCGCACCCGCGAAGAGTTCCTTCGTCTGGTACGCGGCTAAGACGCTCGCACCCGGATACAAAAAGGGCGGCCTCGATTATCGGGGCCGCCCTTTTTAATGTCTGGTCGCGCAGCCAATTAGATCGGCATGCGCATGATTTCCTGATAGGCGGAAATCACCTGATCGCGGACAGCCAGAACAGTTTCCAGCGAGGCCTCGGCGGCGCTGATGGAGGTAACCACGTCGATCAGATTGCCCTGACCGTTGACGTTCTGGGTCATCTGCACCTCCGCGGCGCGGGTCTGGTCGGCGGTTTGCGACACCACCGATTTCAGCAGCTCGGCAAAACCGCCTGCTTCATTGGCCGGATTGGTCTGCGGCGTCGGGGCGGTCGGCATGGCCGTGCCCTGAACGGTCGAATACAGGCGTGCCGCCATCATCGGATTCATGGCCTAGCCTCTTAACGCTTGATGATGTCGAGGGTGCGCGATTCCATCACACGCGCCGTCTCGATGACATTGAGGTTGGCCTCATAGGCGCGCTGGGCCTCGCGCATATCCATGGCCTCGACCAGGGTGTCGACATTGGGACGGCGCACATAGCCCTGCTCGTCCGCTGCCGGATGCGACGGATCATATTCCAGTTTGAAGTCGCTCTGGTCAGGACGCACATCGGCCAGCACCACGCCGGTCGAGCCGTTCAGATTGCGGGCCTGAAACACCGGCATCTGGCGACGATACGGATCGCCACCGGCCACAGGCGCGGTCGAGTTGGCATTGGCGATATTCTCGGCAATCACCCGCATGCGCGACTGTTGCGCGCGCAGGGCCGAGGCGGCCACGCTCATGGCCGGATTGCGGGCCGTGGCAGGGCGTCCGTTGATCGGGTCAGCCATGGTCTATCCCTCTTAACCAGCGCCCGGCTTGCGCGCGGCCAGCCGGATCATCTGCATGGATTTCTGGTAGAAGCCGATGGCCGCATCATAGGCCATACGGCTCTCGGCCATTTTCAGCATCTGCTCTTCGACCACCACCGAGTTGCCATCCAGCGTGGTTTCGCTGTCGGGTGCACGGTTGACGGTGTGGCGGATGGTCGGCGTGTTCGGGGCGATGTGGGCGGCATGGGTAGTCATGACGCGAACATTGCGGTTGTTGTCCAAGGCCTTGGCGAAATCGGTCGGGACCTTGAGGTCGCGCGCGCCATAGCCGGGCGTGTCGGAGTTGGCGACGTTCTGGGCGATCACCCGCTGGCGGTCGTCCAGCCAGCCAAGGCGGCCCTTGATCTGGTTCAGCAGTGACAGGTCGGTTACGGACATGTCTCCCCCTCTTCCCCGATGGCCCAATCCGTTGATCGGCATAATTTGCCGCGTGCATGGTTAATATTCCCTATCTCTTAAAGGCGTATTAACCACGTTGCCGGAACCTTTGCCTTAAGAAGCGGCAAAGCTTGTTGGGCCACGGGCGTTATGAACCTCCTAGATCTTTTGCGGGCGGTCTTCGGACTGGCCATTACACTTGGCCTGATCGGGCTGGCCGCCTATGCGGTGCGGCGCTATGCGCCCGAGCTGATGGCCCGCCTGCAGACCGAAAGAAAGGTCCGCCGCCTCAAGGTGGTCGAGACACTGGTGCTGGACCCGTCACGCCGTCTGGTGCTGGTACGGGTGGACGATGAAGAGCGCCTGATCCTGCTGGGAGAAGGCCGCGAACTGATCGAGCCGCGCCTGCCCGCCGCGCCCGAACCGGCCCAAGCCCCTGCCCCCGCCGCAGAGCCATTCATCGAGCGTCCGCGTTCGCCCCTGCCGCGCGTTTCCTCGCTTCAGGAGCGTTTCTGATGGCTGGAAAACGACCCGCCCTTTTCGGCATGCCGTCCAAGGCCGAGTTCAAGCGTGCCGCCATCCTGTCGGCAGTGACCACGCTGGCCTGTCTGGTGTGGCCGGTTGCGGCCCTCGCGCAGTCGGCGATCAATATCGATCTGGGCACCGGCGCGGGCCTGTCCGAGCGCGTGGTGCAACTGGTCGCCCTGATGACGGTGCTGTCGCTGGCACCCTCTATCGTCATCATGACCACCAGCTTTGTGCGTATCGTGGTGGTGCTGTCGCTGCTGCGGACGGCACTGGGCCTGCAACAGTCGCCGCCCAATGCCGTGCTGGTATCCTTGGCACTGTTTCTGTCGGCCATCGTCATGGCTCCGACCTGGCAAGACGCCTATGATTCGGGCATCCGCCCCCTGATGGATCAGCAGATGGAGCTGCCCGAAGCCTTCGATGCAGCGTCAACTCCTGTAAAAACATTCATGCTCTCTCAGGTGGATCGGGACGACCTATCGTTGTTCACCCGGCTGTCGAAAATTGAAGCGCCCACGGACCTTGAGGAACTCCCCCTGCGGGTGGTCACTCCGGCCTTCATGATCAGCGAGCTCAAGAAGGCCTTCGAAATCGGATTTCTCCTTTTCGTTCCGTTCCTTGTGATCGATTTGGTCGTCGCCAGCGTGCTGATGTCCATGGGTATGATGATGCTGCCGCCCGTGGTTGTGTCCCTGCCGTTCAAGCTGATTTTCTTTGTGCTGGTTGATGGCTGGCGACTGGTCGCCGGAAGCCTCGTCGAGAGCTTCCAAAGAGCAGCTGGCGGGGGATAAATCCCCGCCCTCATTACATTTGCGCGGCAAGGGGGGTTGCCAAATCGCGCAAAACCATCGTTGATCCCTCATCTTCGCCCGACGTTCGCGGGCGACCACTTTGGGAACGACCCTCATGACCACTCAAGCCGAACTGATCGCTGCTGTCGCTAAGGACGCAGGTGTTTCGCAGGCTGACGCCGGCAAGGTGCTGACCGCCATCGTCGAAAACATCCACAAGTCGCTGAAAGCTGGCGGCGACGTGCGCATTTCGAACCTCGGCGTGTTCGACACCGCTGAGCGTGCAGAGCGCGAAGGCCGCAACCCGGCCACCGGCGCGACCATCAAGATCCCGGCCTCGAAGGCCGTGCGCTTCCGCGTGTCGAAGCCGCTCAAGGACGCTGTGAACAGCTAATCCTTCGTGATCGGGGCGGCGGCGCTTTTGGCACCGTCGCCCTTTTCACATCCCCTCCTGACTGATCGGGCATAGACCGGCAGGATCAAGGGGCCGCCAGACGAAACGTCAGGCCGCGCAATGCTCTTCATTCTGAAATCGATAGTGTCCTAGCCCGCGACCGCCGGTCGGGTGCAGCCGCCGGTGTCGCAGCAGGCGTGGCCGGTTTGGCCTCGCCTTGCGGGTTACGCTCGCGGAACTGGGCCTTGGTCTGGGCGATCCAGCCCGCATAGGTATCCGCCTGCGCCGACAGATTGGCAAAGTCCGCCACACCACCTGCCCCCACGCCGTCCAGACCCGCCAGAGAGATACGGATGGCACCCGAAGACCGCGCGCCTTCGGCAAAGCGGCCATAGCGCTGTGACAGGCGCGTCAGCGCGGCGCTATTGTTCGATAACGAATAGCCCACGCCCGCGCGGATCAGTTCGCTCTCCTCGACCGGCGTCAAAGGCGTGGTATCACGCCAGCGATCGCCCAGCCTCTGTTCATACAGCGCTGCCGCCTCGGCCCAGTTCTCCTGCTTCCACAGAATCTCGGCACGCACCTGACGCGCCTGAGGGGTGGCATCACGGCCCAGCACCTCCAGCGCGTGGTCATAGCGGCCCAATTCCATCAGGGCGCGGGCCTCCAGCGCGCGGCGCTCTTGAGCCACAGCAGTGGGCAACAGCGTATTGCGCGACGACCACAGCGCCTTAAGGGCCGGTTCGGCCTGACGGTTCATCAGATAAACGGCCGCCAGATTGGCCGACACCTGCGCCTTGGCCACGCCATCCAGACGGTTCTCGGCCTGATATTTCAGCAGCTCTGCGGCCTGATCCAGTAGGTCGACGTCGATCAGACGACGCGCCAGACGGCGCACCATCTCGTCGCCGTCTGCGCCCACTGGGGTCAGCTCGCGGAAGTCAAAGAACAGCGCCAGCGCCTGAACCGGTTGCAGTCCGTCTGCGGCCCCCTCAAGGAACAGCGCTCGGAAGGCGGCATCCAGATCGGTTTGCAGCTTGGTCCCGCCCGGCAGGCTGGTGATGCGCGGCCCTGCCGTCTTCAGCGCCGTCAGCGCCTCTCGGTACAGGCCTTGCGACAGATAAAGCTCGCCCAGCGTGCGGATGACCGCCAGTTCGGTGCCATCGCCGCGCCAGCGCCATTTCAACGCCTCGAGCTGGCGCGCGGCAGCGTCGGCCTTAAGCGTGCCCTTGGCCATTTCCAGCCGGATCACACCCAGCTTGCCCGGAGTAGCCACACCATCCATGGGCGTGCGCGCCACGGCCTTATAGACCTTGAGCGCCACATCGTTCTGGCCGTCCATCTCGAACAGCTTGGCCTGCACCAGACGGGCGGCCAGCTGATCCAGCGGAGGCACATCGTTCTGGCCGAACACATAGGCCAGCAGTTCGCGCGCACTTTCCTTGTCGCCAGCCTCCAGCGCGCCCATGGCGTGGGCGGTGCCAAAGCGGGCGCGCCATTCCACGGGAAAGCCGTCCACGGCCCCTGCGCCTTGAGCAAACAGGCGGCGCGCCGCCTCCCAGTCGCCCTGTTGGCTGGCGATATAGCCCTGCCACAGACGGGTCGAGACATCGCCCGCCAGCGCGCCGGACGAGAAATCCGCCTCGGCCTCGGCATAGCGACCGATGGCAGCGCGGGCCGCCCCGCGCAAACCGCGCACCTCGGCCACGCCCAGCATGGACGGGCTTTGTTTGATCAGATTGTTCAGCAAGCCGATGGCTTCGAAATGCAAACCCGATCCGACGAGGAACCGTGCATAGGCCATGCGGGCGGTGATAGGGGTGCGGGCATCCTCGACGGCGCGGCCGATTTCCAGCTCTGCCGCTTCGCGCAGTTGGGCATGGCGAGCGGTAAAGCCGCCCTGACCTGTGCCGCCCCATTCAGGCAGTATCTGCGCCGCATAGCGTGCCGCGCGCGGCGCATCGGCCAGCATAGGTCCTTGCGGCAAGGCTTCATCCGGAGAGGACAGTTTCAGTCCGCGCGTGCGCGTGATCGTCACGCGGTCGCCCGCGGTCTCGACCGAGAGATCATCCGCCACCGCCGCCACAGCCACGCCGTGCGCCGTCGGCAGCAGTTGTGCCTCTATGGTCCGCTTGCCCGTCTTTACCCCCTTGCCGGGGGCCAGAGCTGGGACCACGGCAAACCTGTCGCCCGACATGGGGTCGGTCATCCAGATGGTGCGGGTAGCACCGGCCATGCGGGCCGTCAGGCTGGCCTTGACCGTATCGTCGCGGGCGATCTCCACCCCGTCGCCACCGCCACCCCCGCCGACCGTCACAACCCAGGCCGAGCCCTCGGCGCGCGCCGAGACGCCCTGACCGGGCGCGACAGCGATACGAACGGCGGTAAAGTCCGGCCCTACAGCCCAGCGGATGCCTTCGCTGGAGCCATCCTTGATCTCCATGCGCGCGGCATGATCGAACACCGCCCAGACCGCCGTGCCCCGCCGGAACACAGCCGACGCCACCTGCCCGCCCCACTCGAAACGCAAGGTGGTGCGGCCATGGGCGCTTTCCACCCGCACCGGTACAACACCACCCGCAGGCACCGGCGACGGCTTGCCATCGGGACTGCGCGCGGCATTGGGGTGGATATTGACCCAGACCGCACCATCGGCACGGCCCGTGCCCATGCGCACCCCTTCGGCCAGCGTCAGCACCAGTTCGGTCGCACCCGTTACCGCGCGCGTCTCGACCTTTTCCACGCCCTTGGGCGGATCGACCCGCAGGCGGCTGATGTCAGGGGCTGCCGTGGCCCCCAGCCGCACGATGACCTGCTGGCCTTCCTGACGCACGCGGGCGCGGCTGCCGATGACGCCAGCGAGCTCTACGCGGGTAAAGGCATCATTGGCCCCGATGCGGATTTCAATCGGATCGGCCTGACGCGCGACCGCCATCGGAGCCATGGGCGCAAACACAAGCACCCCTGCTGCGGCGGCCGCAACAGAGGTCTTCAAGGCGCGTTTAGTGGCGATGGCCCCGGACATTTCGATCCATTGTGTCCCCCAACCGCTTTCATGGCCGTTAACGCCGATTAAGCAAAGCCATAAATGTCTTGGACAAAACGCTCACTTGAAACTGAGCGGTTAAAGGGCGAGATCAGGGGTATTCGTGAACCGTACCCGCCCCGGCGGAGTAAAGGATGTGCCGTGTCAGAACCCGAATACCCGCCGCTCAGCTCGCTGAAGACCGGTATCCGCTGCCGTTGCCCGCGCTGTGGCGAAGGGCCGATGCTGGAAGGCTATCTGACCATCCGCAAATCCTGCCCGAACTGCGGCCTCAGCTATGCGTTTGCCGATCCGGCCGACGGTCCGGCGTTCTTTGTCATGTCCGTGGTCGGCATCGTCGGCATGGCTCTGTTTATGGCGTTCGAGTTCACCGTGCATCCGCCGATCTGGGTGCACTTCGTCTTCACCTTCCCGCTGATTGCGGCCATGTGCCTGGGCATTCTGCGCCCGTTCAAGGGGTGGATGATCGCCTCCCAGTACCGCCACAAGGCACTGGAAGCACGCTTCTAAAATATAGACGGGCCTGAAGTCGCTTCAGGCCCTTGGCTTTTAGGCCCGCCCGCCCATCGGCCCATAGGCACACGGGGCGAAACTGCGACTGACACGCGATTGGGCCGCTCCGTCACGCCGATGCGCGCCGCCGCCCTTGGCCAGTGCATCCAGCCCTTCGGTGCGGCCTGCCTCGAATGCATCCATCACGGCCAGAATACGCTCGGCCTCGGCCAAGGTATTGGGGGACTGCGCCAACAGCCACGCTTCCACCCCTTCGAATTGAACACCCAGACCACTTTTCTGCGTGGCCTCACTGACGCGACGTTCGCACCAATCGTGCAAAACCTTGCGTGCCGCTTCGAGATCCCAGGCTTGCGCCATAACGCGCCCTCCCTGTTCAGTTGCGCTCAGCAATGACTACTGGAGTGACGCTAACGCCTATTATGGCCCCGTCGATCCCACAAAATCGTGAATAACGGCGTGTTTTTAGGCACTTATGACCCGAAGAGACCTTATTCAAATGTGGCGTAAATGTGGAAATATATGATCAATATGGCCTTTTATGGTATGGCAAATCGCCGATATTCAAGCTTTGCTTCAGGCAAAAAACATTGATTTCTTTTGGTCCGACGACGAACCAAAGATAGATCGTCTTGACTATTATCACTGGTCTTAAATTGACGACCTCTAACGGGTCGCCAGTTCTCCCCAACGCCAGCTTGGTGCCCCCAGAGCCAGACGCGGGGCCCCGGCGTCATCGCCTAGTGACAGAACCACCAGCCCACGCACCTGCTCCATGCGGCATTCCCGCGGGGCGAAGGCAATCTCTACCGCGATAGCCTGACGCACGCCTGCCAACCCGCGTCCGTCCTGACCGGTGCTCTGGATCCAGTCGCCATCCCACAGCTGGATCGCGCGCCGTCCGGCATTCAACTCCTGTTGCGCCCGCCGAACGGTCGATTGCACGCGCGCATCGCGTCGCACCATGGCCTGCAGGCGGCCCAGCATATCGCACCCCGTTCCTGTGCCGGAGCCGCCCGAACCACCGCCGCCCGAGCCGCCTTGCCCCGCACCTCCGCCAGCGCCCTGACCTGCGACCAAGGCCCCGGCCAGCTCGCCGTCACCCAGCAGTCGCATG
>NZ_DIGV01000003.1 GCF_002419815.1 Brevundimonas sp. UBA5713 | reverse complement strand
TAGCGTTAGCCTGTCAGCACCGATGGAGGAACTGGTGCGATTCACAGTCCTGACTCGCGCCCATGCAGACCAACTGGTGGACCGCTATTCCGAGCGGAAGGCGTCCGGCGTGCCGATCGATGCCGCAAACGACCTGTCAGCCATTGCAATCCGGTCGCAGTCAAAGGGACTCACAACGTGAAAATGGCGGACACTTCCAACGACGCTCAAGTGGACGTCATAGTTATTGGCGGGGGACAGGCCGGCTTGGCGACGGCCTATTATTTGCGCCGAGCAGGTTTGAAATATGTGGTGCTCGATGCGGGCCAGAAGCCGGGCGGCGCATGGCACCACGGCTGGGATTCCCTCAGGTTGTTTTCGCCGAGCAGTTGGAGTTCGCTACCCGGTTGGCCGATGCCGGCCAAGCCGGGCGTTGACTACCCGACCCGTGACGACGTGATAGATTATTTCACCGTCTATGAGCAGCGCTATCAGTTTCCCATCGAGCGTCCCGTCCAGGTCCACGCCGTCAATGCCATCGAAGGGGGACTGGAAGTCGTCACTGACCAAGGGACGCGCAGGGCTGGCATGGTCGTCAGCGCGACCGGCACCTGGTCCCATCCTTTCGTGCCTGAATACCCCGGACGGTCTAAGTTCGGTGGCGTCCAGCTGCACTCGGGTCAGTACAAGACGCCTGAGGCGTTTGCCGGCAAGCGCGTCCTCGTGATCGGCGGCGGGAATTCCGGTGCCCAGATCATGGCCGAGGTCTCGCTTGTAGCCGACGCGACCTGGGTGACGACCACGGAGCCACTGTTCCTTCCTGATGATGTCGATGGCCGTGTGCTGTTTCAGCGCGCCACCGACCGATGGAAGGCTCAGTTGGAGGGGCGTGCCGTCGATGCGCCTATTGGCGGTTTAGGCGACATCGTAGCCATCCCCAGCGTCAGGGCGGCACGGGCCCGCGGAGCCCTCAATAGTTGCCGGCCGTTCATCGCATTGAATAGGGAGGGCGTTACTTGGTCTGATGGCAAGGACGAACCGATTGACGCGATAATCTGGTGCACCGGCTTCCGCCCGGCCTTGGACCACCTTCGCCCGCTCGGCGTCGTGGAGGCGGACGGACGCGTCGCGGTCGAGAACAACCGATCTAAGCGGCAGCCCCGTCTCTGGCTCATGGGCTACGGCGACTGGACCGGAGCCGCCTCGGCCACCATCGTCGGAGTAACGCGGACCGCCAGAGATATGGTGACCAGGATACAACAAGCAGTGTGCTGAAGTTTCAGGTCGACGCATCTGCATGCATGCCCCCGGCCAGACGTTGAAGGATCGGGTCGGTCTCTATGAGCCATCTTCCTGTCGGGCGGTCGCATTGAGACACAGTGCTCTTTGCAGACGCAGACGTCACCATTCGGCACATCAACAATGCGCCAATAGCGGCATACGGATCACGCCGTGAACGCGACATTCCTCGCGTAAGCTGGACGACGGCTTTGTGGCGTGATGCCTACTTCGCTTCTGAGTCAGGTTCAGAATCTCTGAAGGTCCGCTTTGAGGCAAACGCCCCTGCCCTTTTGCTCCTAAGGGCCATTCCAAGAAATCCTACAGTCAGTTCGAATACGGTTCGCTCCATGACGGAGCCCTTGGTGCCCCGCCTCCGCGACGTCTGGCCCCACGACACCAAGTTCCAAAAGCGCTGCTTCGAACTCCTCCGCGCCGCCTACGTCAAAGCCCGCTACTCACGCCACTACCGCATCACCGACGAGGAACTGGCCTATCTGACCGAGCGCATCGAGGTGCTTCGGCAGGTAGTCGTCGACGCGAGCGAAAAACGTATCGCCGAGCTCCGTAAGGCGGTCGATCAGGCCTGACCTAGGCCGCGCGTTCTGCCGCCGCCGCTGGCCGCCCGGCCGAGACACGACCGGGCGGCCGACTGAACCGAAATCTAATCGCGGCTGTCGCTGAGGTCGATCAGCGAGAAGACGCGGCGCGCCGCGTCACAATCGGCGTCTGTTCGGCAGTTCGCCGTGGCGCCAAGTTCCATGCCTCTCTCCGGCGTCGGCGCCGACTGATGTGTCTGGGCTTCCGGCCGCCTGACCCGCATGCGCAACGTCCTTCCACCAGCGAAGGCATCGGTCGCCGCGTAGGAGACGAGGTCGGCCTCCTGCCCATCGACCTTCATGCGATCCTGCGACCAATCCTGCTGGCCCAGAGGGCCTTCCGGAAAGCCGACCTGGGGCCGGTATTCGAAGACGATTTCGGTGGCGTCGTTCCCGACCACGATGAAGCTGGGATCGCGCACGCCGGAAGGCTTGGGAACTTCGCGGAACTCCGGAGGCACATGGATCGTGCAACAGGGATCGAATGCGACTGCCCGCCAGTCGGCCGGAACGGCCTGCTGCCCTCGTCCGGGATCGGCGGAGCAGGCCGCCAGTGAACTGGTGAAAAAGATCGCGACAACAACGGCTCTCATCTATCGGGCTCCGTACTGTCGGCGCAGTTCCGCCGCCTCCGCGGCGCAGGGACGTGTGCGGGTGTCCCCGGCGAAGGTGCCGTAACTCATGGCGCAGCTGTAGTCGTTGTGATGACCAAAGCCGAGCGTGTGCCCAAGCTCATGCAAAGCCACATACTCGAAACTGTAGCGGTTGGACGCCACCCCGCCGCTCGTCGGACACTGGAGGTCGCCATCTGCGGTATAATAGGACCCGTTCCAGTAGAGCATCTGGTCGTTAATGCCGATCCAGGCGGAGTTCATCGTCGTACCGGTATTCGGATATCTAGTCGCTTGGCCGGGCACGGACGGGCCTAGCCGCTGCGGCGCGAATGTGACCCGACCGACGTAGGCCTGGCGGTCCGTCTGATAGTTCTGCGAGGTCCACCCATACGTCCACCGCGATCCTTGAGCATTCCACGTATTGATGGCGCGCTGGGTCGCGGCATCACAAGCGGGCGGCATGTCTACATGAATGAAGACCTGAGCCGAGGGCGTCGCCCACTTCCGTTCCATTGGCGGTGTTTGCGCCAACACCGGCGTAGCGGCGAGGCATGTGCAAAGGGCCAGAACCGCCGTGCGGCAAACCATTGATGCGGATTTATTGAGCTGCATTTCTAGCTTCCTCGATAGAAGAAAGACGGGGTTGTCCGATGACTGTGGGCATCAGGCCCTCTGGAGAAACCAGATAGCCCGGCATGATCTGCGCATAGGCTGCATCCTGGCCCTGCCTGCCTCAGCGACCAACTGCTGATAATAGTCTCGCGACAGGAGCAGCAGGAATTGCTCGCCCGCAGCGGGACGCAGGTCGGTGCTGACGTCCATCGTTTCCGTGGACTGCTGTCGAAGGGCGAACTCGGCGCCTGCTGAAAGATCGCCTTTAAGGCGGTCCACCACCCGAAATCGGACTGTTGAACCGAACCCATCGCCTGCGCTGGTCTGGCGTTGATCCAGCGCCTCAGCCACGACGATACTCTGGGCAAGAGCGGCCTGCTGTTGGAAAGGTGCTGTCAGGATAACTAAGCGAAGTCGAAAGATCCCTACCCTGCTCATTTTCAGACCACGGCCGCCTCCCACGCGGCATTCGCTTCAGCGCGAAAGCAACGAAGTGTGGGTCTGCTGATCAAATGGCGCTGGAAGTTGAAGGTGTTGTAGATCGCGGCGTGGGTGGTGAGAAATCTCTGGGCTGAGGCTTGGGATTTGAACCTCTGATGCTGCCGCTCCCGTCGTCGGATCGGCAGATGTGAGTTCTCAACGCGGTTGTTGTCACGAAGCCTGCCAGGGCGATGCAGATGGCGCAGTTCCAACCGATCGAGTGCCGCACCGTACGAGGCCAACCCGTCCGTCGTGATGGTTTCTGGCTCGACCGGTTGATTGCGCAAAAGACGTCTGATCAGCTTCAAAGCCGCCTCTGTGTCCCGCTGGCGCTGGACAACGACGTCTAAAACCTCGCCTTCGTCGTCGACTGCGCGCCACAGATACATGCGCCGTCCTCCGATCTTGCAGACCATTTCATCGAGATGCCAACGGCCTGTCGGAGGCACTCTCCGCTTCTTCAGCCGCCGTGCAATCAGAGGCCC
>NZ_DIGV01000041.1 GCF_002419815.1 Brevundimonas sp. UBA5713 | reverse complement strand
AGTTTCAGGGGGTCACGTCAGCGGCTTTGACTGTGATGTCAGCCAGCACCGCGTGGGCCGAACCTTCGCCGTCCTATGCCGAGCTGATTGCTCGTCTGGACACCACTCCGGCCTCGCAGGAAGCCAACGCCACTGTCGAGGCAGCAGAAGCCCGCCTGCGGCAGGCCCGTGTACGCCCTAACCCGTCCATGACGATTCAGGCCGAAAATTTTGCAGGCACCGGGCCCTTCAGCAATTTCGACAGAACGGACCTTTCGCTGTCGCTGAGTCAGGACCTTGAGCTTTGGGGCCGCCGCCCTGCCCGCATCAACACTGCGCGCGGCGATGCCGAGGTCGCCAATCGTAGCCGCCGTCTGGCCGTTGTCGATGCTGCCGGGCGTCTGGCCTTGGCCTATGCCGAGGCCGAAGCGGCCGAGCGCCGTGCCAAACTCGCCGAAGAGCGGCTGGCGCTGTCGCTGGCCGATGCACGGGCGGCTTTAGCTCTGGTAGAGCAAGGTCGCGAGCCTCTGCTGCGCGGCATTCAAGCCGACAGCGAGGCGGCATCGGCCCGCGCGGCGCTTGATGAAGCCAAGGCCGAGATGGAGGCCTCGTTTGCTCGCCTGACCACGCTGGTCATGCTGGATCAGCCGGTGACGACGGTGACGGGCAGCTTGCTTGACACACAGGCCACAGCCCCAGGCGCCGAAAGCAATGCGCCCGCGGTCGAACTGGCCGAAGCGGAAATGAGCGCTGCCGAGCGTCGCATCGCGATCGAGCGTATTCGCGCCACGCCAGATGTGAGCGCCAGTGTCGGCGTAACCCGCTTTAGCGAGCACCAGACAGCGGTGACTGTGGGGCTGAGCATGCCCCTACCCCTGTTTGACCGGAACAAGGGCAACATCGATGCGGCTCAAGCCGAGTTTCGAGCTGCCGAAGCCCGCGTGATGCAGGCCCGCCAAGATGCACAGGCCAGCCGCGCCGCGGCTGTGGCTCGTCTAACGGCGTCCACCAGCCGCGTATCCGCCGCTGATGCCGGTGTCGCCTCGGCACAGGAGGCCTATCGCCTGTCGCGTCTTGGGGCCGAGGCCGGGCGCATTTCCCAACTGGAGCTGCGCGTGTCGCGCTCTGCCCTGATCACCGCCAGCAATGCCGCCGTCGATGCCCGACTGGCCCGCGTTCGGGCTGAAATCGAACTGGCCCGTCTGGAAGGACGCGCCCCATTCCAAGGAACCCTGTGACGTTGGATACCAAGCGCAAACGCATCCTCATGGGCAGCATCGCGGCCTTGGCCATCCTGGGTGTTGGTACCTGGGTGATGGTGTCAGGCAAGAAGCCGACGGCTCCTGCAGCCGAACAGGCTGCTGCCGAGTCACACTCTGACGAAGGCACTGAGGGCGAAGAAGGCGTCATCGCCTTGACGGTCGAGGAAATTCAGGCCGCGGGTATCACCGTGGTTTCGGTCGGCAGCGGCGGCGGGGCGGAAACGCGCCTTGCAGGCCGTGTCGAGCCCATGATCGACGCCAAGGCATCTGTAGCGGCGGCTGTGGCTGGCCGTGTCGAGCGGGTGCTTATCGCACCCGGTCAATCGGTGCGCGTCGGCCAACCGCTGGTCACTATGGTCAGTGGTGACGCCGTTTCGCTCAGCGCCGAGGTGGCCGCCGCGCGGGCCGCCGCCTTTGCCGCCGAACAGGCACACGCACGCGATGAAAACTTGGCCGACATGGGGGTGGTCGCGCGTCGAGAGGCCGAGATTGCCCATGCTGAGGCTCTGAGCGCACAAGCCGCGGCCCGAGCAGCCAGCGCCCGTGCCTCTGCGGCAGGGGCCCCCAATGCGTCGGGCCGTTTCAACATCACCAGCCCGATTTCGGGCGTGGTCACCTGCATGCAGGTGGGCCCCGGCGGCTTTGCCTCTCAAGGTATGTTGGTCGCCGAGGTGATCAATCCGGCCCGCGTAGAAGTCGTGTTCAGCGCGCCGTCGAATCTTGCGACCAGTGTATCCATCGGATCGGCAGTCAAGGTCGCTGGCCCTCAGGGCGAGTTTGACGCCGTGGTCACAGGTGTGGCCGCCGGTGCCGACATGGCCAGCGGCGCAACCCAGATCCGCGCCCGCGCGACCTCCGGCAACCTGCCGCCTGCGGGTTCGGCGGTGACCGGCAGTGTCATCACCTCTGCCACGGCATCCGGCAATATGACTGTCCCCAGCGAGGCCATCCAGACCGTGGACGGCAACTCTGTGGTCTTCGTTCAGACAGCACAGGGGTTTAAGGCCGTGCCGGTCATGGTGGGCCGTGAGGCCAGCGGCCAGACCGAAATCCTGCGCGGCCTGACCGGCAATGAACGCGTCGCGTCGACCAATGCCTTCCTGCTCAAGGCCGAACTGGCCAAGGGCGAGGCCGAGCACGGCCACTAGGGAGCGCCAGTCATGCTTGAACATGTCATCGACACGTCGGTTCGCGTTCGCTGGTTCGTCGTGCTGGCCACCGCACTGGTGGCAGCGTGGGGTCTTTTCCAGCTGACCAAGCTGCCGATCGACGCCGTGCCTGACATCACCAACCGTCAGGTCCAGATCAACACCGTGGCCCCTGCCCTAGCGCCCGAGCAAATGGAGCGGCAGGTCACCTATCCGCTGGAAACCGCCATGGCGGGTATTCCGGGGATCGACAGCACGCGCTCCCTCAGCCGTAACGGCTTCAGCCAGGTGACGGTCATCTTCTCGGACCGCACAGACATCTATTTCGCTCGCCAGCAGGTGGCCGAACGGATGGCGCAGGCCAAGGACAAACTGCCTGAAGGGGTCGAGCCCAATCTAGCGGCCATCACCACGGGTCTGGGCGAAGTCTTGATGTGGACGGTGGATTTCGAACCGTTCGACGCCAAGACCGCCAAGGCGGGTGAGCCCGGCTGGCAACCTGACGGCAGCTATCTGACGCCGGAGAACGAGCGTCTGGATACGCCCGAGGCCCGCGCCACCTATCTGCGGACGGTTCAGGACTGGATTATCGCCCCGCGCATGCGCACGTCTCCAGGACTAGCGGGCGTGGACGTGAACGGCGGCTATGTCAAAGAATATGCCGTCCGTCCGGATGCTGTCCGGCTGGCCAGCTATGGCCTGACGTTGACTGACCTTAGTCAGGCACTGGATCGCGCCAATACCCAAGCAGGTGCAGGCTATGTGCAGCGCGCAGGCGAGGCCCTGACGGTCCGTACCGACGCACTGGCCACTTCCATCACCGATCTGGCGCAGGCTCCGGTCACCAACCGCAACGGTCTGGTGGTGCGCGTAGCCGACGTGGCCACGGTCGAGATCGGTCGTGCGCCGCGTCTGGGCGGCGCCAGCCGCGATGGCCACGAAGCCGTCATTGGCACGGCCCTGATGCTGGCCGGTGAGAACAGCCGTACCGTGGCCCAATCGGCTGCCCAGCGTCTGGAAGACATCAGCGCCAGCCTGCCGCCGGACGTCGTGGCCGAGCCGGTGCTGAACCGCAGCGCCCTCGTCAACAAAACGATTAAGACGGTCGCCAAGAACCTGACCGAAGGTGCCTTGCTGGTGATCGTGGTGCTGTTCCTGCTGTTGGGGAACATCCGCGCCGCCACCATCACGGCGCTGATGATCCCGATCAGCTTCCTGTTCGCTGTTATCGGCATGAACCGGTTCGGTATCAGCGGTAACCTGATGAGCCTTGGCGCGCTGGACTTCGGCCTGCTGGTCGACGGCGCGGTCGTGGTGGTCGAGAACACCCTGCTGATGCTCAGCCAGCGACGCGGCGAACTGGGCCGCGCCCTGACGCGGGGCGAACGTCTGGGAGCGGCCGCTGCGGCGGCGCGCCAGATGGTAAAACCGGCCGCCTTTGGTCAGCTGATCATCCTGCTGGTGTTCACGCCGCTGCTGCTGCTGGAAGGCGTTGAGGGCAAGACCTTCATTCCGATGGGTGCAACGGTGATGCTGGCCCTGATCGGTGCCTTCATCTTCTCCTTCACCTTTGTGCCGGCCATGACGGCCCTGATCGTTCGCGATCCCAGCACCGTGGATATGGACGAAAACGGTCAGGCCAAGGAACACGAGACCTTCCTGCTGCGTCACGCACGCCGTTTGATCGAGCCGGCCATTCTGGCTGCGGTCGATCGTCCGAAGATCGTGATCCTGTCGGCCATCGCGGCCCTGGTTGTTGGAGCCATCAGCTTCACCACCTTGGGACGTGAGTTCATCCCGACGCTGGACGAAGGCGATGTCGCAATGCAGGCCCTGCGGGTGCCGTCGGCATCTCTGGAACAATCGCTGGCGATGCAAATGGCGCTGGAACGCACGCTGAAAGCCCAGCCCGAGGTGAAGACCGTCTTCTCGCGGACCGGTACTGCCGAGGCCGCTGTGGACCCGATGCCGCCGAACATTTCGGATGCCGTCATCGTGCTGAAGGACCGTAAGGAATGGCCCGATCCGCGCCTGCCCAAGGAAGACCTGATCGCGCGCTTCGAAGAGGTGTCGTCCAAGCAGCTGGGTAACGCGTTCGAGTTCAGCCAGCCGATTGAGCTGCGCTTCAACGAGCTGATCTCGGGTGTGCGTACCGATCTGGCCGTCATGGTCTTTGGCGATGACTTCGATCAGCTACAGGCCGCGGCTGATCAGGTGGCCAATGCCCTGCGCGACACCCCCGGTTCTGCCGACGTCCGCGTGGAGCAAGCTTCCGGTCTGCCGACTCTAACGGTCACCGTCGATCGCTTTGCCGCCGCCAACTATGGCCTTAGCGCTGCGGACGTAACGGAGACAGTGTCTGCTGCCATCGGCGGAGCCGAGTCCGGCCAGATCTTTGAAGGCGACCGCCGTTTCGACGTGGTGGTTCGCCTGAACGATACCGACCGTAACAACGCCATCGCCCTGTCGGCCTTGCCTGTCACCACAGCGGAGGGCGTGACCGTGCCTCTGTCGTCGGTGGCCCGTATTCAGGTGACCGAGGGCCAGAACCAGATCAGCCGAAACAACGGCAGCCGCCGCATGGTGGTGCAGGCCAATGTGCGCGGTCGCGATCTGGGCGGCTTTGTCTCCGAGGCCCAGTCCAAGGTGGATCAACAGGTCAAACTGCCGTCCGGCTATTCGCTGACCTGGGGCGGCCAGTTCGAGAACCTGAAACGCGCTGAACAACGTTTGGGTCTTGTGATCCCAGTCGTCTTTATGCTGATCGGCATTCTGTTGTTCATGGCACTGGGATCATTTGCCGAGGCAGGTCTGGTGTTCGCCTGTGTGCCATTGGCCCTCATCGGCGGAGTCTTGGCCCTGTGGTTACGCGGCATGCCATTCTCGGTGTCCGCAGCGGTCGGCTTCATAGCCGTGTCCGGCGTGGCGACACTGAATGGATTGGTATTGATGCAGTCCATCCGTGAGCGGCTAGATGCGGGTCACAACCCCCATGACGCGGCACTGGGCGGGGCCTACGCCCGCCTTCGAGCAGTGCTGACCACTGCCACCGTCGCCATCGTCGGCTTCATTCCCATGGCGCTGGCCAGCGGTGTGGGGGCCGAGGTGCAGAAACCCTTGGCCACTGTAGTGATCGGCGGGCTTTTGACCGCCACAGCATTGACCCTGCTAGTGCTTCCGACCTTTGCCTCAAAGGTCGTAAAGACCAGAAAGGTCGAGGCCGACGACCTCTGAAACACGACTATCGAGGGCATCGGCTCGACGACAACGGGTCCGATGCCCTCCCCCTTTTGGTTCGCGGATAATACCGATCGACAAAGTCTGCCCTTACCCCTGCAAGGATAAGGACAGTTTCACAATACGCCCTTGAACAGTGCGCCGGATGATTGACGCCGACACATCCACGGCCTACTGCGCAAGGTGCAACAGGTTCCCTTCGGGGATCAAAAGGGAACGGGGTTTGATGCCCCGGCTGTTCCCGCAACTGTAAGCGGCGAGTTCGCATCTCAAATGCCACTGGGCGGCTGGTCACAGCCTCCGGGAAGGCGAGATGCAATGAACAACGACCCGTAAGCCAGGAGACCTGCCTGTTGACGTCGTTCTCCACGCGGTCGGGATGTGCCGAGTGGTCGAGGAAACTCGCGTGACGACATGTCTGAAACAGCCGCGTGGCGGTCGCTTTCAAACAGACGTCGTCTGATTGGATGCGGCTGTGGCGCGTTCAATCACGGGGTGTCCCATTGAATAAGTTTACCGCCGCCTATCTTGCTGCCGCCGCCGTTCTGGCCGGTACCTCGGCCCACGCCGATGATCTCGACCAACTGGCACCGCGCCCCGATGTGGCCGGCACCCACGCAGCCACCGCCGTGGCCGATGTGGTCGTCACCGCCAACCGCACCGTTCAGGACCTGAACCGGGTCGCCGCCTCCATCACCGTGCTGGATCAGGCCGCCATCGAGCGGGCCCAGACGCCTGCCATCGCCGAACTTCTGACCCAGACCCCCGGCGTGGCCTACAGCCGCAACGGCGGCATCGGTGGCGTCGGCAGCGTCTATATCCGCGGTGCCGAAGGCCACCACACCGTCATTCTGGTGGACGGGGTCAAGCTGAACGATCCCTCGACCACGCAGGGCGGATTTAACTTCGGCAATCTGACGGTGGGCGACACAGCCCGTATCGAGGTGCTGCGCGGGGCCCAGTCGACCCTTTGGGGCAGTCAGGCCATCGGCGGCGTGGTCAACATCATCACTGCCGCTCCGAGCACGCCATTTGAAGGCAATTTGCTGGCCGAAGCCGGTGCGCGCGGCACCACCCAGTTTCGCGCGGGTGTGGGCGGTGCTTCAGACCGCCTAAACTGGCGTCTGGCGGCCAGCCGCTATGACACTGATGGCGTTTCTGCCCAGTCGATCGGCACGGAAAAAGACGGCTTCACCAACAACACCGTCTCCGGTCGCGTGGACCTGAAGATCACCGACGCGATTTCACTGGACCTGCGCTCTAGCTGGAATGACAGCACCGGCGACTATGACGGTTGGAACGGCGACAGCCGCGAATATGCGGAAACCGAAGAGTTGGTGGCCTATGGCGGCCTGAACATCAGCCTACTGGAAGGCCGTTTCCTGAATCGCTTGGCCTATAGCTACACCGAGACCGAGCGTCAGTTCTACAATCCCGACAACGCCATCCAGACCAACACCTTCGACTCTGTCGGCAAGAATAAGCGTTTCGAATATCAGGGCAGCTTTGCCTTCACCGATGATCTAAACGCCACCTTCGGTTTCGAAAGCGAGCGCGCACAGATGCGCAGCCGTTCGCCGTCCGACTTTGCGCCCAATCCGGCCTATAATCTGGGCCGCGCGGATCAGGATAGCGTCTATGGTCAGGTCCAGTGGACCACCCTCCCCGGTCTAACCCTGACGGCGGGTGTGCGCTACGACGACCACGCCCAATATGGCGATCACACCACTGGCCAGCTAGCCGCGGCATGGGTCATCAATGATGGTGCCACCACCCTGCGCGCCGGTTGGGGACAAGGCGTCCGCGCGCCGGGCCTGTACGAACTTTACAGCGACTACGGTAATCTCGCGCTTCAGCCGGAAACTTTTGACGCATGGGAAGCTGGCATCGAGCACCGCTTTGGTAACAAGGCCGCTTTGGGGGTGACCTATTTCGCCCGTGAGGCCGATAATGAAATCCGCTACAGGGGCTGCTCGGCCGGTGCCACTGATCCTCTGTGTCTGGTGAATGGTAATCAGCGCTGGGGCTATTACGACAATATCCAGAAGACCGAAGCCCAAGGCGTCGAGGTCTTTGGTCACTGGTCGCCGATCAGCGCCCTGACCTTCAGTGGCAACTACAGCTGGACCGACGCGCGCAACGCCTCTGGCGTTAACGACGGCAAACGCCTCGCCCGCCGCCCCGAGCATATGGCCAACCTCAGCGCCGACTACCGCTTTGCCCAAGGTCTGAACGCGGGCGTATCCGTTCGCTATGCGGGCAAGGCCTTCGACAGCGAAAGCAATGCCGTGGCGTTAGATGACTACACTCTGGTCGATCTGCGCGTCAGCTATCCGGTCCGTCAGGGCGTGGAACTGTATGGCCGCATCGAGAACCTATTCGATACCGATTATGAGACGGTTCGTGGCTTCGGCACGGCCGGTCGCGGTGCCTTTGGTGGCGTTCGCCTGCGTTTCTAAGCTGTCGTGTGGCGGCGGCGTTTCGGGGCCGCCGCCATCTCTTCAATAGGTCTTTGCAAAGCCCTGACATAGCGGTCTCGCCAGAGGCTGACATCGGTGTCCTGAACCACTTTCATCAGACTTCGCCAACGGTGCTGCCTCTCTTCCAGTGGCATGGTCAGTGCTTTCAGAATGGCATCGGCCACTTCTTCACGGGCAAAGGGATTTACCAGAATGGCATCGCGCATTTGCTCGGCAGCACCGGCAAAGCGCGACAGAATAAGGACGCCGGGATCGTCTTCATCCTGGGCTGCCACATATTCCTTTGCGACCAGATTCATGCCGTCCCGCAATGGCGTCACCAGGCCAACCTTTGCGGCACGGCAGATGCCAGCCAGCTGGTCGCGTCGATATGATCGATTGAGATAGCGGATGGGTTGCCAGTCCATATCCGCAAACGCCCCGTTGATGTGGCCCGCAAGTGAATCCAGACGCCCGCGAATGTCCTGATAGCTGTCGACGGTATCGCGCGACAGAGGCGTAATCTGAAGCAGGAATAGCTTGCGGTGCCAGTCAGCATGGTCCGCCAACAGCTGTTGTAGACCTGCCAATCGCTCTTCCAGGCCCTTGGAATAGTCCAGCCTGTCAATTCCGACGATCATGGCCCGTTCGCCCGCCGATGCCTGCATACGATTGAAGGTGCGTCGCCCCAGCTCGGAGTCGCGCGCCGAGACAAAGGCCTGAACGTCGATGCCAATCGGAAAGACGCCTGTCCGTGTCGTGCGGCCAAAAGCGTGCACCGTACCATCTGCCTCGACCCGCCCTCCGGCTTCGTTCGTCACATAGTCACAGAACAACTGCCGCCATTCTTCTGTGTGAAAGCCGACCAGATCGTAAGCCAGCATCGCCTCCACCATCGCCTTATGGTGCGGCAGGGTCACCAGCAGTTGGCGCGCGGGCCACGGCGTATGCAGGAAAAAGCCGATCCTGTTCTTAACGCCCCGCTCTCGCAGGTAAGATGCCAGCGGTATCAGGTGATAGTCATGGACCCAGATCAGGTCATCGCGAGCAATGAGCGGATGCAAGACCTCGGCAAAGCGTCGATTGGTGCGTTCATATCCGGAACTGTAAGATCTTTCGTAGGCTGTTAAGTCGATCCTGTGATGAAACAGCGGCCATAAGGTTCGGTTGGCATAGCCGTTGTAATATTCGTCGACGTCCTGCGCTTCCAAGGGAATGGTCGCGACTGTGACACCCGCACGGTCTTCGACCTTCATCTGTCCATTAAAGGTCTCAACCGTCTCGCCCGACCAACCGAACCACAAACCATCATAGCGTTTCAGTGCCGCCGACAAGGCCATGGCCAAGCCTCCCGCCGATCCGGCAGCGGGATCTTTGGGGGCAGACACCCGATTGGATACGACGATCAGGCGGCTCATACCTGTGTCTCCACGGCATTCAGGAAGTCGTCCAGCCAGTCGCTGACGGCATCGGGGCCTGACAGATAATAACGTGCCTGTGTGGGGCCATCGGGGGTTACGCGAATGGACACTCCACCCCAATCCTCGGCGGCTGCAAATGCATGCTCGTCTGTCAGGTCATCGCCCAGTACAACGGGCACGGCCCCTGCAAAGGGCGGCAAGCTCATAAAGTCGCTGAGGGCATCACCCTTGGTGCGTCCTTTGGGGCGGATTTCCTCAACGAAATGTCCGGACTGAACAGACAGGCCGTGCAAGCGGGCCTGGTCCGCTGCAAATCTGCGGACCTCTTCCTGAAGTTCGGGGGCATGCCGATAGTGGATGGCGATGGCCAAGGCTTTGTTTTCCACCATCAGACGACGGTGACGGGCAGCCAGTGCAAACGCTTCCTCGAACACATCCTGAACATGTGTCGGGTTATCTCGTCGTACGCTCCCGTCTGTGTGGCGAAGCTCCAGACCGTGCACGCCCGCAACGGCGGTCACGGCACCTTCACAGATGCGATCGATGTCACTGAGTGTGCGGCCGCTCAGGATTGCCAAGCGACCCGACAAGGCCGTCTGTAGGGCTGTCAGCCGATGTGTACGGGCGGGTTCAGGCACTACCATTTCAGGACGAGGCATGATGGGGGCCAACACGCCGTCAAGGTCCAGAAACAGGGCTATCGGTGAGGATAGATCCTTTAGGTCGGGTACCGGACGCAGGTCCGGCAGCGCTCGGTTTATCGCCATTTCAAAGGTCATTGCCTTGGGAGAATGCGCTTGCTCAAAGACTGACCAAGCTTGGAAATAAGGGCTTAAATAGTTTGAGGGATTGCGGGTTGTAGTGGCGTCCCCTCGCTTCAATGGAATGCATGCGGTGGCGTATTGTTTCGCTTATTTTCGCCGCAATCTCCTTATGACCATCATCGAACACGACTCTGACAATGTTCTCTTGATCTGCCTTGAGAGCCGGTGGTAATGAGAACAAATGGAGAACAAGAGCACATTGTCAGAACGACTGTCTCGTCTCAAACAGCAGGTTGCGCTGTTGGAGGTTCATCCGTCGTCTGAACCCCAATCCGCCTCCGGCGGGGTCTTGCCCGTACCGCTGGCCGCGCAAGCCGTCCATGACCTTTATGCCGCCACTCCCGCCGATGGCGTAGCGATGAACGGCTTTGGTCTGGGCCTGTCGATGGCCATGGCCAAGGGCAAGCCTGTGGTCTGGGCCATACAGGACATGGTCAGCCATGAGGTTGGCCGGCCCTATGCGCCCGGTCTGGTCGAAATGGGGCTGAACCCCGATGATCTTTTGCTGGTGCGGGCGCGGGATATGAAAAGCCTGCTGTCTATTGGCGAAGAGGCGCTGCGCAGTCCTGCTGTGGGCGCGGTTCTGCTCAGCAGCTGGGGCGAAAGTCCGGCCCTGACGCTGACCGCCACCAAACGTCTGTTGATGGCAGCCAAGACCGGAGGCGGCACCTGCTTTCTGGCCCGTGCCGCCGCAGAGGTGATGGCCACGGCCTCTGAAAGCCGCTGGTCCGTCGCCTCTGGCCCCTCTGTCGCACTGGAGGCCAACAGCCCCGGCCACCCCTGTTTCTCCGTCACCTTGCAGCGTCAGCGCGGCGGTGGTGCCCCCCGTCGCTGGATTTTGGAGTGGAACCGTGACCGACGTGCTTTTGTCGAACCGGCGCCGCTATCTGGCGATCTGGTTTCCGTGGCTCCCGTCCGACCGGCTATTGCGGATACGGTCATCCCGTGGCGGCGAAGCGCCTGAAGCAGCCCCCATCGTCTTTGTCGAAAAGGTCGGCGGCGCGCTGAAACTGGCCGCGGTCGATCTCGAGGCTGCCCGCGCGGGCCTGTCATCCGGCATGACCTTGGCCGACGCCCAAGCGCGCCTGCCCCAGCTGGAAAGCGTGGTGCATCAGCCCGATCACGATCAGGCCCTGCTGGAACAGGTTCTGCGCGATTTCGGGCGCTTTACCCCGATGATCGCACTGGATGCGCCCCACGGTCTGGTGTTGGACATTACCGGCTGTGACCATCTTTTCGGTGGCGAAGACGGCCTGATGCAGGCCACCGCCCAGCGTGCTGCGCGTATGGGGCTACAACTGCGTCAGGCTATAGCCAGCACACCCCACGCCACCCGCGCCCTGTGTCGTTTTGGTCGCCAAGGTCGCTATGAGTTTGGGCAGGATCGCGCCGCCGTGCGCCAACTGCCGGTCGGGGCGCTGGAGATTTCCGCGCGCGATGAGCAGGCTCTGCGCCGTGCGGGACTAAAGCGCATCGGTGATCTGGATGATCGCGCACGCGGTCCCCTCGCCGCCCGTTTCGGCACCGACTTCCCCGCGCGGCTGGCCCGCATTCTTGGCGACGAGGATGTGCGCATTACACCTTACCGACCACCTGCCCCCTTGGTCAGCGACCGCATCTTCTTCGAGCCCATCGCCGCGCCCGAGGACATAGAGCGGGTGTTGTCGGACCTGATGGAGGAAACCGCCGTGCGTCTGGCCCTGACAGGGCAAGGGGGTCGCGGGTTCGAAGCGGGCTTTTTCCGAGTGGATGGCGTGGTACGCCATGTCGAAGTCCTGACCGGACACCCGACCCGCGACGTCAAAAGCGTGCTGCGCCTGTTCAGTGAACGGATGGCCGCCATGGCCTATCCTATCGAGGCGGGTTTCGGCTTTGACCAAATCCGGCTTTCCGTCACGGCTGCCGACACTTTGTCCGACCGCCAGCAGGGGCTGGATGGCGATGATGAACTGACGGACGAGGCCTTTGGAGAACTGATCGACCGGCTGACCGCGCGGCTGGGGGCCGATGCCGTGCTGCGCTTCGTCAGCCACGCCTCCTATATTCCCGAACGCGCCCAGCGCCTGCATCCGGCCTTCAAGGCACAGGCCCGCACCTCGGACTGGCCCGCACCGCACGCAGAGGAACCGCCTCTTCGCCCCCTGCAAATCTTCAGCCCGCCCCAGCCGGTCGAAACCCTGGCCGAGGTGCCCGATGGCTCGCCCCTGCGCTTTCGTTGGCGGCGCGTGCTGCACCATGTGGCCCGCTCCGAAGGACCGGAACGCATCGCCGGTGAATGGTGGCGCGCGCCCGATCAACGTACCCGCGACTATTACCGCGTCGAAGACACCGATGGCCGCCGTTTCTGGCTGTTCCGGCAGGGTCTTTATGGCCAGACGCCCGAGCCGCGCTGGTACATCCACGGCCTGTTCCCATGAGCGCGGCCCCCGTTCCCGACTATGCGGAGCTGGCTGTCACCAGCAACTATTCCTTCCTGCGCGGGGCCTCGCACCCCAAGGATCTGGTGCTGACAGCCCTGTTGCGCGGGCACACCGGCATGGGGCTGGCCGACCGCAACTCGGTCGCGGGCGTGGTGCGGGCATGGAGCGCCCTGCGTGATCTGCGCAAAGACGGCCTGCCCCCGCCAGACAAACTGCGCGACGGCAGCGGACCGGGAGAGTTCACCTATGTGGAGGACCCGCTGTCCGATCCGGCCCTGTCCGAAGAGATCAAACGCCGCGCCGCAGATTTTCACCTGATCACCGGCGCGCGGCTGGTGTTCAGCGACGGCACGCCTGACCTTCTAGCCTATCCGCAGAACCGTCAGGGCTGGGGGCAGCTGACCCGCCTGCTGACACTGGGCAACCGCCGCGCCGAAAAGGGCGAGTGCCTGCTCTATCTGGATGACTTGCTGCCGGCCGAGCACCTGTCCCTGATCGTCATGCCGCCGGATGGGGGCTGTGATCTGGCGAACCTGATCCAGCGACTACAGACGGCCACATCCGGCGCTGTCTGGCTGGCGGCCACCGTCTTGCGTCGTGGGGATGACCGGCGACGTTTGGCCCGTCTGCGCGCCCTGTCACAGCGGACAGGCGCGCCGCTGCTGGCCGTCAATGATGTGCTGTACCACAGCCCCGAGGAACGCGATCTTCAGGACGTGCTGACCTGCATCCGCGAGGGCACCACCATAGAAGATGCCGGTCGCCGCCTTGAGGCCAACAGCGAACGCTGGCTCAAACCGCCCACGGAAATGGCCCGCCTGTTTCGCGATGCGCCCGAAGCCATCGCCGAGACGCAGCACTTCCTGTCGCGCATCACCTTCGATCTGTCGCAAATCAGCTATCAGTACCCGCACGAACCGACACCCAAGGGCTGGAACTCTCAGGACTGGCTGGAAGACCTGACGCGTCGTCATGCTTCCATCCGCTATCCGCTGGGGGTGCCGCCCAAGGTGGCCGACTTGCTGGTGAAAGAGCTGCGCTTCATCGCGCAAAAGGACTACGCCCCCTATTTCCTGACCATCTATGACATCGTCCGCGTGGCGCGCGAAAAGGGTATTTTGTGCCAAGGGCGCGGTTCGGCGGCCAACTCGGCGGTCTGTTATGTGCTGGGCATCACCTCGGTGGACCCCGCCGTCTCTGACCTGTTGTTCGAGCGCTTCCTGTCCGATGACCGCGACGAGCCGCCCGATATCGACGTCGATTTCGAACACGAACGGCGCGAAGAAGTCATCCAGCACATCTATGAGCGCTATGGCCGCCATCGCGCGGGCATCGCCGCCACCGTCATCCATTTTCGTCCCCGCAGTGCCATCCGCGAGGTGGGCAAGGTTCTGGGGCTCAGCGAAGACATCACCGCCCGCATGGCGTCCAGCCACTGGGGTAGCTGGGGTGCGGAAATCGGCGAAAAACACGTCGAACAGGCTGGCTTGGCCGCCGATAATCCGATGATCCAGCGCACCGTCGCCATGGCCACGCGGCTGCTCAACTTTCCGCGCCATCTGAGCCAGCACGTCGGCGGCTTCATCCTGACGCAGGACCGGCTGGACGAGATCGTGCCTATCGGCAACGCGGCTATGGCCGACCGCACCTATATCGAATGGGACAAGGACGACATCGAGGCCCTGTGCCTGATGAAGGTCGACATTCTGGCGCTGGGCATGCTGACCTGCATCCGCAAGGCGCTGGATCTGATGCGCGACCATCAGGGCGCGGTTCAAGACCTGCATTCCATCCCGCAGGACGATCCGGTCGTCTATGACATGCTGTGTCGCGGCCATTCCATCGGCGTGTTTCAGGTGGAAAGCCGCGCCCAGATCAACATGCTGCCGCGTCTGAAACCGCGTCGGCTTTATGATTTGGTCATTCAGGTCGCCATTGTGCGTCCCGGTCCCATTCAGGGCGACATGGTCCACCCCTATCTGCGCCGTCGCAATGGCGAAGAGCCGGTTGTCTATGCCTCACCCGCCCCCGAATACGGCGCGCCGGACGAGTTGAAACAGGTACTTGGCAAGACGCTGGGCGTGCCCCTGTTTCAGGAACAGGCGATGAAGCTGGCCATGGTCGCCGCCCAGTTTTCCGACGCCGAAGCCAATGGTCTGCGCAAGTCCATGGGGACTTTTCGCGGCGACGGGAGGCTGCACACCTATGAAACCCGCTTTGTCGAACGCATGGTCGAGCGCGGCTATGACCGCGACTTTGCCCAGCGCTGTTTTGACCAGATCAAGGGCTTTGGGTCCTATGGCTTTCCCGAAAGCCACGCCGCGTCATTTGCCCAGCTGGTCTATGTCTCCGCGTGGGTGAAGAAGCATCACCCCGCCGCCTTTGCCTGCGCTCTGCTGAACAGCCAGCCCATGGGCTTTTACGCCCCCGCCCAGATCGTACGCGAGGCGCAGGAAATCGGCGGCGTGGAAATCCGCCCTATCGATGTGGCCTATAGCTATTGGGACAACAGCCTCGAAGGGCATCGTGTCGCCCCCTCGGTCCGGCTGGGCCTGCGTCAGATCGACGGTTTCAAACAATCATGGGCCGAGGCCCTGTGTACTGCCCGCCTGCAAGGCCCGCTGCACGATATCGAGAGTCTGGCCCGCCGCGCCAAACTGCCCGCTGCGGCGATGCGAAAACTGGCCGATGCGGATGCCTTCCGCTCTATGGGAATGGATCGGCGCGAGGCCTTATGGGCCGTGCGGCGTCTGCCGGATGATAATCCCCTGCCCCTGTTTGCCGCCGCCCAAGCGCGTGAACTGGGGGCCGAGCCCGATGCCAATCTGCCCTCTATGCCACTCAGCGAACATGTGGCTGCCGACTATCAGGTCACGCGCCTGTCGCTAAAGGCGCACCCTATGGCGCTGCTTCGCCCTGCATTCGGCGGCAAGGTGCTGACCTGTCGAGGCGCAGAATCCAAACGCAGCGGCACCCTGGTCCAGGTGGCAGGCGTAGTGCTGATCCGCCAGCGCCCCGGCAAGGGCAATGCCATCTTTGTCACCATGGAAGATGAGACCGGCGTGGTGAATGTGGTGCTGTGGGCGCGGATGTTCGAGCAGTACCGCCGCGAAGTCATGGCCTCGCGCCTGATGCAGGTCGAAGGCGTAGTCGAGAAAAGCAAGGAAGGCGTGGTGCATATCATCGCCCGCCATATCATCGACCGGTCCGAGGAATTGTCGCGCCTCTCAGAAGACCATCAGACCGACATCCAACTGGCCCGCGCCGATGTGGTGGCTCATCCCCAGCCTCCGCGACATCCTTCGCACCACCACCCCAGAAACGTCCGAGTACTGCCCAGCTCACGCGACTTTCACTAAATTAAAAATAGTTCCAGCCAGACCGTATTGCTTCAACATTTTTTAAAATCGAAACAACTATAAGTCCTCTATATTCATTGAATAAGCCTAAGTTTTAAGCAGGCGAAGTGACATAACTGTTTGTGGTCATGGTAACGGATTTGGACAACATATTGCCTACGCGCTGCTCGCCCGAATTTCTCAGCGAGCTCGTCAAGATACTTAAATCACCGACAGTTGTTTTTAATCAGCAGGGAATGATTAGGCACCTTAGTCCGTGTTGGTCTGGCCTGCTGTCCGTTCCTGCCTCGACTTTTTCCCAACTTTTCGATCAGCGGGACCGCGCCGACGCGTCCGCACTCGTTTCGCGCCTGGCCGGCATCGATAGCGTGACCAACTTCGAGTGCAGGCTCCCCAATGGTCGATGGGCTCTGGTGACGGTGCAGAAATTGGACTGCGACGACCACGCCCCCCTTTGGTTGGGCACCACGGCCGACATACATGACTCGAAATCTCTTCACCGCGATCTGACCACCCATAATCAAATCCAGCAGATGCTCCTGAACGTCAGTAGCGACTGCATCAAGTTGCTCGACCCCCATGGCCATGTTCAATACGCCAACGCCGCCGGGTGCCGAATTCTGAACATCGACCCAGCTGGCGGGTTTGGTCAGGAATGGATCAAACTCCTGCCCAGAGATGTATGGTCCCAGGCAGAAGCGGCGCTTGAACAGGCTTTGTCAGGAGAAACCGCCCGATTTGTCGGACCCAGCCACGACGAGAAGGGCCGTATCGAGGTTTGGGACAGCCTGTTGACGCCCAAATGTGAGCCGGGCGGCAGGGTATCCTCTATCCTGTGTATCTCGCGTGACGTCACGGAGTCATATCGGGTTTCCGAAGAGCTGCGCCGCAGTCAAAAGCGGTTGGCTATTGCCTCACGCGCAGGCAAATTGGGCATCTGGGAGTTGGATCTGGCCTCGGGCAGTTTGTACTGCGACCCGACTTGGTATGAGGTCATGGGCCGAAGCCCGTCCAAACCCGCTCACCGGATCTCGGACTTCCTCGCCCTAATTCATCCTGAAGATGCCGCCCAAAAGCGGGATATCAGCCAGATCGCGCACGAACTTGCGCCCAAGGGAGAGGACTATGCGCGGGAGTTCCGGATCATTCGCGATGACGGCAAGGTCGCATGGATACGCGCCGTGGCCAGTGTGATTTCCGATCTTCGCGGCAATCCGCTTCGAGCTATCGGCTATTCGGTCGACATCACCCGCGAAAAAGCCGCACCTTAGCCAGACACCTGTAGCCTTCACGCCTCTGGGAGGTGCCTGCGGTATCCATCATGGGCCAAATCTGGCGCGCCCTGCAGGACTCGAACCTGCAACCGTCCGCTTAGAAGGCGGGGAAGAGTTGAAGAAAAACAAATAGTTACCTGCAAAACAGGAAAACAAAAACGTCAACGAATACAAATTCTTATTAGCAGAGATGTAAAACTTATAGTGCCGTATTTTATGGACGTCGGCAGCATGCCCCTAATGCCTCCTCACTCAACGTGAATGAGGTCGGGCAAAGCAGCGAACGGTCAATTGCTGGTTTCGCCAAAACGTCATCGTTTTATACAATGCGATTTAGAATCGATGCTAAGGCCCCTCATGGAATCCGCACCACTCCCCGCTTTCACGCCAAGCTCGTCTCACCTTGGGACGGTTGTAGATCTATTTTGCGGCGCTGGCGGGCTAGCCCACGGCTTCCGACTTGAAGGCTTCAAAGTCGCGGCTGGGATCGATGTCGATGAGCGGTGCCGTTATGCATTTGAGCATAACAATAAGGCCCCATTCATCCGAAAAGATATAGCTTCGATGGAAGCAAAGGAACTAGCTGAGTTGTTTCCTGCAAATCAGCCATCCATTTTGGTCGGCTGCGCGCCCTGTCAGCCGTTCTCTACCTACAATCAAAAGAACGAAGATCCGAATTACACGCTTGTAGGCAAGTATGGAAATCTCATTACAGCAGTGAAGCCCGATATCGTCTCTATGGAGAATGTTCCTCGGTTATTAGATTTCAAAGGCGGGGAAATATTCAGGTCGTTCGTGTCCAAATTAAAGAAAGATGGCTATAAAGTCTGGCACGATGTGGTGTACGCACCTGACTATGGAGTCCCTCAAAGGAGGAAAAGGCTCGTCCTTCTCGCATCACGATACGGGGCGATTGAACTCGAGGGTCCTTCACACACAGCCGACGCCTATCTTACTGTGGCTGACGCAATTGGAGAATTGGCCCCTTTAGATGCGGGCCAAATCGATGCGACTGATCCGCTCCATCGAGCTAGTGCGCTTTCGCCGCTCAATATGCGGCGTATTATTGCGTCCAAGCCGGGAGGCACATGGCACGACTGGGATAAAGATCTACGCGCCGCTTGCCACGTTGCCGAATCTGGTCACGGTTACCGAAGCGTGTACGGCCGCATGAAATCGGATGAACCCTCCCCAACCATCACAACGCAGTTTTACGGGTTTGGAAATGGGCGCTTCGGACACCCCACCCAACACCGTGCCCTCAGCCTTCGCGAAGGCGCGATTTTGCAGTCGTTCCCACCGAGTTACGCATTTCACGCCCCTGGTGAACGGATTCATTTCACTCGCTTAGGGCGACTTATAGGTAACGCTGTTCCTGTGAAGCTGTCTCGTGCTATTGCTCGCTCAATAAAAACGCATTTGGGGGCGAGCAACGTATGGGTGAGCAATTCGAACTGACGATCAGCCTAAATGCCCTAGAGCACTTGGGCATCAACCTGTATAGCAATGTGCCTTCGGTCCTCTCAGAGATCGTGGCTAATGCTTGGGATGCTGACGCAGAAACGGTCACTGTTGACTGGAATCGTGTGGAGGATCGGATCATCATATCCGATGATGGAACTGGCATGACCTCGAAAGAGGTCAACGACCGGTTTCTCCGGGTAGGTCACCGCCGTCGAGATTTTCAACCGGGGCTTACTGCCAAAAATCGGAAGCCTATGGGCCGAAAGGGAATAGGCAAACTTTCGCTGTTTTCGATTGCAGGCACAGTGGTGGTAGAAACTGCAAAGGACGGGGAAAAAAGCGCCTTCAAGATGCGCCTTGATGATATCAGAGAGAAAATCGGTGCGTCTGGAGGAAGCGGTACTTATAGTCCAGCAGCGGTTAGTACTGACGCCATCGACTTTACGCATGGCACCCGCATCACCCTTACCGAGCTTCGCCACAAACAAACTGCCGCTACTACCAAAGCACTGCGCAAGCGCGTAGCAAGACGCTTCTCAATTCTTGGCCCTAAGCACGGCTTCCACGTTTTGGTTGATGGTCAGGAAGTCACCCCCGCGGACCGCGATTACTACAGCAAGGTCCAATATCTCTGGACATATGGCGATCAATCCGAAACTGAATTACTAACCTCAAATGTACAGCACAAGACTGTGCGAAAGTTGCCCGATGAGCTTGTACGCCTTGGTTTTTCAGGATGGTTAGGAACAGTAAAGGAGTCTGGTCAACTCCGCGATGAGGAAGGCGAAAACCTTAACCGCATTGCCATCTTCATTCGAGGTAAGATGGCCCAAGAGGATATCCTTAGCGATTTCTCTGAGCGCGGAGTCTACGCCAACTATCTCATTGGCGAGATAAATGTCGAAGGCTTAGATCTTTACGATGGGCAGGGAACTGTCCGTGACGATGATGCCGCCACTAGTAGCAGGCAGAAGCTCGTAGAAGACGATGAGAGATATCAACTTCTAAAGGCCTTCATTGGCGAAGAACTAAAGAATATCCAGAATCAATGGGGTGACTTACGCGCTGAAGCGGGTGCTCAAAAGGCTATGGATATCCCGGCCGTTAAAGCTTGGATGGATGGCTTAAAAGCGCCAGTGCGCAAGAGAGCACAGAAATGGCTGGGCAAGCTAAATCGAATAGAAATGGACAGGCTTGACGAGCAAAAGCAGCTCATCAAGCATGCGGTCCTTGGCTTCGAGTTTTATCGGCTCCACGAGAACTTGGACGCCTTGGATAACATCTCTGACGATAGCCTTTTGTCGGTGCTCGACATATTCCAGGAACTTGATGGCCTAGAGGCAAATTTGTACGGGCAAATTGTCCAACAACGGATAAAAGTTATCCAGACCCTTCGAGAGAAGGTAGACGATAATGCGCTTGAAAAGGCTATCCAGCAGTATTTGTTCGATCATCTATGGCTTCTAGATCCCTCTTGGGAGCGGACAGAAGGCACTGAGATCATGGAGAAGCGAGTGTTATCCATGTTTGATGAAGTGACAGCTGACCTGCCAGATGACGAGAAAAAGGGCCGCCTTGATATCGGATATCGAAAAGCCGCTGGTGAACACGTGATAATCGAGCTCAAACGCCCTGAGCGAATTGTTACTCGGTCGGAAATGCTTGATCAGTCGGAGAAATATTTATCCGGAATGATGCGAATATTAGAGCAGCAAAACAATCCGCACGAAACTGTCGAAATCGTGTTCGTACTTGGAAAACCGCCTCGCGAATGGGGGAATCCAGGAGGTAAGGACCGCGTTATTCAGTCGCTTGTGCCGAACAAAGCACGGGTCGTGTTTTATGATCAATTGCTCGTAAATGCCGAGAAGGCCTATAGCGATTATCTTGAACATCGAGGCACGGTCGATACTCTCGGCGCCGTTATTCAAGCCATTGATAACTATTCGTTCGACGAGGATACCCAAGCAGCAGCCGCATAGCCCTGCAAGGAAATGCAAGCGTCTTCCCCCCCCCTGCCTCTCCGATCCACGCATATCGACAGCGCCTCAAGCGCGTCCGGAAGATGCAAGAAAACTGGGACAAAAAGCCCGCGGGTGGCGCGGGGGGAAAAGCGCGGGCTTTGGGGCGAAACGGCTAAAAACGGCCTTAGGGCTCGATTTCGATCATTTGGCCGGTCGTGCCCGACGGAGTGCGGCCTGCTGCGCGTCTTGGTGGCCAGCATCCCAGCACCGGCTAGTGATCGGGATGACCAGCAGGCAGCGATGTTGACTCGCCGTGCGCCGCTCGACTGTGAGTTCACGCGCGTACACCCCACACCGATCGCAGCGCCAACGAAGATCACGAAGCGGATCATCGGCACAGCGTGATGCGATCCGCCAAGGGTCGATTTCCTTAAGGCACCGGCAGCCGACACAGTGAATCATGAGGACCAACTCGCGGTGGGCAACCACCATCCGAGCGGTCAAGTTTTCTGGCGTCCAGGTTTTAATCGGTAAGATCGTCATAGTGTGCTCCAGCCGCGATGTAGCGTCGCTGGCCCACACCGTTCAAATCAATTGTTCATGTTATGTTCTGGCCGACCGCGCAGGACGGCCCGACCCCAGACCAACCAAGGTCGGGCGCGCTCGGTCAACTGCCGGTGATGATCACCTCTCTGGCCTCGGTGGCACCTTTGCCGCTGATGCCGTAAGTCGTGGTGACGGCATCGATCTTGAAGCGGTCGAAGATCTCGCGCACCTCGGGCTTGTCATTGAGCGACAGGATGAACCGACCCTTGATGCGGGCCAGCTGGTCGGCCATCCGTTCGAACTGGCTCCGATCGAAGCCATCGCCATAGTCGCGCTCGCAACCAAAGTACGGCGGGTCGAGATAGAACAGCGCCCCGTCGCGATCGTACCGATCGATGAAGGCTGACCAGTCCAGGTTTTCGATCGTGACGGTTTCCAACCTCTGACCGGCGGCGATCAGATCCTTCGACACGATGCTGGAGGAAAACCGTGAACGCCCATCCAGCGAGACGCCGAACGTCTGTCCCCTCACCCGCCCGCCGAACGCCGTCTTCTGCAGCTGGACAAACCGCGCCGCGCGCTGCAGATCGGTCATCATCGAGACATCGGCCCGCTTCAGCTGCTCGAAATCGGCGCGGCAAGAGAAAGACCAGGCGATCAGATCCGTCAGCGCGGCAGGATGCGCCCGCATGCACCTGAACAGGTTTACCAGTTCACCATTCCAGTCATTGATGATCTCGGCCTTCGGCTTCAGGCGGCGGCGGAAAAACACGCCGCCCATGCCGACGAACGGCTCGGCATACAGCTGGTGAGGCGTGGCCTCGATCAAGGCACAGATCCGCTTGGCCAGTGCCCGCTTTCCTCCGATGTAGGGAGCGACCGGGCGCACCGGCGAAACTTTGCTATATTTGGTTGAATTCACTTGCGACTCAACGATATGTCGCCCGCGCCGGTTGACTGGCAGCGGGGCATGACGAGGGTGGCCACCCTCCGATGTGTCGAGTTACGGCTCGGCGGCTGGGGTGCGCTAACACCCTGGCCACCGCATTCGGGATGGCTTGCCGACTGGATCGAACGATTCGATGCGTAAATCACGGTCGGCTTGTTGTAGGAGAGCGGTACAATGGCAAAGCCGTTTAAAGGTCAGCTTTTTGGTCTAGCCATCATCGCTCTGCTCGGTGGACCACTTCCGATCTTACTGGACCCTCTGATGCCAAATCTAGAGGCGCAGCTATCGGACGGGGATCGGTATGCGTTCATGGTCTTCGAGGCAGTGAAAGAGTGGCAGACTTTATTGGCTGGCTCATTCGCTTTGCTGTCGGCAGGTTTTGCCGGGACCATGGTGATGAGGCAAATCCGACATTCGGACGAGCTGGAGGCTCAGCGCCGAGCGCGTCGCTTGCGAGCATCATTAGCAGTCATGCCATCTGCTATGTCTCAGATCGGCGATTACGCCGAAACCAGCTATCGAGCATTGCGCAAACAATGGATTGTTGCCTCACGCACGACAATTAGTGCTGGGAACAATCCTGAGCCAACCGCCCCTACCCTAAACTTTGATTTTCTGCCCGATATTAAACTAGTTATCGAGAACGTCTCGTCGGACCAGCATTCAGTCGCTTACACCTTGCTATTAAGCGACTTGCAAGTGCACCAAGCTCGATGGGCTGGCCGCTTAAGAGACATCGCTAGCTCAAGCTCGGTGATACCAGCCGACACGTTTGCAAACGAGATGTTAGAGGCTGCTGAACTCTACGCACAAGCCTCGAATATAATCGGAAGTACGCGACCGCAAACCACAGCGTCTGACCTACGACCAATGACGCGGGCTTCAGCTGTCCGGCTGCTGGACATACACGCTCCGTCCATCGTCAGGGAGCGCGCCAATCGTCTTGATACTTCACGGCCGCTCCCTTCTTCCTGGGCGATATAGTCAATTGAGCACGGCCGTTAAACGCTCATCAAAGCCTAATGACGTCAGGGTACATTTTCACGGTTCGGGGGCAACTAGCAGTAGGAGGCCTCGCCGCCCTCACAATATCAGTTCTCTGTCTCTGAACCGCACCACTTCCATCCCCAGCCAGTCATTGAGCGCGAGGAAACGCTGCTGCAGCGGCTGGATCTCGTTGCGGTAAAACACGGCATCGGCCTTTTCGACATCGCCGAAGCCGCCGGCATTGGCCGGCACCACGCCCAGCAGCTGGGGCGGCACACGGTGCGCGGCCAGCGTGTCGTCGCGCGTGGTGTTCTTGATGCCCATGAACTCGTCTTTGGCGGCGGCTTCGCCCGGATGTAGCAGCTGGATGCTGTCCTTCTTGCCTTGCGGCAGATGGACGAACATCGAGCGGAAATTGCCGACGCCCTTGGTCGACTTCATCGCCTGCTTCAGCGCCTCGGCATCGCCCTCGGTCAGCCCGCCTTCGCCGACATACATGATGAACCCGGCATGCGCGCCGTTGATGTAATAGCGGCGGCGGAACAGGGTCGCGCCTTCATTCAGGAACACCGACTGCAGCGCGCTCAGATATTCCGGCACGCCATAGATCTCCTGATCCAGCCAGGGCTGCATGCCGTGATAGACGGATCCCGGCTTGAACCAGTGCTCATCACGCCAGCCGGACAGAAACACAAAGCTGCCATCCTCGACGCCGCGCCGTGTGTAGCGGGCCAGCGAACGCCTCAGCGCCATCGGGCGGTTCAGCATGTTGTCCACGCGCTCGACATAGAAATTGCCGAGGACAAGATGATCCAGCACAAGGCCTTCGAATGTTGCTCGGTCCAGCATGCGGTGCGGGATGAAGTCGCGCATCAGCTGGTTCACCTTGACGCGGAAGGCGCTCGAATGGTGCGAGGTGGCATTACCCGCCTTCGACAGGACATCCAGCGGCAGCGGCGGCTGATAATAGGTCCCCTTCAGGCCGCGAACCTCCCAGCAATCCAGCCCCTCCATCAGGTCGCGCCGGTTCAGCACCGGCTCGGCATCGCCAAGAGCAAAGGCGCTGGCCGTGGCTTCGGTCTTACGGGCTTTCGCGATCGGGGCTTTAGTCATCGCCGTATATCTCCACGGTAGATTTTGTGCCGCTGTCCGCGCCGATGGCAGCAGCGATGGGTTCGTTGATCAGGGATTGCAGCAGCGCCCACGCCAGATCGGCGTGGCCTGCCTCGCGGGTCCGGCCCGCCTCGTATGTCACCTTGCGGCCCGAGGCCGTCAGGGTCCGGCGGATCGACATCAGTGCGCTGGCCAGATCCTTAAACTCGTGATCGAACTCGAGGCGGTTTTTGGTGATGACATCCAACGCCTTGAAGACCATCTGGGTCTTGAGGAAGGCGTCGTACATGTGGCCGACCACGCTGGGGAAGAAGGTCTGCACCAGCTGGAAGACGGCGTCGCCGATGCCGGTCTTGTCGATATCGATCTTCGTGACGTTGTACCGCTGGGTGTAGTTGCGGATGACCTCGGCCTGTTCGTCGAAGCGGCTGCCGGAGAACTGGCGACGCTCGATCACACGGAACTTGCCGCCCGCCACCTTGGGCGGTGCCACAACCACCAACGCAGCCTTGTCGGCATTCTCGCTCTCGCCGTTCGGGTCATAAGACAGCCAGACCTCGCCCGCATAGGGTCGGCCTGCCCCCAAAATGATCCGCGCCTGGTCGACGTCCGGCCACTGGTCGCGCGGATCCACCATGCATGGCCCGACCATGTGCATCGGGAATACGGACAACGTGTCATCGACAAAGCCGCACATCAGCAGGTTCTCGAACTCTGCTGCGGTGTAGGTGTCTCTCAGTTCGTCCAGGTCGAACAGATCGCAGCCCATGCGCTGGGCGTCCTCGATCGTGACCTTGTGGCGCCAGATCTTGTCCGGCCCGATAATGCCGTCCTGGTGCAGCGCCGCCGACATAACGTCGAACAGCTGGCGCTTATCCTTGGGTCTCTTCTTGTTCCACTCGTCGCCGTTCCAGAACTTGAAGGCTTCATGGGTGATCGATGACGGCGTCGAGAAGTAGGTCTTGCGATACCGCTTCTGCATCGCCATGCCCGACGCGACCTTCTTCAGCGTCTCGAAGCCGTAGACCCAGAAGAATTCATCGAAGTAGAAATCGCCGTGATAGCCCTGCGCCGTGCGCGCATTGGTGCCGAGGAAGATCAACTCGGGCTGGTCCAGCAGCTGCCCGTTTTCGTCGGTGCCGCGATCGATGACGATGGGATCGCCGGTCAGTTCGACCCCGATCTCTTTCATCACAAAGGCGCGGATATAGCCCTTGAACACATGGGCCTGGTTCTTTGACGCCGACAGGAAGATCTGGTTCTTGCCGGTCTCCAGCGCGACGATCAGCGCCTCCAGCGCGAAATAGTAGGTCGCGCCGATCTGACGCGACTTCAGGATCATGCGGTTGCGCAGATCGCGCTTCGACCACCAGATCTCCTGATAGCCGAACATCAGCTTTTCCAGCGCCGCCTTCAGAATGGCCGTCTGCTCGGGCGTGATGTGGTTCTTCTCGGGCTTCTTCTTCGGCCCTACATTGCGGTTTGCGACCTTCGGGTTCAGGTCGCCCTCATGCCCCCCCGGTTGTTGATAGCGCCGAATGCGCGCAAAGCGTTCGGCCTGCCGTGACAGCAGATCGATCTCCTTGAAATCAAGGCCGGTCTTCGCCGCCTTCATGGTCAGAGCGACATAGCGGGCCTCGGTCACGCCCTCCATGCGCTCCAGCGGGCTGGCCTCGTCCCATTTGTCGCGGCTCTTCCAGCTGGCGATCGTGCCCTCGGGCAACTTCAGCAGGGTGGCGATATCGGTCAGCCGCCACATAGACCAATAAAGGAATTTGGCCGCGCGCCGTTCGTCCAGCAGTGCTGTGACCGGAAAGCCGAACCCACCACAAGAGGCCAGCAGCGCCCCCAGATCATCGGGTCCGCCTGGTTCTGGTCCGTCCTGTTTGATCGGCTTCATTCGCATGCAGCGGACGCTAACCGCCCGCCCTGCGTGCCCTGACCGGCGGCTGTTGTACGGAGCGCCCCTGACAACACGCCCAGCTTGAGAAAACAGGCCAGACACGCCCGTCTTGAGGCTCTTAAGGCCCGCCTGCGACGGGCACACACCATTCAGGACCGTTCAGGAACCGTCATGGCCGAAAAGACCGCTCGCTTCTTCCGTGTCGCCGTCGAAGGCGCAACCGCATCCGATGGCCGCATCATCGAGCGTGTCTGGCTGGAACAGATGGCGGCGTCCTACAATCCGGACACCTATGCGGCCCGCGTCAACATGGAACACATCCGCAGCCCGACCGCTGACGGCCCGTTCAAAATGTACGGTGACGTGCTGGCGCTGAAGACCGAAGAGGTCGAGATCGAGATCGACGGCAAGACCGAAAAGCGTCTGGCCCTGTTCGCCCAGATCGACCCGACCGAAGACCTGATCAAATTCAACAAGGCCCGCCAGAAGAAGTTCACCTCGATCGAGGTTGAACCGAACTTCTCCAACACCGGCAAGGCCTATCTGATGGGTCTGGCCGTCACCGACAGTCCGGCGTCGCTCGGCACCGAAGCTTTGACGTTCTCGGCCACCAGCAAAGAGCCGTTCGCGGCCACGCTGAAGGCCGAACTGGACGCCCGCAAACATCATAAGAGCAGCGTCTTCAGCGCCGCCTATGAAACTGACCTGAACTTCGACGCCACCGATGACACCAAGTCTGACGGACTGACACTCGATAGGCTGATGGCCGCCTTCGCCCGCGCCTTCGGCCTCAATGCCGGCACCAAGCCCGAAGCCCCTGCCCCCGTTGTGCAGGCCAGCACCACCCCTGCGCCGGTCGCGGCCACCGCTCAAACCGACACCGCTGCTCTGGCCACCGCCTTCACCCAGTTCGGCACCGAGTTGAAGGCGCTGTTTGCCGAAAATGCCCAGTCCAACAACGCTCGTTTCGCCAAGATCGAAACCGACCTCGGCACGCTGACCAAAGCGCTCGAAGAAACCCCGAACGGTGCCTATACGCGCCGCCCCTCCCACAACGGCGGCGACGGCCAACTTCTGGCCGACTGCTGATCCTTTTCGCCCGACGCCCCAACGCTCACACCGCACCGGACCCCGATCATGAAGACCAAAACCCGCCTGCTCTATTCCAGCTACCTGTCGCGTCAGGCCGAACTGAACCAGGTCGAAGCCAGCACCGTCTCGGAAGGCAAAAAGTTCGCCGTCGATCCCTCGGTCCAGCAGACGCTGATCGACAAGCAGCGTGAAAGCTCGGAATTCCTGGGCAAGATCAACCTTGTGCCGGTGGACGAGCAGTCGGGCGAGGCCCTGGGTCTTGGCGCTGCCGGTACGATCGCGGGCCGCACGGATACCTCCAGCGCGGATCGCGCGACCCGCGACCCGACCTCGCTGGACGCAAACCCCTACTTCTGCAAGCAGACCAACTTCGACACCCACGTGACCTATGCCAAGCTGGACATGTGGGCCAAGTTCAAGGACTTCCAGATCCGCCTTCGCGATCACGTACTGCAGCAAGCCGCACGCGACATGATCATGATCGGCTTCAACGGCACCTCGGCGGCGGCTACGACCGACCGCGCGACCAATCAGCTGCTGCAGGACGTCAACATCGGCTGGCTGCAGAAGATCCGCGTCAATGCCCCGACCCGCCATTACAAGAGCGGCACTGTGGAGAACAACCACATCCACGTCCGCGCCACCCAGGGCGACTATCGCAACCTCGATGCGCTGGTCTTCGATGCCGTACAGAACTTCCTGCCGGAATGGGCGCGCGATGACACCGAACTGGTCGCCATCGTCAGCAGCGATCTGCTGCACGACAAATACTTCCCGATGATCGATGCCGAAGGCAAACCGACCGAGAAGGTGGCCACCGACATCCTGCTGTCGAAGAAGACTCTGGGCGGCCTGCAGGTCGCCAAGGTGCCCTTCTTCCCGGCAGGCACCATCCTGATCACCCGCCTCGATAACCTGTCCATCTATGAGCAGGAAGGCTCGCGCCGTCGCACTCTGGTCGACAACGCCAAGCGTGATCGCATCGAGACCTATGAGTCGGTCAATCACGCCTATGTGGTCGAAAACTACGACTACGCCTGTCTGATCGAGAACATCGTCGTCGACGAGCCGGTGCCGCAAGGCGGCTAATCGGCACGCCTTCGACCCCTCTGATTGGAATAGCCTCAAGGATACCCCGCATGAGCCCCGCCGCCCGCGCCGCCGCTGCTGCTAAAGCCGAAGCCGAAAAGAAAGCCCAAGCCCAAGCTGCAGAGGCGGCGAAGGCGGCGAAGGCTTCTGCGCCGAAGAAGGCCGTCCGCAACTTCAAGGATGCCCCCGTTCCCCCGTTCCGCTCGGGCCGGACCAGCCCAGCCGCCCAGGCGCGGGCCTTCCTCGCGGCGTCTGTCGGGGCTTCGGCCCTGTCCGCCGCCCAACAGCAAAACGATATCGCCCTGACCTCGGACGAGGCCAAGGTTGTGGTCCAGCTGGAAGCCGACCGCCGCGCTCTGAAGGACATCAAGGCCACTGACCGCAAGATCGAGGCCAAGCGACTGATGCTGCCCGTCTATAAGGGCTGGATCGACGGCGTGATCGCCGCAGGAAAGGCCGAGCAGGGACCGCTGGACCAAGTCTTTACCCAGCTGCTCGCCTGGACGATCGATATTGGTGACTATCTGGCCGCCCTGCCCATGCTCGAACATGCCATGACCTTCGGTCTGGCCATGCCCGCGCACTTCAACCGCGACCCGATCACCTTTGCGATCGACCAGATCAGCGAGGCCGCGATCAACCACTATGAACTCGGCCTCGAGGCCGACGCGTTCGATGCCGCCGTCCTGCCCATGCTGCAGGATCTGGTGAAGGACCACGATGTCGATCTGCACGACGAGGTCGAGGCCAAGCTGTTCAAGGCCTTGGGCCGCGCCATTCTGGCCGATGCCAATCCCGACGACGCCGAGGATCTGCGCAACCGCCAGCAGTCGGCCCTCGACGCCTATATGGCCGCTATCGCCAAGCACGACCGCGTCGGTGTCAAAAAGGACATCGAGAAGCTGCAGCGCGAACTGAAAAAATCCGATCCGGCTCCGGGCAATCCCGAGGCCTAAACCAACGCCCCCCCGGCGGCAGGGCGGGGCTGGTCCGGCAGCAGTTTTCTCCATGCTGATTGCCCGTCCAGCCCCCCACCCTGTTTCACCGGATCCGGCGATTTCTGAAGCTGGAAACTCCGCCTGTCATGTCCGGTCCCTTCTCGTCCCCTTCCAATATTCCCGCGCCCGACACGCCTGCCGCTTCGGGAACGGTTGACTGCGGACCATTCTGGCCGGACGTGGACCTGAATGCTTTGCGCGCCGCAATGCGCATTGATCAGGCGGTCACGGCAGAACGCCTGCGCGATGTCGCCCGCAACGCTGTCATCGACATCATGGCCGAACTCGACGGCTGGAAACGCGAGCGCGAGGCCGAGGGCGCGGCCAAGCTGAATGACGTCAGTGGCCGCTATCTGGTCGACGGTATGTCCGATTATGTGATCCGCTGGCACCGCGCCATCCAGTCCGTGATCGCAGCCGACCTGGCCGACCGCCAACTGGGCCAATCTGCGCGCTCTGCCGGTGTGGTGCGTGTCGAGGAGCTATCGGTCGATATCGACATCCACCGGCGCAACGTCGCCTATGCCGTGCGCGATTTTCTGGGCCGCACCCGCATCATCGCCGAGGTCATCTGATGGCTACCGCGAACATGATCAAGGTCGAGGCCGTGGACGGGGAAACGCTAGACCAGCTGGTGTGGCGCACGACCAGCCGCGCTTCGCCGGTTGTCGAGCAGGTCATGCAGGCAAACCCCAATCTGGCCGATGCAGGCCCCTTCCTTCGGGCAGGCCAGGTCGTGCTGATCCCCGCCAATGCCAACCGCACCGCCCCCGCGCCCATGATCCAGCTGTGGAGTTGATCGCATGACCCGGAAAAACCCGATCACCTTCACCATCAATCTGATGCAACTGATCTTCGCTATCAGCCTGCAGGTCATTGGCGTGACGCTAGCTTTTGGCTCCCTGTTCAACCGGGTTGAAGCCATGGAGGCCACAATCGAGCCGCTCTCGCGCGGGGAACTGGCGCGCATCGATGAGCGCGTGAAGGCCGTGCAGGCCGACATCGCATGGATGCGCTCACAAATGGAACGGGAGCGCGAGCGATGACGCCGCTACCCGAGGCGCAATGGCTCTGGCGTCGTCTGTTCACCTGGCTGGTGACAGCGTTCGTCCTTGCGCAGCTGCACCTCCTTATCACGCGAATGCCCGCCGAAGATCTGCGCGCCATTGCCGAGAGGCTGCTGCTGCTGCTCGGGTCGCTGATCGCCTTCTATCTCATCGGGCCAACCGCTGAACACATCATTGCGCTGGTGCGCGCATGGAAGGGCAGAAATGAGCAAGCTTAACTCCGTCAAATATCTGGTGGTCCATTGCGCCGCCACCCCGCCTGCCCGCGACATCGGCGTGGCCGAGATCCGCGCCATGCACAAACAGCGCGGCTTTAACGATGTGGGCTACCACTATGTCATCCGCCGCGACGGCCGCGTGGAAAAAGGCCGCGCCGATAGCGTCGTCGGTGCCCATGTCAGCGGGTTTAATTCTGTGTCGCTCGGTATCTGTCTGGTCGGCGGCATCAATGCCAAAGGCTGGTCCGAAAACAACTTTACGCCAAAGCAGTTCGCCGCTTTGCGCCAGCTGCTGACCACGCTTAAGGCCAAGCACACCACAGCCGAGATCCTCGGGCACCGCGACCTGTCACCGGACAAGAACCGTGACGGCAAGATCTCCCGCAATGAATGGATGAAGGACTGCCCGTGTTTCGACGTTCGCGACTGGTGGGCCGGAAATCCCGCCCAATTCCAGGTCGGTCGATAAGCCAATGGCCCGCCTCACTGTGCCTCGGATGTCTGGTCTGCCTGGTCGATCTCTCGGCCTGGTACTGGCTGCCATTGCCGGCACTGCCCTTCTCGTGGCGGTCCTCGGTGTGGTGGGCTTTCGCTTCGATCCGTTCGATCTGGCAGGCCGCAAGCTTGAACGCGCCACGGCAGAGGCCAGCCAGTCCAAGGTCGAAGCCGCTGCCGCGTCAATCGAGGCGGCGGGCGCGCGCGACACAACCACCCGGGTAGAGATTACCCTGGCCCAGAGCGCCGCCGCTCAAGGTCTCGCGACCCACCTCTCCACACTGACCAGGAGCGCACCCGATGCGAATGAACCTCTGGACCCTGCCCGCATTGCTCGCCTGCGCGACTTTGACCGGCAGCTGTGCGCTGTTCGCCCCGCCATCTGTCCCGACGCCCCCGACCCTGCCGCCGCAAAGGGTGATGCCGCAGACAGCCCTGCAGGCCTGCCAACTGGTGGGCCAGCTACCCGCTAACCCCACCCAAGCCGACCTAGAGATGGGCTACGCCCTGCGCGGAGCCGAGATCCTGTCCTGCGACGCGCGCCGCGAACTGGCTGTATCCATCTTCGAAGGTCAGAACGCCGAACAGGTCCAGTGGCGAGAACAGTTGACTGGCCGCGGCTGGTGGCATCGGTTTCTGGAGCGGAACTAATGCGTAAACTGATCAGCCTGCGCGAGCATATGACCAAGGCGCTGCAGCATCGCGGCCTCAAAGACAACCCCGCAGACCTGCACTTCGCCATCCCGTCCGGCAGCACTCTGGCCCATGGGCGCGGTCAAGCCGACAGGGCGTTTGAGTACAAGTACACTCTCGTTATGGGTATCTTCGACTGTGCGTGGTCGTTCGATGAAATCATGATTCCGCTGCTGATCTGGATCGAACGTTGGCAGCCCGATCTGCTGGCCCTCACAGCCGCCAATGGCGGGCTGGCGTGGGAGGTCGAGGAACTGGACGATGCAAAATCAGATATCCTGATCCGCATACCCATCAGCGAAACCATATCTCTCAAGCTGCGCGAAGATGGCGGTCACGATCTGACCCGACCGATAGAGCCTGTGCCGTTCGCGCTCGAGCCGAGTGCACCCCTTCACCGCGTCTGGCTGGACGATCAGATCATCGCCGCCTGCGGTCATGAGGTCGACTGATGGCCGACAGGGCTGACGAACTGGCGATCTATCGTCAGGCCGTCTCCACCTATATCGAGACTTTGGACGGACGCGAGCGCTCGCGCCTGCTGCGCCAGCTGGCGTTGCGGATCCGGCGTTCACAACAGACCCGCATCAAGGCCCAGCTGGCACCGGACGGTGCCCCATGGCCCAAGCGCAAACCACGCCAAACCCAGAAAGCGGCCAGCCGCCCGATCCGTTTCCTGTATCGCAAGGCCTCCGGCGAAGAGCGCGTGGCCGACATGCGCAGCTGGGTCCGTCAGGACGACCGGCTGACGGGCTTCGATCGCGAGGCAGACGGCCTACGGACATTCCTGAATAGCCGGATCGCCCGCCACCTGCCCGCCGAAGGCGGGGCGGACCCCGGCCCGATCGCGGGAACATTACGCACCGCCAAGGGGCGAGTTCGCCGATCGTCACAGGCCATGTTCGTCAAGCTGCGTCAGCGGATGTCAGCGGGGTCAAATTCTGATCAGGCCTACGTCGAATTTCGGGGCCGCGCCGCGCGTCTCGCCCGCATCCACCATTTCGGCCTCAAAGACCGAGTGGTGCCCGGAGGCCCCGAGACGGACTATCCGCAGCGCGAACTGCTCGGCTTCACCCAAGCCGACGATGAAGCCATCATGGATCTGGTCTTCGCTCATATGGAGGGCAGGCTATAATATAGCCACCGGAGACCAATCGGGAGGTTAGTTCGCTGGCGGTCTATAGCCGAACTCCCGGAGCTTCTTTATCGCATCGGATCCTGCGCGTAGAGTTTCAAGCGCATCCTGTTTTTGAAAGAATTTTTGGTCTGCCTCATTTAGCAGCACCCATTCATCACTAATGACGTCGGCTGCGGCAATCACTTGCTTATCAAGTGATGCCCCTCTTTGTTCTGCGTCGGATACGCGTCGGAAAAGGTCTTCAATCGTGGAGCGCTCGTCTATTCTGGCCCTGAAAAAAGCGTCTGGGATTGCTCTTTCACGCGTGTCAGCGTTGACGCGCACCATAAACTTTTCGACCTCTGCCCGGTTCTGCACCCAAGTTGGAATTCCTAACTGATGGTGCTCATGAATAACCCATTTGTCCCAAATGTAGTCCGCAGCCGCAGTCAACTGAGCCGACATCCCATTTCCTCGGCGCTCCATTAGCGTGACCAAATGCAAAATACGGTGATACTCTAGATCGTCATGCAAAATACGTTTAACAAATTCCTCCGGAACTTGCCTCGTTTTAAGCATTCTTTGGACAGTGTCTAAGAATGCGCGCAGATGACCAGGTTTCGACATCCATGTGGGCATTAACTGGGGCTCGCCTTGCAGCGCGCTAAGCTCGCGTTCAGCGGACTTTTGATCGGCGTATGCCATCCGACGATTGGCCCGCTGCACTGCAGCAATAACGAACCAAGCTATGAGTCCCACCAATATTAAAAGGAAAAAAACCAAGGCTGCCTCGCCAGAAAACTGTGTGATTTGATCGCTTGAAGAACGTCGATCTACATTTCAAGTCTTGAATGTGAAAAGAAACCGTCAACACATTTGAAGGGCATCCGCCGGTAACGGTTTTTGCAAGCGCCGAGCCTCTTCCCACGGGGCAGTCATCCATTTCTCGATTTCGTCGGGCTCGGTCAGAATGACGGGCATGGCCTTTGGGTGCACCGACTTCACCGGCTCGCTGGGCTCGGTTGTCAGAAAGGCGAATAGGTCTGCTGTCTCCCAGCCTGTCTTGATCTTGCGCACGCCCTGCCAGCCCTGCATCTGGATACCCGCAAAGAAGGCCAGAGGATCGTCCTCCGGCCGATCCAGCGCAAACCATACGGGCCTGTATTTGCCCATGGCATCCCTCCCCGGTTCGCTAAAGGCCGTGAACGGCACAAGACAGCGGTGTTCCGGGGTCAACCAGCGCCTCCAGTGCAGCGATGACGTGTTGCGCACATTGGTCGTGCCGCCGTCCGGCTCCATCTTGAGCAGCTGGTCGAAGTCAATGTCCTTCCCCTTGGCCCGCAATCTGTCCGCCCGTTTGGTCGCTGCGTCCAGAATGGCCTTGCGAGACGATGGCATGCCCCAACGTGCCGTCGCGAGTACGCGGTCGGCACCCTCTGTCCGCACGATCGGGGCTGCATAGTCTGGATAGATGTTCCCCGGCTCAAGATTGCCTGCTGCATTACGCGTGGCGCGGGCCAGATCGAGGATCGCGGCAGGGCCTTTACGGTTGGAATACAGGTTGCACATCGCGGAACCGTCTCATGCATCGCGCCGTTCTTCAATCGCAGAGCCGGCTATAGGGTCAGAGGCCCGGCAATATGCGCTGACCCACTCGCGCCCGCCCCCTCATAGGGTAGCGCTGTTGTACAGAGCGCCCGTGACAACATCCGCCGGTCAGCCCTGATAGGGCGCGCGGTTAGCGTCGCGCCATGACCCAATATTCCGGCCCCTCGGGCGGCACGACCGCCGTTGATCTATCCCGCCTGCCCTTTCCGGCGGTGATCGAGACGCTGAATTTCGAGCGGATCGTCGAGGAAATGAAGGCCAGCCTGATCGCTCTTGTCCCTGAGACCGCATCGGTGCTGCAGGACGAAAGCGAAGTTCTGGTCAAGCTGATCCAGATCTGGGCCTATCGAGAACTCAACCTTCGCCAGCGCATCAACGACGCGGCCAAGGCGATGACCCTGCCCTATGCGACTGGCGCTGACCTCGATGTCGTGGCGGCTCCCTTTGCAACCCGCATGACCATTACTCCGGCAGACCCGTTGACGGGCACTCCCGCCGTGATGGAAAGCGATTCATCGTTGCGCGAACGGGCCATGCTTGGTCCCGAGGGCTTTTCGGTGGCCGGTCCCGCCGGTGCCTATGTGAAGCTAGCGCGTGAGGCCTCACCGGAGGTGCTGGATGCATCCTGCACCTCGCCATCAGCAGGCACGGTGCTGGTGTCTGTCCTGTCTCGGGCCGAGGGAGGCGTAGCCGATCAAGCCTTGCTCGATGCCGTCGCGGCAGCCGTATCCAGCGAAGACGTGCGCCCCCTAACCGACCACGTCATCGTGGCCTCGGCCACCATAGTGCCCTTCGAAGTCGAAGCGGTCATCAAGACTTTCAACGGCCCCGATAGCGAGGTCGTGATGTCGCTGGCCCGCGCGCGTCTCGATGACCATATCGCGCGGTCGTACCGCCTTGGCCGCGACATCACGCGGGCCTCGATCATCGCGGCCCTGTGTCCTGACGGCGTCCAGGACGTGGAGCTGATCAAGCCGCAGGCCTCGATCGTCATCACGCCGCTGCAAGCCGCGCTGTGCACCGGTGTCTCGGTTACACATGGCGGACTGGCCGAATGACCGACCTTCGATCTGCAGATCCCACATCACTGTTGCCGCCGAATGCCACGCCGGTCGAGCGGGCAATCGAAGCCCTCAGTCGCGCGCTGGACCGCATCCCGTCGCCGCTGCGCGATCTGGTAAATCCAGAGACCTGCCCCTCGCGCTTTCTGCCGTGGCTGGCCTTCACCCTGTCGGTCGATACCTGGAACCCCAACTGGTCGGATCGTGTGAAGCGAAACCTGATCGCCACATCCATGGACCTGCATCAACGCAAAGGCTCTGCGGCCTCCGTCCGCGCCGTCGTGCAGGCCTTTGGCGGTCAGATTGCGCTTCGCGAATGGTGGCAGATGGATCCGCCGGGAGAGCCGCACACCTTCGACATGGTTCTGACTGTCGGCGGTGACGATGGCGCGACCGCCAGTCAGGATTTTATCGAAGAGGTCATTGACGGCGTCGCCCGCACCAAGCCCGCCCGCAGCTGGTTCACAGTTACCCAGGGCTTTCAGGCCACCGGGGCGATCGCCGCCATCGCTGCCGCACGTCCCGCCATCTATCGCCGACTTTCACTGACCGAGGCCCACTGACCGATGTCCGGCTTTACCATCACAATTACCGACGCGGGCCGCGCCGCCCTGATCAATGCACAGAACAACGGCACAACTGCCTTCATTCTGTCCGAGGTTGGCGTATCGACGCAGGCTGTCACCGGTCCCCTGAAGAGCCTCACCGCCCTGCCCAATGAAACCAAGCGTTTGGCGACCATGGCGGGTGATGTCGTGGCCAACGACACCTTGCACGTCACCATTCGGGACGAAAGCGCCAGCGCCTATGCCCTGCGCGCCTTTGGCCTGTACACCAGCACCGGTGTGCTATTTGCCGTCTACAGTCAGGCCGAGCCGATCATCGAGAAGTCGTCAGCGGCCATGCTGCTGCTGGCCGTCGATGCCAAGCTGTTGACGCTCGATACCGAACAGGTGGAGTTCGGCCCTGTCGGCTTCACCCTGCCACCGGCCAGTGAGACCGTAGCCGGTATCACCGAGGTCGCCACAGATGCCGAAGCCGACGCGGGCACCGATAACTGGCGTTATATTACACCGCGCCTTCTGAAGCGCGCCCTGTCGGCTTTGAGCGGCTTCGCAGCCCTTGGCCACAAGCACGACGCGGCCGATATCGAAACAGGCACTTTCAATGCCAGCCGCATTCCGTCGCTGGCGATGAGCAAGATCACGGGTCTGGCCGACGCTCTGGCGGGCAAAGCTGCGGCCATCCATGGACACACCGTGTCCCAGATCGAAGGTCTGTCGGCGGCTCTGGCGGGTAAAGCCAATACGCAGCACGGCCATCATGCTGACGACATTAGCCAAGGTATATTTTCTGTCGGGCGTATTCCGTCGCTCGCCATGGAAAAGATCACCGGATTGGCATCGGCCTTAGCAGGCAAAGCGCCTATCGATAGCGCCGATCTCACCGGTGCAGTACGGTTGCCCGCGTGGACAACAGTCAAGCGAAGAGCCGGTAATCAAGGCGGGCTGCTGATGCTGGAGGGGCCAGGTGAAGGGACCGGCGTGAATGGCGGGATCCTGTTTGATTTTATCGGCAACACACTCTTCATTCAGGAGCAGCTGTCACCTTGGCGTGGCCTGAACATCGATATCACCGGACTTGCGCCCGGTGTAGCGACGCAGCTGTGGACCACGCAGAATTTTAACCCGGCTACCAAGGCCGATGCGAATGGTTGGACCAACCCGAACGCTGATGCTGACGTTTTGGGCTACAAAAGCTTTTTGACGCAGGGTCAGACGCCGATTGCCAGCGGGCAAATCGATGGCCGTGCAGGGCTGGAAATCCGAGCTATCGGCACCGGTGCCGCCTATCTATGCTTTCACCGGCCACTCGAACACGCCGCATTTCTTGGCCTTGATACTGACAACCAGCTCAAGTTTGGCGGATGGTCGCAGGGCGCGGTCGCGCATCTGATCTATCACTCGGGCAACCTTCGCTTTGCCACATACGCCGAGTTACTGAACGCCTCCGTTGGAGATCGCATGCTAAGCCCCGCGCTCCTGTGGGCATTTCCGCGAGCCATTGGCGTCAGCGGCTATCAACAGATCCCTGGCACCGACCTGATCATCCAATGGGGTGTGAGCAACGCCTCATACAGCGAAGGCCCCGTGCACACCACTCTGCCGGTCGCATTCGGTGGCGGATGCCTCGTGGCCATGGCTATCCCTCGCAACGTCGCTCAGAACACCGGCTATGACTACTATATGCAGGTGGTTGGTCGCTATCAGGACCGCATTGTGTTCTTGGCGAACCGGGCCAATACGAACTCGTACAATCTGACCGGATACGAATGGATGGCCATCGGTCGTGCGACCGGCACTCCCGACCCGGCCTATGGCGGCGGCGGCGGCGGCGGCGGTGAGTGGCCGCCCAACGATGGCGAAATGCCGGTGATCCCCTAAAGGCCTCCTACAATGATGAATGAAGCACCGCAAAACCAAGACGCAGCTGATACCCAGCATGACATCGCGCCCGCCACGCTGTTTTTTAGCGCCTCACGTCTAGCCTTCTATGACGCCGCCATTTGGTCGCATGAACTGCCGAGTGACGCCATCGAGATTGATCGAGCCCGCCACGCCGAGATTCTCGAAGAGCTATCGGAGGGCATGGTCTTGACGGCGGATGAAGAAGGCCACCCCTCTGTTGCGCCCCCGCCCCCGCCGACGACCGACCAGCTCGCCGCAAGTCTGCGTCGCGATCGCGATGCGCGGATCGCTGATGTACAATGGATGGTCGAGCGCCACACGAGCCAACTCGCCTTGGAGACGGCGACGACGCTTAGCCACGCCGAGTATCTGGAACTGCTCCAGTATCTCCAGGACCTACGCGATGTGCCCTTGCAGGCCGAGTTCCCGCAATCCGTGACGTGGCCGATCACCCCGACCTTTGTGTCGTCAGCCCAATAGCGCATCTCCGGCGGGTCGGTCTGATATCCGGCCCGCCACGCGTTCACGGCTTCGTCAGAAACTAATGCCGGTTGTTGTACGGAGCGCCCCCGACAACAGCCAAACGCAGCATGCGCCGACTAATGCGGCAATCGTCGCCGCATGACCCGTGCCGCCCGTCCATCCGCTGCTGCAGACACCGATCGCGCTATCAGTGATCTGGTGCGTGAAGGCGTGGTCGCTGCAGTCGATTTGGATCAGGGCACAGCGGTCGTTCGCATTGGCGACATCGAGACCCCGCCCTGCCAATGGGCGCAGTCGGTCGGGGACACCACGATCTGGATCCCTCTGACGGTCGGCCAGCCCGTCACTGTCATTTGCCCAGAGGGTGATATCGAGCGGGCCTACATCAGCGGTTCGCTGCCTTCGACTGCCATGCCCCCTCTAAATCTCGGCAACAAGGTCGCCCTTCAATTCAAAGACGGCGCGCTGATCGCCTATGATCCCAGCGCCAACCTGCTGCAGCTGGACCTTCCGGGCCGCGCCACCCTGATCGCGCCGTCCGGCGTGGCGATCGAGGCCGATCTTGCCATCACTGGCCACGTTAGCGTGACCGGCGACATCAGCAGCACCGGCACGGTGTCTGCGGAAACCGATGTGGTGGGCGCAGGCAAGTCGCTGAAGGGCCACAAACACACTGGCGTGCAGACCGGATCGGGCATCAGCGGAGCGCCGCAATGAGCGGGCTGAATCCTGTGACCGGCCAATCCCTGTCACCCGTGACCGACGAATACATCCGCCGGTCTGTGGCCGACATCCTGACCACGCCGATCGGGTCGCGCGTCATGCGGCGGGACTACGGCTCCTATCTGCCTGAACTGATCGACCAGCCGATGAACGAGGTCACACGGCTGCGGATCTTCGGCGCGACGGCCATGGCTCTGATGCGCTGGCACCGCCGCTGCCGCCTGAAATCGGTCCAGCTGACCGGCTCCGGCTCCAGCAGGTCACTCAAACTGAACCTTGTTCGTACCGACCTGCCCCGCAGGCAGTCCCTGTGGGTCGACATCCCCCTCTTCAACTGATGCCGCAATCAAGGATCCTCTTATGGCTCTCACGCCCCGCCCGCACGGCGTAAAAATCATCGAAGTCGCAGCCGGTGCCACCACGCTGGCGATTGCGGCCACGGCCATCTGGGGCATTGTCGCCACCGCGCCTGCCGCTGATGCCAATGTCTTCCCGCTGAACACCCCGGTTCTGGTCACCGACATCGAGGCCTCGATTGTCGCCGCCGGTGCCGGAGGCACCTTGGCCACTTCCCTCAAGGCCATTGGTGACCAGGCCCGCGCGGTCGGCGTGGTGGTTCGCGTTGCCGAAGGCACCGGCGGAAACGCCGAGGACCAGGAAGCGTCTCTGCTGGCCAACCTGATCGGTGGGGGTGCTGCAGGATCCCGCGTCGGTATGCAGGCCCTGCTGGATGCCGAGGGCGTTACCGGTGTGCGTCCGCGCATCCTGGCTGTACCTGGTGTTTCGGCACAGACTGTCGGGGCTGCGCTCGGCATCGTGGCCGCCAAGCTGAACGCCGTGGCCTATTTCGAGGCAGGCCCGACCCGCACGGTGACCGCAGCCGCAGCCTTCCGCGACAACTTCACCCAACGTGAACTGTTCCTGATCTTCGGCAACTTCCTTGCGCCCGATCCTTTCACCAAGGTGGTCGGCCCGACCTACGCAGCCGCTGTGGCCGTGGGCTTGCGCGCCCGTCTGGATCAGGAAGTCGGCTTCCACAAATCGATCTCCAATGTCGCGGTCGCAGGCGTCACCGGCATCGAGACCATGGTCAGCTGGGATCTGCAGGACGAAAACACCGAGGCTGGTCTGCTGAACGGTGCCGACATCACCTGCCTGATCCGCCGCGACGGCTTCCGCTTCTGGGGCAACCGTGGCTGCTCGACCGATCCGCGCTTCGCATTCGAGACGGCTGTTCGCACCAACGCCATCCTGCGCGACACGATCGCCGATGGCGTCTTCCCCTATATCGACCGCCCGCTGACCCCGGCGCTGGCCCGCGACATCGTCGAAAGCATCAACGCCCTGTTCCGCCGTCTCAAATCGGCAGGCCAGATCATCGGCGCAGAAGCCTATCTGACCGACGCCAACACGGCAGACCAGCTGGCGCTCGGCAAGCTGCGCATCGGGTATCGCTTCACCCCCGTCGCGCCGCTCGAGGATCTGGGCATCGATAGCCAGATCACCGACGAATACTACGCCGACTTCAACGCCCTCGCCGCCTGATCCGCTGAACTCAGAAACAGCGACAAGCCCTCGAATTATCAGGAATAAAATCTATGAACCTGCCACGCAAACTTAAGGACATGGTCGTTCACGGCAATGGCGAAAGCTTCATGGGTGAATGCAAGACCTTCACCCGCCCGACGCTCGAGATGGAAGGCGAAGACCATCGTGGCGGCGGCATGATTGCGCCGGTCAAAATCTTCAACGGACTGGCGGCCCTGGAGGTCGAACACGTCTATGGCGGCGAGATCCCGGCTCTGAATGCGACCTTCGCCGAGCATGCCGTGGATGCGACCCAGCTGCGCTTCACCGGTGCCTATCAGCGCGAAGGATCCGGCGATTACGACCGCGTCGAAATCACGGTGCGCGGTCGCACCTACGGGATCGATGCCGGTGGCGACGAGGTCGGCGGTGACACCGAGGTCACCTACAAGACCGCCTGTGTCTATTACAAGCAGACCCGCAATGGCCGTGTCGAGTTCGAGATCGACATCATGAACAAGGTCTTCATCGTCAACGGTGTCGACCGCATGGCGCAAGAGCGCAGCATTCTCGGCCTGAACTGATCGCTTTGATCCGGCGGGTCAGATCGGCCCGCCGCCTTCTTTTTCAAAACGCCGGATTATCCGATGACCGACAAACCCCAAGACCAAACCCATCCCCAAACCGTCACCGTCCCGCTCGACACACCGCTTCAGCAGGGCGACCAAAAGATCACCTCGGTGACCCTGCGCCGCCCACTCGGTGGAGCGCTGCGCGGCGTCAAGCTGGTGGATCTCTACAATATGGACGTGATCGCCGTTTCAAAGGTGGTCCCGCGCATCTCGACGCCGGTCATCACCGAGCAGGAATATCTGTCGATGCCGGGTGAGGACTGCGCCGCCATCGCGGGCGAAATCACCGCTTTTTTGCTTTCGAAGAAACAGCGTCTGGAAGCTGGCCTAACCTGATCGATGACGCCATGGCCGATATCGCCGTGGTGTTTCACTGGTCGCCGGATGTGATGGCCGACATGTCGATCGGCGAAATCACCAGCTGGCGCAACAAGGCTGTCGATCGCTGGAACAAGATGAACGCGCCACCCAAGAAGTGACGCCAAGCTATTGAACCTTTGAACTATGTCGCGAAACCTGCGCCTTTCCCTGATCATGAACGCCGCTGGCAATGCCACGCGGTTCCTCAAGGAAGTGCGCGGGTCCAGCGACGCCACCTCGAAGGCCCTGCGTTCGGCGCGCGAACGGGTCAGCGATCTGCAGCGCGCCTCGCGTGATGTCAGCGCCTATCGCCAGATGACCGACAAGCTGGGCCAGACACGCGAAAGCCTGAAGGCCGCCCGCACCGAGGCGGCAAGGCTGGCGCAGGCGCATAAGAACACGGCCAACCCGACAAAGCAGCTGAGCCGCGCGTTCGAACAGGCCCGCGACCGTGTCCGCAATCTGAAGGCTGCCGAAGAAGCGCACAGCCGCACTCTGCAGGATATCCGCGGTCGATTGGACCGCGCGGGCTATTCGACAAAGAACCTGTCCGGGGCCGAAGCTAAACTGGCCAATGATACCCGCAAGGCCAATCAGGCACTGGTCGAGCAGCGCGAAAAACTGGCGCAGCTGGAAGATCGCCAGAAGCGTATCGCCGCCGCCCGTTCTCGCTATGACAGCACCCAGGCCTTTGCCGGTACCGCTGCCGGTGCCGGAGCGTCGTCGATCGGCGCGGGCATGGCCGTGGCGGCACCGCTCGTCATGGCTGGTCGGGCTGCCACCAGCTTTCAAGACGCCATGCTCGACGTCAAGAAGGTGGTGGATTTCGACACGCCCCAACAGTTCACCCAAATGAATACCGACATCATCGGCCTTTCCGGTGATTTGGCCATTGCTGCCGAGGGGGTTAGCTCGATCATTGCGGCTGCCGGACAGGCAAAAATCCCGCGCGGCGAGCTTATCGAGTTTGGTCGTGATGCTGGCCAGATGGCCGTAGCCTTTGGCACAACTGCAGAGGATGCAGGCCAGAAGCTGGCCACATGGCGCGTTGCATTCGGCCTTAACCAAGTGGCTGTGCGCGGCCTTGCTGATCAGATCAACTATCTGGGGGACAACGGCAATGCGACAGCGCTAGCTATCTCGGATGTTGTGACCCGTGTCGGTCCTCTCGGCGGGGTCGCGGGTCTGGCCGCAAAAGAGGTGGCCGCGCTCGGCTCAACAATTGTCGGCATGGGCGTCGCCCAAGAGGTGGCCGCGACCGGCATTAAGAACACCATGCTCGCGCTCACCAAAGGCGAAGCGGCCACCAAGGCTCAGCGCACGGCCTACAAAGCTCTCGGCCTCGAGGCCGTCGCCGTGTCAAAAGCCATGCAGCAGGACGCCGGAGGCACTATTGTTGATGTGCTCGAGCGGGTAAGCAAGCTGTCACCGGATCGTCAGGCTTCGATACTGACCCAGCTGTTTGGATCCGAATCGGTGGCGGCCATTGCGCCTATGCTGACCCAGCTGGATGTGCTCAAGACGAACCTCAATGCCGTAGCAGATGCTGAAAAGACCGCTGGCTCCATGGCTGTCGAGTTCGATAATCGTATGTCTGGCGCAAAGGCCGGCGTCGATCGGGCCACCACGAGCATCCGAGGGTTAGCTATCACTGCAGGGACGCAATTCCTGCCGGTCATCGAGGCCGTGGCCGATCGTGTGCAAACCGCCGCGACAGCCATGACCGCATACGCCAACAAACACCCCAAGGTCATCAAGGTGGCCGGAACCCTGCTTGGTGTTGTGGCGGGCGCCCTGCTGATCTTCGGAGGGCTGGCTCTGGCAGTCGCGGCGGTGCTCGGCCCGTTCGCCCTGCTCCAGTTTGCCCTGGCGGGATCAGCGGCCCTGTTCGCGCCGCTGCTTCTGGGCTTGAAAGCAGCCGCAGTGTCTACCTGGGCGTTCACCGCCGCGCTGCTGGCCAACCCGATCACATGGATTGTTCTGGCCGTTGTGGCGGCGGTCGCGGTACTGGCTGGCGTAGTCTACCTGATCTATCGCAACTGGGGCGCTGTCTCCCAGTGGTTCGCCGGTCTCTGGGCCAAGATCAAAGAGGTCGGCGCTGCCGCCATTCAGGGGCTTGTGCAGCTGTTCATGAATTTCTCGCCCCTCGGGCTTCTCATCAAGGCTTTCCAAATGGTCTGGCCGGGACTGCAGGCTCTTGGTGCCAACTTCCGGTCGATCGGCGCGGATCTGATCAATGGCCTGATCAATGGCCTGATGGGCGGCCTGCCCCGGATCCTTTCGTCTGTGGCCAATCTGGGCGGTCGCCTGGTCGGCGCGCTCAAGGCCAAGTTGGGCATCCACTCGCCCAGCCGCGTCTTCGCGCAACTCGGCGACTACACCGTGGCAGGCCTTGCTCAAGGTCTCGACAGATCTGCAGGCAGTGCGATCAACAAGGTCAGCAGCATTGGCGCAGGAATGACTGCCGCTCTGGCCGTGGGTGCGGCATCGCCCGCCCTTGCCTTCGATAACGGGCCACAGATCGGACCATCGATCGCCGCGACCTCGGCCTCAACTCCGGCGTCCGTGTCTTATGGCGGCGTGACCATCATCATCCAGCAACAGCCAGGACAGTCGTCAGTGGATCTGGCAACCGAAATCAAGAAAGTCCTCGACGGCGGCTCCAACCTATCCGGCTTCGGCGATGATCCAGAGGGGTTTGACTAATGCCCTCGCCAGACCACTTCGCTACATCAGGGCAAGTCTCATGGCGCTAATGACGCTCGGCATGTTCGTGTTTGACCTGCCTACCCTCACCTACACCCAGCTGCAGCGCCGCTCCAGCTGGCGTCATCCGACCAGCGATCGCGTCGGCGCCCGCCCTAAAGGGCAGTTCACCGGTGCCGGTGAGGACGATATCACCCTGACCGGATCTCTGGCCCCCATCGCCATGGGCGCCGCCGACGCGCTGGACCAGCTGCGCGACATGGCGGGAACGGGCGAGGCCTTTCCTTTGGTCGACGGCACAGGCCGCGTGTTCGGCGCATTCGTCATTACAGGGCTGGACGAGACCCAGCGGGGCATCATGGACAATGGTCAGGCGCGCGTGAGTGACTTCACGATCACGCTGAAGCGCATGGATGATGATCTTCCTGAAGAAGGCGAAACCTCAGATGCCACCGAGGTCGGGACGTGACGGGCCAGTACATCCACCGACAGGCCGTCTGGAAGCTGATCGTCGATGGCAAGGACATCGGTGCCGAAGTATCGCACCGGCTGGTCAGTCTGGACCTGACAGAAAAGCGCGGGGCGGACGCGGACGAGCTATCGATCGTTCTGGCTGACCATGACGGTATGCTCGCCCTGCCTCCGGCCGGTGCAATCATCACCCTGCAACTCGGCTGGCGGGATCTTGGCGGATCGGCTGGTGCCGTCATGATCGACAAAGGCCGATACAAGGTGGACCAGCTGATCCACTCGGGAACGCCGGACGTTCTTACAATCCGTGCGCGATCGGCTGATCTGACCCGCGCCTTCCGCCGCCGTCGTACACAGTCCTGGTCAAATCAAACCCTGGGCACGATCCTGGGCGAGTTGGCTGCACGGAACGGGCTGCAGCTGCGCTGCTCGCCGGAAAAGGCCACCGTCACCCTCGCGCATCTGGCCCAGAGCCAGGAATCCGACGCGGCCCTGATCGCTCGTCTGGGCCGTCTGCATGACGCGGTTGCCACCGTGAAGGCCGGTAGCCTGATCTTCATGGCCTGCGGTGCCGGTCAGAGCCCGTCAGGCCAAGCCCTCGATCTGGCGCAGATCACGCGCCGCGACGGCGACAGCCACACCTGGGAGGCAGCGGAGCGCGGATCCTATTCGGGCGTGGTGGCCGAGTGGCAAGACCGCGCCGCTGGCGTTCGCAAGAAAATCGTCGTCGGCAATGAGGAAAACGCCAAGAAGCTGGCGCGCACCTATGCCAGCGAGGCCAGCGCCCGCCGCGCTGCCGACGCGGAATACAAGCGCCTACAGCGTGGGGCCGCCAAATTTTCGCTCACCCTCGCCGCCGGTCGGCCCGACATTTTCCCGGAGAAGACTGTCAAAGTCACAGGCTTCAAACCGCAGATCGATGCCGAGGATTGGCTGGTGGTTGAAACACGCCACTCTCTGACGGGTAATGGCCTCGGTACGTCCCTGCAGATGGAGCGTGGCGGATCTGCCGCGTCGACTTAAAAAAACACCACGGCGTTCGTCTAGCGTTGCGATATAAGCAACTGTCATACATGATGAATTATGGATGGGGCGTCATCCGAGTTATCGCATGTCAGTACAAGATCTTTCCGCTGCAGCGCTCGCTTTGAAATCCCGTCAGGCTGGCCGCAACCATCGAGGCGTTGTCATAGATTGCCCGCACTGCGGCGGTCCTGCCGGTGCGCGGACATCGAAGCTGGTCACGCCACTGTTCAAAGAGATCCGCTATCAGTGCGAGAACATCGACGGCGAGGAGCCGTGTGGCCACACCTTCGTCGCATCGCTGACGATCGAGCGGACCATTAATCCGTCAGCCACCCCGAACCCGAAGATTCAATTGCCGATCGGCGCGGCGCGCAAGCGTCTCGTACCTGCAGTGGCCACATGATCTACTTCTTTAGTTCTTCTAAAGGTGACGGCTGTGCCGCAATCGCCAGCATGGCCTTCCGAAGTTGACGTAGCCGCATGGCTTCGTCGGGCGGCATCAACAGCTCATACGACTGTATGTCCAGCCAAGCCGCGACCTCATTGAGTATGTCGCGGTTAAATGGCTGCTTTCCGTTCCAAAGATAGCTTGCCTTTTGTTTGTTCCAGCCGAGTTCGTTGACCAACGCGATTTGGCGTTTGCCGAAGTGGGCCATCCAGTCCCGCAGATACCAATCGTCTCGCGTCTTGTTCAGTTTTGTGTCCTTACGACCGGGGCTAATCTTTCAAGTCTTTGAGCGGAGATGGCTGTTCGGCGATAGCCAACATGGCTTGGCGTATGTGGCGGAGCCTTATGGCTTCGTCAGGCGACATCAACAACTCGTATGGCTCAACGCCAAGCCACACAGCGACTTCGTTTACGATGTCACGCTTATAGGGCTGGACTCCGTTGCAGACGTCTGACGCCTTACGCCGACTCCAGCCAAGGTCGTTGACCAGATCGGCCTGCCGCTTCTGAGCGTAGGTCAGCCACTCCGTTATGTGCCAGTCCGATTCCATGCCGGAATAGTGAGTGTTTCGCCGCGTTCCGTCTGCGCCATTTTTTGGAACATATTCGTTTGACTCCGTGTTCCATTTATTGGAACAATGCGCGCTATGAAGCTTGGAACTTGGCGTCGCAATCAGAAGATCACCCTGCAAACCATGGCAGGGCGTGTAGGGCTTTCGTCCAAGGGGCGCATGAGCCGGATCGAGCGCGGGCAGGAAAGATGCCCGACCGATCTCGCCATCGCCATCGACCGCACCACAAACGGCGCTGTCACCGTGGCTGACCTTCGGCCTGACTTGGCTGACGTTCGCGTCCTTCGTCAGGACCGCGCGGCATGACGCAGGTGGGGTGGAACTGGTCATGAGCGCGCCGCCTCCATTTTGCGATGATTGCGGCTGGCAGGCCTGCCTACAGCTGAACCTGTGCATCGAGGCTATCGCTTCGGAAACCGGCCAGCGCCCAGGCGATATTGAGCTCGACCTCCTCAGGCCGCTGGAGCCCTCGCGCCCACTGGACGACGCCGAGCTTTCAGATTTGGCCAACGGCCTCGACCGCGGTCCATGTTCAGATTGTTTCGGCGCGCCCGTCGCAGCCGTTCCCCCGATCGACAGGCCCCAGCTGTCGACGCCTGCCGGAGCGGCGCAACCGCCCCGTTCTAACCCGCTCCGGCAGGCCCCCACGATTGACGGCATCGACTGATGCCGATCCACGCCCGACAGATCCTCAGGCGCACGGCTCTCGACAGAGAGCGAGCGCGTCACTGACAGGCCCCTGGCCTGCCCAGCCGTAAATCGGGTCGGGCGCAAGTCCTCTTGCTGACATCTACGGGCCGTGACGCCCGACCCATCGCGCTCAAAGTTACCGTGTGACACCGCCACGGTCATCGCTGCCCCTTTGCCGACGCTCAATGTTCGTGACCGAGCGACCGTGATCCTGCGCGCCATGACCTAAGGCTGTCATGCGGATTCAAATCCCGAGAATCCGATGAACGCCCGACAACATGCCTTCTTGGCCCGCGCACTACAGGATGCCTGTGGCGGCGCGGATCGCTGCGTCGAACTCCTGGAAAAGACCCCCTACGCTATGGGGCGGTCGGCCATGTACGACTGCCGGGATCCTGGCAAACCCAAGACCATGCCTGCGGGTGCCATAACGCATCTGGAGCTGGTCGCGCAGAAGAACATCTACACCTCGGCCATGCTGCAGGCCCGCGTCGCCCCAACGGACGCAGAGTGCGCCGTCAGCGAGGCCTGCGAAGCCTCCGAGACCATGGCCAAGGTCCAGTCCATGATCCGTCAGGCGGGCGAAGATCGCGTCTTTACCGAGAACGAGAAGCGCGAGATCGAGCCCTATATCCAGCGCGTGGAGTCGCTGCTGGCTGGCGTACGTACAGCCATGGAGCAGGCCCAATGACGGCACTCTCCATACCCCTACCGGGCAAATCCAGACGCCCTGAACCTGAACACCGCCGGACATACGAGCGTGTGCGCCGCGAAAGCCGCTGGGCAGGTAACGAGCGCTGGCAGCCCATAACGCCCACCCATGGCAAGGACATGGTTCTGGCCCTGCAGGTCTATCGCGAAAAGCTGCGCAAGCCTGGTCAACGCTGGGGCGCGGCAGGAACGATCAGCGCCGGTGCGGTCGATCTTTATCGGCTCATGGTGAACATGGCCGTACGCGGCAGCGGCAGACTCGAGCCGTCCGTGGCTTGGCTGGCCGAAAAGCTCAATGTGCCCGCTAAAGTCGTCCACGCATGGAAGACGCAACTGAAGGAGCATGGCTTCCTGAACTGGCAGCGTCGCTACGTCGAGAGCGGCCTGCAAGGTCGGCGCGGGCCACAGGTCAAACAGATCTCGAACGCCTACGTGCTGAAGACGCCGCCGCGCGCATGGGAAGCCATCGCAAAGATCATCCGCAGACGCCCCCAAGCCGCCCGTACAGCGGCTTCAGCGGGTGTTCCGGCCCCTACCCTGTCGCCGCACGCCCAACGCCGTGAAAACGAGCGCAAGGCCGCAAAGGCGCGCATGATGTCCAGCCTCGACACCATGTCGGTCAACGTCGCCCTCGATAGCTCGAAAAACCACCCCTCCAGTTTGGAATGAACGTGAATCACCTGAGGGGTCAGAAACCGTCCTGATATCTATCAAATAGCGTCTCGCTGGTCGCGAGACAGCATTGATCCAGAAGATAGACGGCGTCTCGCTAGTCGCGAGACCACATAAATCAGAGAAAGACGCCGCAAATCGCGGTTCGATCTGGTCCAGTGGGGGGCAGACAGGCTCCGCCTGTCTTTTCAATCCACCCGGCTACCGCGCGATGCACGGCTGCTGTCGCACTCTGTGGCAACCCGCCTTGGCTCGGCGAAGGGTGAGGGGTTTCGATTTTCGCACTTCGGATCGAGACCGGCCCTATGGGCGAACGGTCTTGATCCGTGAACTAGACGAAGGCGGGCCAAAGGCTCGGATTCGTCTAGGGCAACGGTACAAGGGGCGCGCGGGTGGGCGGGCGCGGCGCAGCTGATCATCACCGCATGTTTGACTTTCTCAAACTTTTCGTTTGACAGTTAGGTTTGATTTTTTCAAACTCTCCTTAACGTTGAAAGGGGGAGCCAATGCTCAAACCTGTTGTGTTGTCATCAGATCGCTGGACCGTGGGTCAGCTAACGGAACTCAGAGAACTGCATGCATCCTTTCGCGGCGACCTGACCGAGACCGCCGCCGCCGTACGACGCCCGATCGCGGAATGCGATGTCGCACTCTTCGCATTGATGGGCCGCTCGGTGATGGAGGCCCACGCCGCTCTGAACAGAACTGTCAGGTGTGCGGCATGACAGCAGTTCACAGCAATCGAAAGCTGACGACCGAGCTAAATGCAGCTGTCGCCAAGGTCGCCATTACCGCGATCCTGCCTATCCTTCGCATGTGTTCCCAGTCGCTACGCGGCCCGTGCAAAGAAGGCGAAGACCAAGCCATCGGGTTCATGATTGGCCTCGCGTTCCACCAACGGTCTGAAGCTAAACTGAGCACTCTCGCCGTCGTGAGGGGCATTGGCCAAGCCTGCGGCGATCAACTGCGCGATGGTGGCGAGGACGCCTTATCCGGCGCTGTGACCGTCGAATATTTCATCGAAGGTTTGGAGCAGGGCTTTGGCCAGAAAGTCGCTTCCCTCTCTGGAAAGGCCGAAGCATGACCGGCCACCCGATCCCCAACGATCCAACCCCTGACGCCTCGTTCGACAATCCCGATGTTCTGACCGCGGCCGCCCAAGGCCGTCTGCGCAGCTTCATCGAGCGCCTCGAGAGCATGGAGGACGACAAAAAGGCCCTCATGGATGACATGAAGGAGGTCTTCGCCGAGGCCAAAGGCGAAGGCTATGACGTGAAAACCCTGCGCAAGGTCATCCGCATTCGAAAACAGGACAAGGCCAAGCGCCAGGAAGAGGAAGCCATCCTCGACCTCTACCTGTCAGCCCTGGGTGAGGTCTGACCGTGAAGAGCAAGATCATCAACTCCCCTGCTTTGGACGGCCAAAGCGACAGCCTCGTTCAGCGGCTGCCCGATCGCCGACGCGGTCCAAACCCTTGGCTCTTGCTGCTTCCCGGCCTCGTCTTCGCGGTGGCTGCCGCATGGGTCGACGTATCCGTGGGCCGCGCCATCGGCCTCGCCGTGCTGGCCCCCAGCGTCTTGCTGCTGTCGATCATCTATCGTCGCACAGCCAGCTTGTACGCAGTCCACGCGATAAATCTCTCGGCCTATGCCGCCGCCGCGCATTACCTCGGGTTCTGCTGCTGATGCCCGATACCTTCGACATCGAAATCGGCCGGCGCATCAGACAGGCCCGCATAGCAGCAGGTCTGACCCAGCAGCACGTCGCTGACGCTGTGGGCGTTTCCGCCCAGGCATTCCAGAAATACGAGAAGGCCGAAAGCCGGGTTTCGTTATCGGCCTTCGCCAAGATGCGGTCGGTTCTGAGCATCGATCTGGCCGACATCCTGCCGTCAACGCGCAGTGATGGCAGCCCGATCAATAGCCCGACCGCAGCGATCGGCAACTCCATCACCGGTGTCCGTCTCGCCAATCTCTTCAGCCAGCTGACCGTGGATCAACAGCGCGCCCTTCTGGACGTGGCAAAAGCCATGGTCGGCCATCCGCAGGCAAACTTATGACCACTTCTAGAAAAATCGCTGCCGAGCGCACCCGCGCCGATCTGATCAGTGCCGCTAGGATCTTGTGGACCAGCTCCGACGAGTACGCCGCCCACGGCATCCGCGACGTGGCAAAACGTGCTGGCTACACGACAGGCGCGCTCTACGCCCAGTTCCCAGGCAAAGCGTCTCTATACAAGGCCGCGTTCGGTCGCCCAGCGCCTGATGAATGCCCGATCACAAAAGCCGCGCACGACATGTTCCGCGTCCTGCAGAACCTGATCGAAAACCGTCCTGAAGCGATCGGACCTGTCCCGCCCCATATCGAGCGTGACTGGCTTGAGGCCGAAGCCTTGGTCGATGGCATCAAGGACCAGCTGCTGGACTGCACGGCCCAAGTTAGCGCCACCGGCGCTGACGGTGCCATAGCCGCCTGAGGCCGCGATGGACATTTACGACAACCCCATCATCGCCAATCGCGACCCGCGCCTGATCACTTGGGCCAAACGCTTTCTCGCAGCTGGCTACAGCCTCGCCCAAGTCGCTGACCTGTTCGAATGCGACGCCCACGACCTGAAAATGGTGGTGGACAGCCATGCTGATTGATATGCGCGAGGCATTGATCAACCGCGCATGTGCGGCCATCGACAATATTCGTGCGTTGCAGCTCCAGCACGCGCTGCAGCTTTCGCCAGCCGCCGCTTGGGTCGTAGCCAAGATGGAAGAAGATCGCGCCGGCGTGTCCGCCGACGAGATTCACTATGAGAGCCGCACCGAACGCCACCCCTTCTTTCGCAAGGCCGACATGATGGAGCGGCTGTTGGCCCAGATCCACGACCGTATCGGCAAAGACTCCACATTGACCGAAAATGGCGTCGTGAGCCTGACGCCCCTCGGCAGGTTGAGAATTCGCCGAGCATTGAGGGAGACCTACTCATGAATACTGCCACTTCAACGCGGCGAAGCCTGACCTCGCTCGTTCAGAAAGCCATTCAATCAGGTAACCATCGCGTCGATATCGCGCCTGACGGCAAGGTCACCATCTTGCCTTTGAACATCACTGCGGCCCAAGCTGACGATGTCGCGCTGGACGCAGAGATCGCCGAGCTTATCAACAATGGCCATGCTACCCGTTAAGGGCATTCACGTCGTCAAGAGCAACGGCAAGATCTATGTGTACGCGTGGCGGGGCGGACCGCGCATCAAAGCAGCATTAGGTTCGGCAGAATTCTTCCAGGAGCTGGCCGAAGTGACGACCGCCATCAAAGCTCCGGACGCACGCAAAATAAGCGGCCTAATCGCTGACTATCGCGCTTCGGAGGACTGGAAGCGGCTCGCCCCCAAATCCCGTCAGAACTGGCAACCTTTTCTCGACAGTGCTTGCGAAACGTTCGGTGCGACCAGTATCACAGCCTTTGATCGCCCCCTTATCCGCGTGGCGATCCGACAATGGCGCGATCGGTTCAAGCATACACCGCGTCAGGCGGATATGGCGCTTCAAGCCCTATCCAGAGTGCTGTCTTTCGGCATAGCCGAGGGGCGGCTCCAGGCTAACGCCTGCTCTGGCATTCCCCGCCTGTACAGAAGCAATCGCGCCGATATCATCTGGACCCAGGACGACATCGACAAGCTGGCTGGTCACGCATCTCCCGAAGTCATGTGGGCTGTCAGGCTCGCCAGCCTGACTGGGCTGCGCAAGTCCGACCTGCTCCGCCTGTCCTGGACGCACGTGAAGCCATTTTCGATCGAGCGCTCGACCGGCAAAAGCTCGCATCAGAAGACAGCAGTGATCCCGCTTTACCGCGAATTGCGCGAGCTTCTGGATCAGATCCCTAAGCGCGCGACGACGATCCTCACCAACACCGAGGGTCTGCCCTGGAAAACCGGCTTCGACGCATCATTCCGGCCAGCCAAACTCAAGGCGGGAATCGATCACCACTTCCATGATCTGCGCGGCACAGCCGCCACCCGCATGTATCTGGCCGGCCTTACGGTGCGTGAAATCGCTGAAATGTTCACCTGGAGCGAGGACCAGGTAGAGCGCCTGATAAAGGTTTACGTCAAAAAAGACGAAATCCTCCTCGACCGCATCCGCCGCATCGATGAGCTCGAAGCGAGAACAAAGCTGTAAAAAACGCTGTAAAAACGTTTCAGCCAATTACCTCTAAAACCCTGGCGCGCCCTGCAGGACTCGAACCTGCAACCGTCCGCTTAGAAGGCGGGTGCTCTATCCGGTTGAGCTAAGGGCGCTGGGATGAAGCCGCACTGGTAAGCAGGTTCGGTGGCTTCGACAAGATGTGGCTATGGTCATAAGTGTACAAAAAAGGCCGGCGAATTCTCGCCAGCCCTTTTGAAATCTCAGATCGACAGAGCCGCGCCGCTTAGTGGGTCCACGGCTGCTTGCGGTAGGTGTCGAAATTATCGGCGTAGGCCTTGATGATTACCGGCGCTTCGTGCGGCTCCTGCAGGCGGAACGCAATACCGTGACGCTCGGCATACTCGATGGCTTCTTCCTTGGTGTCGAACGTCAGACGGACCTGACCATTCATGTCCGTAGAGCCGGTCCAGCCCATCAGCGGATCGATGAAACGGGCCGAAGCCGGTTCAAACTCCAGACGCCAATCGCGCGACTTGGCCTTGCCAGACTGCATCGCGGTCTTGGCCGGGCGATAGATGCGAGCAAGCATGCGGAATCCTCAGGAATACAAATCTTGAGGCGGTGCATACCCCTACCCGCCCGTCGGGTCCAGCCTTACCTCAGCCGGTGCCCGCTATAAAACGCCAGATCAGGCTGCGCAGCTGGCCGAGCCGGAGTCGATCCAGCGACGCGCCGCGCGCTGGGCTTCGGCCAGTTCTTCACTGCACATTTCCTGGCTCATCTCACGGCGGTACTCACGCGCCTCGATCGAACCCTTCATTGCGGCCAGATTAAAAATCATGTGCGCCGAAACGCGATCCAGCGGACAACCGTCCGTGCCGGAAGAATAGGCCATGCCCAGCTTGAACAGAGCGTTGCCGTCCATATCCGGCGTCGGCAATGGCAAGTGGTCTACAGACGAAATCAGCACCCCAGTCATTTTCAGTCCTCCGAAGGCCGGCCTTCTGCCGCGATCCTTTCGAGGTCTATTCAAATAACGTTGGTTTGAAATATTGGTTAATGGCCACGCTGACCGAACAATAGCTTACGAGCCTGCTCTGCATCCTTGCCGCCTGCTGACACGTCCCGGCGGTACTCGGCCCCCACGGCGCGACCTTTCTGCACGGCCTCACGAGCGCCAACCCGCTCATGCCACGCCTTCAAGGCCGGAAACTCGTCAAGGCTTTGGCCCTGAAGTTTGGGCAATATCCACGGCCATGCAGCCATGTCCGCTATGGAATAGTCGCCGGCCAGATAATCGCGATCACGCAATTGGCGGTCCATCACGCTATAAAGGCGGTGTGTTTCATTGGTGTAGCGATTGACGCCATAGGCCAGTTGGCGCTGGTCGCTGATCATCGCGGGCGCATATTGGCGGAAATGGTGGGTCTGTCCGGCCATGGGCCCCAGACCGGCCATTTGCCAGAACAGCCACTGATCTACATTGGCTCGCCCGCGTTCATCCTGCGGATAGAACTGGCCCGTCTTGCGCCCCAGATATTGCAGGATGGCACCACTTTCGAACAGGCTGATCGGCTGACCGTCCGGTCCATCCGGATCGACGATAGCGGGCATGCGGCCATTAGGGCTGAGCGCCTGGAACTCGGGCGTAAACTGCTCGCCCGCGCCAATGTTCACGTACTTCACCTCGTACGGTAGGCCCATTTCTTCCAGTGCGATGGAGATCTTCCAGCCGTTGGGCGTGGGCCAGTACCAAAGCTCGATCGGGGCCGCCATTGCATCTCTCCATTCGTGAACGCTGTTCAACTTAGCGATTGATTTTCTGTCCGCAACTTCCCTGTCAGCACGGTTCAGTTTCGGTTCAGACGCGGGCGTCCATCTTCGCGGTGACAGGGCCAGACGAATGGAGTCGACCATGAAACTCGGTACAAAAGCCGCCATCGTGGCATTGGCGCTGGCCAGCACGGCCGCCCCCATGCTGGCGCAAGCGCAAGATCGTCATCGTGGTGACCGCCACGACCGTTATGACCGCCGTTCGGACCATCGCGGCCCGGATCGCCGCGGCCCCGATTATCGCGGTCCGGTGCGCGACTGGCGAGCGGATCACCGCCCGCCACCGCATCATGTGCGCCCCCACAACGGTCCGCGTTATGCGGCTCCACCCGCGCGCTGGAACCGTGGGGATCGCAACTGGTGGCGCGGTCGTCCGGAGTTCCGTGACTATCGTGGCACTCGCGCCGGTTATTGGTACGCGCCGGGTTATGGCTATTACCGTGTAGACCCGCGCTATCGCGACTATCGCTGGCGCACGGGGGCCTATCTTCCTTCGGCCTATCGTACCTACTACGTCCGTGATCCGGGCTTTTATGGCTTACGACCGGCCCCGCGCGGCTACCGCTACGTACACGCTGGCAACGATATCGTGCTGATGGCCGTTGCCACGGGTCTTATCGCCAGCGTGCTGAGCGGCGTTTATTAAGCGACGGTTTCAGTCATCGCTTTAAACTGGCCCCATAGGACATTGTCTTATGGGGCCTTTTTGTACCCGTATTCAGATAACAACACCGTTCAGTCGATGTTCAGGTGGAAGGGTCGATGCTGACACTATCGACACTTGGTGCGAAGGAAACGCACATGAAACGCTCTCTTCTAATGTTCTCGGCCATCGCCAGTTTTGTGGTGCCTACTGCGGCACCACTTGCGGCGCTGGCTCAAGAGCGCCCTTCCATGGAACGCCCGCAACGCGGCGGTGAACGCCGCAGCGAGCCGCGCGCCGAGCGTCGCCCAGAACAGCGACAGCAGCCCCGTGCCGAACGGCGTGAAGCTCGTCCGCCGCGCAGTGCAGAACCGCGACAGCGACCGCAAGAGATGCGCCCGCGCTCAGAGGCCCGCCCAGATCGCAGCCAGCCGCGCCGTGAAAATCCGGAACTGCGTCCAGATCGCCGTCCGGACACCCCGCGTCAGGCACGTCCGGACGTGAACCGTACGGAGCAAGGTCGCCGTTGGGATAGCCAGCGCCCGCAACAAGCACGACCGGACAACAACCGCCCTGCCCCTGACCGTTCTCGCGATCAGGACCGCCGCCCCGAAAATCGTTGGGAAAACACCCGACGCCCGGATGCGCGACAGGATGGCCGCAACGACCCACGTCGTGATCGCCCCGACTACCGCCCGGATGACCGCCGCAACGACCGCTGGCAGAGCGACAACCGCCGCCCGCAAGTGCGCCGAGACCGTGACCGCAGCCACTATCGCGACTTCCAGCGGAACTGGAACCGCGACCAGTGGCGCCGTGATTTCGATCGTCGCCACCGCCCCGACTGGTGGCGTAGCGACAATCGCTTCCGTGGCTGGAGCGGTGTTCGCGTCGGTTTCTATTTCGCACCCGGTTATGGCTACTACAGCGTGCCGCGTTCCTATTGGAACCGCCGCTGGAGCGTCGGTCAGTTCTTGCCGGATGTTTTCTGGCGCTATCAGGTGAACGACTACCGCACCTATGGCCTCGGTTACCCGCCGCCCGGCACGCGCTGGGTCTATGTCGATAACTCGATCTATCTGATCGACGAATACGACGGTTACATCATCGAAGTCATCAGCGACGCCTGGCGCTGGTAGGCCTCACGCAGAACATAAAGAAGCCCCTGAAGCCAAAGCTTCAGGGGCTTTTTTGTTAGCCACACCTATGTCGCTCAAGCAGCGAGCCACCGCGTGGCGAGCGATAGCGACAAGCCGGGGGTTTGGGGGCCGCAGCCCCCAAGTATCAAAGACCCAGCTTTGCCTTCAGGATCTCATTCACCGCAGCCGGATTGGCCTTGCCGCCGGTGGCCTTCATGACCTGACCGACGAACCAGCCGATCGCTTGCGGCTTCTCGGCGACGGCAGCGGCCTTATCGGGGTTGGCGGCGATGATGTCATCGACAGCCTTCTCGATGGCACCGGTGTCGGTGACCTGCTTCAGGCCGTGCTTTTCGACAACTTCCGACGGCGAGCCTTCCCCGTTCCAGACGTGGTCGAACACTTCCTTGGCGATCTTGGACGAGATGACGTTCGTTTCGATCAGCTCAACCAGCTCGGCCACGTGCGCAGCCGGAAGCGGGTTGTCGCTAAAGTCGCGATGGTCGGCGGCCAGACGAGCCGAAACCTCGTTCGTCACCCAGTTGGCAACCAGCTTCGCGTCACGGCCCTTTGCAGCTTCCTCGAAATAGTCAGCCTTGGCCTGTTCCGAAATCAGGACGATGGCATCGTATTGCGACAAACCGTACTGATCCATCAGGCGACGGCGCTTGTCATCCGGCAGTTCCGGCAGGTTGGCCTTGATGTCGTCGACCCAAGCCTGTTCCAGAACCAACGGCAGCAGGTCCGGATCCGGGAAGTAGCGATAGTCTTGCGCTTCTTCCTTCGAACGCATGGAGCGCGTCTCGCCCTTGGTCGGGTCGTACAGGCGGGTTTCCTGATCGACCTTGCCGCCGTCCTCGATGATCTCGATCTGGCGACGGGCCTCATAATTGATGGCCTGCGAGATGAAGCGGAACGAGTTGACGTTCTTGATCTCGCAGCGGGTACCGAGGAAGCCGAAATCGCCGGTTTCCTTGAACTTGTCGTAGTTGCCGACCGGGCAAACCGACACGTTCACGTCCGCGCGCAGGTTACCCTTCTCCATGTCACCGTCGCAGGTGCCGAGGTACATCAGGATGGTGCGGATCTTCTTCACATAGGCCACAGCCTGTTCCGGCGAGCGGATGTCCGGACGCGACACGATTTCCATGAGGGCGGTGCCCGCACGGTTCAGGTCAACGTAGGAATCCGTCGGCGACAGGTCGTGGATCAGCTTACCCGCGTCTTGCTCGAGATGCAGTCGCTCGATGCCGACGTTGAAGAAGGTGCCGTCTTCGGCCTCGACCTCGACCACGCCCTCACCCACGATCGGGTGATAGAGCTGGCTGATCTGATAGCCGGTCGGAAGGTCCGGATAGAAGTAGTTCTTGCGGTCGAACTGGGACTTCAGGTTGATCTGCGCACGAAGGCCCAGACCCGATTTCACAGCCTGCTCGACGCAGAACTTGTTGAGGGTCGGCAGCATGCCCGGGAAACCGGCATCCACAAGCGAGACCTGCTCGTTCGGACCCGCGCCGAAGCCGACGGCCGCGCCGGAGAACAGCTTGGCCTTCGAAGCGACCTGAGCGTGGATTTCCAGACCCATGACGATTTCCCAATCGCCGGTGCGGCCTTTGATGACTGTTGCGTTCGCGCTCATGCTCACCACCACTTAGCCGGCTTGGAAACAAAACCGGCGCTGTCTTCGATCGCGCCTGCGACCTTGAAGACGGTCTCTTCATCCAGTGCCTTACCGATGACCTGAAGGCCCAGCGGCAGACCGTTCGCGTCCAGACCAGCCGGAACCGAAATGCCCGGAAGACCCGCCAGGTTGGTCGTGACGGTGAAGACGTCGTTCAGATACATGGTCAGCGGGTCGATCTGCTTGTCGCCCAGCTTGAAGGCGGCCGACGGCGTCGAAGGCGTCAGGATGGCGTCCACCTTGCCCCAGACATTGTCGAAGTCCTCGGCGATACGGCGGCGCACCTTAAGGGCGCGGACGTAATAGGCGTCATAGAAGCCAGCCGACAGAACATAGGCACCGATGGTCAGGCGGCGTTGTACTTCCTTGCCGAAGCCTTCAGCGCGCGAAGCGGCGTACAGGTCATCCAGCGAAGAGAAGTCTTCGGCGCGGTGGCCGAAACGCATGCCGTCATAACGGGCGAGGTTCGAGGAGGCTTCTGCCGGAGCTACGATGTAATAGGTCGGGAGGGCGTATTTGGTGTGCGGCAGGCTGATCTCGACGATCTCGCAGCCCGCAGCCTTCAGCCACTCAACGCCTTGGGCCCAGAGGGCCTTGATCTCTTCCGGCATGCCGTCAACGACGTATTCCGCCGGAACGCCAATGCGCAGCCCCTTGACCGATTGACCGACCGAAGCGGCCCAATCCGGCGTCGGAACGTCGAGGCTGGTGGAGTCCTTGGTGTCGAACGAGCACATGGAGTTCAGCAGGATGGCCGAGTCCTTGACTGTCTTGGTGATCGGACCGGCTTGATCCAGCGACGAGGCGAACGCCACCATGCCGAAGCGGCTGGCGCGGCCATAGGTCGGCTTGATGCCCACGGTGCCGGTGAAGGCGGCCGGTTGGCGGATCGAGCCGCCGGTGTCCGATGCGGTCGCGGCAAGGCACAGGTCAGCAGCCACAGCTGCCGCCGACCCCCCCGACGAACCACCCGGGGTCAGCTGGGCATCATCGCCATTGGCTTTCCAAGGATTCACAACCGGACCGAAGGCAGAGGTCTCGTTAGCCGAGCCCATGGCGAACTCGTCCATGTTCAGCTTGCCCAGCATGACCGCGCCGTCACGCCACAGGTTGGCGGTGACAGTCGATTCATACGGCGGGACAAAGCCGCGCAGCATGTTCGAGCCTGCCGTGGTCTGCACGCCCTCGGTGCAGAACAGGTCCTTGATACCCAGTGGTGCGCCTTCAAGATCGCCGCCCTCGCCCTTGGCGATGCGGTCGTCCGAGGCACGGGCCTGTTCCAGAGCCTTTTCGCCGGTGACTTCGACATAGGCGTTCAGGGTCGGGTTGGCGGCTTCGATCTCGCCAAGGAAGGCCTTGGTGATTTCTTCCGACGAGAATTGCTTGGTCCTGAGGCCGTCAACAGCATCGGCCAGCGTCAGTTTGGTCAGGTCGCTCATAAACTTACTCCACGACCTTCGGGACGACGAAGAAGCCGTCAGCCGACTTCGGCGCGTTCGACAGGACGTCGGCAACCTTGTTGCCGTCGGTCACTTCGTCTTCACGCAGACGCAGGGTCTGGGCTACGTTCGAGGTCATCGGTTCGACACCGTCCACATCGACCTCGTTCAGCTGCTCGATCCAATTCAGGATGCCATTCAGCTCCTGGGCCAGCGGCTCCAGTCGTTCCTCGGGGGTCTTGATACGGGCGAGGTGGGCAACCCGCCTCACCGTCGCGGCGTCGATAGCCATGAAAGTCTCCGAAAAATCCGGACGCGCAGCGATAGGGAGTCGTAGCGCGTACATTAAAGTCGTGGGTTACCGTCCCGCCGCGCCTTCGACAAGCGTTTCGCTATGCATTATGGGACGCACGTGCCTGTATTTGACCTAAAAGACCTGCCCGCCGCCTGCCCCCCGAACACACCGTGGATCGGACTGGACCTTGGCGAGAAGACCATCGGCGTCGCCGTTTCCGACGGAAGCCGCATGATCGCCAGCCCGCTCAAGCTTATCCGCAAGAGCAAATTCACCCTCGAAGCGGAAGAGCTGTTCAAGCTGATGGAGGGGCGCAATGTATCGGCTCTGATCATTGGCCTGCCGCTGAACATGGATGGTACCGAGGGCCCGCGCGCCCAGTCTTGCCGCGCCTTTGCCCGTAATCTGGAACGCCTGCGCCCTGTCAATGTGGCCTTTCAGGACGAGCGCCTTTCCACCGCAGGCGTCGAACGCTTCCTGATCGAAGAATTGGACCTGAACCGCAAACGCCGTGCCGAGGTCGTGGACCGTACAGCGGCATCGTGGATTCTGCAGGGCGCGCTCGACCAATTGCGCATCAGCAGCGGTCAAATCTGAGATATTCGGAAACCTGATGTGACGCCATCCACCATTCGGATGGCGTCCGCCTATTCCCTCAGGCGCGAGTCACGCCTATAGCGGCTACTCGATGACCCAAGCCGCCACCGTCACCGAAATCATTCAGGAGCGGCTGACGCCGTTTCCCAAAGCCCACTTTCTTGCCGCAGCGGATCTAAATCCGCCCGCCGCCATGGCCTTGCTGGATTTGGCCGACGCCTTCGTCGACTTCAACCGCCAGTCCGCCAAGGGCGTTGACGTGATGCGCGGCCAGACCGTGGTGAACCTGTTCTTCGAGAACTCCACCCGCACCAGTTCCTCGTTCGAGATCGCCGCTAAGCGGCTGGGCGCGGATGTGGTCACCATGCCGGTTGCCTCTTCCTCGGTAAAGAAGGGCGAGACCCTGATCGACACCGCAGTCACGTTGAACGCGATGAAGCCGGAGATTTTGGTGGTGCGCCACTCGGCCTCCGGCGCGGTGGACCTGCTGTCGCAAAAAGTGGGTTGCGCGGTTGTGAATGCCGGTGACGGACGCCACGAACACCCGACCCAAGCCCTGCTGGACCTGCTGACCCTGCGCCGCACTTTCGGTGACGTGGGCGGCCTGACGGTCGCTATCTGTGGCGACGTGACCCACAGCCGCGTCGCCCGCTCCAACATCGCCCTGCTGCAAATGATGGGGGCCAATGTGCGCCTTGTCGGTCCACCGACCCTGATCCCCAGCGTGGCCCAGCGCTGGAATGTCGAGATCTATCACGACATGAAGGAAGGCCTTCAAGGCGTTGATGTTGTTATGATGTTGCGCCTTCAACTGGAACGCATGGCGGGTGCGCTGATCCCGTCCACGCGCGAGTATTTCCGCTTCTGGGGTCTGGACCGCGAAAAGCTGGCCTATGCCAAGCCGAACGCCAAAGTCATGCATCCCGGCCCGATGAACCGTGGCGTGGAGATTGATTCCGATGTCGCGGATGATCTGGACGTTTCCCTGATTCAAGATCAGGTCGAAATGGGCGTCGCCGCCCGCATGGCCGTGCTGGCCGCCCTCGCCCACCGCCGCGCGAGAGCTGAATAATGACCCAGACAGCCATTCTGAATGCCCGCCTGATCGATCCGGCCACGGACTATGACGGTCCGGGCGGTGTCGTGATCGAAAACGGCAAGATCGTACAAGTGTTGCGCGGCGCGGGCCAAACCGCACCCAGCAGTGCAGACATCATCGATGCCCAAGGACGCTGCCTCGCACCGGGCTTGATCGACATCCGCGTAAAGACCGGCGAACCGGGTAATGAACCAAAGGAAACGCTGAAATCGGCGGCTCTGTCGGCGGCCGCTGGCGGCGTGACGACCATTGTCGTGCAGCCCGACACCGATCCGGCTATCGACGATCCGGCCATGATTGACCATATCCAGCGTCGCGGCGCGGCGCTCGATCTGGTGCATGTCCGCGCCGCCGGAGCCGCCACCCAAGGTCGCGCGGGCGAGCGCATGGCCGAAATCGGGCTGATGGACGAAGCCGGCGCGCTATATTTCACCGACGTCGATCACGTGATCCGCAACACCCGCACCCTGCAACGGGTGATGAGCTATGCGGCCTCCTTTAACGCCCTGATCGCCTGCCGTCCGACCGAGCCGTGGCTGAGCGAAGGTACAGTCGCCACCGCCGGTGAGCTGGCCACGCGTCTTGGTTTGTCCGCCCAGCCTGCGCTAGCCGAACGCATCCAGCTTGAACGCGATCTGGCCTTGGTGGAGCAGACCGGTGCCCGCTATCTGGTTGACCAGATTTCAACCGAGGGCGCGCTGGAAGTGCTGACCCGTGCCCGCACCCGTGGTCTGGAGGTCGCCGCCTCTGTGTCGATCAACCACCTGTGCTTCAACGAGATCGATATTGGCGACTACCGGACCTTCTATCGCCTCGATCCGCCGCTTCGCACCGAAGACGACCGTCAGGCCATGATCGAGGGCATCCGCGATGGCCTGATCGACGTCATCACCTCGGCCCACTGCCCCGAACCGGCGGAAAACAAGCGCCGTCCGTTCGCCGAGGCCGAGCCGGGTGCCGTGGGTCTGGAGACCCTGCTTGCCGCAGCTATCAGCAATCTGCACCATGAAAGCGGCATCGACCTGATCGACGTGCTGCGCCCGATGACGCACGGTCCGGCCAGCCTGCTTGGCCTCGCCAGCGGCGTTATCGCCGAAGGCGCTCCCGCTGATCTGGTGCTGTTCGATGCCGGTGCGCCCATCGTCGTGGACGCGTCCAGGTTGAAGTCGAAGTCTAAAAACTCGCCCTTTGATGGTCGCCGACTGCAAGGCAAGGTCTTGCTCACGATGGTGGACGGCCGCATCGTTCACGATCAACGCCAATAGGAGCGAATCAAAGTGCAAGATCTGGCGGCCCCTGCCGCAGCGACCCTCGGTCTGGTCACACTGGCGGGCTATCTTCTGGGCTCCATTCCTTTCGGCGTGGTGCTGACCCGCGCCTTTGGGGCCGGTGATGTGCGCAAGATCGGCTCGGGCAATATTGGCGCGACCAATGTGCTGCGCACCGGCCGCAAGGATCTGGCGATCGCCACTCTGTTGCTGGACGCGGGCAAGGGCGCGGTGGCGCTATTGCTGGCCCGTTATCTGACAGGCAGCGAAGTGGCGGCGGCGCTGGCCGGTGGCGCGGCCTTCCTCGGCCACCTGTTCCCCGTCTGGCTCAAGTTCAAGGGCGGTAAGGGCGTAGCGACCTTCTATGGCCTTCTGTTGGCTGCCGCTTGGCCGCTGGGCCTGATCGCGGGTGCCATCTGGATTGCCTGTGCATTCCTGTTCCGCATCTCGTCGCTGTCGGCGCTGATTTCCTCGGCGGTGACGCCACTGATCGCGCTGGCTCCTGTGGCGGCTATCGGCCTGCCGGTGGCCCAGCCTATACTGCTGCTGGCGGTGTTTGCGGCCATCCTGATCTGGATCCGCCACCACGAAAACATCGGCCGCCTGCTGAAGGGCCAAGAGCCCCGCATCGGCGGCAAAAAGACCGAGACCCCGACCGCATGACGGCCTTGCCGGAGGCCGAGCGTATTGCCCGCCTCCGGCTGGCGCGGACCGACAGGATCGGTCCCGTCACCTTTTCCCAACTGCTGAAACGGTTCGGTTCTGCCGAACAGGCTATTCGCGCCCTGCCCGATCTGGCCAAACGCGATGGCCGCAGCGCCTACACCGTGCCACCGCTGTCGTTGATCGAGGACGAGATCGCTGCAGGTGATCGGATCGCGGCACGTCTGATCGTTTTGGGCGACGCTGACTATCCCACATCCCTGACCACCATCGACCCGCCCCCCGCCCCTGTTGTGGACGCGCGGCGACGTCAGCCTTCTGAGCCGCGATAGTGTGGCTATCGTCGGCGCGCGGATTGCCTCGGCGGGTGGACAGCGCATCGCGCGCGGTCTGGCCCAGCAACTGGGTGAGATGGGTTATGGGGTGGTTTCCGGCCTTGCACGCGGCATCGACACTGCCGCCCATTCGGGCAGTCTGACGTCCGGCACCGTCGCTGTGCTCGGCGGCGGGGTGAGCGATATCTATCCGCCCGAAAACCAGTCGCTCTACGAACAGATCGTGGATCAGGGCTGTATCGTCAGCGAAAGCCCCGTCGGTGCCCGCGCCCAAGCCCGCGACTTCCCACGCCGCAACCGCATTATCTCTGGCCTGTCCAAGGGCGTGGTGGTCGTCGAGGCCGAACTGAAGTCCGGCTCATTGATCACCGCGCGCCTCGCCGCCGAACAGGGCCGCGATGTATTTGCGGTGCCCGGATCGCCTCTGGACCCTCGCTCACGAGGCACCAACGACCTGCTGCGCAACGGGGCCATCCTTTGCGAGGGCGTCGAAGACATAGAGCGCGCCTTCACTACGCTTCGCACCCTGTTCGACCCGCCCGCCGCACCCTTCGATGCGTGCGAGCCGCAGGATGTGTCCGAAGACGTCGTCGAGCGCATCGCAGCCCTGCTATCGCCCGTGCCCACACCGCAAAACGAACTGGCCCGCGCGCTGGGACTGCCGGCTGCGACTGTATCTGCCGCCCTGCTGGAACTCAGCCTGATGCAGCGCGCCTCGCTGTTGTCGGGCGGTTTGGTCAGCCAGTCCTAGCGTCCATGACGTTATTGCGCGCCAGATCAGCGGCGACATCAAGAATACAGGCCAGTTTTTCATCGCCCTGGGTGCGGGCCATCTGCGCCAATTCGCTGGACATGGCCCCCACGTATTCGCGCATATGGACGACACCGGCGGGATATGGCCCCTTGGCCTCGGTCACAACGGCCTTGCCTCGCGGTTGTGCTTCGTCGCTTTTGGACATCGTGCTTACTCCACCACAAGCTTTGCTATTTATAACCTGTGGTTGTAATTTTTTACAATACACCATCGTTAGTCGACACGCTTTCTCAAGGCGGATTGACTTATGACGCGGTCACCACCACGTTCGCGCCCCGTTTTCCCTGATAGAGCGTCATGAATCTCGTAATCGTCGAGAGCCCCGCCAAGGCCAAAACCATCAATAAGTATCTGGGCTCGGACTATAAGGTTCTGGCCTCGTACGGTCACATCCGCGACTTGCCGTCGAAGGATGGCTCGGTTCTGCCCGACGAAGATTTCGCCATGCACTGGGAAGTCGATGGCAAGGCCACCAAGCGCCTGTCGGAAATCGCCGAGGCGGCCAAGAAGGCCGACCGCGTTATTCTGGCCACCGACCCCGACCGCGAGGGTGAGGCGATCAGCTGGCACGTTCTGGAAGTGCTGAACAAGAAGAAGGCCCTCAAGGATACCGAGGTCGAGCGCGTAACGTTCAACGCGATCACCAAATCGGCGGTTCTGGAGGCTATGGCCAATCCGCGCCAAGTGGATATGGAGCTGGTGAACGCCTATCTGGCGCGCCGCGCACTCGACTATCTCGTGGGCTTCAACCTGTCGCCGGTTCTGTGGCGCAAGCTGCCGGGTGCCCGTTCAGCGGGTCGCGTGCAATCGGTTGCCCTTCGCATCGTTGTCGATCGCGAAATGGAAATCGAGAAGTTCAAGCCGCAGGAATACTGGTCGGTTGAAGCCGACCTGATCGCCGACAGCCCGCCGTTCACCACCCGTCTGGTGAAGCACGAAGGCAAGCGCGTACAGCGTCTGGACATCGTGTCCGAGGCCATGGCTACCGCTGCCCGTAACGCTATTTCGTCGGGCGACTTCACGATCAAGTCGGTCGAGAAGAAGCCGGCCAAGCGCTCGCCTGCCCCGCCGTTCACCACCTCGACCCTACAACAGGAAGCCGCCCGCAAGCTGGGCTTCACCGCCCAGCGCACCATGCAGGCTGCGCAGAAACTGTATGAGGGCGTCGACGACACCGGCGGTCTGATCACCTATATGCGTACCGACGGCGTCTATGTGACGCCGGAAGGCATTGCCCAGGCCCGTGAGGCTATCGCCGAGCGTTTTGGTCCGGCCTATGTCCCGTCTGAGCCGCGCTACTACAAGACCAAGGCCAAGAACGCCCAAGAGGCGCACGAAGCCATCCGTCCGACCAACATCCTACGTAGCCCCGACACACTGCGTCTGGATAGCGACCTGCAGCGCCTGTACGAACTGATCTGGAAGCGTATGATCGCTTCGCAGATGGAGAGCGCCCGTCTGGACCGCACCACGGTCGAGATTGAAACGCCCGATGGCCAGACTGGCCTGCGCGCGACCGGTCAGGTCGTGGTCTTTGACGGCTTCATCGCCGCCTATGAAGAAGGTCGCGACGACAAGCAAAAGGGTGCCGAGGACGAAGACGACGATGGCGGCCGCCTGCCCGCGCTGAAGGAAGGTGCGAAGGCACAGGTTCAAGCTATCCGCACCGACCAGCACTTTACCGAGCCGCCCCCGCGTTTCTCCGAAGCGACGCTGGTCAAGAAGCTCGAAGAACTCGGCATTGGCCGCCCGTCGACCTATGCCTCGATCCTGACCACCCTGCGTGACCGCGAATACGTCCGCATGGACAAGGGCCGTTTCTATCCGGAAGACAAGGGCCGTCTGGTCACCGCCTTCCTCGAGCAGTTTTTCACCAAATGGGTGGAATACGACTTCACCGCCGCGCTGGAAGGTCAGCTCGACGAAGTGTCAGCGGGCGATCTGGACTGGAAAGAACTGCTCCGTTCCTTCTGGGGCGATTTCCATGCCGCGACCCAAGCGGCAGGCGAACTGCGTACGACTGCGATCCTCGACCATCTAAACGAGGCCCTCGGTGCCCACATCTTCCCGGACAAGGGTGATGGCTCTGATCCGCGCCTCTGCCCTGTCTGTCAGGAAGGCCAGCTGAGCCTGAAGACCAGCCGCTTCGGTGCCTTTATCGGCTGCTCGCGCTATCCGGAATGCAAATACACCCGTCCGGTGGCTTCGCCTGACGGTGCGGACGGCGCTGCCGAAAGCGGCGACCGCGAACTGGGTGTCGATCCGGAAACCGGCAAGACGGTGAACCTGAAGATCGGTCGTTTCGGTCCCTATGTGGAAACCGAAGCGCTGGAAGAAGGTGCCAAGCCGCGTCGCTCAAGCCTGCCCAAGGGCTGGTCGCCGGCCTCGCTTGATCTGGATCGCGCACTGAAACTGCTGAGCCTGCCGCGCGTCGTGGGTGAACACCCCGAAGACGGCAAGGCGATCACCGCTGGCCTTGGCCGCTTTGGTCCGTTCGTGGCGCACGATGGCACCTACGCCAATGTGTCCGACATCGAAGAAGTGTTCGAGGTCGGCCTAAACCGTGCCGTCGCGCTGCTGGCTGAAAAACGCGCTTCGCGTGGCGCGCGTGGAGCGGGTGCCGCTGCGCTGAAGGAACTGGGCAACCACCCCGAGGACGGCAATCCCGTTCAGGTCATGGCGGGGCGCTATGGCCCGTATGTAAAGTGGAACAAGGTCAACGCCACCCTGCCGAAGGGCACCGAGCCGGAAGCCATGACGCTGGAAGCGGCCTTGCCGTTGCTGGCGGCAAAGGCTGGCGCTGCGCCCAAGAAGAAGGCTCCGGCCAAGAAAGCAGCCCCCAAAAAGGCCGCGGCCGAGAAGAAGCCTGCGGCAGAAAAGAAAACTGCCGCCAAGAAGCCGGCGGCCAAGAAGGCTACGGCCAAAAAGGCCGCCAAGGCCGAAGACTGATCCGGTCAGCCGGGGCTGCGTTCCAGCCCCGGCCGCCCACGGATCAACCGGTTTTCGACCCGCCGTCCGATCGGATCACGTCTCGACCAGATGTCGCCCACCCGCGCGGCGAAATAGTCGGTGCAAAAGCGGCTGACCAACAGGCGCGGGCGAATATTGTTAAGGCACAACTTCCTGCCTTCCAGTGTCCAGCGCCCCGTGAGCTCGCGCCCGTCGCTGAACTTTGAGCGGTATTGGCCATCGGCGTCGAACCAGTGATGCACCTGACCGCCGTCGCGATATGTGCTGACAATCGTATTGCCGAATGTGGCCGGCATACCGGCCTCAGTGGCCATTGCCGGACTCCCACCCACAACGATCGCCCCCGCAAACGCCAGACCCAGCAGTTTCATCACGATCTCCAAAGCGACACACGACGCCAAGGATCTACGAAAGTGAAACAGCAATGGATTTCGAAAAAAGTTGACTGTGGCGTAGGGCTTTACCTATACCGCCCCATGCTCGGAGCAGGACTGGCGATGCGCGCCGCCCGCTCGCCCAAGAGGGGCGGCTCCGTCAGCTAAAGGCGTCGTTGGCGCTATTCCTCTGTCCAACAGGACTACATGACCGAGTTTTCCAAGCTGGGCCTCTCGCCCACAACCCTTCAGGCTATCGCCGACACAGGCTATACCAACGCCACTCCGATCCAGGAGCAGGCTATTCCCGTAGCCCTAACGGGCCGCGACGTTCTGGGCATTGCCCAAACCGGCACCGGCAAGACCGCCGCCTTTACCCTCCCGCTGATCGAACGCCTGTCCACTGGCCGCGCACGGGCGCGTATGCCGCGCGCCGTGGTGCTGTGCCCAACCCGCGAACTGGCCGATCAGGTGGCCGAGAACTTCGCCAAATACGCCAAGGGCACGCGCCTCAGCTGGGTGCTGCTGATCGGCGGCGTGTCGATGGGCGATCAGGTCGCTATGCTGAACAAGGGCGTGGACGTGCTCATCGCCACCCCGGGTCGCCTGCTGGACCTGTTCGAGCGCGGCAAGATCCTGCTGACCGGCGTCGAGACCATGGTTGTCGATGAAGCCGACCGCATGCTCGACATGGGCTTCATCCCCGATATCGAACGCATCTTCAAACTGACGCCGCCGCGTCGCCAGACCTTGTTCTTCTCGGCCACCATGCCGCCGGAGATCACCCGCCTGACCCAGCAGTTCCTGAAGGACCCGACCCGCATCGAGGTTTCGCGTCCGGCCCAGACTGCCGATACCATTACGCAATACATCACCCGCCTGCCGGTCTCCGATCCGAAAGCCAAGCGCACCGCGCTGCGCATGCTGATCGAACGTTCGGACATCAAGAACGGCATCGTCTTCTGTAACCGCAAGTCGGACGTGGATATCGTCGCCAAATCGCTGACGGTTCATGGGTTTGACGCCGCACCGATCCACGGCGATCTGGATCAAGCGCTGCGCATGCAGACACTCGCCAAATTCCGTAGCGGCGAGCTGAAGCTGCTGGTCGCCTCTGACGTCGCCGCGCGTGGTCTGGATATTCCCGATGTCGGTCACGTTTTTAACTATGACGTGCCGCATCACGCCGACGACTATGTGCACCGCATTGGCCGCACTGGCCGCGCCGGACGTACGGGCGAGGCCTTCATGATCGCCACCCCATCTGACGACAAGTCGTTGGACAAGGTGCTGAAGCTGATCAAGAAGGATCCGGTCGAGCTGGCTCTGGAAGACGTCGACTTCACCGCCATTAAAGATCGCGCGCCGCGCAGCAGCGAAGGCCGCTCTGGCCGTGGCCGCCGCGAACGCACCCGCGAACCCAAGGCTGAAACGGATGCAGCCGAAGCGCCCATCGTGGCTCTGGAAGGCGATCCGCCCGCCGACGAAAAACGCAGCCGTCGCAGCCGCACCCGTCGCAAGCCGGATAGCGCCATCGAAACGCCGGTGATCGTTGAAGCCGACGCCCTGCCTGCCGATGCCTTTATCGCCGACGACGCCGTCGCAGTCGAACCCGACGCAGAAGCCAAGCCGACCAAGGGCCGTTCGCGCCGTGGCAACAACCGCAAGTCGGAAGGTGCCGCGTCTCAGGCGGTGGCGAAGTCCACGCCACAGGACAGCCAGAAGATCGCCACCCACAGCTTGGCTTTCGGCGACGACATCCCCAGCTTCCTTCGCCGTCCGGTTGTCATTCCGGCGTAAGGAATCGTTCACGCACAGGTTTAACCTCGCCGTTACGAGTTCTAACGTATGTAGAACCCCTTGGTGGGGGAAAACCTATGAACGCACAGGTCGAACTGACCGTACGCGGTCCTGAAGCCTATGATCTGGCCAAGTCGGCCATCGATTCCATGCGCGAACATGGCGTCTGGCCGACACCGCTTAATTTCGAGCTTTGGCTGCACTATGTCGGCGATCCTGACTGTCCGCTGGCGAAGGAATTGGACAAAGCCCTTCAATGCGGTCAGCCCTTTACCGAGGGCGTGGCCGAGACGCTTGCCAATCAATTCCTCCCGCGCAGTCGCCTGTCCGAGGAAATCCGTGACGCCGGCGCAGTGCTGGGCCGAGAACTGTCGGCGGTACAAACCGCTATCGACAAGGCGCGTCAGGTTCAGATCCAGTACGGCGAAACTCTGGCCGACGCCGCCGAGCGCATGTCCGGACCGGAAGCAGAAACCTCGTTGGGTGATGTTGTCGACATCCTGACACAAGCCACGCGCCGGATACAACGCCACACCAATGTGCTGGAGAAGCGTCTGGAGTCTTCGCACACCGAAGTCAGCAAGCTGCGCGAGCATCTGGAACAGGTACGCCGCGACGCTATGACAGATGGCCTGACCAACTTGGCGAACCGCAAGGCGTTTGACGAGCAACTGAACCGCCTGTGCGCCGAAGCCGATCAGCGCGGGACATCATTGGCGCTGGCCGTGGTCGATATCGACCACTTCAAACGCTTCAACGACAACTGGGGCCATCAGACCGGTGATCAGGTGCTGCGGTATGTGGCGACGGCACTGTCGCGCATGGCGTATCCGCCGAGGGTCGCGGCCCGCTATGGCGGCGAGGAGTTCGCCCTGATCTTCCCGCGTGAGGCTGCTCACGAGGTTCACGCGGCCCTGGATGCTCTGCGGTTGGAGATTTCCTCGCGTGCCCTGCGCCGTCGGTCGACCAATGACGATCTTGGTGTAGTGACGATCTCTGCGGGCTATGCCCTGCGCCAGCCGGGCGATACGCATCAGCAACTTATCGAACGCGCCGATACCGCCCTTTACGCCTCAAAGCGCAATGGCCGCAATCAGGTCACCTGTGCAGAAGACGAGATGTCGGACGCGGCCTGAGGGCCAGCGTCCGACGCGATCTCTAACGGATTATTGGGCCGGAACGACAGCGCCTTCATAGCGCTGGGCGATATAGGCGCGGGCAGCTTCGCCACGCAGAGCATTGGCCAGAGCCACCAAACGCGGGTCATTCTGGCGTGCCGGACGGATGACCAGATAGTTCACATAGGGGCTATCAGCACCCTCGAGGGCCAGCGCGTCGGTACGCGGCTTCAGACCGGCATCGAGGGCATAGTTGGTGTTGATCACAGCGGCGTCCACCTGCGGCAGAATACGCGGGATGGTGGCGGCTTCGACTTCGCGGAACTTCAGGCCCTTACGGTTATCCTGAATGTCAGCCACGGTTTGCAGCGGGTTCTCGCCCTTCTTCAGGGTGATCAGACCTGCCGATTGCAGCAGCAGTAGCGAACGGCCGGTATTCGACGCGTCGTTTGGCAGAACGATCTCTGCACCGTCAACCAGGTCTTCCAGCTTGGTAAACTTGCGCGAATACAGGCCCAGCGGCTCGACGTGGATGCCCGCCAGCGTGGTCAGATCGGTGCCGCGCGCGGCGTTGAACTCATCCAGATAGGGCTTGGTCTGGAAATAGTTGGCGTCCAGACGCTTCTCGGCCAGTTGCACATTTGGCTGGACGTAGTCGTTGAAGATCTTGACCTCCAGCGTCACACCTTCGGCCGCCAGCAGCGGACGGACCTGTTCGAGGATTTCAGCATGCGGAACAGCCGTGGCGCCCACGCGCAGCGGACCGGACGTGTCAGCCTCTCCCCCTCCACGACCACAGGCGGCAAGGGTCATACCCATGGCAGCCACAGCGGCGGCGTTCAGCAGGAAGGAGCGGCGAAACAGCATAGAGGCCTCGAGAATCGTCAGCGGTGCGACACTTTAGCGACCAGAAAGTCACCTAGCATCTGCAGAATTTGCACAAATACCAATAGCAGAACTACCGTCACGAACATGACGTCCGTCTGGAAGCGTTGATAGCCAAAGCGGACAGCCAGGTCACCCAAGCCGCCTGCGCCAACCACGCCTGCCATCGCCGTATAGCCTACCAGTGCGATGGCCGAAACCGTGGCCCCCGCAATAATACCCGGTAGCGCCTCCGGCAGCAGGGCGCGCGTTACGATCTGGAAGGTTGAGCCTCCCATGGCCTGCGTAGCCTCGACCACGCCGTGATCGACTTCGCGCAGGGCCGTTTCCACCAGCCGTGCGTAAAACGGTGCCGTACCCACCACCAGCGGCGGAATAGCGCCCATCACGCCTAGCGACGTGCCGACCAACAGCACCGTGATCGGCAGCATAACGATCAGCAGGATAATAAACGGCAACGAACGCAGCACATTGACCACGAACGACAGCACCGCATTGACCACGGGATTGGCAGCCAAACGGCCCTTGCCTGACAGGAACAGCAGCACGCCCAGCGGAATGCCGATGATCACCGTCAGCACCAGCGAACCACCCAGCATCAGCAGGGTATCGATGCTGGCCTTGCCGATTTCGGTCCAGTCTACATTGGCAAACATCAGCGTGCCCCCTTGGCCAGAGTGGCGACGTCCAGCGCATCGACAATCACGCCGCGCTGGCCAAGTTCGGTCATGGCCTTTTCGGCATCACCACCCGTAAAGGCCACCAGAAGCTGGCCGCAGGGTTCGCCGCGAATACGGCTGATGCGGCCCGACAGAATGGAGTAGTCGACGCCTACCGAACGGGCCACGCGGCTGAGTTCGGGGTCAAAGGTGCCCTGCCCACGGAAGGTCAAACGCGCCAGCGTGGCACCGGCCGGCACCGTGGTCGGGTCCAGATCGTCCTCGCCTTCGGCCACCATGGCTTGGGTCACCGGATGCTGCGGGCGCAGGAAAACATCGGCCGTCGCACCCTGCTCCACGATCTTGCCGTCCTTCAGAACAGCCACACGGTCGCAAACGCGGCGCACCACCTCCATCTGGTGGGTGATAAGTACAATGGTCAGACCCAGATCGCGGTTCAGCCCGTCCAGCAGGGTCAGAATGTCTTCGGTCGTTTCGGGGTCCAGCGCGCTGGTCGCCTCGTCGCACAACAGAACCTGAGGCTCGCAGGCCAAGGCGCGGGCGATGCCGACGCGCTGTTTCTGGCCACCGGAAAGCTGTTTCGGATACTTCTTGGCATGCTCAGCCAGACCCAGCTGGTCCAACAACTGCGCCGTGCGCACCTTCACCTCTGCCGCCGGGCGTCCTTCGAGGCGCAGCGGAAAGGCCACATTGTCCTCGATGGTCTTGGACGACAGCAGGTTGAAGTGCTGGAAGATCATGCCGATGCCACGGCGCGCCGAGCGAAGCGCGGCACCATCAAGGCCTGTGATCTCTACATCGCCGACAAAGATGCGGCCCTCGTCCGGCGTCTCGAGGCGGTTGATGGTGCGGATCAGCGTAGACTTGCCCGCACCCGAGCGGCCCACCACGCCAAAAATCTCGCCCTTGCCGACGGTCAGATCGACATTGTCCAACGCCACGCGTTCGCCCGCGCGGCTTTTATAGCGGCGCGTTACGCCCTGCAGTCGGATCATGAAGCCTCAGTACTGGTCGCCGGAATGATGGTGACGCTCTCACCACAACCGCAGGCGTCTGTCTCGTTAGGGTTTCTAAACACGAATTTAGAAGACAGCCGCGTCGTTTCGAAATCGATCTCAGACCCGATCAGGAACAGGATGGCCTTGGGCTCGATCAGAACCACAGCGCCCTTGTCCTCGACCACCTCGTCCATCGGACCGATCTCGTCGGCGTAGGCAAAGGTGTATTCCTGTCCCGCACAGCCGCCATTCTTGACGCCGACGCGCAAGCCGACGCATTTGCGGTCGGCATTGTCCATCAGCTCGCGCACGCGCGCCGCAGCGGCATCGGTCAGGGTCACGACCTTGGGGCGCGGGCGGCGCGGACGGGTTTGGGTCTGAAGATCAGTCATATCGCCTCAGAACATGTTGAGGGCCAGTTTGGCCTCATCACTCATTTTCGATGCGTCCCACGGCGGATCGAACGTCAGGTTGGCACGCGCCGAGCGCACGCCTTCCACGTTGGACACGGCCGCTTCCACCCAGCCCGGCATTTCGCCGGCAACCGGACAACCCGGCGCGGTCAGCGTCATGTCGATCACCACGTCTCGGTCATCGTTCACGTCAACGCGATAGATCAGGCCCAGTTCATAGATATCGACAGGGATTTCGGGATCGTACACGGTCTTGAGCGCCGCGATCAGATCGTCCGTCAGCTTGTCCAGCTCGGCCTGCGACAGAGCACTCTTTTGCGGCTCGTCCCACGTCTCGGCGAAGGTCGAGCTTTGAGTGATCGCGTTGTCAGTCTTGGCGTTCATAGTCGTCACACAAAGAAGTTGCGCGCTTTGATCAGCGCATCGGCGAAGGCATCAACCTCCTCCACCGTATTATATAGGGCGAAGGAGGCCCGAGTGCTCGAACTTACGCCCAAGCGACGCGCCAGAGGCTCCGCACAGTGCATTCCGGCGCGCACGGCCACGCCGTAGCGATCCATGATCTGGGCAATATCGTGCGCATGCGCCCCTTCGACAGCGAACGTCAGCAAAGCGCCCTTGCCTTTTGCTGTGCCCAGAATGCGCAGCCAGTTCTGGCCATGCAGGCGCTCTAGCGCACGGTCATACAGCGCCTGTTCGTGGGCCTGGATGGCGGCGGGATCAAAGCCCGACAGCCATTCCAGCGCCGCGCCCAGACCAATGGCCTCGACAATCGGCGGGGTGCCAGCCTCAAATCGGTGCGGCGGACGCGCATAGGTGATGCGCTCCTTCTCGACCACTTCGATCATCTCGCCACCACCCTGATAAGGCGGCAGGGCTTCCAGCGCCTCGGCCTTGCCGTACAGTGCGCCGATGCCGGTGGGGCCGAACAGCTTGTGGCCGGTCAGAACGTAGAAGTCGCAACCGATGGCCTGAACGTCGGGCGCAGCGTGCACCGCACCCTGACAGCCGTCGATCAGCACCATGGCACCCACCTCGTGCGCCAGACGCGTGATTTCGGTGACCGGATTGATGGTACCCAGCACGTTCGACATGTGGGTGACGGCTACTACTCTGGTGCGCGCGTTCAACAGGCCCTTGAAGGCCTCCATATCGAGCGAGCCGTCATCAAGGATCGGAGCCCAGCGCAGCACCACGCCCTTGCGCTCACGCAGCAGATGCCACGGCACAATGTTGGAGTGGTGCTCCATTTCGGTGACGATAATCTCGTCGCCTTCGCTCAGGCTTTGACCGATGCCGTTGGCGACCAGATTGATCGCTTCGGTGCCACCCTTGGTCCAGACAATCTGCTCGGTCGTTTCGGCATTCAGGAAACGCGCGACAACTTCACGAGCCTGTTCAAAGGCTTCCGTCGATTCATTCGACAGGGTGTGAAGTCCGCGATGGACGTTGGCATAGCTGCCTTCCATCGCCTGAACCATGCGGTCGATCACAGCACGCGGCTTTTGCGCCGAGGCAGCATTGTCCAGATAGACCAGCGGACGCCCGTTGATCTGACGCGACAGGATCGGGAACTCGCTCCGTACGGCGTACGGATCAAAAGCCTTGGTCACCTTGGCGTTCACAGGCGTTCCGTCAGCCATTGGCCTACCACTTCGCGCACATCTTCCTGTTCGATACGGTCAACGACCTCGTTCAGGAAGGCTTCGGTCAACAGGGCGCGGGCTTCCTCGGCAGTGATGCCACGGGCCTGCATGTAGAACAGCGCCGTCTCGTCCAGCGTGCCAACGGTATTGCCGTGTGCGCACTGCACGTCATCGGCATAGATGATCAGTTCCGGCTTGGCGTCGATCTCGGCACGCTCGCCATCGATCAGGGCGTTGTGGGCCATGCGCGCATCGGTGCCATCGGCACCACGCTCGACGATGATCTTACCCTGGAACACGCCGCGCGAGGTCTCGCGGGCCACGCCCTTGGTCAGCTGGCTGGTGGTGCCGTCCGCGTCCAGATGGTCCACAACCGTGGTCAGATCCGTGTGACGGCTGCCGGTCAGCAGATAAAGCCCATCCATCCGCGCATCGGCACCGTTGGCGCTGTGCGCCAGTCGGGTCTCGATGCGTTGCAGCTTGGCACCCGTGGTGAGAACCGTTTGACGGTAACGGCCGCCTGCAGCCAGATTCACATCGGCCTCTGCAATCGAAATAGCGTCGGCGGCATCCTCGACCAAAACGATGCGGGACACCGTGGCATCCGCCGCGATATCCAGTTCCAGACGGTTGTGCGCGACATAGGCCGCGCCCTGCCCTTCATGGCTTTCCAGCAATACCAGATTGGCGCCCGACTGGGCGACAATACGAGCCGAGGCAGCATGGCCGGTGCCTTCAGCGCGCGACACGAAGTGCAGCGCCAACACCTGCTCGCCCGACACGATGCGATCAGCCGCCGTTACCGCCTTGCCGTTCACAAACGCCATAGGTTCGGCATTCAGCGAGGCAAACGGACCCGCACCGGCCAACTCAGCGGCTGGCGACGCCGCAGGGGCCTCGCGCAGGTGGCGCGCCAGATCGGAATATTTCCAAGTCTCGACGCGGCGCGACGGAAAGGTCGTCGCGTCGGTCAGATCAATCTTGACCGGACTGTTCACGCGGCTTCACCCGGCAGATATTTGTCATAGCCCTCGGCTTCCAGCTGGAGAGCCAGCTCAGGACCGCCCGAGGCGACGATGCGGCCACCGGCCAGAACATGCACGCGGTCGGGTTTGATGTAGTCCAGCAGGCGCTGGTAGTGGGTGATGACCAGCATGGAGCGGTCAGCACGACGCAGCGCATTCACGCCTTCCGACACGATACGCAGAGCATCGATGTCGAGGCCCGAGTCCGTTTCGTCGAGGATCAGCAGCGACGGTTCCAGGACCGCCATCTGCAGGATTTCCATGCGTTTCTTCTCGCCACCCGAGAAGCCGACATTCAGCGGGCGTTTCAGCATGTCGAAGTCCATTTTCAGGTTCTTCGAGGCTTCCTTCACCAGCTTCAAAAACGCCGGGGCCGACACTTCTTCCTCGCCGCGCTGACGACGCTGGGCGTTCAGGGCCGTACGCACGAAAGTCATGGCCGGAACGCCCGGGATTTCGACCGGATACTGGAACGACAGAAAGACGCCAGCGGCGGCACGCTCTGCTGGGTCGAGGTCCAGCAGGTTCACACCGTTCCACGTCACCAAACCTTGCGTCACGTCATAATCAGGACGGCCGGCAATGGTGTTGCCCAGCGTCGACTTGCCCGCACCATTCGGGCCCATGATGGCGTGCACTTCTCCCGCCGGTACGTCCAACGAAAGGCCTTTCAGGATGGCCTTATCTTCGACCGATGCGTGAAGGTTATCAATCTTAAGCATTGTTTTTATTACCTTAGCCCACCGAGCCTTCGAGGCTGATGGCAACCAGTTTCTGTGCCTCTACGGCGAATTCCATTGGCAGTTCCTGCAGCACATCGCGCACGAAGCCGTTTACCAGAAGGGCCACAGCCTCTTCTTCAGACAGGCCGCGCTGTTGGGCGTAGAACAGCTGCTCTTCGGACAGGCGTGTGGTCGTCGCCTCGTGCTCCATCTGGGCCGAGCCGTTCTTGGCCTCGATGTAGGGGATGGTGTGCGAGCCGCACTCCTTGCCGATCAGCAGGCTGTCGCACTGGGTGAAGTTGCGCACGCCCGAAGCCTTGGGGTGCACCGACACCAGACCGCGATAGGTTGAGTCCGATTTACCCGCCGACACCGCCTTGGCGATGATCCGCGACTTCGAATTCTTGCCCAGATGGATCATCTTGGTGCCGGTATCGGCCTGCTGATGCCCATTGGTGATGGCGATCGAATAGAACTCGCCCGAGCTTTCCTCGCCTTTGAGGATGCAGGACGGGTATTTCCACGTCACGGCAGATCCGGTTTCCACCTGCGTCCACGACACCTTGGAGCGGTCGCCACGGCAGTCGGCGCGCTTGGTCACGAAGTTGTAGATGCCGCCCTTGCCCTCGGCATCGCCGGGGTACCAGTTCTGGACAGTGGAGTATTTCACCTCGGCGTCGTCCAACGCCACGATCTCGACGACGGCGGCGTGCAGCTGGTTTTCGTCGCGCATCGGGGCCGTGCAGCCTTCCAGATACGAGACATAGGAACCCTTGTCGGCGATGATCAGGGTGCGCTCGAACTGGCCGGTCTGGCTGGCGTTGATGCGGAAATAGGTCGACAGCTCCATCGGGCAACGCACGCCCGGCGGGATGTAGACGAACGAACCGTCCGAAAAGACGGCGCTGTTCAGGGCCGCAAAATAGTTGTCCGAGACCGGCACGACCGATCCCAGATATTGACGCACTAGTTCAGGATATTCGCGCAAAGCCTCGGAAATAGGCATGAAAATTACGCCTGCCTTGGCCAACTCCTCCTTGAAGGTGGTCACAACCGAGACGCTGTCGAACACGGCATCCACGGCCACCTTGGGCGCGCCCTGCACGCCCGCCAGCACTTCCTGCTCTTTCAGCGGAATGCCCAATTTGGCGTAGATTTCCAGAAGTTCCGGATCGACCTCGTCCAGCGACTTCGGGCCATCCTTTTTCTTCGGTGCGGCGTAGTAGTACAGATCCTGATAGTCGACAGGCTCATACTTCACCGCCGCCCAGGTCGGCTCTTCCATCGCCAACCAGCGCTCATAGGCGGCCAGACGCCATTCCAGCATCCACTCCGGCTCGCCCTTCTTGTCGGAGATGAAGCGGATAATATCCGCATTCAGACCCTTGGGCGCGAACTCCTGCTCGACCTCGGAGGTGAAGCCGTATTTATACCGTTCCAGCTCGGCAACGGTATCGATGGTTTCTTTAACAGCAGCCATAGTTTACGCGACTTCCTTCACGCGCGGAGCATGACGCGACTGGTGCTTTTCCCAAGCCGCGATCCAGACATCGGCAAAGCGAACCCAGTCGCTCTCAACCGTGCCCCATCCCCCCGAAATACGAACGCCACCCGTCGCCAGATGGTCCAACCCCATCGCGACCATGGTCTTCGACGGTTTGACCTTGCCCGACGAGCAAGCCGATCCGGCAGAGACCATAACCCCTGCCAAATCCAAGGTGATCAGCTGTTGCGGGCTGTCCCAGCCCTCAACGGCCATAAACAAAGTGTTCGGCAGGCGCGGCGCGCCTTCGCCAATGATGATGGCACCGGCGGCCTTCACGCGCGCCTCGGCGGCGTCGCGCCATGCCGCATGATCGACGCCCTCGGCCATCTCGCGCTGAACGGCGACAGCCGCAGCACCGAAACCGGCAATACCGGGCACGTTTTCAGTACCCGCCCGCAGACCACGTTCCTGACCCGCACCGTGTACGATCCGAATAGCCGACAGACCTTCGCGCATCACCAAAGCACCGACGCCCTGCGGACCGCCGATCTTGTGGGACGACAGGGTCAATGTGTCCGCACCCATGGCACGGATGTCGACGGCGATCTTGCCCAGCGTCTGGATGGCATCGACATGCATCCAGCCATCGTGGGCGTGTACCAGTTCCGCGGCCTTTTCGACCGGTTGGATCACGCCGCTCTCGTTATTGGCGTGATGCAGAGCCACAAAGGCGCGCGGACAGTTCGCCAGTGTAGCCTCCAGCCACTCCAGATCGGCCACACCCAGCCCGTCCACCGGCATGACCTCAACTGGCACGCCTGCATGTGCAGCGCTTTCGGCTACGCACGGATGCTCCGTTGCGCTGACGATCACACGCTGGCAGCCCGCAGCCACGGCGCTGGCGATGGCCTGCGCGTTCGATTCTGTACCACCCGAAGAGAAGATGACGCTGGTCGGGTCTGCACCCGCCAGTTCGGCCACGTTGGCGCGGGCCGTCTCCACACGGGCGCGCGCCTTGCGACCCAGCGTGTGGACTGCCGAAGGATTGCCACCCAGCGACATGGCGTCCAGCACAGCCTCACGAGCCTCGGGCCGCACCAGCGCCGAGGCATTATAATCCAGATAGACACTCATGCTGCGGCCCCGACCTCTGCCGGTCTGCGATTACGCAGCCGGTTGGTCACCACATCCTCCAGCGACACGCTGGCCAGATAGCGATGGATCTCCGCGCCGAGGTCTTCCCAGAGATTGTGGGTGATGCAGCGCTCGCCCGCCATCATGCAGCCACCAGCCTTGGCATGGCTTTCACAACGGGTAGCGCGAATAGGCTCATCCACCGCCAGAACAATGTCGGCCACCCACGTTTCAGACGCGGCCAGCGCCAGACGATAGCCACCGCCCGGCCCGCGCACGCTTTTCACCAGACCGGCTTTGCGCAGACGAGCAAACAGTTGCTCGAGATAGGACAGCGAGATTTCCTGACGCGTCGCGATCTCGGCCAGAGACACTGCGCGATCGGCACCATTTCGGGCCAGATCCGCCATTGCCATGACCGCATAACGTCCCTTTGTCGAAAGCCGCATCAAAAACCTCAAAAATTGCGCGCTTTTTAGGGTTGTTGTGGTAGAACCCGCGCCCTCACAGGCGAAATGCGACACGGCTTGGGATTTAGAAAATCCTACCTACGTAGTCAAGTATTCTGCCGCGATGAAATACGAGTTGAAAGACAGGGACAACGCGATCCATGCCTGAAGTCATTCTTCCTGGTGCTGCTGGCCGCATCGAAGGCCGCTATTCGCCGGGCAAGCGCCCGAACGCTCCGATCGCTTTGATCCTGCACCCGCACCCGAAGGCGGGCGGCCATATGAACAATCCGGTGGCAGTCACCCTGCACCAGCTGTTTGTGAACCGTGGCTTTGCGACCCTGCGCTATAATTCGCGTGGCGTGGGCAAATCTCAGGGCGAGTTCGACAGCGGCATCGGTGAACTGGCCGACGCCGCCACCGCTCTGGACTGGTTGCAAGCCAACAATCCTGCCGCGACCCAGACCTGGGTGGCCGGCTACCAGTTCGGTGCCTACATCGGCATGCAGCTGCTGATGCGCCGTCCGGAAACCGACGGCTTCATCTCGGTGTCGCCGCCGTCGAACATCTACGACTTCAGCTTCCTCGCCCCCTGCCCGGCTTCGGGTCTGTTCCTGCACGGCACCGCCGACACGGTCGTCCCGCCGGTTGAAGTGGAACGCGTGGTCAACAAGCTGCGCACCCAAAAGGGCATCGTCATCGACTACGAACTGGAAGAAGGCGCATCGCACTTCTGGCAGGATCACATGGGTGCCGTCGAGCGCCGCGTCGGTGCCTATCTGGACAAGCGTCTGGAAGAAAAGCCGGCGTGATAGATGGTGCGGTGGCATCGCCACCTCGCCCCTAAGCGCGCCCCGCAGGGGATCGCGGCTAAAGGGGCATTCTCTAGACTCGAGACAGCAAAAGAGCGCTTCCGGATAGGAGGCGCTCTTTTTTATTAGGCCTCCAGTTCCTTGACGGCCTCCGCCGCCGGACGGTGCGCTCTGACGCACCAGATCACGCTAACCACCATTAGGATCATAGAGACGATCTCGATCACCGTCGGGCCGCGCTGCTCCCAGATGAAGCCATAGAGGAAGGCAAAAAGGGTCTCGAACACGATCATCTGACCGAGCATGGTCAGTGGCAAGAGCCTGCTGGCGCGGTTCCAGAAGGCATTCCCCACGACCGAGGCCAAAACGGCAATGCCGAAGCTGATCAACAGGAAGCGCGGCCAGAAACCAGCCGGAAGATCACCGAGCGTCAGCACGGCCATCGGAACGAGCAGCAGCGACAACGCCCCCGTGACCACACCGATAAGCAGCGACCAGTCATGCGAGCTGACTTCGGTCATCTTGACCATCCAGCGGCTGTTGCCCACGGCGTAGGCGGTCCAGAGCGCCAATGCGATGAGCGCCGACACCAGTCCGATAGCTACCGACAGGCCAGTCGCATCGGCCGCCAGTTGACCGCGCATGATGCTCTCATAACCGATCAGTCCAATGGCCAAGGCCGCCACCGCAATGGGCGGGCCCACCTTGATTAGAGGTGGCGAATTCTGGTCACGCAGTCCCCATAGCGCCACCACGACGGGCACAGCGCCGACAATCAGCGCCGATGCAGCCACACCCGCATAGTGGACCGATACGACCAGAAACAGATAATAGACAACGTTGCCCGCAAGACTGAGCCAGACCAGCGCCAGCCATGCCTGCCGATCCAACAAACCCTTAAGTCGCTTCCAGCGCGGGGCGATCAGCAAGGCGGCGATGAGCCCGTACGCGATGTATCGCCCTGCGGACATAAGAAACGGAGAAGCCTCGGGTGCGAGCTTCGGAGCCAGAAACACCAGCCCCCACATTGCCCCTGCGCCCAGTCCACTCAGGACGCCCCAAAAACGCGCACTCGAAACGGTCATTAGATGTCTTCTGGTTCAGATCCGGGCTCGTCACCGGGATATACAGTGGAGCCTCCCGTCATCGGGCTGGCGACGCCCGTGGTACCTGGGAAGCTGATCGGTAGGCCCAGATGGCTGCGGGCTGCCAGATAGGCAAAGGCTTCGGCCTCGATGACATCGCCACGCCATCCCTTGTCCTCGGCTGTGGTAACCGGCATCGGGAGACGCTCGCGAATGGCATCCATCAGTGCCGGATTATGACGACCGCCACCGCAGACGATCACTTCCTTCGGCTGTTCACTGCAACGGGCAACGCCCAGTGCGACAGCTTCGGCAGCAAAGGCCGTCAAGGTTGTGGCAGCATCTTCGGTTTTCAGATGCTCGACTGGATCGAGCGAGAAATCGAACCGATCCAGCGATTTGGGACCCGTTGCCGCAAAATAGGGATGCGACAGATATTCCCGAAGCACTTCCGCATCGACGGTACCCGCTAGGGCCAACTTACCGCCGTCGTCCATGCGCTTGCGCAGTCGCGACTGGACCAGCTGGTCGACCATGCCATTCGCGGGCCCCGTGTCGAACGCTTCCAAATCGCCATTGGCACGGACCAAGGTGATGTTTCCAACCCCTCCAAGGTTCAGCACGGCCACCGGCCCCGTCAGCCCCGAATAGCGTACCAGCGCCGCGTGATAGACCGGGGCCAGCGGAGCCCCCTGCCCGCCAGCGACCACATCCGCTGTGCGGAAGTCATGGACAACCGGAAGGCCCAGACCATCGGCCACCGAAATGGCATCGATCAGTTGTACCGTGCGGCCCGACATATTGGCTGTCGGTGCCTCGTGCAGCACCGTTTGGCCATGCACGCCGACCAGATCGAGCGACGAAGACTTCACGCCATTCATCGCCATAAAGCCCATAGCCGCCGCTAGATGCGCATCGGCAATGGCATATCGGGCGTCGTCAAAGCTTTCAGGTTCTTCTTCGTCGCGTTCCCAATCGAAGGCATCCTCGATGGCGTACTCCACGGCCTCGCGCGTGTCGGGATCTAGTTTCATATCGCCGCACGGGCCGAAGCCTATAATGTCGTGTCCATCCGTCTCGATGACGGCCATGTCGACGGCATCCAGAGAGGTGCCAGTCATAAAGCCGAGGACACGAAGGATTTTGGGGGAAGCCTGATCAGTCATGCCGCTTGACTGCCACGGACCGCAAACTGTAGCTAGGCCTCATGATCGCGCGTGACGTTCTTTTCGTGACCTATTATTACGGCCTCGCCTAAGCGAGCGGCCGCGATCTTTGCCGCCCTACCCTTGGCGGCTGAATTCCCCGGAACATGGCCGCCAGTTTTGACTGTAACGGATCTGCCATGACCGAGACCGCCTTCAAATCCGACTTCCTGAAAACGCTTCAGGACCGCGGCTATATCCATCAGATTACGCACCCGACCGAACTGGACGAGGCGGCATCCAAAGGCATCGTTACGGGCTATATCGGTTTCGACGCGACGGCCCCGTCACTGCACGTGGGTTCGCTGATTCAGATCATGATGCTGCGCCGCCTTCAGCAGGCGGGCCATAAGCCGATTGTTCTCATGGGCGGCGGCACCACCCGCGTCGGAGACCCGACCGGCAAGGACACCTCGCGTCCGCAACTGACCGACGAAACCATTCAAGCCAATATCGACGGCATCAAAAAGGTCTTCGCCAAATTCCTGACCTTTGGTGACGGCCCGACCGACGCCATCATGCTGAACAACGACGACTGGCTGTCGCAATACGGCTACGTCCAGTTCCTGCGCGACTACGGCACGCATTTCACCATCAACCGCATGTTGGCTTACGACTCGGTTAAGCTGCGCCTCGAGCGCGAGCAGCCGATGACCTTCCTCGAATTCAACTACATGCTGATGCAGTCGGTGGACTTCCTCGAACTGAATCGCGCCCACAATGTCACCCTGCAGATGGGCGGCTCGGACCAGTGGGGGAACATCACCTCGGGGGTCGATCTGGTGCGTCGCGTGGACCAAAAGGCCTCGTTCGGCCTGACCACGCCGCTGCTGACGACCGCTTCGGGCGGCAAGATGGGCAAGACCGCAGGCGGTGCCATCTGGCTGAACGAAGAACAGCTGAGCCCGTACGACTACTGGCAGTTCTGGCGCAACGTCGAGGACGCTGACGTGGGTCGCTTCATGCGCCTGTTCACTGACCTGACGCTGGAAGAGATTGCCGCCTACGAAGCCATGGAAGGCGCGCAGATCAACGAGGCCAAGAAAGCCCTCGCAGACGCTACCACCACCATGATGCACGGCGAGGAAGCCGCCAAGGCTGCCCGCGCTGCTGCCGAGGCTGCGTTTGAAAAAGGCCAGCTTTCGGCCGACCTGCCGACGGTTGAGCTGCCACGCGATGAAGTCATCGGTGCCATGGTCGCCGCTGTCATCACCAAGGCAGGCCTGACGCAATCGAACGGCGAAGCCCGCCGATTGGCCCAGGGTGGCGGTCTGCGTCTGAACGACGTGGCTGTATCTGATGGTGCCCAGCTGATCGCCGAGGCCGACGTCAATGCCGAGGGCGTGATCAAGCTGGCGGCTGGCAAGAAGAAGATCGTGCTGGTCAAGCCGGTCTAATGACCACAACGGCGCGGGTGCGCCACCAAGTATCAGGAGTTGAGACCATGACCCAACTGACCGAAAACGCTGTCGCACCCGCTCTGGTCCTTGCCACCGATGGCGAGGGCCGGTTCGATCTGGCCGCCTTCATGGGCCGCAAAGTCGTTGTCTATTTCTACCCCAAGGCCGACACCCCCGGCTGCACGACCGAGGGGCAGGATTTTTCGACCCTGATCGATCAGTTCGAGGCGGCGGATACTGCGGTGATTGGCATTTCGCGCGACACGGTCAAAAAGCTGGACCGCTTTAAGTCCAAGCACGATCTGAAAGTCATTCTGGGCTCGGACGAAGACGGCATCGTCACCGAGGCTTGGGGCGTGTGGATCCAGAAAAAGCTGTATGGCCGCGAATATATGGGCATCGAGCGAGCCACATTCCTGATCGACCGTGAAGGCCGCATTGCCCGCGTCTGGCACAACGTAAAGGTAAAAGGCCACGCTCAAGAGGTACTTGAGGTAGCTAAAGAACTTTAAGAGCTCAAATATTTAGAAAAACGAACATTTCTCCGTTTGATCGAACCGCGATTCACGTTTGTTATACCTTCACCATAACAAAGATTGATGAGTCGTCCTCATCCCCCCAGCCGCAAGGCGATCAGCGGAGGCCTCTATGTTCAACAAGGGCAAGCCCTACGTGCCACCTCCTACACGTGCCATGGGTAGCACGCAGTCGTCTGACGATCTGCACGACATTGATGACGAGCTGGAACTCGAAGCCGAGATTCTGGACGAACAGGTCGGCACTTCGGCGCAGCCGACGTATAGCCCTGCCCCTGAAGTGCCCGAGCCGGCCCGGCCCCAGACCCTGGCTGCCGCCACTCCGGAGCCCGCCGCGTCTCCTACAACCTACGGCACATTCGGCCAATCGGGCCATGAACCTCTGACGGCATCGGGAGCGGGCGGTACCCCTCCCGTAGCCGCAGCGAGTGGCGGCGGCGCCGGAAGTGGATCGGGCGGTAGTTCGGGCGGCGGTTCAGGCTGGGGCAGCAGCTCTGGCGGCAACGGCGGCAACAATCGCGGCAATCCCCCTTCACGCCCCACCAGAGAGGTCACATCGGTGCTTGGAAATGGAATGACCTTCGAGGGTGATATCTCGGGGGTAGGACAGCTGGTCATCGAAGGCACCGTCAAAGGCGACGTTCGTGTCTCGCATGTCCTGATTAATCAAAACGGCTCCGTCGAGGGCACCGTCCACGCCGATGTGCTGGAGGTGCGCGGCAAGGTGACTGGGGCCATCGTGGCTAAACAGGTTCACCTGCATGCGTCGTCGCGTGTCGAGGGCGACATTACCCAAGAGCAACTCACCGTCGATCGCGGTGCATGGTTCTCGGGACGCTCTACCCAGGCCAAACGCGCCGAAGAAGACAGCGCTCCGCCCCCAGCGTCCGATCCGACCGGCGAATAAGCCGGCTGAGGCAGACATTAAAAAAAGGGGCGGAGAAATCCGCCCCTTTTTCTTTGACTGAACGACAGGTTTTAGCTGTCGCGCGTCTCGCCCACGCGAGCAGCCAGTGCGGCCCCCATGAAGGCATCCAGATCACCGTCTAGAACACCTTGGGTGTCCGAGGTTTCGACATTGGTGCGCAAGTCTTTGACCATCTGATAAGGCTGCAGCACATAGGATCGGATCTGGTGGCCCCAACCGATATCGGTCTTGGCATCCGCCAGCGCCTGAGCGGCGGCTTCGCGCTTTTGCAGTTCCAGTTCATACAGGCGGGCCCGCAGCATCTTCCACGCTTGTTCGCGGTTCTGGTGCTGGGAGCGGCCAGCCTGACACGCCACAACCGTATTGGTCGGAATGTGGGTCAGTCGGACAGCCGAGTCCGTCTTGTTGATGTGCTGGCCACCCGCGCCCGAGGCACGGTAGGTGTCCGTGCGCACGTCCGCCGGATTGATGTCGATCTCGATGGTGTCATCCACCACGGGCGACACGCCGATCGAGGCGAACGAGGTGTGGCGCTTGGCTGCGGCATCATACGGGCTGATGCGAACCAGACGGTGCACACCCGATTCCGACTTAAGCCAGCCATAGGCATTGGGGCCCTTCACCTGAATGGTGGCGGACTTGATGCCGGCCTGTTCGCCCGCTTCTTCGGCCTCGATCTCGACCTCATAGCCGTGCGCCTTGGCCCAACGCGTATACATGCGCAGCAACATGCCTGCCCAGTCGTTCGACTCCGTGCCACCGGCACCCGAGTTGACTTCCAGATAGGCGTCGTTGCCGTCGGCTTCACCGGACAGCAGAGCTTCAAGTTCGGCGCGAGCGGCGCGCTCCTTGATGCCGCGCAGCATGACGCGGGCTTCTTCAAGGGCGGCTTCGTCACCTTCCTCGTCAGCCATTTCAGCCAGCATCAGCCCGTCTTCCAGATCGCGTTCCATCTGTTTGACGGTGTTGACCTGATCTTCCAGCCGTGAACGTTCGCGGCTGACGGCTTGAGCCTGTTCGGGATTGTCCCACAGCGTCGGATCTTCGACGCGTGCGTTCAGCTCATCGAGCTTTCTTAGAGCGACATCCCAGTCAAAGTCGCCTCCTGAGCAGAGCAACGCTCTGCTCGATGTCGGCCTTCATGGCCTCGACATCCAGTCTCATCGCAAACTCCAATGCGATCGGTATGGAAGGGAAACGGCGCACCCGCCCAACGGATGCGCCGCTAATTTCGTGCCCCCTAACTAGAGGTTCAGTACAGCCCGCTCAAGTCCTCAGCCGGCTCCTTCTTCGGCGGAGGGGGCGTCGGTGCTACAGGCGCGCCGGTTTGTGCGGCAGCTTCCTGCTCGCGACGCAGGACGTCATAGTAGTTTTGCGGGCCTTGCGGCGCGGCCGGAGCCTCTTCGCGGACCTGACGCTCGGTACCTGGGCGGAAGGCTTCTTCAATGCCGTTCACCGTACGGAACACAGCATTGCGCGGACGCACGAAGGGACGGGCCGGACGCTTTTTCAACGCGCTTTCCATAAACTCGCCAAAGATCGGCACAGCCGCCGTGGTGCCGGTTTCACCATGCCCCAGCGGGCGGTTGTCATCGAAGCCGATGAACACGCCAACGACGATGTCAGTGGTGAAGCCCACGAACCAGGCCGAACGATATTCGTTGGTTGTACCGGTCTTGCCGCCGACCCAGCGACCCAGTCCGCGCACACGTGCTGCTGTACCGCGCTGGACCACGCCTTCCAGCATGGAGCTGACCTGATATGCAGTGATCGGGTCCAGAACCTGCTCGCCACGATCTTGAAGACGCGGCGATTCCTGACCGCTGAACGGACGGCTGCACTCGCGGCAACCGCGTTGATCGGCGCGGTGAATGGTCTGGCCGTAACGGTCTTGCACCACTTCGATCAGGTACGGATCAATACGCCGACCGCCATTCACGAAGGCCGCATAGGCCGAGGTGATCTGATAGGGCGTGGTTTCCCCTGCCCCCAGCGACATGGCCAGATTGGGCTGCATATCATCCACCACGCCCAGTTTCTTGGACAGGTCCACGACATTCTTCATGCCCACAGCCTGTGCCAGACGCACGGTCATGACGTTGCGCGACAGCTCCAGACCGCGACGCAGGGTCTGCGGACCATAATAGCGACCGCTGTAGTTCGACGGAGTCCACGGACGCCCACCCGGGCCACCCGGGAAGCTGATGGGGGCATCCAAAACAATCGACGCGGGCGTGAAATCGCCCTCCAGCGCCGCCGCGTAGACGAAGGGCTTGAAGGTCGAGCCCGGCTGGCGGCTGGCTTGGGTCGCGCGGTTGAAGCTGGACAGACCATAGGAATAGCCCCCCACCATGGCCAGCACGCGGCCCGATTGCGGGTCAATGGCGACCAGTGCGCCGTTCACGGCCGGAACCTGACGCAGGCCGTACTGGCCGCCTTGTGGCTCTACGAAGATCAGATCGCCACGTTTCAAGGGCTGACGGCTGTTGTTGGCCCAGCTGACGTCGGAGCCGACAAGAGTTCCGGTCTTGTCTTCGCGCGCCAGACGGATGCGGACAGTACCACCCGACACGCTTTCGACAGCCGCAGGCACCCAGGTACGACGCTCCGGCGGTGACTGCTTCTTCAGCGCAGCCTCCTGCCAGCCATCGGCAAAATCGGTTTCGCCCCACGCTCCGCGCCAGCCGTGGCGACGGTCATAGCTTTCCAGACCGCGCATCAGGGCCACGCGGGCCGCCGACTGCAGCTCGGGGTCTAGGGTCGTGCGCAAGTAATAGCCGCCGCGGTTCACCTCCTCGACGCCGAACATGGCAATGGCGCGACGGCGGGCTTCTTCAACGAAGAAGTCAGCGTCGGCATATTCAGCGCGGCGCGGCGCAGCACGCGTGTTCAGCGGACGGGCCAGCGCCTGCTGGTACTGGGCGTCGGTGATAAAGCCTGCCGATTCCATCTGACCCAGCACCCAGTTACGGCGGTTCAGAGCCGCCTCGGGATTACGGCGCGGGTGATAGTTGGAGGGGGCTTTAGGCAGGGCCGCAAGGAAGGCCGCCTCATCGACCGTCAGCTGCTCCAGCGACTTGCCGAAATAATTGAAGGCGGCCGATGCCACGCCATAGGAGCGATACCCGAGGTAGATTTCGTTCAGATACAGCTCAAGCAGCTCTTCTTTCGTCATGATCGACTCAAGACGCGCCGCCAGAATGGCTTCTTTCAGCTTACGGTTCAGGCTGGATTCATGGGTCAGAAGAACGTTCTTGGCGACCTGCTGGGTGATGGTCGAGCCGCCTTCAAGACGTCGGCCGGACAGAACGTTGAACACGTTCTTGAACATGGCGCGGCCCACGCCCGACACATCGATGCCGCCGTGGTTGAAAAAGCTGCGATCTTCGGCAGCAAGGAAAGCCTCGATCAGCTGATCCGGCACCTGCTCATAGGTGACATAGATGCGGCGTTGATCCGAGAACTCGCCGATCAGGGTGCCGTCACCGGCATAAACCCGCGTCGCTGTCGCAGGACGATAGTCCGCCAACTCTGACGTGTCCGGCAGATCGTACAGCACATAGGCCGCATAGACAGCAATCAGCACGCCCGCGGCGGCTACACCCGCCAACAGCGTCATTGCCGCCCAGACGAACCAGCGTTCGGCTATCTTCACCATGCACTCCGAAATCGGCCCATCACGGAATGAGCATTATCGTGCGCCGCCCGCCACGCAAACCCCGACAGACGCCCACAAATCGAATTCAGCCTTTGTCGCGCAGCAGGCGGGCCTTGTCCCGCTGCCAATCGCGTTCAGCCGAAGTTTCACGTTTATCGTGTAATTTCTTGCCCTTAGCCAAGGCAATCTCAAGTTTCGCCTTACCGGCCTCATTGATGTAGAGGCGGATCGGCACTATCGTGCGTCCATCGCGCTGAACTGCGGCCATCAACTTGTCGATCTGGCGACGATGCAGCAGCAGTTTCCGATGGCGACGCGGTTCATGGTTGAACCGGTTCGCCATCTTATAGGGCGGGATATCGGCGTTGATCAGCACCATCTCATTGCCTTCCGGCGAGACATAGCTTTCCGCGATATTGGCCCGCCCGTCGCGCAGGGCCTTGATTTCCGTACCCAGCAACTGAATGCCTGCCTCGATATTGTCTTCGAGGAAATAGTCGAAGCGGGCGCGCCGGTTCTCCGCGACAGTCTTTTGCTTGGGGGCGTCGTTAGACATTAGCTAATCCCTGCAGCCACCATGGCGGCGTCAATGTGGGGGCGCACGTCCGCGCGGGTTTGCGCCAGCGGCAACCGCACCTCTTCGGTGCAATATCCCAGAGTGGACAGCGCATATTTGGTGGGCGACGGCGAGTTGTCGAGGAACAGCCCCTTATGCAGGGCAATCAGGCGGTCCTGCCACGAGCGGGCCGTGGCCAGATCACCGGCCTGAATAGCGTCATGCAGGGCGACCATGCCCTCAGGTGCCACGTTAGAGGTGACCGAGATCACTCCTGCCCCGCCATGGGCCGCATAGCCCAGATAGGACGGGTCATCGCCCGAGATCAGGTCGAACTGGCCTTCGATGTTCGCACGCATCCAGCTGATGCGCGACAAATCGCCCGTGGCATCCTTGATGCCGACAATGTTCGGGTGCGCCGACAGGGCCTTCACCGTTTCGTTTGCGAGGTCCACACCCGTGCGGCCCGGCACATTGTACAGCAGCATAGGCAGCTCAACCACATCGGCTACGGCTTCGAAATGGGCGCGCAGTCCCTCTTGCGACGGACGGTTATAATAAGGCGTCACGACCAGCGTGCCGTCAGCCCCCACGCTCTTGGCAAAGCGCGACAGCTCGATCGCCTTATCCGTGGCCGAAGCACCGGCACCGGCAATCACGTGGACACGTCCGGCTGCGATCTCGACACACATCTCGACGACACGTTTGTGTTCATCCGGATGCAACGTTGCACTCTCTCCGGTCGTTCCCATTGGCACAACCCCATGCACGCCCGCAGCGATTTGACGTTCCAACAGTTTTTTAAACGCCGCTTCGTCCACGTTTCCGTCACGAAGTGGTGTGATCAAGGCGGTGATCACGCCCTTGAACAAATGGGCGATCATGGGAGAACTAACCTGTTGTGGAGAGCGGGCGGATAAGCCAGCCGTTATCATAATGGGGGCAGAGGGTATTTCGCTCGGGGTCCCGCCGCAACATGTAGATGCATGAGGACGAAACGACTGATGATTGGTACGACCCTAGCCGCCGCTCTCGCGGTGATGGCCCCACCCGTTCAGGACGTCGTTAACAGCGTTCCTACCGCCTACTCCGCCGCCCCCGGTTTCGTTATCAGCCCTGCCGATGCGACCTTGGTACAGCAAGGTTTGGCCGCTGCGCGCGCCCGTGATGTAGTGCGCACTCAATCCATCATGCAGGCCATCAGCGACCCCGCCGGGCGGAAGATTGTTGAATGGGCGTTGGTCGACACCTCCGACCGTCAGCTTTCCTATGCCGAACTACTCCGTGCAGAGACCGATCTGGCCGGATGGCCTCGTGCTGATTCGCGCCGGGCGGCTGCCGAGCGCGCGCTCGACGCGTCGGGTTATGGTGGCGAACAAGCTGTTGCCTTCTTCTCCCAACAGACGCCGACCACGGTGCAAGGGGCCATCGCTCTGGCGTCTGGCCTCGAACAATCCGGCCGCACGGCAGAGGCACAGGCTCTCGTTCGCGATTGGTGGCGCAACCAGTCGTTTGACCTGAACGAACAAAACCGCATTCAAAGCCGTTGGGGTGCCTGGCTGACGACAGACGACCACGACGCCCGCCTGACGACCTTGCTCAGCGGCCCGCATGGGCCGGCCACCCGCGCCATGGTCGCCTACGCATCGCCGGCCAAACAGCAGGCCGCCAATGCGGCGATGATGCTGCGTACGGCCTACGCGCCTGACGGCGTGGTCGCCAGCCTACCGCCACAGGTCGCGGGAGATTCCAATGTGGTGCTGGAGCGGGTCAGACTATTGCGCGCCTCAGACCGCCAGTCCGAAGCCTTCCCGCTACTGCGCTATCTGCCGCCCGCCCCCAGCCATTCCGAGGGTCAGAACACATTGTGGAGCGAGCGCCGCAATCTGTTCCTCGATGCCCTGCGGATGAACAACTCACAGGCCGCCTATGACGCCTTTGCCGGTCATGGCTTCCCGTCAGGCGAACGCAAGGTGGATGCCGAGTTCTTTGCGGGCTGGGCTGCCTTGGTAAAGCTGAATGATCCGCGCCGCGCAGCAGGCCATTTCGAGGCCCTGCGTGAAAGCTCGCAAACGCCGATCACCCAAGGCCGCGCCCTGTACTGGCTGGGTCGCGCCTCCGAGGCTATGGGTCAACGCGACGAAGCGATGCGATGGTATCAGGCCGGTGCCCAGCATTGGCAGACCTTCTATGGTCAACTCGCCGCCGAAAAGGCGGGTGTCACCACCCTGACCCTACCGGGCGATCCTGACCCCTCACCGGAAGATCGCAACCGTTTCAACTCAATCGAGCTGGTACGCGCTACGCAAATTCTCGGCTCCTTGGGCGAAAAGAGCCTGCTGCGTGTGTTCGCCTATCATATCGACGACACGCTTCCCGCTGCCGCTGATCTGGCACAACTTTTCGACCTGATGCAGGGCTATGGCGACCAGTTCGGAGCCATGATGGTCGGCCGCGCCGCGAGCGGTCGGGGGATCGTCATGCCAGAGCGCATGTATCCGGTCCGCCTGCCGCAACAGGTACCTGGCATGGCCCCTGCCGACTTCACCTTGGCCATCACCCGTCAGGAATCCAGCTTCGACCCTTCGGTGCGCTCCTCGGCCGATGCGCGCGGTATGATGCAACTGTTGCCCGCCACGGCGCGCGGCGTGGCGCGTCGTATGGGCCGTCCGTTCAACGACAATGACCTGTGGGATGCCGAAGCCAATATGACGTTGGGCAGCTATCACCTCGGCGAACTGCTGAACAATTTCGGTCAGTCGCCGCTGCTGGCCGCTGTCGGTTATAACGCTGGACCAGCCCGTCCGCCGCAATGGACAGCCCGCTGCGGGGACCCTCGTCAGGCTCAGGTTGATCCCATCGACTTCATCGAGTGTACGCAATTCACCGAGACCCGAAACTATATGATGCGGGTCATGGAAAACATGCAGGTCTATCGTGCGCGCCTGAATGGTGGCACGGCACCGTTGACGCCGTCCGCCGATCTGGCGCGGGGCACGCCGCCCTATTCGGGCCCGCGTCCCTATACGCCTTAAGCAGAAACCAGACGACGGGTCGCCAAAAGCGGCCCGTTTTCGTTTGCGATCCACTGTCCGTCGATGTGGAAATAGCGGCGCAACACCTCGGGGCTCAGTGCTTCTAGTGGTGCGGCATCCGCCACAACGCGCCCCTCCGCCACTACAACAACACGGTCGGCATAGGCCGCCGCCAGATTGAGATCGTGCAGCGTCAAGACCACGGCCTTGCCGGACTTGGCGCGCGCCTTGAGCACATCCAGCACCAACAGCGCCGCATCGGGGTCAAGACCCGCCACCGGCTCGTCAGCCAGCAACAGTGGCGCATCACTGACCAAGGCTCTGGCCAACAGGACACGCGCGCGCTCGCCACCAGACATCTCAGCCACGCCGCGATCCGCCAGATGCCCGATGCCCAGCGCGTCCAGGGCTGCACGTGCCTTGGACAATGCCTGCACCCCCGAAAGGAACGGCTCGCCGAGAGCAGCGACTTCCGCCGCAGGCATATTCCAAGCGATCGACCGCTCCTGGGCCAAATAGGCCAGTGCCTCACCCGTTTCTCGCGCCGACATCGACAGTGCCGAGTGGCCACCAAGCTGCACTTGACCGGAGTGGACTTTCAGCAGTCCGGCGACGGCCTTCAGCAAGGATGACTTGCCCGCCCCGTTCGGCCCGCAAACCGCCACTACTTCGCGAGCGGACACGCTCAGCGAGGCGCCATCCAGCACCAGCCGCCCGTCAACGCGCGCGCTCAAGCCCTCTGCAATCAACAGGCTCACAGTCGCCACTCCCGCGCCGCGCGCCATGCTATGACGGCAAAAATCGGAGCCCCGATCAGGGCCGTCAGCACGCCCAGCTTCAACTCTTGGTCTGTCGGAATCAGGCGGGTCGCCAGATCAGCCACCACCAGCATCAACCCACCTGCCAGTGCAGAAGGCCACAACAGCTTCGCCGGATCACCCCGCACCGCACTGCGCACCAGATGCGGTGCCGCCAGACCGACAAAGCCGATTACGCCTGCTACAGCCACCGCCGCGCCCGCCGCCACCGAGGCGGCCAGCAGCGCCAGCACCCGCAGTTTCACCATCGACAGGCCGGACACCCGCGCCGTCTCTTCGCCCAGCGTCAACATCTTGAGGCCCCGCGAGGCCATCGCAGCCAGAACACCGGCGACCACCAGCGCGCCGCCCACCCACGTCACGTCCCACCAACTGCGGTTTTCTACCGAACCCAATAGCCAGCTCATGACTTCTGCGGTTGCAATGGGCGAAGGCGACAGGTTGAAGATCAAGGCCGTAGCCGCGCCTGAAAAACTGGACAGCGCCACCCCAAACAGGATCAGCGCCTCGGGCGCGCGAACCTTGGCCCCGACAACCGTCAGCAACACCCCTGCCACTGCAGCACCGATCAAGGCCGCCGCCTCAACCGCGCCCGGCACCGCCGCCAGCCCCAACACAATGGCCAAGGCCGCTGCGCAGGCTGCGGTACCCGACACGCCGACCACGCCGGGCTCTGCCAGCGGATTGCGCAACAGACCCTGCATGACGGCACCGGCCAGCCCCAAGGCCGCGCCCACCATAAAGGCGCACACCACGCGCGGCGTGCGAACAGCCCAGATCACCTCGGCTTCGCCAGAGTGTGGATCACTGATGGCCTTGGCATAGGCAGCCTGATCAAAACGGACTTCGCCCAGCGCAATGCCCGCGACCATCGCCAACAGCGACAGCACGGCCAAAGTACCGGCCAAAACTAAAACACGCTTCACTGACTACCCTCGGCCAAGGTGACCACCGCATCGGCAGCAAACCACGCCGGACACGTCAGGGTCGAGGCCGGAAGATCGGCCACCACATCTTCTTTGTGGAGCCTGTTCAAGGCGGGATGCCGCCCCGTGCCCCGCCAATCGGCAAACACCTGCTCGAAAAAGCCGCGCACAATGGCAAACGGCGGCTGCAACAGAGCCCGCTCCAAGCCGAAGGGCTGATAGCCCGGCTGGCTCATGGCATTACGAAAGCCCGCCGCACGTAAAATACTGTCGATCAGGGTGTCAGGTCCCGCGCTAAAGCCACTGGCAGTCAGATAGGCCGCCTTGCGCCCCTGCCCCGAGCCCGCCGATGAGGACAGCTTGGCGTCCATGGTCCTGATCATCTCGGCACCACGCCCTTCGGCGTTCAGGGCCTGTGACACTTGGCGGATATTTTCGCGGATACCGTCAAACTCCCGGGAATCCTCAATGGTCACAACCGTGATCCCGTCGCGCTCCAAGCGGCGCAACAGGCGCGCGTCCCCCCCCCAATACCGGACGACCACATCGGGTCTCTCGGCTACTGCGGTCTCCAACGAAGGTCGCACCATGCGGTGCCCCTTGGCGGCGTTTCTCAAAAACGAGTCCGCGTCATCGGCACGGTGCGACAATAGCAGTTGTGCGTCGGGAGCCAGAGCCAGAACATACTGGTCAGCGCACTGATCCAGAGCCATCACCTTGAGAGGACGCGCCTGTGCCGTGCCAGCTAACGATAACGCTAATCCAAGGGCCAGCAGGCCCGCGCCCGATCTCACGGTTGGCCAAAGCCCTTTAGCATGCTGGCGATTTGGGCATCGATGAGCTGGTCGCGTTCGGCCCAACCAAAATGCGGTTTTGTAATCATCAGCGACACCAACCCGTGCACGCCTGCCCACATGGTCTGTGTCAGCACGGCCCGATCGCCATACAGACGACCCGCCTCGATGGCACGTCCGACAGACGTTTCAAACGCCTGATAAAGTTCGGCTGCCGTCTGCTGCGCCACGGTCTGGCTGCCATCCGGTGCCAATAATGTCGGCGTCATGAACGCCAGTCGATAAGCATTCGGATGATCAAAGCCAAACGCCATATAGCCGCGCGCCAGCTCGGCCACGCACGCTAACGGATCCGTACAGGCCGACATGGTTTCCAGTTGGCGCTGCAAGAGGCCATCAAACGCAGTGCGACAAATCTCATTGAGAATCTCGGCCTTGTCCGCGAAATGCATATAAAGGGCCGTCGATGACAGACCGACCTCTTCCGCAATTTTCCGGATGGTCGCACCTTCATAGCCCTTTTCGACGAAGATCCGCTCTGCCGCCGCCAGAATCTCTCCGCGACGTTCGTGTCCCTCACCTTTGGGCTTGCGCGTAGAACGCCCGATTTGCGCGATAGCGGTCAAAAGCGACTCCCACTGCGATTTCGCAAGCCAATCTACTGCTTAAATCCTCACACTCCAAACTTGCACAGATAACAAAGTTATATTTATAAGCCCGTAAGTGACTTTCTGGGGGGAGCAAAGTCAGTTTTGCGCGGATTGGATCGTCCGCCGCATGGGGTTGGGTATAGTTGTGCAGCGGCCAATGGAGGTTGGATCGCGGCCAAGGTGCTGACCGTCTGTGGTGTAGTTATAATAGTCGGCGTGCTGGGGACGATATTCCTCCCCGTGCGCGACATCGCCTTGCGCATTTTTCAGGCGAGCCTCGTCGCATTTGCTGTGTGGCGACTGGTCGTAATCTGGCACGCCTACCGGCCTGTGCCACTGCCCCGCCCGCTCGATGTTTGGCCGCGTTATACGGTCATGGTCGCCCTTTATGACGAAGCCCGCATCCTGCCGCAGTTGGTCGAGAGACTGGACCGTCTAGACTATCCTCGTGACAGGCTAGAGGGCTTCCTGCTGCTGGAAGCAGACGACGCCGAAACGCTCGCTGTCGCCAGACGCCTGCATTTGCCGCCATGGTTGTCCGTAGTGGTGGTGCCGCCGGGCAAGCCCAAGACCAAGCCGCGTGCGTTAAACTACGGGCTGTCTATGGCCACAGGCGATCTGCTGACCATCTATGATGCCGAAGATGCCCCCGATCCGATGCAGCTGAAAGAGGCTGCCGCACGCTTTGCCTCGGGCCCGCGCGATCTGGCTTGTTTACAGGCCCCCTTGCGCATCCGGCGCCTGTTTCGTCCCGCTGTGCGCACAGACATTCTGGATCGTCAGTTTGCTGCCGAGTACGCAGGCCTGTTTGAAATCGTCCTGCCGGGTATGGCGAGGCTGAACCTGCCCTTTCCATTGGGCGGAACCAGCAACCACTTCCGTGTTGACGTCCTGCGTCAGGTCGGCGGTTGGGACGCCTTCAACGTCACCGAAGATGCCGATCTGGGCTTTCGCCTGTGGCGACAAGGTTGGCGGCTGGATGTCATCCTGTCTCCCACGTTCGAGACACCGCCCGGCCCATTGAAGCTTTGGCTACCCCAGAGAACGCGCTGGCTTAAGGGCTATATGCAGACCCTAGCTGTGCACGCCTTTTCGAAAGGTCTGGGTTGGCGGGGCCATTTGGGGTTGGCCAGTACCATGCTGGCGGGACTGATGGCCGCGGGCATTCATGGCTATGCGTTGGCGGGTATGGCGGCTGTGCTGGTGCTGGGCCTGGCAGCCCAGCAGGTGCCAGATTTTGATGGCGGAGCGCTCACGGTTTTTGTGCTTGGCTTCATGGCGTCATGGCTGACCTGCATTCTAGGCACACGACGGATCGGCACGCCCTACGGCCTTGGCGATATTGCGGTCGCGCCACTTTACTGGACACTGCTAACGCTGGCCTTTGTGCACGCCCTCATACGTCTGGTGGTGCAGCCCCACGCCTGGGACAAGACCCCGCACCTGCCCGATCTTCCGGTCACCGATCAGCACTCACCTGTGATCACACCACGCTATTCGTCTGCCAGCGCTGGACGAAAGGCTGCCTGACGGCTTATCAGCCCAATCATGGCTCCGGTTCTCTCCCCTACACCCGAAACCCTCGTCACCCGAGGCTGGTCGGATTACGCGCTTATCGATAGCGGCAACGGTCGCAAGCTCGAACGCTATGGCCGTTACACGGTCGTGCGCCCCGAGCCGCAGTGTTTCTGGTCGGCCAAGGACGAAAAGAAGTTCGAACAGGCCAATGCCATGTTCGACCCCCAGCAGGAGGAAGAGGATTCCGGCCGCTGGCGTTTCGACGCGCATGGGCCGATCGACGCCTTCCCGCTGCAATGGAAAAACGTGCGGTTCATGGGTCGTTTCACGCCCTTCCGCCACCTCGCCTTCTTCCCTGAACAAGCGGCAAACTGGGAATGGCTGGATGCCCGCATCCGCACGCTGAAAGAGCCGAAGATTCTGAACCTCTTCGGATATACCGGCGTGGCGACGCTCGCCTGCTCGGCGGCGGGTGCGCATGTGACCCACGTCGATGCGTCGAAAAAATCGGTCAACTATGCCCGCGAGAACGCCGAGCTGTCGGGCCTGTCAGACCGCCCGATCCGCTGGCTGGTCGAGGACGCGCGCAAATTTGTGGCCCGCGAAGTTCGTCGGGGCAACAAGTACGATGGCATCATCCTTGATCCTCCGAAGTACGGGCGCGGTGCCAATGGCGAGGTCTGGCGTCTGTTCGAAGATATGCCGGAACTGCTTAAGGATTGCGCCGCCCTGTTGTCGGACGACGCCTCCTTCTTGCTGCTGAACGCCTATGCCGCGCGTATCTCGGGGCTATCGCTGGCGCATATGATGGCCGAGGCCACGCACGACCGTGGCGGCCGTATCGACTGGGGTGAACTGGCCCTGTCGGAAGACGGCAAAGATGCCCGCTCTATCGGCCTCAGCTTCTTCGCCCGCTGGAGCAATGTGTGATGAGCGAGCATCTGATTACCTCCCTGACCAATGACACGGTCAAGGCCGTCCGCGCCTTGCATATGCGCAAGGAACGCGAGGCGACGGGCCGCTTTCTTGCCGAGGGTCTGAAATTCATTGGTGAGGCGCTGGATCAAGGCCGCGCCCCTAAGATGCTGTTGGTCGGTCAGGATGCCCGTCCGCACGCCATCCTCGACCGCGCCAAGGAAGATACGCGCAAGGCTGGCGGCCAGATCATCACCGTCACCCACGCCATCCTTGAAAAGATCAGCCGCCGCGACAATCCGCAGACCGTGCTGGGCGTGTTCGAACAGGTGTTCACTCCGCTGAACGACATAAAGCCTGAAACCAAGCCCGTCTGGGTGGCGCTGGAACAGGTGCGTGATCCAGGCAATCTCGGCACCATTATCCGCACTGCAGACTCTGCCGGCGCCGGTGGCGTGATCCTGATCGGCGACTGCGTGGACCCCTATTCGGTGGAAGCTGTGCGCGCGACCATGGGCTCGGTGTTTGCTGTCTCCATCACCAAGACCAGCCGCGAAGACTTTGTCGCCTGGCGCAAGAACTGGCCGGGCAGCGTCATCGGCACGCGTCTTGATGCCACCCACGGCTATCGCGACAGCCCCGTCCAGCATCCGGCCATTATCCTGATGGGGAATGAGCAGGCAGGCCTAACCGACGAATTGGCCGCCACCTGCGATGTTAACGTCAAGATCCCGATGCGCGGTCGTGCCGACAGCCTGAACCTCGCCGTGGCGACGGGGATCATGGTCTATTCGATTACCGACGCGGCCTACGGCTCGGGCCTCTAAGACCCCCGACACCGCATTGGAAATGAAAAGGGGGAGGCTTACGCCTCCCCCTCTGTTTTTATCCGCCTCATACCCAGCAGGGCCACAATGGTCAGCAAGGCGACTACGGCCAGATAGATGCCGACCGCCATCAGGCCATACCGCTGCGCCAGCCACGTCGCGATAAACGGTGCCAATGAAGCCCCGAGAATACTGGCCAGATTAAAGGTCATGGATGCGCCGGTATAACGCACTGCCGTCGGGAAAGGCCGAGCCAGCGCGGCACCGATCGGACCATAGGTGCAGCCCATCAAGGCAAAGCCGATGATGAAAAAGGCCGTAATTCCTACCAGACCGCCATTGAACAAAACCGGTAAGATCATCCCGAACACGGCAATTCCGAGACTGGTCACCAGCAAGGTATTCGCCTGTCCCCACTTGTCAGCCGCCAATGCCGCAACGGGGATCAGCAGGCCAAAGAAGCACACACCCAGAAGCTGGATCGGCAGGAACTGCTCGCGGCTATAGCCCATGGAGGTGGTGCCCCACCCCAGCGCAAACACCGTCATCAGATAGAACAGAACAAAAGTCGCCAGACCGGCCAGCGTCCCCGTCAGCAAGGCATACTTATGGTCGGCGATCAGGGTAAGGATGGGGGCCTTCACCCGCTCCTGCTTGTCGATGACCTTTTGGAAATCCGGCGTCTCGTGGATTTTCAGGCGCATCCAAAGGCCGATAATGACCAGGACCGCGCTGGCGATAAAGGGCACACGCCACCCCCATACCATGAAGGCTTCCTCGCTCAGGAAGTGGCCCAGGGCAATGAAGCTGGCGGTCGACAATATAAAGCCAATCGGTGCCCCCAGTTGCGGGAACATGCCGTACCACGCCTTTTTACCCGGAGGGGCGTTTTCGGTGGCCAGCAGCACAGCACCGCCCCACTCTCCCCCCAGGCCCAGCCCCTGACCAAACCGGCATAGCGCCAGCAGCAACGGCCCCAGCACACCAACTTGAGCATAAGTCGGCAGCAAGCCGATCAGCACAGTCGAGCCGCCCATGGTCATCAGCGCGGCGACCAATGTGGCCTTACGCCCCACCTTGTCGCCAAAATGGCCGAACACAACGGCACCGACCGGACGCGCGAAAAAGGCGATCGAAAAGGTCGCGAACGAGGCCAGCATGGCCGTCATAGGGTCGCTACCAGGGAAGAAGAGCGCCGGAAACACGAGGACCGCAGCCGTCGCATAGATATAGAAATCGTAGAACTCGATTGTCGTGCCGATCAGGCTGGCGAACAAAACGCGCGCCTTAGAGTTCTTTGCGGGTAAAATCTGGCCTTCAGACACGATAGCCCCCTTGTTCAGGGCATTTTCATTTCAGAAATTGCCCTGATCCGTCAAGGATTTACAGCCGCAAAGCTTGGCGCGGTGTTATGTTCCGCGCGGCTTGACGCGATTGGTGGCCGCGGCGTTGGCAGGGTCTTCCGGCCAAGGATGACGCGGATAACGGCCGCGCATTTCAGCTCTAACCGCGTTCCAGGATCCCGCCCAGAACCCCGGGAGATCCTTGGTGACCTGAACCGGACGCCGCGCGGGTGACAGCAACGCCAAGGTCAATGGCGTGCGCCCGCCACCAACCGTGGGGTGGACTTTCAAGCCGAAGAGTTCCTGCACGCGGATATCGACGCGCGGCCCGCCTTCGGCAGCATAGTCGATGGCGGCAGAACCCAGAGGAACTTCCAGCCGCGCGGGTGCCAGCTGATCCAGCGCCCGCTGCTTGTCCCACGGCACAAGCGCGCGAAGACCATCCGCCAGATCACGATCAGACAGAGCCGACACCGCCGATACCTTATCCAGCAGCGGCCACAGCCATTCCTCGCGCCGCGCCAGCAGACCTTCGTCCGACACATCCGGCCAATCCGCCTCCAAACCATGCAGATAGGCCAAGCGTGCCCGAAAAGCCGAACTGGCCTCGCCCCAACGAAGATCGCCCAAGCCATCCTTTTCGATTTCGGTCTTCAGGGCCGCCGTCATGGCCTTCCGGTCGGGTGCGCCGATGACCTTTTCGTCCAGCACAATCGCGCCGATCTTGCGGATGCGCTTGATGACCGCCCGACCGGACGGCTCGCGGACCAGTCGCTCCTCAGTGTCGATACGGTGCGCCAGATCGCTCTCCAGCGTCGTCGCATCCAGACGCGCGGCCAGTCGGACCTTGTCGCGGCTGTCACCGCCGCCCAGTTCGGCAACGGCCAGCCATTTGTCCTGAGCCAGCGCCTCAGACGCATCGATCACCGCGCCACGACCGGACGCCAGCAGCAGCTCGCCACCTTTACCGCGCGACCGGGCGATGCGCTCTGGAAAGGCCTCGCACACCAGCAGCGCGACATCGACGCGTTCACCCCTGCCGCCCCCCGCTGCCTTGGCCCAGTGCTCGGCCAATTTTTGCGCGTCGCGGGCCCGCGGCGAACGGTCGCGCTCCATACCCTTCAGCCGCTCTTCAATATCGACGCTATTGCCGCCAAGGCCAGGTTCGCTCAGCACCGCCGCTACGCGCGCGCCGCCCATGGCATCCTCCAGATCGGACGCCGTCGCCACCATGTGCGCCAGACGCGGCGATAGCGGTATCCGCGCCAGCCTGCGCCCGTGCTCGGTCAGGTCACCGTTGTCATCCAAAGCCCCCAAACGCCCCAAGACCTTGCGTGCCTCGGACAGCGCCCCCGCAGGTGGCGGGTCCAGCAGCGCAAGTCCATCAACCGATTTCGCCCCCCATCGCGCCAGATCCAGCGCAAAGGCCGTCAGGTCGGCTTCCTGGATTTCAGGCTTTTGATGCGGAACCAGTCCACGCGTCTGCTCTTCGTCCCACAGGCGGTAACACACCCCCAGCTCCACGCGACCCGCACGGCCCCTGCGTTGTTCTGCCGAAGATTGTGACACCTTTACTGTAGCCAGACGGGTCAATCCGCTGGCCGGATCGAAGCGCGGCACGCGCGACAGGCCACCGTCGATGACCACGCGCACCCCCTCGATCGTCAAACTGGTTTCCGCTACCGAGGTCGCCAGCACCACCTTGCGGCGTCCCGCAGGTGCAGGCGAAATCGCCCTGTCCTGTTCGGCCTTGTCCAAGGCCCCATACAGGCCCACCACATCGACGTCGGCTCGTCGCATACGATCGTTCAGCCTTTGCAGCGTGCGGTGGATCTCGCCCTGCCCCGGCAGAAAGGCCAGCACGGAGCCGGTCTCTTCATCAAGTGCCTGAATAACGGCCCGCGCCATGGCCTCTTCAAAACGCTCGGCAGGATTACGGCCAAGATATCGGGTCTCGACCGGAAAGGCGCGGCCTTCTGTTTCGATGACACGAGCGCCGTCCAACAGACGAGACACCCCGGCCACGTCCAGCGTCGCCGACATTACGATGAGCCGCAGGTCTTCGCGTAATAGGGTCTGGCATTCACGCGCCAGCGCCAGGCCGAGATCGGCGTCGAGACTGCGCTCGTGGAACTCGTCAAACAGCACAGCCCCCACGCCCTCCAGCGCCGGATCATCCAACAGCATGCGCGTGAAGACGCCTTCGGTGACAACCTCGATACGGGTACGTGCGCTGATGCGGCTTTGCAGGCGGGTACGATAGCCCACCGTTTCACCCGCCGATTCGCCAAGTGTGGCGGCCATGCGCTCTGCGGCGGCGCGCGCGGCGATCCGGCGCGGCTCTAGAAGCATGATTTTCTGGTCGCCCAGCCAATCGCTTTTCAGCAGGTGCAAGGGCACCACAGTGGTCTTGCCCGCCCCCGGCGGTGCCGCCAGTACCAGCGTCGATTCGCCCGACAGAGCCGTGGCAATGGAATCCAAAACGGCATGGATTGGTAACATGTTGTCGCAGCCATCCCCGCCGCAGGTACACAAATCGGTCATTAATCGGCCTAGAAAACGTCTAGCGCGTTGCGCGATCCACAAAGCCTGTCTAGCGTCGCCCTCGAGCCGACTTCTGTCGGTACTGAATTTGCGAGGGGACTTCCATGTCTTGGCGGATTAAACCGCTGGACGCTATTATCGCGTCCGCAGAAAAGAAAGCGCTCACGCGCTCGCTGGGCGCTGTCCAGCTTACCCTACTCGGGGTGGGTGCCATTATCGGCACCGGTATCTTCGTGCTGACGTCCGAGGCCGCACAAAAGGCCGGACCTGGCATGATGTGGAGCTTCGTCATCGCCGCTGCGGTCTGTGCTGTAGCGGCGCTTTGCTATTCGGAGCTGGCCTCGATGGTGCCGGTTTCGGGCTCTGCCTACACCTACACCTATTCGGTGATGGGTGAGCTTCTGGCCTGGATCGTGGGCTGGGCGCTTATTCTCGAATACGCTGTTGCCGCCTCCGCCGTGTCGGTGGGCTGGTCCGGCTACTTTATCGGCTTGCTGAACAGTTGGGGGATATCGTTACCCCTTGCCATGACAGCCGGACCGTACGCCGGCGGCCTTGTGAACCTGCCCGCTGCGGCTATCGCACTGCTGATCACCGGCCTGCTGCTGATCGGCACCACGGAGTCGGCCCGCGTGAACGCCATTCTGGTGGCGATCAAGGTCACGGCCCTGACCGTGTTCATCGTGCTGACCCTGCCGGTCCTGAAGGGCGAAAACTTCACCCCGTTCATGCCGAACGGCTGGATGGGCGCAGGCCATGGTGCCGGTCTGGGCGTCGTCGGGGCCGCTGCCTCGATCTTCTTCGCCTATGTCGGCTTCGACGCCGTGTCGACCGCCGCCGAAGAGACCAAGGATCCGCAAAAGAACGTGCCGATCGGCCTGATCGGTTCGCTGCTGATCTGTACGGTCTTCTACATTCTGGTCGCCGCCGGTGCCATCGGCGCTCTGGGCGCCCAACCGGTTCTGGGCGTCAATGGTGAAGTGCTGCACGCCGGTACCTCGGCAATGGCAGCCCAGTGCCAGACGCTGGTCGCTGCGGGCACCGAGCCGCTGGTCTGCTCGAAGGAAGCACTGGCCCACGTTCTGCGCTCCATCGGACATGAGCGTGTTGGCGACATGATCGGCGTTGCGGCCTTCCTGGCTCTGCCGTCGGTTATCCTGATCATGCTCTTTGGTCAGACCCGCATCTTCTTCGTGATGGCGCGTGACGGCCTGCTGCCGGAGTTCCTGGCCAAGATCCACCCCAAGTGGAAGACCCCGCACATCGTGACCATGATCACCGGCGTGGCCGTGGCCTTCTTCGCGGCCTTCCTGCCGGTCGGCAAGCTGGCTGACATCTCGAACTCGGGCACCCTGTTCGCGTTCTTCATGGTGGCCCTGTCGGTCATGATCCTGCGCAAGCGCGATCCGCACCGCCACCGTCCGTTCAAGACCCCGCTCATCTGGGTCGTGGCCCCTCTGGCCATGTTCGGTACTCTGGGCCTGTACCTGAACCTGCCGACCGATGCGAAACTGGTCCTGCCGCTGTGGGCTGCGATCGGTCTGGCGGTCTACTTCCTCTACGGCTACCGTAAGAGCCACGTGGGCCGTGGTATCGAGTAATCGACACCATCCGAAGCAAGGGAAAAGCCCCGGAATTCTCCGGGGCTTTTTCTGTTTTTAAGTGCCCCGCCTTGCGAGGGGCGCATTATTCAGGCATTGTTTGCCTGTCGATATCTCTGCGTAACGCTCTATCTTCTCTGCGACGCATTGAGATTTTCCGTTTCCAAAGACCCGACTGGCCCGCGGCAATCTTTCCGTGGGCGAACGCTATAGGAGGTCATGGATATGGCTACTGGCACCGTAAAGTGGTTCAACTCGACCAAGGGCTTCGGCTTCATCGCACCTGACGCTGGTGGTTCGGACGTTTTCGTTCACATCAGCGCTGTTCACCAAGCCGGCATCAACGGCCTGGATGAAGGTCAAGCCATCAGCTACGAGTTGGAACAAGACCGTCGCTCGGGCAAGACTTCGGCTGTCCAGCTGAAGGTCGGCTAAGCGACCAAGCCCTCAAAGGCTTTCGAAAGCCCGCGCCGTTCACCGGCGCGGGCTTTTTTGATGTCCGTTGCCGCAGGCTTGCACCGTGTGCAGAGGTTTCCCTTGCGCGGCTTCAGAATCCCGCTAGAAGCCTCGAATACCTAATGCGGATGTGGCGGAACTGGTAGACGCACTGGATTTAGGTTCCAGCGCCGAGAGGCGTGGAGGTTCGATTCCTCTCATCCGCACCACCTTCCCTCGAAACTCGGCTTCCTGATACCGGCCGCGATTCTATCGCGATTGTGTTCTGCCTGCGCCTGGAACAGCCTTCGCCTCTCGCCAGCCGGGTTTTTTGCGTTGAATTCAGATACTTATTTCAACCAGAAAGCCCCACAGCGTGACATTTCTATCCATTGGGTGGGGATTTCCGATCACGGATGGCTTCTGAGGCAAGAAAAAGGCTTGCCTTATGGTGCAATGCAATGTGTCTTCGATAACCGAGCGTCGGGCCACAAGAGGACCCGCCTCGGGACCGCCAATGAAGAAGATCGAAGCCGTCATCAAGCCGTTCAAGCTCGATGAAGTCAAAGACGCCCTGCAGGACATCGGTGTCCAGGGCATGACCGTTTTGGAAGCCAAGGGATACGGCCGCCAGAAAGGTCATTCCGAACTCTACCGCGGTGCCGAGTACGTCATCGACTTCCTTCCCAAGATCAAACTTGAAGTCGTGGTATCGGACGATCTGGCGCCTGCCGTCATTGACGCCATTCAGACCGCTGCACGCACCGGCAAAATCGGCGACGGAAAAATCTTCGTGACGACCCTCGAAGACGTCATCCGTATCCGCACCGGCGAAACCGGAGCGCAAGCTATCTAACTGTCATTGGCCGTCCCATTCGGGGCGGCCTTCTTTGTTTCCTCCTCATAAGAACAGGACCTCGAGAAAAATGAGCGCCGCCCAAAAGATCCTGCAAGAGATCAAGGATAAGGAGATCGAGTACGTCGATCTGCGCTTCACCGACACCAAAGGTAAGCTGCAACACGTCACTTTCGACATCAGCCAGATCGACGAGGACTTCCTCGAAGAAGGCACGATGTTCGACGGTTCGTCGATCGCCGGCTGGAAGGCCATCAACGAGTCCGACATGCTGTTGAAGCCGGACCTGTCGACCGCCTATGTCGATCCCTTCTACCAACAACCGACCCTCTTCCTGTTCTGCGATGTGCTGAACCCGGACACGGCCGAGCCCTATAACCGCGACAGCCGTTCGATGGCCAAGAAGGCCCTCGCCTATGTGCAGTCGGCTGGTGTGGGTGACACCGTCTACTTCGGTCCGGAAGCCGAGTTCTTCGTGTTCGACGACGTGCGCTGGTCGACCGCCGCTCACAACACCGGCTACAGCTTCGACTCGACCGAACTGCCGGCCAACACCGGTGCCGAGTACGCCGAAGGCAATCTGGGCCACCGTCCGGGTGCCAAGGGCGGCTACTTCCCTGTTAATCCGGTGGACTCGGGTCAAGACCTGCGCGGCGAAATGCTGGCCGTCATGCGCGACCTCGGCCTCGATCCGGAAAAGCACCACCACGAAGTGGCTCCGGCTCAACACGAACTGGGCCTGAAGTTCAGCGACCTGCTGACCATGGCTGACCGTCTGCAACTGTATAAGTACGTGATCCACAACGTGGCCCACGCTTACGGCAAGACGGCCACCTTCATGGCCAAGCCGATGTTCGGCGATAACGGCTCGGGCATGCACGTCCACATGTCGATCTGGAAAGACGGCAAGCCGCAGTTCGCTGGCGACAAGTACGCCGGTCTGTCGCAAGAGTGTCTGTGGTACATCGGCGGCATCATCAAGCACGCCAAGGCCATCAACGCCTTCGCCAACTCGACCACCAACTCGTACAAGCGTCTGGTGCCGGGCTATGAGGCTCCGGTGAAGCTGGCCTACTCGGCCCGCAACCGTTCGGCCTCGATCCGTATTCCGCACGTCTCGTCGCCGAAGGCCAAGCGCATCGAAGCCCGCTTCCCGGACCCGATGGGCAACCCGTACCTGACCTTCGTGGCCCTGCTGATGGCTGGCCTGGACGGGATCGAAAACCGCATCGATCCGGGCGCGGCTGCCGACAAGAACCTGTACGATCTGCCGCCGGAAGAGCGCGGCTCGATCCCGGAAGTTGCCGGATCGCTGCGTGAAGCGTTGGAAGCCCTCGATGCCGACCGCGCCTTCCTCAAGAAGGGCGGCGTGATGGATGACGACTTCATCGACGCCTACATCGAACTGAAGCAAGTGGAAGTGGCTCGCCTGCAGCTGCATCCGCATCCGGTCGAGTTCGACATGTACTACAGCTGCTAATCCCTAGGGGATGACAGCGAAAGGCCCGGATGGTTCGCCATCCGGGCCTTTTTCGTGAGCATGAAACGGTCAGCAAAAAGGCCGCCGGAACGATCCGACGGCCTTTTCGATACAGCCTATGTGTGAGGCACCCTAAGCGGCGACTTCCTGTTCTGCGTCACGCTTCTTACGGCGCATTTCGATGACGCGAACGCACCAGATCGAAACCTCGTAGAGCAGCACCATAGGGATGGCGAGCATCAGCTGGCTGAGAGGATCAGGCGGCGTGACCACAGCCGCCACCACAACCACGGCCACGATGGCGTAGCGGCGCCCCTTGGCCATGGTCTCGGCAGAGATCAGGCCCGCCATACCGATCAGGGTCATCACCACCGGTAGCTGGAAACAGAAGCCAAAGGCCAAAATCAGCGCCATCACAAGGCTGAGATAGTCCGATACCTTCGGCAATAGTTCAGCGGTGACGCCCTCGCCCACAATGCCTTGGCTCAGCGAGAACCACATCACGAACGGCAGCATCACGTAATAGACCAGTGCCGCGCCCAGTACGAACAGGATCGGGGCCGCTACGAGGAACGGCAGGAAGGCCCCGCGTTCGTTGCGATAAAGGCCCGGAGCCACAAAACGATACAGCTGATAGGCGATCACGGGAAACGCGAGAAAAATCCCGCCCAGCGCGGCCAGCTTCATCTTGGTGAAGAGGATTTCCAGCGGCGCAGTGTAGATCAGCTTGACCTGTTCGGCATCCACATGCGGCAAGGCCTTTAGTCCGGCAGTACCGAGGATCAGATCAAAGGGCGACACCGCTCCGTGCCCGCCAGCCGTCCCCACCGACTGGAAAAAGGCGTACGACGCCACATAAGGCTGCACGAGGAACAGGTACAGCTGTGAGGCAAACGCGAAGCAGATGATGAAAGAGACGATGAACGCGGCCACGCACCACATCAGGCGCGAGCGAAGTTCAATCAGATGATCCATCAGGGGCGCGCGCGAGGCCTCGATCTCGGCTTCATCCCGATCCAGATTCGTCATTGAGCGTCCTTCTTGGTCGCTTCGGCCTCGGCAGCTTCGACCTGTGCGGCCTGCGCGTCCAGATCCGGCCACTCGTCAACGCCGGTCGGCACGATTTGCGGCTCGCTCACTGCTTTGGTCACAGGCTCTGCTTGGGCGACATCAGCGGCGACAGCAGTCGTGGCTGAAGCAGCAACCCCATCGCTGGCCTTTGGCTTATCGGCGGCGGCATCCAACGGCGATTCAAGTTCCTTGCGGATATCCTTGAACGCGTCGTCGGCATCTTTGCCAAGCGCATACATCCCCGAGTCCTTACGCAGGGCCTGAACTTCCTTGCGCAATTCCTCTAGTTCGGACTGGCGGGCCATTTCGTCAAAGCTGGCGCGAAACTCGTTGGCCATAGCGCGGGCCTTACCCACGAACTGACCCACCCGCCGCATCAGCAACGGCAAGTCTTTTGGCCCCACCACCAGCAGGGCCACGATTCCGATCACCAGGATTTCGAAACCGCCGATTCCGGGGCCTAAACCACCCATGCTTCAGCGTCTTTCAGAGAAGATCAGTGGGTTTTTTCGTCTTCGGTACGGCTGATGGTGCCGACCGTGTCGTTCTTCGGCTTGTCATCATCCTTCAGGCCGTCCTTGAAGGCCCGGATGCCCTTTGCGGCATCACCCATGATGCTGGACAGCTTGCCGCGACCACCGAACAAAACCAGGACCACGACGATCACGATCGCCCAGTGCCAAATACTCATAGCGCCCATCGGACCACCTCCTCAGCGGGGCGCGATCATCGCACCCACGAACAGTTTGTTGCCGCTCATATAGGCGTAGTGATGGCCCAGAGCCAAGTGACGCTGTAGTCATCTGACAATGAGTCTCACCGATCACGTCATCATTCACACCGACGGAGCCTGCAAAGGTAACCCGGGCCCGGGCGGCTGGGGGGCGATCCTGCAATCGCGCGGCCACGAAAAGGAACTGTGGGGTGGCGAAAACAACACCACCAATAACCGCATGGAGCTGATGGCCGCCATTTCAGCGCTCGAGGCCCTCAAGCGCCCGTGCCGCGTCGATCTGCATACCGACAGCAAATATGTGATGCAGGGCGTCACCGAGTGGATTCGCGGCTGGAAGGCGCGCGGCTGGAAAACCGCTGACAAGAAGCCGGTGAAAAACGAAGATCTGTGGCGGCGTCTGGACGACGCGCGCAACCGCCATGAAGTCAAATGGCACTGGGTCAAAGGTCACGCCGGACACGAGTTGAACGAGCGCGCCGATTCGCTGGCCAATCGCGGCGTGGATGATCTGAGGGGGCGCTAAGCCCCCTCCTCTACAGGTCAGCCCAGACGGACCTTCAGACGCGGTCCCGCTGCCGATTCGACGACCACGCTCTCGCCGATCAGAGGCGTGGCGTCATCGATTTCCGCAGGCCATTCCGCACCCGACACGAAGACGCGACCACGGCCATTGACGAAAGTCTCGACGACACGGGCCTTCTGGCCGACCAAGCGCAAGCGTACATCGTTGATGTCTGGCGTATCGTCAGGGTTTACCTTCTTGATGAAGCGCTTGGAAACCAGCGTCAGCACGACGGTAAACAGGGCAAACAGTCCCAGCTCGACCACGAAGCCCGTAGGGGCGATGGCGGAAATGACCGCCGTGATGCCTGCAGCCACGGCAGGCCACAGCAGCCACTCGGTCGAAAACATGGACTCGATGCCCAGCAGCACCAATCCCACTGCCAGCCACAGCCAGAACGGCTGGGCCGCGTACAGAGTCAGAAACCAGTCCACGGCCTAATACCCCTTCGCTTTATTCGGTCGTCGGCACGCCGGTGCCGCGCGGTCGGCGTGGAGTCGGCTGGGCGGGCGGCTGCGACGCCGAGGTGTAACGCGGCTGGGCGGGTGCAGCGCGCTGCGGTGTTTCCTGCTGTTGGGTGCGGGCCAAGCCAACCAGTTCGCCTACGCCTGCAATAGTGCCGACCAGCGCGCCCATCTCGGAAGGAACGATGACCGTCTTCTGCTGCGGGCTGCGGGCCAGCTCGGCGAAGGCCTCGACGTATTTCTGCGCCACGAAATAGTTGATGGCGTTCACATCACCGGCCGCAATAGCGTTCGATACCATTTCGGTGGCGCGCGCCTCGGCCTCGGCCTCGCGTTCGCGGGCTTCTGCGTCGCGGAAGGCGGCTTCCTTACGGCCTTCGGCTTCGAGGATGGCCGATTGCTTGGCCCCCTCGGCGCGGGCGATGGCGGCCTGTTTCTCGCCGTCAGCCTCGGTGATGACGGCGCGGCGTTCACGCTCGGCCTTCATCTGGCGGGCCATGGCGTTGGTGATGTCGACCGGCGGGGTAAGGTCCTTGATCTCGATACGCGCGACCTTCACACCCCACGGCTCGGTGGCCGCATCGATAACATGCAGTAGACGGGTGTTGATGCTGTCGCGCTGGCTCAGCACCTCGTCCAGCTCCATCGAGCCAACCACGGTACGCAGGTTGGTCATGCAAAGCTGGGCGATGGCGTGGGAAAGGTTGTCAACGCGATAGGCCGCTGCCGCCGCATTGATCACCTGAATAAAGACAATCCCGTCCACCTTCACCATGGCATTGTCCTTGGTGATGACTTCCTGCGTGGGCACGTCCAACACCTGCTCCATCATGTTCATGCGGCGACCGATGCGCTCGACGAACGGGGTCAGCAGGTGGATGCCGGGGTTCAGGGTCTTGGTGTAGCGGCCAAAGCGCTCCACGGTGAACTCTTGTCCCTGAGGCACGATCTTCACGACGCTGAACAGCAATATCAGCGCGAAGACGGCAAAGACGAAGACGAAAATCAAACCCATGGAGCCCTCCGCTATTGGAGAGAAACCCTAGCGTGAAATTTAACCTTTCGCCAACATATACGGTAACTTGACCGCACTTAACGAACAGCGGCATCTCTAAGATCAAAGGCCAACTGGATGATACGGCGGGTCTCCTGCCAATCGACACGCTGCAAGGCTTCCGCTTTGGACAGGAATACAGCCTCATCGGCATCGTCACCGGCCACGGCGTCACCAGTCAGCCATTCGGCCCAATAGTCGATCAGCACATAGTGTCGCCCTGCCTCCGGAAACACGCCGTCCACCACATCGACTAGCCCGCCAATGCGCGCCGTGATCGCTGTCTCTTCGGTCAGTTCGCGCAGGGCTGCTTCGACGGCTTTCTCGCCCGCTTCGATTCGGCCACCCGGCAGGCTCCATTCGCCCTTTCGCGGCGGTTGGCCCCTGCGGATCAGCAGCACCTCGTCGCCTTTCAGGCACACCACACCGACCGCGGGGACTGGAGTCATGAAATTTTCGCCAAAAGCAGAATGAAGAGCATGGGTTTGCGCTTCCACCACGTCGCGGCTTTTGCCACAAGGACGTTATGATCCTCCCTACGCCTGCCGCACTGGCCGAACTCAAGGCCGCCCTGCCCCACGCCATTACCGAAGATGCCCATGAGATGGCACCCTGGTTGACCGAATGGCGCGGTCGCTGGACCGGTCATACGCCCATTCTGATCCAGCCGCGCACGCCGCAAGAGGTGCAGACGGCGGTCGAGATCTGTGGTCGTCACGGCGTGGCCATTGTGACCCAGGGCGGGGGCACCGGACTGGTCGGCGGGCAAATCCCGTTTGGCGAGGTTCTGCTGTCCACGCGCAAGCTGCGCGAGGTGCGCGATGTGACCCCTCTGGACGACGCCATGACCGTTGAGGCCGGCGTCACCCTGCTGGAGGCGCAGGAAATCGCCAAGGCCAATGGTCGTTTCTTCCCCCTGTCGCTGGCCGCCGAAGGCTCGGCCACGATTGGCGGGGTCATCTCGACCAATGCGGGCGGCACGCAGGTGCTGCGCTATGGCATGATGCGCGATCTGGTGCTCGGCCTCGAAGCGGTCATGCCCGATGGCCAGATGTTCAACGGGCTAAAGCGCCTGCGCAAAGACAACACCGGCTATGACCTGAAACAGCTGCTGATCGGGGCCGAAGGCACGCTGGGCGTTATCACGGCGGCGACGCTGAAACTGTATCCGATCATGCGTTCGCGCTGCGTGGCCTTTGTGGGTCTGGAGAGCGCAGCCGCGTCCATCGAACTGCTGGCCCGCGCCAAGGATGAAACCGGTGGCGGTGTCGAAGCTTTCGAGTTGATGAAGCGTCTGGGCATGGAACTGGTGCTCAAGAACGTCCCTGACACGCGCGAGCCGCTGGAAAGCCAGCCGGATTGGTATGTGCTGATCGAGATTACCAGCGGCACCGTCGGCGGGGCCGAGGCCCAGATGGAACGCCTGTTGGAGGTCGCCTTCGAAGAAGGCCTGATCACCGATGCTGCCATCGCCCAGAACGACAGCCAGCGCGCCCAATTCTGGCGTATGCGTGAAGAACATTCGGCGGCCCTTAAGCCCGAGGGCGGCGGCTGGAAGCACGATGTCTCGGTGCCGATCAGCCGCATTGCCGAGTTCATCGACGAAGCCACCGCCGCGGTCCAGCAATTCCATCCCGGCTGCCGCGTGTCGTGTTTCGGGCACATTGGCGATGGCAATCTGCATTATGACATCATTCCGGGCGTCGGCGAGGACATCCCGGCCTTCATCGCGCGCTGGAAAGAAGGCTCCCAGATCGTTCACGATGTGGTGGACCGGTACAACGGCTCCATCTCGGCAGAACACGGTTTGGGCCGTCTGAAATCGGAAGAAGTGAAGCGCTACAAATCGCCGCTGGAAGTGCAGATGATGAGCGCCGTGCGTCAGGCTATCGATCCGAAACGCATCATGAATCCGTCGATCTTTTTCTGATCTGCAAAAGGCCGGAAATAAACAATCCATCAAGGTGACGGTTTAAACTGTCACCTATCATCCCTATGTGGTCGCGCGACCAAGGGAGCATGCTTTGCTGATAGTAATTTCACCGGCCAAGAAGCTGGATTTCACGCCACCGTCCATCGATCTGCCCAAGACCCCGCGCCGCTGCGCCAAGGAAACGGCAGAACTGGAAAAGGTGACGCGTCAACTCAGCCGCGCCGACTTGCGTCGCCTGATGTCGATCTCCGAGCCACTGGCCGATCTGAACTACAACCGCTTCCAGGCCTTCGACAACGATGCCGAGGAAGGCACGCTTCAGGCCGTATTCGCTTTTGCGGGCGATGTTTATGAAGGCCTGAAGGCCCGGGAAATGTCCGAGACCGATCTGATGTGGGCTCAGGATCACCTGCGTATCTTGTCGGGCTTCTACGGTCTGCTGCGTCCGCTGGACGGCATGCTGCCCTATCGTCTGGAAATGGGCACCAAGCTCAAGACCCCGCGCGGCAACACATTGTATGACTTTTGGGGCGAGCGTATCTCCGAGCGCCTGAACGAAGACGCGCAGGGCCACACCGAGCAAACCCTGATCAATTTGGCCAGTCAGGAATACTTTGGCGCGGTGGACGCCCGTGCGCTGAAGCTCAATGTCGTGACCCCGCATTTCAAAGAGCGCAAAGACGGTGTGGACCGCATTATCAGTTTCCACGCCAAAAAAGCGCGCGGTGCCATGACCCGCTACATCATCGAAAACCGTCTGGAAAAGGCTGAAGATATCAAAATCTTCGACCTTGACGGTTATCGTTTTGACGCAGCAGGTTCAACGGAATTTGACTGGATATTCATCAGAGAAGGAAATTCCTGATGCGTTGATGGCGAACCAAGGCTAGTTTCCCGAAAACACCAAATTACAGGGTTGGAGACCGCATATGTTCGCCATGAACGATCTGAAGGGCCAAGTCGCCATTGTCACCGGCTCGACCTCCGGTATTGGCCTCGCCCTCGCCTCCGCAGCAGCGGAATGCGGCGCAGCGGTGGTGCTGAACGGACTGGGAGACGCCGACGCTATCGAAAAGACCCGCGCTGATCTGGAGGCCCGCACCGGATCGCGCGTGCTGTACCACGGTGCAGACATGACCAAGCCGGACGAAATCGCCGACATGGTCGCCTATGCTCAAAAAGAACTGGGCCGCCTCGATATCCTCGTCAACAATGCGGGCATCCAGCACGTCGAGGCGGTTGAAAACTTCCCGAACGACGCGTGGGAACGGATCGTCTCGATCAATCTGTCTTCGGCCTTCTACGCCACCAAGGCCGCCATTCCGGTCATGAAGGCTCAGGGCCGTGGGCGCATTATCAATCTTGCCTCGGCGCACGGTCTGGTCGCCAGCCCGTTCAAGTCGGCTTATGTGGCGGCCAAGCATGGCGTGATCGGCTTTACCAAAACCGTCGCCCTGGAAGTCGCCCAGCAAGGCATCACCTGTAACGCCATCTGTCCTGGCTTCGTCGAAACCCCGCTGGTTCAGTCCCAGATCGCCGAGCAGGCCCGCACTCGCGGCATGACCGAAGACGATGTGATGAAGAACGTCATCCTCGGCTCTCAGCCCACCAAGAAGTTCGTGACCACGGAACAGTTGGCGGGCATCTTCCTTTATCTGGTCTCCGACCTCGGCGCATCGGCCAACGGATCTTCCTATTCCGTCGATGGAGGTTGGACCGCCCAGTAAGCGTCCCTACCCCACCACAGGAAGGCCTGCCGATGTCGAAACGCTTACCTCTGTGTCTTGCCCTGCAAGGCGGCGGATCGCACGGAGCCTTCCAATGGGGTGTGCTGGATCGGTTGTTCGAGGATGACAGGATCAAGGTCACGGCGGTGACCGCCGCCTCGGCCGGCGCGATGAACGCGGCGGCTCTTGTCACCGGTCTGGAAAAAGACGGCAATGCCGGTGCCCGCGTCGCGCTGGATCACCTCTGGCAAGAGGTCAATCGCTCCGGCGGTCGCAATGTTTTCGGCACCAGTGGCCAATGGCTGCAAAGTCTGACGAAACAATGGGTCGGCGAAAATCCCCTTTGGCAGGCGGGTCAAACACTGGCCATGTCAATGAGCCCCTATGCCTTCAATCCTTTCAACCTGAACCCCCTGAAGCGTGTCGTCGAAACGGTGGTGGACTTCGAGGCCGTACGCGCCTCCAAAATCCGCATGCATGTGTCCGCCACTGCCGTCCGCAGCGGTAAATCGCAGATCTTCGACACGGCCGAGATCACGCCCGAAGTCCTGATGGCCAGCGCCTGTCTGCCCCACATGTTCCAGGCCGTGCGCATTGACGATGAAGACTATTGGGACGGCGGCTATCTGGCCAATCCCGCACTCTATCCTCTGTTCGAAGACAAACAGCCCCACGACATTCTTCTACTGCCGCTGAACCCATTCAGGCGCGATGACACGCCCGAACAATCGGCAGACATCATGGACCGGTTGAACGAGATTTTGTTCAACGCTCCGCTGGTGGCAGAGCTGCGCTCCATCGCCTTTGTCCACAAATTGCTTGAAGAAGGCCGGCTTGAACGCGGCGGCGGCTGGGGCGAGATCAGACTTCACGCCATTCCGGCGGACGAATGGCTGGGCGATCTGTCCTTGGCGTCCAAAATGGACACCGAATGGCATTTCCTAACGACATTGAAGTCGGCTGGCCGTGAGGCTGCCGATAGGTGGCTGACCGACTGTTTCGCGCAAGTCGGCAAGGCCACCACAATAGATCTACAGGCCGAGTTTCTTTAGCCGACGAAACCGGCCGCGCGGCGTAGCCGGTCATTGATCGCCTCGCCCAGTCCATGGGTCGGAATCGGCGAGACCCAGATTGCTGATGGACGGGTACGGTCCGCCTCTCGCAGCAGGCGGAACAGATTGGCTGCCGCTTCGCGCAAATCGCCCTTGGGGCTCAGGCTCCAGCGCGGATCACCCACGCCCTCGCCGAATCCCAGAAGGATGCCATCCGTCGGTGCCTCGGTTGCATTAATGGTCACTGGCGCATCCGGCGCATAATGGAGCGCCAGACGGCCGGGCGAACGGTGCCCTTGATCGCTTTCGTGCAGTGGGCCGACAACGGCTTCCAGATCCTCACGCGTTACACTGCCCGGACGCAGCAAGGATACCTTGCCGTCCAGCACAGACACCACCGTACTCTCCACGCCCACGGCACAGCGCCCACCATCCACCGCCGCCCCTGCGGATGCGCCTGTTTCTTCCACGGCATCCGCGAACGTGGTCGGGCTGGGTCGGCCCGAACGATTGGCCGACGGTGCGACCACCGGACCACCAAAGGCCGATATCACAGCACGCGCCTTGGCATGGCCGGGCACGCGGATCGCCACACTGTCCAGTCCGGCGCGGGCCAGATCGCATACCCTGTCACGGGCGCGGACGGGAGCCACGATGGTCATCGGTCCCGGCCAAAAGGCTTCGGCCAAGGCGCGGGCCTGAGAATCAAACACGGCGATGCTCTCGGCCTCGATTGCATCGGCCACATGCGCAATCAGCGGATTGAAGCGCGGACGGCCCTTGGCTTCGAAAATCCGCGCGACAGCCTCGGGATTGGAGGCGTCAGCGGCCAGACCATAGACCGTTTCAGTGGGCATGATGACCAGTTGGCCGGCCCGAAGGGCCATAGCCGCCGCTTCCGGGCTCGCACTGGTCAACGTAGTATCCGACATCGAACTCGTCTCTCAAGCCGCAGGTGGACGGCGCACTTGGTGGCTTATTATCACCTATTAAGTGCGGGAATTTTCGACGAAAGTCCAAGTCCTCTTGCGAAACGGACCTAGAAGTTCGACACAACGGCTATCTAGATTGAGGATATCCGATGACCTATCGCGCTCCCGTCCGTGACATCGCGTTCGCCCTGAATGCCGTTGCGGGCATTGAAGACGTTGCTGCCACCGGCGTATTCCCGGACTATGATCCCGATGTGGCCGCTGCCGTGCTGGAAGCCGCTGGCCAGTTTTCGGAAGAGGTTCTGGCCCCGCTGAACCGTCCGGGCGATCTTCAAGGTGCCAAATACGCCAACGGTGCCGTCACCGCTGCGCCGGGCTTTGCCGATGCCTACAAGCAGTTTGCCGAAGGCGGCTGGACTTCGCTGACCGCGTCTGCCGAAGCGGGTGGTCAAGCCCTGCCGAAGGCTCTGGAACTGGCGGCCTATGAAACCGTGCACGCCGCCAATATGGCCTTCGGCCTGTGCCCGATGCTGTCGCTGGCCGCTATCGAGGCGCTGGAAGAAGTCGGCACGGACTATCAGAAGCAGGCCTATCTGCCGAAGCTGGTGTCTGGCGAGTGGACCGGAGCCATGGTGCTGACCGAGCCGGGCGCTGGCTCGGACCTTGGTGCCCTGACGGCGACCGCCACCCCGACCGAAGATGGCAAATACCTGCTGAACGGCCAGAAGATTTTCATCACCTGGGGCGACCACGACGCCACGGACAACATTGTCCACCTCGTGCTGGCCCGCCTGCCGGGCGCTCCGGCAGGTCCGAAGGGTATTTCGCTGTTCCTCGCGTCCAAGTTCGAGGTCAAGGAAGACGGCTCGCTGGGCGAGCGCAACAGCTTCCGTCCGGTCGGCATCGAGCACAAGCTGGGCATCCACGCCTCGCCGACCTGCGTCATGCAGTATGAAGACGCCGTCGCCGAGCTGGTAGGCCGTCCCAACGAGGGTCTGGCCCATATGTTCGTGATGATGAACGCCGCCCGTCTGGCCGTCGGCGTCGAAGGCGTCGGCATCGCCGAGCGCGCCTATCAGCACGCCCTCGCCTACGCACTGGAACGCCGTCAGGGCACCAGTGTCTGGACCGGCGAGCGTGGCGCACCGATCTTCGATCACCCCGATGTTCGCCGCACCCTCGGCGTCATGAAGGCCAAGACGGCAGCGGCCCGCGCCATCTGCCTGTCCACCGGCGTTGCCGCCGATCTGGCCCGCCATGCCGCCACCGAAGAAGAGCGCAAAATCTGGAAGGGTCGTGAAGACCTGTTCACCCCGATCGCCAAGGCATGGTCCACCGACGTCGGCTGTGAAGTCGCCTCGCTGGGCGTGCAGGTGCACGGCGGCATGGGCTTCATCGAGGAAACGGGCGCAGCCCAGTATTACCGCGACGCCCGCATCACCCCGATCTACGAAGGCACCAACGGCATTCAGGCCATGGACCTGGTGGGCCGCAAGCTGTCGATGGACAACGGTGAATCGGCCAAGCGCCTGATCGAAGAGATGAAGGCCACGCTGAACCAGCTGTCTTCCATCTATTCGGGCAAGCCGATCGAGCGCTTCGCCACCGCCATTGAATCGGTCGAGGACGCCACCCTGTGGCTGCTGGACGCCAAGGCCGACAAGGCCCGCGCCGCCGACGTGCTGGCCGGTGCCGATGCCTATCTGAAGCTGATGGGCGATGTGGTCGGCGGCTGGATGCTGGCCAAGGGCGCGCTGGCCGCCAAGGCCAAACTGGATGCCAACGACGGCGACGCCGCATGGCTGCAAGGCAAGCTGGACCTGTACGAAGTCTACGCCGCCAACGTTCTGGGCCACGTGTCCAGCCGTCTGGCTGCAGTGGGCCAAGGTGGCGAGCTGCTGAATAAGCTGACGGTGGAAGCTCTCGCAGGCTAATCCTGCAGCTTCGCTTGTAAATGACAGCGCCTCCGGCATCTTCAGTGCCGGAGGCGTTTTCATATGTCCTTATGGCTGACACTCACCACGCTTGCGGCCCTTGGTGCGCAAGAGCCCACGCTGGAGTGGCTGGAGCGTCCGGTCCCGCAACCGGATGATTATCCTGCCATCGCCCGTGATTTGCGCATTGATGGCTATGCGGAAGTCTTCTGTCAGGCCAACGCCCAAGGCATCCCGATAAACTGTCGTGCCGGCACCGCGCGTCCAGCCCATATGGGCTTTGAAAACGCTGCCGTGCGCTTGGTTCAAAGGGCGCGTTTGAACATCGATGCAACAGAAGCACCTCGGGACTTCAGCATCAAAGTGCCTTTTGCCTCGCGAACGGCTTCGGAAATTTCCCACTACGACGGACCAGCGCCAAACGAGGCTCAATTGGCGGCGGGTCAACAACGCGCCACGGCCATGATGCGCAACACTCGCGCCCTTAAATTCCGCATCGCCACAGCGTGGAACGTGGATCGGATGCCGGACGACATGCGACAGAACGTAATGGGTTGGTTGGACGAACTGGCGCCGCCTTTAGCGCAGGAGCGACAGTCTGTGGCGATGGGCGCGGCGCGTGTGCTGGCCATCCGTGGCCTGCAACAGTTTCCGGCGACACAGCCCACCGATTGGGAAACATGGCGGCGGGACATTCCGCGCTTTCAGCCCCTCAAGGCCGAGCCCGTGCTGGCGGAACTGCGACAGCGTTACTGTGCCGCCTACGACTGCACATCCGGTGAGACACCGGACACCCCCTGAGGCATGAACCTCTCGACGAACGCCCGCCTGCGTGGGAGGAAGGCCGTTCAAGGGGTGTGAGAATGGCTTTGTTCACGGGTTTTATGTTGGCCGGGGCTTTGGCCGGAGCCTCTGTCGGTGACGCGCAGGAACGGACCGAACCCGTAGAGAAGGCTTCTGTCGTGGTCACCAACCCGTCATGGAAGACGCCGCCCGCGCCGACCGACACAGACTTTCCACTTCTGGCCTATCATCTGAACATCGACGCCATCGTCCGTGTTGAATGCGAGATCAGCGTTGACAGCGTACCTGACTGCAAGCCGGACGCTGCCTCAGTCGAGGGCCTCGGCTTTGAACAGGCGGCTGTGGCCATTGTCGAACGCGGTCGGATGAACCCGCGCACCGTGAACCGCCAGCCCGTCACGACCAAGATCGCCGTCAATCTGCCGTTTGTGTCCGAACAGGAACCCCCGCTTGACGCCATATGGGACGGGCCAGAGCCGACGCCTGCCAACCTGCTGTCCGGACTGGTCGCCGCCCAGTCCCTGTCGCCCAGCGCCGGAACACGCAGCCAGATCGACTGGGGCCTTCACCAGATCGCACCGGAACGGGCCGAAGTCATTCAGGGCTGGATTTCGGAAATGTACATTGGCCGTACGCACATCAGCCTGCTTAGCCGCGCCATCGCCATGACATTGGCCAAGCGCGGTGTTCGGACCATGCCAACTAACAACCCACCGGACTGGGCCGACTGGGTGCGCGATATGGATAGGGCTTTGAGCAGCCTCTATTCCCAAGATGCCAACTTCGGCCCTCTGCGAGCGAGGTACTGTGCGCGCTATGGCTGCGGCGAAGACTGAACCGTCGCGTCCAGCAGTTCGATAGTTTCGCGCACGTATTGGGCATGGGCCACGACGCCCAACTCAATACCCTCGCCATTGCCGACCACTTCCTTGATCAGGATGCCCGCGATGAAGGGATTGTTTGGCACCGGAACGCCCGGTCTGCGAGTCGCCGCAGGCACCCAGAACACCGGCCCGCCCGAGTTACCGGACGAGACGTTGAAATCCAGCAGGAAGGTCGGGAAATGCTGGATGGGCGTCAGCGGCCATGAGCTGATCCGGCCCGAGCGCAAAATCGGAAAGCCTGCGCGGTTCGACGACAGCCCGTGCGGGTAGCCCAGCGCGAACAACTCATCCCCCGGCCCCATTCGCCAACGATCCAGCGTGTCTGTATCCGCCAGCCAGCCGACAGGAATGGCCGCGCGGGCAAAGGCCTCCGGTACCGTCACCTCCATCACCGCCACATCCTGTTCAGGGTGCTGGGTCCAGACCGGTGTGCCGTCCTCGGTGCGGATAGTCAGATCGGACGGCGTATAGCGCCAGTTGCCATCAGCCTCCGCAGTGCGCCATCCAATCCGCGCCACCGTATTGGGCATGACACGAAAAACGTGCTGCGCCGTCACCAGCAGAATTCGCGGCGTACCATCGGGGCGCGGCGCGTTCAGCAGAAAACCGGTGCCTACCTTGCGGCGGCCCTCGCCGATGTTCTGGTCCAGTTGCACCGTGGCGTTGATCAGCCCCAGCGTCATATCCCATTCGGGCACGGGCAGAGGCGCAACGGGCGGTTCGGGAGGTAAGGCGTCGATGACCATGGGATGACATTTGACCTCTGGCCGCGACCGGCACAAGGTCCGCATCGAAACTTCATCGGAGGGTAGGACTATGAATCGCCGCGCACTGATCGCATCGACTGCTGCTGTCGGACTGATGTCCGCCGCCCCTACCCTTTCCCACGCCCGAAACGCCCAGACTTCCGGAGCCAGAATGCCTCGTCCCGTCCCGCCCGTTGCCAAAAAAGTACCCGTCCGCATCGAGCAACTGGGCCGCGTCCGTACGGACGAATACCAGTGGATGAAGGATGACAACTGGCAAGCCGTCCTGCGCGATCCGACGCTGATCAAGCAGGACGTGAAGGAAAACCTGATCGAGGAGAACGCCTATCGCGAGGCCATGATGGTCTCCACCCTGCCGCTTCAGAACCAGATGTTCGAAGAGATGAAGGGTCGCATCAAGGAAGATGACTCCTCGGTGCCGTCGGCGGATGGTCCGTGGGAGTACTACACCCGCTTCAACGCCGGCGATCAGCATCCGCTTTACTGCCGCCGCCCGCGTGGTCGCACCGACGGCGAAGAAATCCTGCTGGACGCCAACAAGTTGGCCGAGGGCAAGGCCTATTCGGTCGTCGGCGAGGCCGAGCACAGCCCTGACCACACCCTGTTCGCCTATGCCGAAGACGCCCAAGGCTCCGAAGTCTACAAGATCTATGTGAAAGATCTGGCCACCGGTCAGGTGCTGCCGGACGTGATCGACTCGGCCACCGGCGACCTGACCTTCTCGCCTGACAGCCAGTGGATCTTCTGGACCAACCGCAACGACAACGGTCGTCCGGACAAAATCTTCCGTCGTCCGGCCAAGGGCGGTGAAACCACCCTGGTCTATGAAGAAGAAGACGAAGGCATGTTCATCGGTCTGGGGCGCACCTCGGACGATGCCTTCCTGATCATCACCATCGCCAATCAGGAAACCTCGGAATCGCGCCTGATCCCCGGCAACACCCCGACCGCTACGCCTGTGCTGGTTGAGCCGCGCGTCGAGGGCCGTCTCTATTCCATGGACCACTGGGGTGACCGCTGGATCATCCGCACCAACGCCGATGACGCCAATGACTTCAAACTGGTCGAGGCCCCCACGGGCTCTCCGACCAAGGCGAACTGGAAGGATGTCGTACCCCACACGCCGGGTCGCTACATCGAAGGCTTCTCGCTGACCAAGGACTTCATTTCGCGTCAGGAACGCGCCGATGCCAACACGCGCATCATCATCCGCGACCGCGCCGGTGCCGAGCACGAGATCGCCGTGGACGAACCCGCCTATAGCCTGTCGCTGGGCGGTGCGTCGGAGTTCGACACCACTATTGTACGTTACAGCTACAACTCCATGTCCACGCCGACCTCTATCTATGACTATGATCAGAAGTCGCGCGAACGCACCTTGCGCAAGGTGCAGGAAATCCCTTCGGGTCACGATCCGGCCAACTATGTCGTCGAGCGCCTGAACGCGCCTGCGTCCGACGGCCAGCTGGTGCCGGTCTCCATCCTGCGCCACAAGGACACGCCGGTGGATGGCTCGGCCCCTGTCCTGCTGTACGGCTATGGTTCGTACGGCATGTCGATGGCTGCCAGCTTCTCCAGCAACCGTCTATCGCTGGTGGATCGCGGCTTCATCTACGCCATCGCCCACATTCGCGGTGGTGCCGACAAGGGCTGGAACTGGTTCTTGAACGCCCGTCGCTTCACCAAAAAGAACACCTTCACCGACTTCATCGCCGCCGCCGATCACCTGATCGAAAAGAACTATGCGCGCGCCGGAAACATCGTGGCCGAGGGCCGCTCGGCCGGCGGTCTGCTGATGGGGGCCGTGACCAATATGCGCCCCGAACTTTGGGCCGGCATCATCGGTGGCGTACCGTTCGTCGACCTGATCAACACCATGAGCGACACCAGCCTGCCGCTGACCCCGCCGGAATGGCCTGAATGGGGCAACCCGCTCGAGGATGCTGACGCCTATGACTACATGTGGTCGTACAGCCCTTATGACCAGATCGAGGCCAAGGCCTATCCGGCAGTTCTGGCCACGGGCGGCCTGTCCGATCCGCGCGTGACTTATTGGGAACCGCAAAAGTGGGTGGCGCGTCTGCGAGAACACACCACTTCGACCAACCCGATCCTGCTGAAGATCAATATGGAGGCCGGTCACTTCGCCTCCTCGGGTCGCTTCGATTATCTCAAGGACATCGCCCACGACTATGCCTTCGCCATCTGGGCTGTGAACAAGGGCTGGGAGAAAGACTTCTCCTGATGAGCGGTGTCAGTATTCGTGAGGCGGCAGAGGACGACTTTGCCGCCATCACGGCCATTTACGCGTCATGGGTCCGCGACGCCTGCGGCACATTCGAACTGGTGCCGCCTAGCGAGACCGAAATGCGCGCGCGATTCGCCTATGTGAAGGCCTTGGGCATGCCCTATCTGGTGGCGGAGCATCAGGGCCGCGTGGTCGGCTATGCCTATGCTGGGCCGTTCCGCGCACGTGAGGCGTACCGCTACATGGTCGAGGATTCGATCTATCTCGATCCTCAGGCGCAGGGAATCGGCGCGGGCGGTGCTCTGCTGGACCATCTGATTCTGGAATGCACCCGGCGCGGGGCCCGTCAGATGGTCGCGGTAATCGGTGATTCCGAAAATACAGCCTCGATCGGCCTGCACCGCTCACGCGGATTCGCTGATTCCGGTCGATTCCACGCCGCGGGCTGGAAATTGGACGGCTGGCGCGATGTCATCTTCATGCAAAAGCCATTGGGAGATGGCGACGCCACACCGCCGGACGGGGCCGGTCTGGCTCTCAGCGACAAGGCTTAAAACAGCCATTCTAGCGGGCGTTTCGAGGTGTCGGAGCGCCCGTTCTGCTGTCTGGGCACGGATCGCCATTTCGAAAATTGGCGTATTTTTTCAGGGGTCTGCGAGTTTTCTGTTGACCCGAAACGCGAGCGCCCCTACACACCCCCTCGTTCCCGCCGGACACGGCGCGAACGGGACCAAGCGGGTGTAGCTCAGTTGGTTAGAGTGCCGGCCTGTCACGCCGGAGGTCGCGGGTTCGAGCCCCGTCACTCGCGCCACTCCCCTTCTTTATGAAGTACGGAGTGGCGCATACCGCTCTTGGTCCGAAGCGCCTCCCCTTCTCGAAAATCTCATTTGTCACTGCCCTTGCGACTTCGCGGCCGCATGTCTGGCGTTAGTTGACTTTTAACCAGAACACTTACAGAACATCTAGCAACGGTTCACGCCTTGTTCTGAAAGCCCCTGACATGCTCACCAAGAAGCAGCACGAACTCCTGATGTTCATCCATGAACGCATCAAGGAAACCGGCGTGTCGCCTTCTTTCGACGAGATGAAGGAAGCGCTGGATCTGGCTTCCAAGTCGGGCATTCACCGTCTGATTACGGCTCTTGAGGAACGCGGCTTCATCCGGCGTCTGGCGCACCGCGCCCGCGCGCTCGAAGTCGTGAAACTGCCCGAACAGGCCACAGCTGCCGCTCCGGCCCGTGGTCGCGCACCGTTCAAACCCGACGTGATCGAGGGTGGCGGTCAGAACCGACCGGCCAATCCTATCGCCGATGTGGCCAATGACGTGCGCGAACTGCCGCTGCTGGGCAAGATCGCAGCCGGTACGCCGATTGCCGCCATCCAGCACGAGACCGACCGCCTGCCGGTGCCGGAAACCATGCTCGGTTCGGGCGAACACTATCTGCTCGAGATCGAAGGCGATTCGATGATTGAGGCGGGCATCCTTGATGGCGACATGGTCGTCATCAAACGCGTGCAGAACGCCACCTCGGGCGAAATCGTCGTTGCACTGGTGGAAGGTGAAGAAGCCACGCTTAAGCGCCTGCGCAAGAAGGGCCAGTCGATCGCGCTGGAACCAGCTAACCGCAACTATGAAACCCGTATCTTTGGCCCCGATCAGGTCGAGGTTCAGGGCAAGCTGGTCGGTCTGATCCGCCGCTATCACTGATAGTCAGGATCAGCCCAGCGGGACCACGGGCGGTGGCCGCGTCTATCAATAGACCAGACGGCCCGCCACCCTGCCCCGCTGCGCCACAGTTCAACGGCCCCCTTGCTGGCAAAGTCTGCCCCATCCAGCACCAGTCGCCCCGCGCATTCCGCTGGCAATCGCGCGACCATGCTTCGAACGGCAATGACTTCGGCTGCCGTGCACATGTCCTGCATCTGTTCATCTGACGGCACCGCGCGGCCCCACCAGAGTGCCACCGGCTTTTCGCCCTCCAGCGCACGGCAAAAGGTCCGGCCACAGCGCCATTCGGCCTTGTCTCGGTCACTCACTTCGACGTCCCAGCGCTGCGCCCACAAACGCGTGCCAAAGGCGCGGACGGGTCGCATCACCTGCGCCACCTCTCCGGTTCGCCACGCGGCATTCGTGCCACCATCGGCAATCCAGACATCGGGCGGCATATCGCGCGGCCAGACCAGAACAGCCGCCGCCAGCGGCATGCCCAACAGCCGCCACCAGCCGCGCCACAAACACATGAACAGTATGCCGACAAAGGCGACCGGCAGGGCGACCGCAGGCGCGCTGGCTATGGTCTGGACTGCGCCCGGCAGATTGGCTGTCCAATGGCCCACGGCCAGCATCAGTTCAACACCCTTGCCCGCTACCCAAAGGAAAGGCGCGCCTAGACCCAACGGCTCCAGCGCCGCCCCCAAGGCCAAGGCGGGCATCATGATCAGGTCGGCAATCGGTGCGCTGGCCAGATTGGCCATCAGACCAAACACGGCCGTGCGATTGAAATGCTGCATGGCGAAAGGCCCCGTGGCCATGCCTGCCACCAGACTGGCTCCTGCCGCCCCGATCACCCACGCCCCTCCGCGTTGAACCGCAGCTATGGGCCACGGCGTGTTGATCTCCTTGATTCTGCGCGGCCAACTTTCGGCCAAGGCCACCAACGCCGCCGTGGCCGCGAATGACATCTGAAATCCCGGCGTGACGATGGCCTCGGGCTGCAAGGCCAGCACCACAATCGCGGCCGTTGCCAGCGCCCGCATACTGACCGCCTGCCGCCCCAGCAAAATGGCGGCAAAGGCAATGGAGGCTGTGATCGCCGCCCGCTCTGCCGGTGGTGGAGCGCCTGACAACGCCAGATAGCCACCCACCGCCAAAAGGCCCGCGACCGCTGCCAGCTTCTTCCCATTCACCCGCAGCGCCAGCCAAGGCCAAAGCGCGATTAGGAGTCTGGCACCGAAAAACACGAACCCGCCCACCACAGCCATGTGCAGGCCAGAGATCGATAGAATGTGCGCCAGTCCCGAATCGCGCATGGCGTCCAGATCCTCGGCCATGATCCAGGTCTCATGCCCAGTAGTCATGGCCGCCGCGATGCCGCCGTTACGTTCGCCCAGCCGCGCCACGATCCGCTCGGCCAGGGCATAGCGCACCGCGTTGACCTTCATCTCCCAGCGCACAGACAGCGGCACCGGGTCAAGGCGTGCCTCTCGCGGTTCGGTCAGGCCAAACACCTGGCCGCCCATGCCCACAAACCACGCGTTGCGCCCAAAATCATAGGCCCCTGGACTGGCCGGTGCCGGTGGCGGGTTCACTATGCCGAACACACTGACCGCAGCGCCCGGCTTGGGCGGCGTGCCCTTTACGGTGGCGCGCATCCGGTGTGGCGTTTCCTCTGGGGAGACACCCTTGATCCGCACCGGTGCCAAGATAACCCGTGCGCCAGACGCACCGGGACTATCAACATCGATCACCCAGCCATCCACGACTGTGGGCCGCATCAGTGAAGGTGCAATCGGTGCCGCCACTGCATCGCTGCGGGCCTTGGCAACGGCCAGTCCCGACAGCGCCATGGCCATCATTAGAAGAGGCAAGGTCACGGATCGCGCGGCCCCCAAAACCCGCGACACTACCCATCCGAACAGCGCCGATGCAGCCACGAGCGCCAGCGGCCACAACAACGGCTCTGTCGGCAAGCCGAAGTAGGTGCCGCAGCCCGCACCGAAAAATACCGCGCTCCATAACGGCCATCGATCCGACTGCGCTCTGAACTCCGTGATCAAGCTGGTACGCAAACCGCCGATCAACTTTCGTGTAAGGCTTCGTTTTGGCGCAAGCGGGCGTATAAGGGCGTCCGAAATGGATTCATCCCTTATGACCTCCCCTTCTTCGACAGTCGTCACCCGCTTTGCCCCTTCGCCAACCGGCTACTTGCACATCGGTGGTGCAAGAACGGCGTTATTTAACTGGCTATATGCCAAACACCATGGCGGCAAGTTCCTGATCCGCATCGAGGACACCGATCGCGAACGCTCGACAGAAGCGGCAGTGAAGGCTATTTTCGATGGCCTGGAATGGCTGAGCCTGCTGGGCGACGAAGAGACCGTCCATCAGTACGCACGCGCCGACCGTCACCGCGAAGTGGCCCAAGAACTGCTGGCCAGCGGTCACGCCTATCGCGACTTTCTGACAGCCGAAGAAACCGGTGCCCTACGCGATCAGGCAAAGGCCGAGGGCAAGGATTTCGTGTCGCCGTGGCGCGACCGTGAGCCGACCGCGGAAGACCTGCAAAAGCCATTCACCGTGCGCTTCCGTCGCCCGCTGGATCAGGCCGTTGTCGTCGATGATGCAGTGCAAGGTACGGTGCGCTGGGAATCGTCGTCTCTGGACGATCTGGTTATCCTGCGCTCCGACGGTGCTCCGACTTATAATCTGGCCGTGGTGGTCGATGACCACGATATGGGTGTCACCCACGTCATCCGGGGTGATGACCATCTGAACAACGCCGCCCGCCAAAGCCTGATCTATGATGCTTTGGGCTGGACCCGTCCGACCTTTGCGCACATCCCGCTGATTCACGGCCCCGACGGTGCCAAGCTGTCCAAGCGCCACGGCGCGCAGGCCGTCCATGAATATGCCGAGATGGGCTATCTGCCCGAGGCTATGCGCAACTATCTGGCCCGTCTGGGCTGGGCGCATGGTGACGATGAGCTGTTCACCGACGAACAAGCCATTGAATGGTTTGATCTGTCAGGCGTGAACAAGGCACCTGCCCGCCTGGACTTTGACAAGCTGGCCCACGTCAACGCCCACTGGATCCGTCTGGCTGACGATGCCCGTCTGGCCGATCTGGTGGCACAAGACCTCGGCCGTCGCGGAACCGAACTGGACGCTGACGGTATCAACAAACTCGTCCGCGCGATTCCGCTGATCAAGGAACGCGCCAAGACGATCACAGAACTGGCCGATCAGGCTCAGTTCGCCCTACAGTCGCGCCCGCTCTCGCTCAACGAGAAAAGCCGCGGGCAGCTGCAGGGCGAGAACCACGAGCGAATTTCACGACTTCGTGAGCACCTCGCTTCCGTAGACTCTTGGTCCGTAGAAATTCTTGAAGGTGAATTGAAAAAATTCGCGGAGAATGAAGGCGTAGGGTTTGGAAAAATTGGACCTGCTACGCGCGCAGCGCTTACCGGAGGAATTTCTGCTCCGGACATCGCTCGCACTCTGATGGCGCTCGGTGTCGACGAAAGTCTCGGGCGCTTGGATGATGCGCTGCAACAGACTAAGTGAACTTACAACCACACAGGCCGTCCGCCTCCCCGCGCCCGGTCCAAGAAATAACAAGGGGCTTAGATGACTGAACAAGCGAAACCCGCCGCTACGATCAACATCGGCGACAAGAGCATCGAACTGCCCGTTCTGTCGGGCTCTATCGGTCCGGACGTTGTCGACATCCGTAAGCTGTACGCTGGTACCGGCGCTTTCACTTTCGACCCAGGCTTCACCTCGACTGCATCGTGTGAATCGGGTCTGACCTACATCGACGGCGACGCTGGTGTTCTGCTGCACCGCGGTTACCCGATTGACCAACTGGCTTCGCAGTCGAACTTCCTGGAAGTTTGCCACCTGCTGCTGAAGGGCGAACTGCCGAACGCATCGGAATACGAAGCTTTCGCCGAAACCGTCACCCGCCACACTATGCTGCACGCGCAGTTTGACCGCTTCTTCGAGGGCTTCCGTCGCGACGCCCACCCGATGGCGATCATGGTGGGTACCGTCGGCGCTCTGTCGGCCTTCTATCACGACAGCCTCGACATCAACGATCCGGTACAGCGCGAAATCTCGGCCATCCGCCTGATCGCCAAGATGCCGACGATCGCTGCCCGTGCCTACAAGTACCACGTCGGTCAGCCGTTCATTTCGCCGCGCAACGACCTGTCGTACGCCGAAAACTTCCTGCGCATGTGCTTCGCCGTTCCGGCTGAAGACTACCAAGTCGATCCGCGCCTCGTGCGCGCTATGGACCGTATCTTCACCCTGCACGCCGACCACGAGCAGAACGCCTCGACCTCGACCGTCCGTCTGGCCGGTTCGTCAGGTGCCAACCCGTTCGCCTGTATCGCAGCCGGCATCGCCTGCCTGTGGGGCCCGTCGCACGGCGGCGCGAACGAAGAAGCTTTGAACATGCTGAAGGAAATCGGTACTCCGGACCGTATTCCTGAGTTCATTCAAGGCGTTAAGGACCGCAAGTACAAGCTGATGGGCTTCGGCCACCGCGTGTACAAGAACTACGACCCGCGCGCCAAGGTGATGCAGCAATCGGCTTACGAAGTGCTGGAAGCGACCGGCCGTCAGGACGATCCGCTGTTCGTCGTCGCCAAGGAACTGGAAAAGGTTGCCCTGAACGACGAATACTTCACCTCGCGCAAGCTGTTCCCGAACGTGGACTTCTACTCGGGCATCACCCTGTCGGCGATGGGTTTCCCGACCACCATGTTCACCGTGCTGTTCGCTCTGGCCCGCACCGTCGGCTGGATCGCCCAGTGGCAGGAAATGATGGCCGACCCGACCCAGAAGATCGGTCGTCCGCGTCAGCTGTACACCGGCCCGACCCAGCGCGACTATGTTCCGCTGGACCAACGCGGCTAATCAATCTTTCCAGATTGTCTTTGGAAAACGCCGGGGCCTTGGCTCCGGCGTTTTTCATTGCCCTCACCTTTCAAGGCCTTCTATGACCGATAAAATCGAAACCCCGATCCAGCGCGCCTTTCGTCTGAAACAGGAAAAGCTGGCGCAAAAAGAAAAGGCCCCGCGTGGCGGAGCCTTTCAGCGCGAGCAGAACAAGCGCATCGACGCGGGTAAATCCCGCCCGTGGATGACCAAATAGTCGCCCTAGGAAGCCTTGCGAGCGTCCAGCACCCTGAGCACTGCTTCTGCGGCCAGCTCTGACGGATTGGGGCCACCACGCCCCATCAGCTCCAACACTTCGGTCTGGCGATCCGCCTGACGCTGTGCCTTGGCAGGGTCGGCCATCAGGTCGGTCACCGCCTCGGCCAGGTTTTCGGGCGTGGCATCGTGCTGGATAAACTCGCGTGCGATTTCCTCGTCGCCAGCGATATTGAACATGGTGATGTATTTGGCCGTTACCAGCCGCTTCATCAGCGCATAGGACAGGTTGTCGATCTTATAGGCGATGACCATAGGCGTGCCCGACATGGCGATCTCCGTCGACACCGTACCGCTGGTGGCCAGCGCGACGTTGGCCGCCTTCATCGCCGCATACTTCTCGGCTTCACTAACGATGTGGGCGCGGAATGGCCAAGCGGCGACACGTCCTGTGACATCCGACGCCACCGTGCCCGCCGCGACGACCGCGACTTGCAGATTTTCGAAGCGGGTCTTCAGACGACGGATGGTCTGTTCATACACACCCGTCATACGCTCGATTTCGCTAGGACGGCTACCCGGCAGAACCAGCAACAACGGTGCCTCCGGCGCAATGCCATGAGCGCGGCGGAAGGCGTCACCATCTGCGCCGGACATTTCGACGTGCAGAGCCGATGACCCCACGACCGTGGTCTCTAACCCCTCACGCTCGAACCAAGGCGCATCCATCGGATACAGGGCCAACAGATGGTCCACCGCATTGGCAAGAACCTTGGCGCGCTTGGGACGCGACGCCCACACCTGCGGGCCGACGTATTTGATCAACGCCACATCCGGCAGCACGTCACGGATCGCCTTAGCCACGCGGATGGTGAACCCCCAAGAGTCGATCAGAACAACAGCGTCGGGCTTTTCAGCCTTGGCCAGTTCGACCGTCTCGGCTACGCGTTGCTTCACTCGGCCATAGGCCTTGATGCCGTCGATCCAGCCCAGAATGGACAGTTCGGCAATATCAAACGGGCTTTGAATGCCCAATGCCGCCATCTTGGGCCCGCCAACGCCGACCAGCTTCAGCTCATCGCCCACACGGCGACGCAAAGCCTCGGCCAGACCCGCGCCTAGCGCATCACCGGACGCTTCGGCAGCGACCAGCATAATCTTGGGTGCGCTCATGCCGATTTATCCTGTGCCAAGCCCCACACGAACAGTCCCAAACGGTCGGCGGTGGCGCGCGTCGCGGCGCGGTCGATAATAATCAACCGACCTTCATAGCCGCCAATGCCTGCCAGACCGGCCTGAGCAGCCAGTTCGACCGTTCGCGGGCCGATCACCGGCATATCCACGCGCAGATCCTGAATGGGCTTGGGTGCCTTGCCCAACGTACCGCGCGGGCGGCTGGGCGTGCCGCGCAGGTCGGCGGGAAGGCTGGCCACGCGGATCAGCATGTTGTCTGTGCCTTCCTGCGCCTCGACAGCCAGCACCAGACCTTCGCAAACAACCGCGCCCTGCCCGATATCAAGTTCGCCTGATTTTTCAGCGATATAAATCGATTTCTTAAGGTCGGCGAGAGCTTCTTCGGTGGGCGAGACTGCGCCCAAAGCCCCGCATTCCAGGAGGGAGCTGCCCAGAATGTCGTCAGCCCCTTCTACGCTCATACCTTCGGCTTCGAACACCGACAGGATTTTGCGCAGCAGGGCGTCATCGCCCTGAGTGGCCGCCTTGATAATGCCCGGCAGGAGGGACGCACCCTTCAGGTCCGGCTTAAGCAGCTTGAAGTCAGGACGATTCACATAGCCCGCCAGACAGACTGCCTCGCAACCCTCGGATTTGAGAGCCTTCAGTATGCCGCCAATCTGCGCCATGCCGAAGGTCGCGCCCGGCCATGCGTTCATCTCCGGTCCGGCAAAGCCGTCCAGACGGATCACGTACAGGGCGCGGCCTTCCTCGGCACAGCGGGCCGCCACCGAGGCCGGAAGGTCACCGCCCCCGGCGATCAGACCCAGCTTTTTCATTCGGCGTTTGGCAGGCACAGAGGGCGCTTGGCACCGTTATTGATGAAGTCGAGGATCTCGACCACTTCCGGCAGATCGCCATAGGTCTCGCCCACAGCAGCCAGACGCGCGGCGAACTCACCCTCGCCTTCGAACAGGTCGCGATAGAAGGCCAACAGGCGACGCAGCTGGTCCTTGCCATAGCCCTTGCGCTTCAGGCCGATGATGTTCAACCCGCGCAGACGCGCATGGTTGCCCCACGCTGAACCGTACGGGATGACGTCCCGCGTGACCGCGGCGAGACCGCCGACAATCGCACCGTGACCTACGCGGCCGTTTTGGTGAACAGCACACAGGCCACCAAGGAACACCTTGTCGCCCACTTGGGCGTGGCCGCCGAGGGTGGCGTTATTGGCCATGGTCACATTGTCACCGACCACACAGTCGTGGCCGATGTGCGCGCCGGTCATCAGCAAGCAGTTGTTGCCCAGACGGGTCACGCCCGTGCCCTGCGGCGTGCCACGGTTCAGGGTCGAGTGCTCGCGGATGATGTTGTTCTGGCCGATCTCCAGACGCACCGTCTCGCCCTTATAGCCAAGATGCTGCGGATCACCGCCCACCAGAGCAAAAGGGTGCACCACGGTGTTGTCACCGATGGCGGTATCCTGTTGCACGACAACGTGGGATTTCAGTTCCACATTCTCGCCCAAGGTCACGTTCGGGCCGACCACGCTCCACGGGCCGACGATGGCCGTGTCAGCGACGATGGCGCTGGCATCAATGCTGGCGGTCGGATGGATACGGCTCACTTGGCCGGTTCCTCGATCTTGACCACCATGGCCATGAACTCGGCTTCGGCAGCCAGTTTGCCGTCGATGAAGGTCTCGCCGCGGAATTTATAGGCATCGCCACGGGCCTTGATGACCTTCACTTCCATGCGCAGCTGGTCACCCGGACGGGCCGGCTTGCGGAAGCGAACGCCATCAATCGACATGAACATGATGACCTTGTCCTCGACCGGTACATCGAGGGTCTTGGACATCAACAGAGCGCCCGTCTGGGCCATGGCCTCCACGATCAGAACGCCCGGCATGACCGGATCGATCGGGAAGTGACCGGGGAAGAACGGCTCATTATGCGTAACGTTCTTGATGCCGGTGATCGAGGTGCCGGGCACAAAGTTCTCGGCCTTGTCGACCAGCAGGAACGGATAGCGGTGCGGCAGGCGGCGCATCACCTCTGCATAGTCGATGTTGATCTGTTCGCTCATGCTTTCGATTCCTTTGCGCCCTTCTTGTGGGACGTCTGTTTGGACAGCCACACCGTCTCGCGCAAGAACTGGCGCAGCGGTCGGGCCGGATAACCGGACCAGGTTTCACCGGCAGGCACGTCCGACAACACGCCGGCACCGGCAGCCACGCGGGCACCTTCGCCGATCTTGAGGTGATCGCCCACACCCGCCTTGCCGCCAAAGATGACATTGTCGCCGGTCGTTACCGAGCCGGAAATGCCCGTATTCGCGGCCATAAGATTGTTACGGCCAATGATGCAGTTATGACCGATCATGACCAGATTATCGATCTTGGTGCCCTCGCCCACCACTGTGTCGTCATAGGCGCCGCGATCGACGCAGCTATTGGCACCGATCAGCACATCGTCCTGCAGGATCACACGGCCCAATTGCGGGATGTCCAGCGGGCCATCACGCGAAACGGCCGCGCCAAAGCCGGATTCGCCAATGCGGGCACCGGCATACAGCTTCACCCGATCGCCCAGCATGCAGAAGCTGAGCGACACATTGGTGCCGATCCAGCAGTCTCGACCGATCTGTACCCCCGGGCCGATGACAGTATTGGCGCAGATACGCGTTCCGCGACCGATGCGGACGCCTTCGCCGATGATTACGCCGGGTTCGATGATGACCGTGTCATCCTCGGCGGCCTCTTCGCGCGATATGGAGCGGTCCAGCGTCAACGGAGCGTGCAGCATCATGGACGCGCGCGCCCAGTCAGCCTGTGCCTGACGCGAGACGATCACAGCACTCCCCTCAGGTGCCAGATCAGCCGCGTTCGGCGGCAGGATCACGCAGCCCGCACGGGTTTGAGACAGGGCGTCGGCAAATTTCCGGTCACCCATAAAAGCGATAGCGCCCCCGTCCGCAGAGGACAGGGGCGCAACCGCCGAAACGACAACCTCGCCACCCCGGATCACCTCGGCGCCAAGTTCCTTGGCGATTTCGGAGACCGTGCGGGGGGGCAAGGTCTTGAAGAAATTCGGATCGGGCATGGCCCTAGGTATAAACCTTAGTTTTGAGCCGGTTGAGCCGGAACCGGCATGCGGTTGAAGCTCAGGGTCGGCAGTTGGGCGTTCAGGCGCTGGATCACCAGATCGGTGATGTCCATAGCCGGGTTGATGTAGGCAACAGCGTCACCCGACAGCAAGACACCGCAGCCGCGCTCTTGATAGGCAGCGATCACCAGCGGGCGAGCAGCCTCGTCAATGGCGTTGGCTTGTACCGACTGGGTGTAGCGCAGCTCGTTAGCGCGGGTCTGTTGCAGTTGCTGGAACTCGCGGTCGCGGGTTTGCAGCGCTTGAATGCGGCTGTTGCGGTCGGCTTCCGACAGCGAAGCAGCCGATTGTTGCAGTTGCTGGGTCTCGGTCTGGATGGCGGTGGCGTACGGTTGCAGTTCGCCTTGAACTTCTTGGTACAGCTGGACCATGCGAGATTGCAGGGCCTGACCGGCGGTCGAGGTACCCAGCACGCGCTCGCCCGAGAAGGAGCAGACGCCCGGGATCACCGGACCCGGGTTCGACGGGACGTTTTGAGCGCTTGCGGCCGAAGCAGCCAGCGTGGCGATAGCAAAAGCGCCAATAGCGAGAGTCTTCATAAGGTAGGCCTTAAAAATCAGCTGACAGCTGGGGTTAGAACTGGGTCGACGTCGAGAAGCGGAACGTTTCCGTCTTATCATAGTCTTCCTTCGAAATGACCTTGGACAGGTCAAAGCGGATCGGGCCCATCGGCGAACGCCAGTGGATGCTGACACCCGCTGCGGCGCGCAAGGCCAGATCATCGACGATATTCGGGTTCGGCTGACCATTGGCATTGACCAGATAGCGGTCGTCCAGCTTGCCGATGGTGCCCACGTCCGCGAACAGGCTGGTACGGATACCATACTGCTCCGGCAGGCCGTTCGGCAGGGTCAGTTCGATCGTGCCGATGGCATAGAATTTACCGCCCAGAGCATCGGTCGTGGTCAGGTCACGCGGTCCCATACCGGCCGTTTCGAAGCCACGGAAGCTGTTGCCGCCCTTGAAGAAGCGGTCGTTGATACGGATGGCGTCGCCGTTCCAACCCGACACATAGCCGGTCGAACCTTGCAGCGAGACAATCCATTTCGGACTGAAACCGTAATACCAGGCGGCATCGATCTCGGTCTTCAGATAGTTCACGTCGCCGCCCAGGCCTGCGAAGTCCTGACGCAGGGTTGCGGTCCAGCCACGGGTGGCGCGGATCGGGTCATTCCGGCGGTCTACAAACAGCGTATAGCCTGCCGAGGAGTTGATGTAGGAACCGATCTGGTCGCACAGGGCCGACGACCCGAAACCGCCGCCTGCGCAGTAGTTATTCGGGATCATTACTTCGTCGGACTTGAGGAAGTAGCGCGTCGACAGACGAGTGTAAGGGTTCAGCGGATAGGTCAAACGCAGACCGCCGCCCGTCGTGCGATAGTCGTACGAAGAGTATTCGCGCAGGTCCATGCGGGTGTGGAACAGGTCAAAGCCTGCGGCCAGATCACGGCCCATGAACTTCGGCTCGGTGAAGCGGAAGTCGACCTGCTGACGGATCGAACCCCATTCTGCGCGGGCCACAATGTTCTGGCCACGACCACGGAAGTTACGCTCGGTGATGCCGAGGTTCAGCGTGAAGCTGTCGAACGAGCTGAAGCCCGCACCGACCGAAAGCTCACCCGTGGGCTGCTCTTCCACCGTCACGTTGACGACCGAACGGTCCGGCTGCGAGCCGCGCGTTTCCTCGATCTTGACGTCCTTGAAGAAGCCAAGGGCACGCAGATTGTTGCGCGAACGCTCGATCAGGTTGCGGTTGAACGCATCACCCTCGCCCAGCATCATTTCGCGGCGGATCACACTGTCCAGCGTGCGGGTGTTGCCCACCACATTGATGCGGTCGACGTAGACACGCGCGCCTTCACGCACGTTGAAGGTCACATCCACCGTGTCCGTTTCCGGATTGGCACGATAGGAAGGCGTGATGTCCACGAAGGCATAACCCGCCGAACCTGCCGCAAAGGTCAGGGTGTCGACGGCGGCCTCGATACGGTCGCTCTGATACAGATCGCCACTGCGGATCGGCAACAGGCGCTCGAGGAACTCGGCGTTCAGGCGGTCCGACTCGGTCACAACCTTCACTTCACCGAAGTTATATCGGTCGCCTTCGTCCACCGTGATGGTAACGGCAAAGGCCGAGTTATCAGGCTTCAGTTCAGCCACCGACGAACGGATGGCGAAATCGTAGTAACCGCGGTTCGTATAGAATTTGCGCAGTTGCTCGCGGTCGTAGTCCAGACGGTTCGGGTCGTAGTTGTCGTTCGAAGAGAAGAAACGCCACCAACGCGAGGTCTGGGTCACCATCACTTCGCGCAAATCGGCATCCGAAAAGGCCTCATTGCCAAGGAAGGTAATGCCAGCGATGCCCGTCTCGGGGCCTTCATCGATTTCGAACACCACGTCGACGCGGTTCTGGTCCAGCTGAACCAGTCGCGGCGTCACGGTCGCCGAGATACGGCCTGACAGACGGTACAGTTCGACGATCTTGCCCACGTCTTCCTGCACGCGGGCACGGGTGTAGATGCCACGCGGGCTGATGGTCACTTCATCGCGCAGCTTCTTCTCGGTAAGCGCCTTGTTACCCTCGAAGGTCACCTGGTTGATGATCGGGTTTTCGACCACTTCGATGACCAGATCGCCATTCGGCTGAAGGCCCAGCTGGATATTGGCGAACAGATTGGTGCGGTAAAGGGTGCGCACGGCCACGTCGAAGGTGACCGGATCAACCATATCACCCGGCTGGATCGGCAGATAGGACAGGACCGTGGTCTGATCGATGCGCTGGTTGCCCCGCACGAGAATGCGGTTGACCTGAGCGCGCTGCTCTTCGGCCATCACCACCTGCGGAGCGGCCGATTGGGCCGGAGCGGCCTGAGCCTCGGCGGCGGGAGCTTCCTGCGCAAAGGCGGGGGCAGCAAGGCCCGCAGCCATGACAAGAGCGATACCGCTCGGACCCAAGATACGCGCTCGGAAAGTGGTTCGATTCATCGTGTCGGTCATTCGGGATACCCTCAGGGTCTGGCCGCGGCTCACGTGGCAAGCCCGCCGAGGAATTTAAAAAGGTTCAGCTTCTGCAGATCGTTCCAAGTGGCGAACAACATCAAACACGCCAACATGGCAAGTCCAACCCTGTAACCAGCCGCTTGAATCCGAGCATCGAGGGGGCGTCGGGCAACGGCTTCATAAGCATAAAACATAAGGTGCCCCCCATCGAGAACCGGAATCGGCAAAAGATTTAAAAAGCCGATTCCGACCGAAAGTATGGCGGCGAAACTGGTCAAGGTCAGGACAAGGTTGATCGTCGCCACGCGCGGATCGGGATTTACGTCCACCGCAGCATTGGTCAGCGCACCGGAAGCACGGGCGATTCCAAGAGGACCTGAGAACTGATCGCCGTTCTCGCGACCGGTAAAGATGCGGCCGATATAGGTCAGCGTCGTGCCAATGATGTCGCCGATTTCCTCCGCGCCCTTACCGACAGCTTCGATCGGATTATAGCGGATATGGCGGACTTCATCGCGGGTGGAGCCGAGAACCAGACCAATCCGGCCCATACGAACACGGCCACCGATGGGATCATCCACCTCTACGCGTTCGGGAGTGGCGACAATGGTCTGGGTGCCTTCGCCGCGCTCGACAAGGAAGGTGACCGGCGTAGCGCTGTTCAGGGCCACAAAGCGGGTAACCTCGCTGCTGTCTTCGATGAGGCGACCGTTCACGTGGGTGATGATGTCGCCGGCCTGAAAACCTGCCACGGCAGCAGGTGATTCCGGCGAGACCTCAAACACGCGGGCCGGACGCTGGGTCACGCCCACGACCGAGAACAGAACCGTGAAGATGGCAATGGCCAGCAAGAAGTTTGCAAAAGGCCCGCCTGCGACGACCAAGGCGCGCTGCCAGACCGGCTTGAAATACAGATAGTCGCGCTCGGCCCCGGCACCTTCTTCGGCAGTGATACGCTGGCGCAGAGCTTCGAGGCCCTTGGCGTCGGGCACGCCCGTGTCGTCCAAGTCACCGGCAAATTTCACATAGCCACCCAGTGGCAGCCAGCCCACGCGCCATTCAACGCCCTGTTTATCGACACGACGGAAGATCGCACGACCAAAACCGACGGCAAAACGTTCGATCTTTACGCCAAAGGCGCGAGCCGTCAGAAAGTGACCCAGCTCGTGGATCGTGACCACTACGGTCAGGACCAGAAGAAATGGGACCACATAGGTCAGGGCCTGGCCCAGAAAAGCGATCATCCGGTCTTAGTCTCCTGTCGCCTGTTTATCAGGCTGCCCGAGCAAGTGAAGCCACCACATCGGCAGCGATTTTACGGGCCGCATCATCGACAGCCAAAGCGGCCTCACAGGCGTTTGCGCCGCCTGCGGCCAGTTCCCTGCCCTGCGCCCTTTCTAGGGTTTCGGCGACGACTGCGGCAATATTGAGAAACGCCAATCGTCGGTCAAGAAAGGCCAGTGCAGCCACTTCATTGGCGGCATTGAAGATGATGGTCGCGTTGCCGCCGGCTTCCAGCGCCTGTCGCGCCAGTGCCAGCGAGGGAAAGCGCGCCAGATCAGGGGCCTCGAACGTCAGACGCCCCATAGCTGCCAGATCCAGTTTCGGTGCGGGCCAAGGCAGTCGACGCGGCCATGACAAGGCACAGGCGATCGGCGTGCGCATGTCCGGTGGCCCCATCTGTGCCAGCGTCGAACCATCCACATATTCCACAAGGCTGTGGATAATGGACTCCGGGTGGACCACCACGTCGATTTTCGATTGCGGCATGTCGAACAGATAGGCCGCTTCGATCAGCTCAAGGCCTTTGTTGGCCATGGTGGCACTGTCGACCGAAATCTTGGCCCCCATGGACCAGTTCGGGTGCGCCACGGCCTGCTCCGGCGTAATGGCACGCATGGCCTCACGCGCCGTCTGGCGGAAAGGACCACCCGACGCCGTCAGCACAAGTTTTGAGACATCGGATTTCCAATCCGACGTAAAAACTTGAAAAATCGCGGAATGTTCGGAATCGACCGGGATCAGTGATCCGCCTGCCTGACTGACCCGCTGGATCAGGGCAGGACCGCAACAGACCAGACTTTCTTTATTGGCCAAGGCCAGCGTGCCACCATGGCCAGCAGCTTCCCATGTCGAGCGAAGACCCGCCGCACCAACAATCGAGGCCATGGTCCAGTCCACCGGACGGCTGGCCGCCTCGACGACTGCACTGTCACCGGCAGCGACCTCGATGTCGGTCCCAGTCAGTGCGTCCCGCAAATCATCCAGTTTGCGCTCATCAGCGATGACCGCCACGCGCGGCTGCCAGCGCTTGGCCTGTTCGGCCAGCAGAGCCACATTGCGACCGCCCGTCAGCGCCTCGACCTCGAAGCGGCCAGACCCTGCACGCTCGGCCTGATCCATCAGGTCCAGCGTCGAGGTACCGACCGAGCCGGTTGAGCCCAGTACGCTGATCCGACGGGAAATCATGCATGACCTCCGGTCATGAGTACAAACAGACGGCCAATCGCCACGACGACGACCGCAAACATCAGGCCGTCCACGCGATCCAGCAGGCCGCCGTGGCCGGGAATCAGATTGCCTGCATCTTTAACGCCGAAGCGACGCTTCAGTGCCGACTCCCACAGATCGCCGCCCATGGTGGCCAGCGCAGCGGCCAGACCCAGCACACCGCCCCAAACAGCCGTCAGCGCCCCCATATCCAGCCAAGCGGCCATACCCGCCCCCGCAGCGGCACCCGCTGCCAGGCCGCCGATAAAGCCCGACCATGTCTTGTTCGGGGAGAAACGCGGCCACAGCTTCGGCCCGCCCACAGCACTGCCGACCAGATAGGCTAGAATGTCGGCGGCCCATGCCACTGCAAACACCAGCACGGTCCAGTACAGGCCCTGCGCCGAGTTCAGGTCGCGCATCCAGATCAACAGTATGCACGGCCAGCCAAGATAAAGAACGCCATACGCCCCATCCAGCCCCTCACCGCCTCTACGGTGCGAGACCAGACCCGCCACAGCCGCACCCACGACCAGCAGGATGAAGGCTAGCGACATCTGGCCAAAGTGCGCGGCCACCAGCGGAATCACCACGCCCAAAGCCACCGCAATGCCGACCGGCTTCCAGTCCTGCGGCTCGCTCATACGGGCCCACTCAAAGGCCAACATGATTCCCGCAGCCACGATCAGCGCCGAGAACCACGCGCCACCAGCCCACATTGCCAACACAGCGGCGGGAGCCAGCACCAATGCCGACGCAGCCCTGAGGGCAATATCCTTGGGTTTTAGCGCCATCTAGCTCGCAGCCTCTACGGACACAGAGGCGGGAGCGTCCTGCGCTTCCCGCCCGCCAAAGCGACGCTCGCGACGCTTGAACTGCGAAATAGCGTCAGCAAGGGCGTCTTGACCATAGTCAGGCCACAGAATGTCTTGGAAAACCAGTTCCGCATAGGCGCACTCCCAAAGAAGGAAGTTCGACAGGCGCTGTTCGCCGGAGGTGCGGATGATCAGGTCCACCGGCGGCGCATCCGCGGTGGATAGAGTGCGACCAAACAGTTCTTCGGTCACATCGAAGCGGCCTTCCGAAGCGGCGCGATCCACCATCGCCTGCGCCGCGTCCACCAGATCGGCACGGCCGCCATAGTTGAAGGCTACTTGCAGTAGGAATTTTGTGTTGTTGGCCGTCTGGCGCTCGGCGCGGTCGATGATCTCGACGATATCGCGCGGCACGCCGGTGCGGCGGCCCAGAATACGGACACGCACGCCCGCATCATCAAGTCGTTTCAGGTCCGTGCCGACAAAGGCGCGTACCAGCCCCATCAGGTCGGAAACCTCGTCCTTGGGGCGGCTCCAGTTCTCGGTCGAAAAACCGAAAACCGTCATACAGTTCACGCCCAGATCGGGCGCGGCCTTGATGGTGCGGCGCAGGGCCTGCACCCCTTCCCTATGCCCCAGCGAACGGGGCACGCCCCGACGCTCGGCCCAGCGACCGTTGCCGTCCATGATAATGGCAACATGGCTTGGCCCCTTTGCAGGAGCCGGTGACTGGGCCGAAGACATCGGGTCTGGTCCTTGGTTCAAAAGGCCGTAACGGCCTTAGACCTGCATGATCTCGATTTCTTTGGCCTTAAAGACCTCGTCGATACGCTTAACGGCAGCGTCAGTGTCCTTCTGGACCTCAGCTTCCATCTTCTTTTGTTCGTCCTGACTGATGTCGCCGGCCTTCTCGGCCTTTTTCAGCTCGTCATTGGCGTCGCGACGCACGTTGCGCACGGCGATCTTCTTGTCTTCGGCGTATTTGCCAGCCAGCTTGACCAGCTCCTTGCGGCGCTCTTCGGTCAGCGGCGGGATCGGAATACGCAGGGTCTGGCCGTCAACGACCGGGTTGAGACCCAGACCGGCAGCGCGGATGGCCTTCTCGACCGAAACCACCATGCCTTTGTCCCATACGCTGACCGAGATCATGCGCGGTTCCGGTACCGAAACGGCAGCCACAGCGTTCAGCGGCGACAGCGAGCCGTAGGCCTCGACCTGAACCGGATCCAACAGACCGGCGTTGGCGCGACCGGTGCGCAGACCAGCATAGTCGTCCTTGAGGGCAGTGACCGACTTATCCATGCGGTCGCGGAAAACTTTGAGATCAGGTTTCGCCATGAGTGAAGTGTCCTAGATCGAAATTAGGCCGACGCTTAGGCCGGTTTGTTAGTGATGACGGTGAAGGTGCCTTCGCCCGTCAGGGTCTTCTTCAGAGAGCCTTCTTCGCGAATGGAGAAGACGACAATCGGAACATTGCTGTCGCGCATCAGGGCAATAGCCGATGCATCCATGACACGCAGGTCTTTTGCCAGCACTTCCTGATAAGTCAGGGTATCATAGCGCGTAGCCGTCGGGTCTTTCTTGGGATCGGCGGTATAGACGCCATCCACGCTTGTGCCCTTCAGCAGAGCATCACAGCCCATTTCCGCAGCGCGAAGTGCCGCACCCGAATCGGTCGTGAAGAACGGCGCGCCGACGCCCGCAGCAAAAATGACGACGCGGCCCTTTTCAAGGTGACGAAGGGCGCGACGGCGGATGTAGGGTTCGGCAATGGTGTTCATCGGCACCGCGCTCTGCACGCGCGTATCGACACCAATCTTTTCCAGCGCGCCCTGCATGGCCAGTGCATTCATGATGGTGGCCAGCATGCCCATATAGTCGGCATTGGCGCGATCCATACCTTCTGCCGCCTTGGACAGGCCGCGGAAGATGTTACCGCCGCCGATTACCAGGCAGATTTCGATGCCCTGACGGGCCACGTCGGCCACAGCCTGGGCAACGACCTCTACCGTCTTCATGTCGATGCCATAGGCCTGATCGCCCATGAGCACTTCGCCCGACACCTTCAGGAGAACGCGTTTGTAACGGAATTCGGAAGGGGCGTCGGTCATGCTTTTGGGTCCGTAAAAACTTGATCAGGCAGCCGCGCTAGGGGAATCGGCGGCTCCATCATAAACGAAGGGCGCGCCGGCCACCAAAGCCGAACGCGCCCTTTTAGCTTTATCTTCCCAATAGGGAAGATTTTTAGGCTTAGTTGCCGCCGGTCATCGAAGCGACTTCAGCAGCGAAGTCCGGGGTATCGGCCTTCTCGACGCCTTCGCCCAGAGCCAGACGCACGAAGCCAGCCAGCTTCAGCTCAGCGCCCAGTTCCTTACCGGTGTTGGCGACCAGCTGCTCGACAGTCACGTCCGGGTCCATCACGAACGGCTGCTTCGACAGAACAACTTCCTTTTGGAACTTGTTGATTTGGCCTTCCACGATCTTTTCGATCATGTTGTCCGGACGACCTTCTTCCTTGGCCTTTTCGATCAGAACGGTGCGTTCTTTCTCGATAGCCGCCGGATCGAGGTCCGAGGTGTCCAGAGCCAGCGGAGCGGTCGCTGCCACGTGCATGGCGATCTTGCGGCCCAGCTCGCGGACAGCAGCCTTGTCACCAGCGCCTTCGATGGCGACCAGCACGCCGATGCGGCCGATACCCGGCGACACAGCGTTGTGGACGTACGAAGCCACAGCGCCTTGCTCGACCGACAGACGGGCCGAACGACGCAGGGTCATGTTCTCGCCGATGGTGGCGATCAGCTGGGTGATTTCGTCCGCTACGGTGCGGCCGTTTTCAAGGGTTGCAGCCGAGATGGCTTCAACGCCGTCGTTCTTCAGGCCCAGCTGAGCGAATTGCTTGGCTGCGGTCTGGAACAGGTCGTTACGGGCGACGAAGTCGGTTTCAGCGTTGAACTCGATGGCAGCAGCGGTCTCGCCAGCGCCGTTCTCTTCGGTCGCAACAGCGACAACGCCTTCAGCGGCGACGCGGTCAGCCTTCTTGGCAGCCTTGGACAGGCCCTTGGCACGCAGCCAGTCGATTGCTGCTTCGATGTCGCCGTTGTTCTCAACCAGCGCCTTCTTGCAGTCCATCATGCCGACGCCCGAACGCTCGCGAAGTTCCTTCACGAGGGCGGCAGTGATCTCGGCCATGTTCTTCTCCTGAAATTCGATTGAGCGGCCGGACCATTAGCCCGGCCGCATGTCGGTTTGACGTCAGTTCGCCTCTATATAGGGACGAACTGTCAGAAATCAGCCTTGAGCGGCTTCTTCAGCAGCCGGAGCTTCGGCAGCGGCTTCTTCAACCAGAGCCGGCTCAACCGGAGCTTCCAGAGCGCCCAGGTCGATGCCTTGGGCAGCGGCGCCAGCAGCCAGACCATCCAGAACGGCGTCAGCGAACAGGTCGCAGTAGGTTTGGATGGCGCGGGCAGCGTCGTCGTTACCCGGAACCGGGTAGGTGATGCCGTCCGGATCCGAATTGGTGTCGAGGATGGCGACGATCGGAATGTTCAGCTTGCGAGCTTCCTGGATCGCGATCGACTCTTTGTTGGTGTCGATGACAATCATGATGTCCGGAACCGAACCCATGTCCTTGATGCCGCCCAGCGACAGCTCAAGCTTGTCTTTTTCGCGCTGCAGGGTCAGCAGCTCTTTCTTGTTACGGCCTTCGCCGCCGGCATCCATGATGGCTTCCAGCTCGCGCAGACGCTGGATCGAACCCGAAACGGTGCGCCAGTTGGTCAGCGTGCCGCCGAGCCAGCGGTTGTTCATGTAGTACTGGGCGCAACGTGCGGCAGCTTGTGCAACCGGGTCAGCAGCTTGACGCTTGGTGCCGACGAACAGCACGCGGCCGCCCTTGGCAGCGACGTCGCGAACTGCAACCAGAGCCTGGTGCATCAGCGGCATGGTTTGCGACAGGTCGATGATGTGGATGTTCGAGCGCGAACCGAAGATGTAGCGTTCCATCTTCGGGTTCCAGCGGTGCGTCTGGTGACCAAAGTGAGCGCCGGCTTCCAGCAGGGTGCGCATCGAGAATTCAGGCAGAGCCATGATCGTATTATCCTTTTTCCGATCAAACGTAGCGTGGGCGATTAAAGGACCGGCGGTCCCTCGGAACGGAGCAGGTCAGGATTTCTCCCCGACCGCGCCTCACCCACGTGCGAAGTGCGCCGCCCCTCTACGGGTAATGCGGCAAAAACGCAAGCACTGGCTGGCACTTGCGCAAAGAAAAACGCCTGATCAGGCATCTTCCAGCATGACCACACCCGGCACCGTTTTCAGTGCGCCGCGCAGGGCCGCATCCAAACGATAGCGCCCGGGCAGTTTGATCTCGACCTCGGTGCGGCCTTGCAACGTGGTCTGAACCCAGACCTCGCCGCCCTTGCCGTTAGCGCGGGCGCGATCCAATCGGGCCTTTAGTGCCTCGGGATCAGCGCCATTGGACGATACCACGACACGCAGGCCGATGTTGGCGTCATCCAGCAGCACATCCATGCGCGTGGCATCGTCGCCAAAGAAACGCACCTCGCCGTCATTGGCCTTGGCCCGCACCTTCACCAGCACAGACTGGCCGACCTCCAACACATCGCGACAGCGGCGCAGCTGTTCCGGCGGGAACAGGCATTCAAACTCGCCTGTCGGATCGGAGAAGCCGACAAAGGCAAACTTTTCGCCATTCTTGTTGGGGCGTTCCTGTTTGCGGCGAACCACACCCGCCATCTGGAAGGCTTCGTGTCCGGCTTCGGCCAGACCTTGGGCCTCGGCCACGAAGGTCACCCGCTTGCGCTTCAGGGCTGGCGTCAGTTCTTCCAGCGGGTGGCCCGACAGATAAAAGCCGACAGCGGCCAGTTCTTGATCAAGTTTTTCCGGTCCGGCCCAGGGCTCAACCGATCGCAGGCGCGGACGCGCAGCCCCCGCCTGATCGGCCCCGAACAAACTGACCTGCGATGAGGCGCGCTCTGCCGCCACGCTCTGGCAATAGGCCACCAAGACATCGGCCTGCTCAAATAGCTGGCGCCGGTTGGGGTGAATGCTGTCAAACGCCCCTGCCCGCGCCAGTCCTTCCACTGCGCGCTTGTTCACCACCTTGGGGTCAACGCGTTCGAGGAAGTCAAAGATATCAGCGAACGGTCCGCCCGCGTTGCGCACCTCGACCACATGCTTCATGGCCTCAAGGCCCACGTTACGGATGGCCCCCAGCGCATACAGCACGCTACCCTTGTCGCCATCCCACGCGACGTCGAAGTCAGCCGACGAGCGGTTGATGTCAGGTGCCACGACCGGAATCTCGAAGCGGCGGCAATCCTGATAGAAGACGGCCAGCTTGTCCGTGTTCGAAAGATCGAGCGACATCGAAGCCGCAAAAAACTCGACCGGATGGTTGGCCTTCAGCCAGCCCGTCTGGAACGAAATCAGCGCATAGGCCGCAGCGTGCGATTTGTTGAAGCCATAGCCCGCGAACTTGGCCACAAGGTCAAAGATGCCGCCGGACTGGTCTTCCGGCACGCCCTTTTCCGAAGCGCCCTTCACGAAGCGGAGGCGCTGGAAATCCATCTCCTCCTTTTTCTTCTTACCCATAGCGCGACGCAGAAGGTCGGCTTCACCGAGGCTGTAGCCTGCCAGGATCTGGGCGATCTTCATCACCTGTTCCTGATAGATGATGACGCCGTAGGTTTCGGTCAGCACCTCTTTCAGGCTGGGGTGTAGGTAGTCGACTTCCGCACGACCGAACTTACGGTCGATATAGGTGTCGATCATCTCCATCGGGCCGGGACGATAGAGCGAGATCAGTGCCGTGATCTCTTCAATCGAGCCGCATCGCATCTTGCGCAGCGTGTCCCGCATGCCCTGCGATTCAAGCTGGAACACCCCGACCGTCTGGCCCGAAGCCATCAGCTCATAGGTTTTGGCATCATCGAGAGGCAGCAAGTTCCATTCCGGCCCTGCGCCACGGCGATCAAGGAAGCTCTTGGCGCGGTCCAGGACCGTCAGGGTCTTCAGGCCCAGGAAGTCGAACTTCACCAGACCCGCCGGCTCCACCCATTTCATATTGAACTGGGACGCCGGAATGGTTGAGCGCGGGTCCTGATACAGCGGCACCAGTTCCGTCAGCGGGCGGTCCCCGATCACGATACCTGCGGCGTGGGTCGAGGCGTTACGATACAGCCCCTCCAGCTCCATCGACGTATCGAGCAACGCCTTAACGGCCGGTTCGTCATCGCGCATCTGGCGAAGGCGCGGCTCCATCTCGAGAGCCTGCGCCAATGTGACCGGATTGGCCGGGTTGGCCGGAACCATCTTGGCCAGACGGTCGACCTGACCGAACGGCAACTGCATCACCCGCCCGACGTCACGCAGCACCACTCGGGCCTGCAGCGTGCCGAAGGTGATGATCTGGGCCACACGGTCCTTGCCGTAGTGCCCTTGCACATAGTCGATAACTTCTTCGCGCCGCTCCTGACAGAAATCGATATCGAAGTCGGGCATCGATACGCGTTCAGGGTTCAGGAAGCGCTCGAACAGAAGACCGAACCGCAGCGGGTCGAGATCGGTAATCGTCAACGACCACGCCACCAGCGAGCCCGCACCCGAACCACGCCCCGGGCCTACGGGGATGTCGTGCAGCTTGGCCCATTTGATGAAGTCCGAAACGATCAGGAAGTAACCCGGGAAACCCATCTGCTGGATGATCCCGACCTCCCATTCGAGGCGCTGCCAATATTCCTCTTCGGGAGCAAAGGCAGGGTTCTTGGCCAGCCGCGCTTTCAGACCTTCCCGCGCCTGATGCGCCAGTTCGTCGTCTTCCGAACGCCCTGCGCCGGTATCGAAACGCGGCAGGATCGGTTTGTGCGTCTTCGTTAGGAAGGCGCAGCGGCGTGCGATCTCCAATGTGTTGTCGCAGGCCTCGGGCAGGTCCGCGAACAGGGCCCGCATGTCCTCAGGCGATTTGAACCAATGCTCGACCGTAACGCGGCGGCGGTCTTCCTGACCGACAAACGCCCCGTCCGAGATACACAACAGGGCATCGTGCGCCTTGGCCTGACTGGATTTGGCGAAATAGACGTCATTGGTAGCCACCAACGGCACGTCGTTATCGTAGGCCCAGCGCACCAGTCCCGGCTCGGCGGCTTGCTCCTCGGGCAACTCGTGGCGCTGTAGCTCGACATAAAAGCGGTCGCCAAAAACCGCCTTCATCGTGGTCAGCGCCTCACTGGCGTCGGCGTCCTTACCCGCTGCGAACAGAGGGTTCACCGGACCGTCCGGTCCGCCGGACAGCAGGATCAACCCTTCGGACTTTTCGGCGACCAGTTCCCACGGCACGCCCTGCTCGGGCAGATCAATTGTGTCGAGGAAAGAGGATGACGACAGGGCGCAAAGGTTCAACCAGCCCTGCTCATTCTGCGCCAACAGCATGATAGTGGGCACCTTGGCCCAGCGCTCCGGCTTGCGGCCACCGATACCGAACACCGGCAAGGCACAGCCCACAATCGGCTGAACCCCTGCGTCTTTTACGGTTTGGCTGAACTCCAGCGCGCCAAACAGATTGGACCGGTCGGCAATCGCCACAGCGGGCATACCGGCCTCGGCAGCCATCTTGCCGATCTTGCCCGCCTTGATCGCGCCTTCCAGCAGCGAATAGGCACTGCGCACGCGCAGATGGACAAAACCTGCAGTCTCTGCCGTCTCAGCCAATGCCAAACTCCAAACCCAAGTGAACGCCGCGCGGGTGACATACCCATTGTGCGTAGAGTCTGTCTCTGGCTCCAGCACGCGGCAGAAGCATGACCTCCGGTCTTAGCTGACCAGGAACGCAGCCTGCCACACCATCCAGACGAAGCCGCCGCAGGATGCAAGAGCCGCCAAATCAGTAACCAACCGCTTCATGGCTTTATCCCCATGTCCAATGTTCGTGTTTTGTTCTTAATGGCCGTTTTTCGGGCCTGCAAGCCCTTACCCCTAAAATTGTTCTTGTTCCGTTCCGTTTTTGGTGGTCCAGTCCGGCTATGAGCAAAGTCAGTGGTCGCGGTGCCCGCTCGAATGCGTCTGGCCGGTTCGAGGCCCTGACCATCGAGGCGATGGACGATGGTTGGACGCAAGAGGATGCGGACTGCCCGCCCCTGCGCACCACTTTGGCCGTCGAGAACGCGCGCACCATCATCACGCGCAACACCAGTCCCGATATCCAGTTTGACCGCTCGATCAATCCATACCGAGGGTGCGAGCACGGCTGCACCTATTGTTACGCACGTCCGGCGCACGCCTATATGGGGCTGTCGCCGGGTATCGATTTCGAGAGCAAACTGTTCTTCAAGCCCGATGCGCCGACCCTACTACGCAAGGAATTGAACGCGCCGCGCTATCGTTGCCAGCCCATCCACATTGGCGGCAACACCGACCCCTATCAGCCGGTGGACCGCGAAACAGGCCTGACGCGACAGGTGTTGGAAGTTCTGCAACAGTATCGCCACCCCTTCTCCATCATCACCAAATCGGCATTGATCGCGCGCGATGCAGATATTCTGGGCGAGATGGGCAAGGCTGGTCTGGCGCGGGCGTGCGTTTCTATCACGACGCTGGACCGCCAGTTGGCTCGCGCGATGGAGCCGCGCGCCGCCACCCCTGTCCGCCGTCTGGACGCCATCAGCCGATTGGCGGATGCAGGATGCCCCGTCACGGTTGGTTTTGCGCCGGTGATCCCGGGGTTAAATGATCATGAGTTGGAGGCCGTGCTGGAGGCCGCCGCCAAGGCAGGCGCGACCTCGGCCATGTATGTGACTCTTCGCCTGCCGCTGGAGATCAAAGACCTGTTTCAGGAATGGCTGGCCGATGCGCGACCGGATCGCGCGGCGCGGGTCATGTCGCTGGTCCGGCAGACGCGCGGCGGTAAAGACTATGACCCCGACTGGTCACAGCGCATGAAGGGCACCGGACCCGTCGCCCAGTTGATCGCCACCCGTTTCAAGGCGGCAATCAAACGCTATGGGCTGGATACGCACAAGATGGCGCTGGATATCAGCCAGTTCCGCCTGCCGCCCGAGACCCGACCACAGATGGACCTATTCGCCGACGCCTTCGGCTAAAGCTCAGTCGTCGGCCGCTGACGGGTCGATATAATCCTGCACCAGCTGGCGCCACGTCGCATCGGACGCATCCACCAGATCAACGTCTTCGGACAGAGCCACCGCGCCATCGCCGTCTGGCAGGATCAGGCCGTAGACCTCCATCTCTTCATCGTCAGAGTTGGTGTGGGCCTCGGCCTGAATGATGACAACAGGCTTTTCACCGTCTTCGTCCCACCAGATGGCAGGTTGGGGCAGTTCCAGATCCAGCGGATACGGACGTTCGGTATCGCCCAGAGCGAAAATGGCCGTTTTGGCGTGGACATCGTCCAGCGTCGCCACCCTACCCGTGAACGGCTTCAGACGATCCCAGTCGTCAAAGTCGAAACCGCCACCGTCGAGATCATCGACGTCATTCACCTGTGTCATGGTGTGCCTTTCCGGCAAAATCAGCGACGGAACACGCCGACCAGTTCGATGTGGGTGGACCAGATGAACTGGTCAATCGGCGTCACCTTTTCCAGTCGGAAACCGGCATCGACCAGCACGCGCGCATCGCGGGCAAATGTCTGCGGATTGCACGACACGCCGACGATGGTTTGGGCCTTGGTGCCCGGCAGTTGCTGGGTTTGTTCCAAAGCCCCTGCACGCGGCGGGTCCAGAACGATGGCGTCACAGCCTTTTAGGTCAAAGGGCGATAAGGGGCGGCGGAACAGGTCTCGCGCCTGCGCCTCAATGCCTTTCAGCCCTTGCGTCGTGGGCAAGGCCGCCTTTAGCGCGGCAATCGACGATGCCGCCGAATCGGCTGCGGTTACCGAAGCCACTTCGGCCAGCGGGAAGGTAAAGGTGCCTGCGCCGCAGAACAGGTCTGCCACCTTCTTATGGCCTATGACCGCAGCCACGGTGCGCTCGACCATGGCGGCCTCGGCGGCGGGCGAAGCTTGCAGGAAGCCCCCTGCCGGTATCGGCACCGAGGCCCGACCGAAGGTCACGCGCGGCTGGCGGGCCATGACCAAGGTGTCGCCATCCAGGCTGAGCCGCGCCAGATCGCCCTCGGCTGCGGCGGCGATGGCCTTGGCAAGCTGGTCGGCACTCGGCCCGCCCGAGCGTTTTTCAACGCCCGTTACATCCACATCTATGCCCGTATCGGTCAGGGTCGCATGCAGGGTCGGTGCCGATTTCGGATGCACCAGAAACGCATCGGCCACCTTCGCCAGCGTCGGGAATGCCGCGACCAGTGCCGGATCGGACACCGGACATTCCGTCAACTCGACCAGACGCCACGAGCGGCGCGCCTTGAAGCCCAGCAGCACACGGCCATTGGGGCCACGGCGCGCATGCAGCGCAATACGCCGGCGGGTGGCCGGCGGTGTGGCCACCGTGGCTTCGACCTCGGTTTCCAGACCTTCACGCGACAGGGTGTGGATCACCACATCGCGCTTCCATGCCAGATAGGGTGCATCGGACCAATGCTGCAGCGGAGCCACGCCGCATTCGGCATAAGCTTCGGAGAAAATGGGGCGGCGGTCGGGGCTGGCCTCGACCAGTTTAAAGCTCTCGACGCGACCATCCTTGATCTCGGCGCGCACCACTTCGCCGGGCAAGGCTCCGGGGACGAAGATGGCTCCATTGGGGGAATCGGCGATCCCGTCGCCTTGGTGTCCCATGCGGGTGATGGTCAGCGTTTGCGTCATAGCGCCGCTAATAGCCGCGGATCGTGTCGAAAACAAAGATGAACGAAGATGAACGGCATAATCAAAATCCGTTCAGACTCGTTCAGCTAGCCATAACCCAACGAGACGGAGCCGGAGCTGAAAGCGCGGCCCCTCGCGGGAGTTGTCAGCATGAACGTCAAACCCACCGCCTTTGCATTGGCCGCCGCTGCCTGCGCCGCCATGGTTCTGCCGACCACGGCCTCGGCACAGACCTATGGCTATGACTATCCGTCGGCCTACAGCAACAACACCTATTATGACCCGTGCGCGCGTGACCAGCGCGAGCGTCAGGCCGGTGCCGGTCTGCTGGGTGCCGCCATCGGCGCGGTTGCCGGATCGCAGGTCGCTTCGCGCGGTCGTCGCACCGAAGGCAGCCTGCTGGGCGGCGTATTGGGTGCCGCTATCGGTGCGGGTGTGGGTCGCAGTACGGCTGCCTGCCAGCCCAACTATCAGCAACCGGTTCGCTATCAGGGCTATGACACCCAGTCCTATGGCTATGAGCCGGCCTATGATCCCTATGACCGTCGCGATTACCGCCGCGACGACGGCTACGACTATTATGGTGACTACCCGCAAAGCTATGACCGTGGTTACGGCTATGGCGGATCGGTCCAGCCAGTTCAGGCTGACAATGGTTGTCGTCTGGCCGAAAGCCAAATCCGCATGCCTGATGGCCGGATGGAGGTTCGCCACGTGCGCACCTGTCCGGACAGCAGCGGCCGCTATCGCATCGTCGATTAATTCTCAGCCCCCCTGTCTAATCGATGATGTGAAGAAGGCCGCCGGAGCAATCCGGCGGCCTTCATACTTTCATGGGTTCGAACTTTAGGCTCGGCGTTTGGCCCAGAGCAGGAACTCGCGATTGCCGTCCCCGCCCACGATCGGACTGTCAGCCACGTCTTGCACGGACCAGCCAATGCTCTCCAGCCAGTCCCTGACCTTGTCGACCGCCGCCTGATGGGCGGCAGGGTCCTTGACCACGCCCTTCTTGCCCACAGCGGCAGCACTGTCGGCCTCGAACTGGGGTTTGACCAAGGTCATCAGCTGGGCGCTTCGAGCGGCCAGAGAGAGCGGCACGGGCAGCACCTTCAACAGGCTGATGAAGCTGGCATCGCAGACGATCAAGGCGGGCGGCGTGGTTATCTGTTCAGTCGTCAGCTCGCGCGCGTCGGTCTTTTCCAGATTGATGACGCGCGGATCGGCGGCGACGCGCGGGTGCATCTGCCCCTGCCCCACATCGACGGCGAACACCTTGGCCGCGCCGCGATCCAGACAGACCTCAGTGAAGCCACCTGTCGATGCGCCAACATCCATGGCAACCTTGCCCGCCACGTCCAGCGGCCACAGCTCAAAGGCACGCTCCAGTTTTAGCGCGCCGCGACCGACCCAGCGGTGGGCATCGGTATATTGGATGTCGGCGTCTTCGAGCACCTTTAGCGAGGCACTTTTGGCCACCTCGCCGTCAACGGTGACATTGCCCGCCTCGATGGCCGCCTTGGCCTTGGACCGGCTTTCGGCCAGCCCAAGGTTCACGAGGTGTTGGTCGAGCCGGATACGGCTCACGCCATGGCTTCCAGACGCACCAGAGCAGCCTGCAACTTGGCCTTGCCTGCTTCAGCGTCGGCCAGTTTCTGTCGTTGGTCCTCAACCACATCCGGTGCGGCGCGCGACACGAAGTTCGGGTTACCGAGCTTCTTGTTGTAGTGCGCGATATCGCTGTCGAAGGCGGCAATTTCCTTGTTCAGGCGAGCTTTCTCGGCGCTCAGGTCGATAAAGTCGGCCAGCGACAGTGCCACGGTCGAACCGCCCGAAACGCAGGTCACAGCACCCGACGGGGCCGCATCCAGAATTGACACTTCCGACACGCGGGCCAATTGCAGGATCAGCGGACGGTGACGCTCGACCAGAACCTTGGTGGCTTCATCTGCACCAACGAAAGCCAGCGGCGGCTTGGCCGACGGCGGAACGTTCATCTCGGCACGCAGAGCACGGATTTCACCGATCAGATCGACCAGCCAGCCGATCTCGGCCTCGGCTTCGGCGTCAATGAAACTGTCCGGTAGCTGCGGCCAGCTGGCACCGATCAGCAGGGTGTCTCGCGACGGACCGGTCTTGCCCAGTTCGGCCCACAGCTCTTCGGTGATGTACGGCATAACCGGATGCAGCAGCTTCAGCGTCTCGTCCAGAACCCACGCGGTCATGGCGCGGGTCTCGATCTTGGCTGCCTCGTCCGAGCCTTGGAACACCGGCTTGGCCAGTTCCAGATACCAGTCGCAGAAGACGTTCCAGATGTAGCGGTACAGCGCGCCCGCCGCATCGTCGAAACGACCACCAAGGATGGCTTCCGAAACGGCACGTTCGGCCTTGGTCAGTTCGCCAAGGATCCAGCGGTTGATGGTCTGCTGCACGTTGGCAGGGTCGAAGCCTTCGACACGGGCGCATTCGTTCATCTGGCTAAAGCGTGCGGCATTCCACAGCTTGGTGCCGAAGTTGCGATACCCTTCAATGCGTTGCTTCGACAACTTAATGTCGCGCGTGCCCGAGAGGATGGCCATGGTGAAGCGCAGCGGGTCGGCACCCAGCTCGTCCACGATCTCCAGCGGGTCGATGACGTTGCCCTTGGACTTCGACATCTTCTGGCCCTTCTCGTCACGAACGAGGCCATTGATGATAACGCGCTTGAACGGCGCATCGCCCATGAAATGCTTGCCCATCATCATCATGCGGGCAACCCAGAAGAAGATGATGTCGGCAGCGGTGACGAGGTCAGCGGTCGGATAGAAACGGGCCAGATCGTCGGTCTGTTCAGGCCAGCCCATGGTCGAGAACGGCCACAGCGCCGAAGAGAACCACGTGTCCAGCACGTCTTCCTCGCGGGTCAGCTCAACACCGGCACCCAGTTTGGCTTCGGCTTCGGCGCGGGCTTCCTCTTCGGTTTCGGCGACGAAGATTTCGCCGTCAGGACCGTACCATGCCGGGATCTGATGCCCCCACCATAGTTGGCGCGAGACGCACCACGGCTCGATGTTGTTCAGCCACTCGAAATAGACCTTCTCATAGCTCTTCGGCTCGAAAACGGTCTCGCCGTCCTGAACGGCTTTCAGCGCCGGCTGAGCCAGGGTTTTGGCATCAACCCACCACTGGTCGGTCAGCCACGGCTCGATGACAGCACCCGAACGGTCGCCGTGCGGGACCTGATGCTTGGTCTTTTCGATCTCTTTCAGCCAGCCGTCTTCCTCGGCCTTGGCGATGATCGCCTTGCGCGCGACGAAACGGTCCATGCCAACGTATTCAGCCGGGATTTCCGGCACTTCATCGGCGATGATGCGCGCCAGCGAGTCCATGACGTTCAGCGACGGCAGACCGGCACGCTTGCCAACCTGGAAGTCGTTAAAGTCATGCGCCGGCGTGATCTTCACCGCGCCCGAACCCTTTTCCGGATCAGCGTATTCGTCGGCCACGATCGGCACGCGACGGCCGGTGATCGGCAGGACGACTTCCTTGCCGACGAGGCCAGCATAACGCTCGTCCTTCGGGTGAACGGCCACGCCGGTATCGCCCAGCATGGTTTCAGGGCGCGTGGTGGCGACCACGATGTAATCGCGGGTTTCAAACTCGGTCGGCTTGCCTTCTTCATCGAAAGCAACCGGATGCTGATAGGTTACGCCGTCAGCCAGCGGATAGGCGAAGTGCCAGTATGCGCCGTCGACTTCCTTCTGCTCGACCTCAAGGTCCGAAATAGCGGTCTGGAAGTGCGGATCCCAGTTCACCAGCCGCTTGGCGCGATAGATCAAACCCTCTTTGTAGAGCTGCACGAACACCTTGCGGACGGCCTCATTCAGGCCCTCGTCCAGCGTAAAGCGCTCACGCGACCAGTCGCACGATGCGCCCAGACGGCGCAGTTGCTGGATGATGGTGCCGCCCGACTGGGCTTTCCATTCCCACACCTTGTCGACGAAGGCGTCGCGGCCCATTTCACGGCGGCCCGGCAGTCCATCTGCGGCCAGCTTACGCTCGACGACCATCTGGGTCGCGATGCCCGCATGGTCCGTACCCGGCAGCCACAGCACAGCCTTACCCGTCATACGGTGATAGCGGGCCAGAATATCCTGCAACGTGTTGTTCAGTGCGTGACCAATGTGCAGGCTGCCCGTCACGTTGGGCGGCGGAATGACGATCGAATAGGCTTCGGCAGCGCCTTCAGTCTTGGGCGCAAACAGTCCGCTGTCTTCCCACTGTGCATACAGGCGGGGCTCGGCGGCCTTCGGATCGAACGTCTTCTCAAGCATGGTCATGTCTTTGTCTCTAGCGCGCAACATGGGCGGCGTCGCGGGCTGAGGGGTAAATTACAACAGAAAAAGGCGGCCCCGCCGGAGCCGCCCCCTTCATTTAATGTCAGGCGAAGCCGAGGGCTAGCTCGCACTGCGTGCGATGCGCTCTACTTCCTTACGAACTTCACGTTCGACGATGGTCGGAAGGTTGGCATCCAGCCACGATTTCAGCATGGGGCGCAGCATGTCGCGAACCATGCCCTCGACGGTGTTGCCGCTGTCGAACGGCATATCCAGCGGCGCTGCGGGTGACGGACGCCCTGCGGCGGCCAGACCGGCGAAGGCATTGGCGGCCTCTGCGGCGGCGGCTTCGCTGACCAGAGCATCGTCAAACGCGACAGAAGGAGCCGGGGCCGGAACCGGCTCGGGCTCCGGCTCATAGATCGGTGCGACCTCAAGATCGCCGATGGTTTCAGCTGCCGGGGCCTCATAGGTCTCGGTCAGTTCCAGCACATCGTCTTCCGGCTCGGCGGCAAACGGCTCGGGTGCGGGTTCAGGTTCGGCCAAGACCTCGGGTGCGGCCTGCGCTTCGGTTTCCGCAGGCGCGTCGTCTTCGGAAATGATCCGGCGAATGGACGCCAGAATCTCTTCCATTGTCGGTTCCTGAGCGGTCGGATCAGTCATAACGAGCCTTGGATCAGCCTAAGCCATAAGCAGACAGGCATCAGAAACCAGAAGTTTTAAGAAAACTGGAATCTGCCGCCCACCCACAAGGCCAAGTGGTCGCATCATCGCACACAGGAATCAACGACGCTTTTTCTCCTAGCTGGGGATTGAGCGCCGTATGCCCGAAAAAACGGCTCAGTTTTCGGGTGCGGTCCGAACCACGTCGCTCTTGAGACGGGCGTCGATCGGTGCGTCCGGCAAATCTGTAGCCGGAGCCACAAGCGGCGCGCCGATGTGGTCCAGTGCCTCAATCACACCATCCCACGGCAGAGCGCCACGGTTACGGACAGCGCGATAGTTTTCGCTGGCATCATAGGCTTCCAGCTGCGGGTCCAGTTGCGGGCCCGACAGACGCCCCATGGCCGCCAGCAGCTGGGCTTCGGCGACATATTGATTGCGACGGGCCGACGCCAAGGTCACCTGCGCGCTACGCAGTTCCAATTCCTGGTTCAGGACGTCCAAAGTGGTACGTAGGCCGACCTGTGCTTCCTGACGCACGCCCTCGGCGGCCACCGAGGCGGCACGTACAGCCTGCTCGCCTGCCAACAGCGACGAACGCGCCGACGCGGCCTGAGCATAGGCCGAGCTAAGGGTCTGAAGAACCGTGCGGCGCTCGCCTTCAACCAGGATCTGCGCGGCATTGGCGCGCTCCAGAGCCTGCGCCACGCGAGAACGGTTCAGACCGCCCGTAAAGAGCGGCACCCGCACCGAAGCACCTGCGGTAAAGGCCGTACGGTCGGAGAGATCGAAACCCGACAGATCATTGGCCGTGCCGCCATAGGAGGCCTGCAAGCCGACGGTCGGACGATATTCAGCGCGAGCCGCAGCCACGTTCGCCTCGGCCGCAGCGAGAGAATATTGAGCGGCCAGCACCTGAGGGTTTTCAATCAGCGCCACGTCAAGCGCGGCGTCAAAATCATTGGGCACGCCCGGCAGCGGCGGAAGGGATTCCAGATCGGTCGGTGCCTGACCCACAACCGAAGCATAGGCGGCACGAGACACTGACAGCTGGGCCTGAGCCTGCGCCAGATCCGCCTCGGACTGGGCCAGACGGGCTTCGGACTGGGCCACGTCGGTGCGGGTGATCTCGCCGACTTCGAAGCGGGCGTTTGATTCTTCCAGCTGGCGACGCAGCACCTGCAGGTTCTCCTGACGGACGCGCAGGATTTCCATGTCGCGGAGCACATCGGCGTAGGCCTGAATCACGCCCAGCATGACTTGCTGTTCAACGCGACGAAGATCTTCGCGACCGGCCAGAATATTGGCCTCGGCCACCGAGATCGCGCTGCGGATGCGCCCGCCGCTCCACAGGGTCTGATTCAGACCGACCGACGCTGTCGCACCGTCGGTGCTGACACGGCCGCCCGTGGTTTGCGATGTCCCCGGGATTGTGCCCGTCGCGTCCGGCACACCATCGCCGTCAAGGTCGATCGGGATCGCCGTCGCAGGCGAGGTCACCGTGACGCGGTCGGTGCGGGTTTCATTATAGGTGACACCCAGCGTGGCATCGACAGAAGGGCGCAGCCCAGCGCGCGCCTGAACGGTCGATTCGTCGAGGGCACGCTGGTTGGCCCGCTGGGCCAACAGATTAGGGTTGGTGCGATAGGCCAAGCCCACTGCATCGCGGAGTGACTCTGCCATTGCCGGAGCCGAAAGGCCGCCGGTCATCAGAGCCAAAACTGCTACCGAAGCCAAGACGCGCGTGCGTTTCACCATAACCTGTCCCTGCTGGCGCGTCCGTAAGTGACACGCCGTACCTCAATGTCTGTCCTTGGCACGGTTTACGGCAACGCCAGACCGACACCAGTTAAGATTTTTTCACGCAGGCGCAGGAGCGATCCGTCGCCCTCCCCTAGACCTAACGCGCTTTATTTAAAGCGCGAAGGCCGGTTGGGGCTTCAGTTCGTCCAGAATCACGGGCGAGCCGTCAAACAATTCGCGGCGCGAAACGCCTTCGCTGCTCTTTACGTACAGGACGGCTTTCCCGATGGGTCCGCTGCGCTCGACAACAACCAGACGGCCATTATCCGCCAGAGCTTCGATCCATGCGTCCTGACGGACCGGCACAGCCGCTTCAGACACGATCACGTCATAGCCCGAGCCCGACGGCGCGTTCAGCGGCGCTTCGACCGTTTTCACGCCATAGTCAGCGAGTGCTTCACCCGTGACAGCGAACACCTCGGCGTCCGAATCTTGCAAGGTCACGTCCAGACCCATCTTGGCTAGCACCGCCGCGGCGTACGGGCCAACGATGACCAGAGCCTTTTCACCGGCGCGTGCGTCGGTACCTTGCAGCAGTTTGCCCAGATCACGAGGCAGCATCAGGCGACGTTGCGCGGTCACTTCCGGCATAACGTCAGCATAGGCAGCGTGGGCGCGGTCCGGCGCACAGAAACGCTCACGTTCGACTGCGCCCAGCGCAGCGTGCAGTTCACGATCCGTCACATCGTTCACGCGGACTTGCGAGTCCACCATGACCTTGCGTGCAGCGGCGAAATCCATGTTCCGGTGTCCTTGAAGGCGACTAAGGCAAAAAAAATCTGTCGCGCTTATAAGACTCTACGTTGCGAACCGCAAACTAATCGGCTACTTCACGGCTCCTCGCGATGGCGACGCCCCCAAACGGGGCACGGCCTGATGGCGGAGTGGTGACGCAGAGGACTGCAAATCCTTGCACCCGGGTTCGATTCCCGGTCAGGCCTCCATCGCAGAGAACACCAAGGAACCCCGCTTCGGCGGGGTTTTCTTTTGCCTGTTTGGCTAGGATTGTGCGGCCCAGTGCATAAGGAATGGGGCTGCAACCAGCAGCAATAAGCTGGCCGTCAGGGCCGCAGCGCCTAGCCCCAGCACGATCTTCAGCGACTTATCCATCATGCTCTCGCTCCCTATGTGCGAGCCCACTCAATCGTTGATCCCATCCTGAAGCAATGCGGCATAACCGCGATCTGCGCTCAAGATGTCGCGAGATGATGAAGCGCGACAGCGCTGGTGGCTGCGACATTCAACGAATCGAACCCGCCCGCCATTCTGATTCCCACGGGCGTGCAGCGGTCGATGATGGGGCGCGGCAGGCCCGGCCCCTCGGTGCCCAGCAGAATCACCGTGCGGCCAGATGGCTTGAAGTCGCTCAACTGAGTCGTGGCCGATGGCGTCAACGCCAACACTTCCCATCCCCGCGCCTGCAACGCCTCCACCATTTCAGTGGCCGACACGCCCGTCACCATCGGCGTGCGCAGCACCGCTCCGACCGACACGCGGATCGCCTTACGGTAAAAAGGATCGCAGCAGCCCGAATCCATCAGCACCGCTCGTGCCCCGAATGCCGCCGCATTGCGGAAGATTCCGCCATATTGTCGTGGTTACCAATGCCGCTGGCCGCGACCAGGACCTTGGCCACCGAAGCCTCGACCGCATCCAGCATGCTAGACAGGCCGATGGCCTCCGGTTTGCGTCCCAAGGCCAGTATGCCGCGATGCAGATGAAATCCGGCGATGGTGTCCAGAACGTCCTGCGACGCCGTATAGACCGGCACATCGCCCAAGGCTTCCAACACGGGTAGCAAAGTCTCCCAGCGCTTTTCGGCAATCAGTACCGACACCGGCCGGCAAAGGGAGGCGTCGGACGCCAAGACACGCAGGACTACCTCCCCCTCGGCGATAAACAGCCCCTCTCGGCCCGTCAGGTCGCGTTCCTTTACCTGCGAATAGGCCTGAATGCGGGGATCCAGCGGGTCGGTCACGAGGATAGGCGTCATGGTCAAAGCCTTACCTCAAACCACCCTGAAAAGGCCCCGTGAAATTTCTGACGCTTTTGCGCGATTTAGCAGTTGCATGAATCAAAAACTCGCTGCTATACGCCCCTCTCCCTCGGGGCAGTGTTCCGCGGTAGCTCAGTGGTAGAGCAGCCGACTGTTAATCGGCTGGTCGTAGGTTCGAATCCTACCCGCGGAGCCAGCCCCCGAGTGGTGTTACGAAATGCGCCCCTGTGGCGCATTTTTCGTATCGACCTCCCCGCTTCCCGCAACGCAGATTTTTCTCTTTTAGATCAAGTCTTAGCTTGCAGGAATCAAAACGGGGCTGCTATACGCACCTCACCGAGAGGCAACGGTCCGCGGTAGCTCAGTGGTAGAGCAGCCGACTGTTAATCGGCTGGTCGTAGGTTCGAATCCTACCCGCGGAGCCACTCCTCATCGGAAGCAAAAAGCGCCGCATCTGCGGCGCTTTTTTCGTATTCAGCCCAGACGCCTAGCAACTTCCATCCTCGGAATAGGTGGGTCCAGCTCGTTGTCCCATTTCGCTAGCCGTCTGTCGCAACCATACGTCCGCGCTGGCGCGACCATCCGCCCGCATCCGACGTTCATATTCGCGGCGCAGCGTGTCGCGCTCTGACTGGCTTATACAATGCATCGGATTTGGAGCGCCCTCCCTATCACCGGATGACCGATCATTCGCTCGCGCGCGCGTTCTAGGAGAACGATCCTGATCAGGGGCCGTCTGCTGCTGCAGTAATTGACCATTGCTCATGATCTGGGCCTGTCGTCCGGCGTCAAACCAAATGTCTTGGGCAAGCACAGACGATCGACACAAGACAAACGGCAGCGGGCACAGAATAGCGTTTCATTTCTCGTCTCGCTTTCTACCCGACCGATCGAGGCTATCCCATCATTCCGATCTAACAAAGCGGAGCCGTTTACGCGCGATATCCTCTCTCGTAACCCTCGCCACGAGGGATTAGACAGAGGGGCACCCTTAAGTTGGCGGAGGCTTCATGTCTGGCAAAACCCACATCGGCATCGGCGGTTGGACCTTTGAGCCGTGGCGCGGCACCTTCTATCCGGACGGCTTGGTCCAGCGCCGAGAGCTGGAATATGCCGCATCGAAGCTGACCAGCATCGAGATCAATGGCACCTATTATTCCACGTTCAAGCCGGACAGCTGGACCAAATGGCGCGATGAAACGCCCAAGGACTTCGTCTTTGCGGTGAAGGCCAGCCGCTACTGCACCAACCGTAAGGTGCTGTCCGAAGGCGGTGAAAGCTTCGAGAAGTTTCTGTCGCAGGGCCTGACGGTGCTAGGCGACAAACTGGGGCCCATCAACTGGCAGTTTATGGGCACGAAGAAGTTCGACCCTGTCGATTTCGAGGGCTTTCTGAAACTGCTGCCCAAGGAAAAGGACGGCGTGCAACTGCGCCACGCGCTTGAGGTGCGGAACCCCACCTTTGCCTGCGAAGAGTTCTATGACCTCGCGCGCAAATACAACGCCGCCATCGTATATGCCGTCGATGATGAAGAGCCCACTTGGCCCGAGATTGATGAGCGTACTGCCGACTTCACCTATGCCCGCCTGATGTCCAGCCGCGCCGACGAACCCATCGGCCTGACCAGCGACGAATTGGATACTATCGCCGACAAAACCCGCGAATGGGCCAGGGGCGGTGACGTATTCGCCTATTTCATCTCCGGCGCAAAGGTGCGCAATCCGGCGGCAGCCATGGCTCTGATCAACAAAGTGAAATGACAAAAGGGCGGGATTATCACCCCGCCCTTTCCATTATTCCGTCTCGGCATCGCGGCCCAAATCGAGACCCATCTGCCAGAAGTTGGCTTCCAGCTTGGAGGCCATGGCGAAGATTTTGGTCAGCTCTTTGAACCGCTCTTCCGACACACCGCGCGACGCCAGCCGGTCGAGGTTGGCACGGGCCGCAGCGGCGACGCCCTGATACCCCTCGCCCGCATATTCGGCGATCCAGTCCTTATAAGGGTGGTTGTGCATCGCGGTCGGATCAACAGGTGCCAAGGCCTGGCCGATCTCGGCATAGCCAATCACGCACGGAGCCAGGGCGACGTGAAGGTCCAGCAAATCTCCCTGTAGGCCGCAATCGATGACATAGCGCGTATAGGCGACGTTGGAGTGGTGTTCCTCGGTGGCCTCGACATCGGCAGCAGACAAACCCCAGCGCTCGCAGAGCCGCAAATGCAGCTCCATTTCGCTGAGAATGCCCTGCATCGTTTGCTGGGCCGCGCGGATATCCTCCAGCGTACGGCCCTTATAGGCCGCCAGCGCCCAAGCCCGGCTAAAGTGGATCAGGAACAGATAGTCCTGCACCAGATAGGCTTTGAACGCCTCGACCGGCAGGGTGCCGTCGCCCATGCCGCGCACGAACTCATGATCGACATAGGACTGCCATTCGTCGTGCGCCGCGTCTTTCAGACGGTCGAAGAAATCCATTACGCTTCCCCCTCATAGACCGAGTCAAAAAAGGCCAGCTCCAGCTCGACAGCCCGCGCGAAGAAATCGCGGGCCAGGGCTTCGTCAGCAGGCCCCACGCGATCCAGCTCTCCCTGAAGGAAGGTCACGAAATCCACAAAGAAGGGATTGTCGTGCAGCGTAATCCATTCGGCGTGAATGAAGTTTTCCGGCAGCGGGCCATCCAGACGCTGCGCCCAGTCCAGATAAAGCCCCTCGGCCACGTTCAGCACGGCCATGATGGCGGCATAGGAACGCGTGGCCGCGGCTTCTTTCATCAAGGCTTTGAATCCCGCGGTGGGGGCAGTGTCGGGGATATCATGGCGCTCTTCGCCAATGCCCAGAGCCGCAAATGAACGCAGGAAATAGTCGTTCTCGTCGCTGCACACCATGCCGAGGAAGCGGCCCAGACGCAGGCGGCTTTCCAGCTGATCCGCAGACGCCACCGCCGCGCCGATCAGGATGATGAAGGCATCCACAAAACGATGGTCCTGAACCAGATAGCGGCCCATCACCTGATCCGAGACCGTGCCTGCCAACAGTTCGTCGACGAAACGGTGCTCGATGCTGGCGCGCCAAGATTGCTGGTGCTCGGCCTTAAGGCTCGCGACAAAACCCGTCATTGCGTTCTCCCTGATCCCGCGGGCTTTCTGGAGGAATCGCGGGTGCCATTGGGGTCGCATTTTGCATCAAAGGGGTAAAGTCGGCCGCCCGCTTCGGAAACCTAAGTTGTATCCCTACTAAAGCGGGAAACGCGCCGACCAACCATCAAAGCCGACCTCGACATTCGCTGGCAGGCGCGATGACAGGTCTTCATAGTCCAGATCGATATGAAGATTGGTCAGCACGGCCCGCTTCACGCCCGACTGTGCGATCCAGTCCAGCGCCTTGTCGACGTGTGCATGGGTGGGGTGCGGGTGATAGCGCAGGGCATCCACGATCCACAGATCGGCCTCGCGCACGGCCTCTATAGCCGCCTCGTCAAGATCGGATACGTCCGGCGAATACACCACGCCGCCCTGTCCGTCCTTGCCGCCCATGCGATAACCGACCGAGCGGATGTAGCCGTGCGCCTGATCGAACGTGACGACCGGAATAGGCCCGCCCTCGCCCGACACCTCCCAGTGAGTCCCATGCGGCGGGATCAGATGCGCCTCGGCAATGGCCGGATAGTTGTTTTGCGCCTCGAATACATAGCCAAAACGCGCCATCAGCGAGTCATGCGTCGCCTGATCCAGCCACACCGGAATGCGACGGCGACCCTGAATGAAGAAGACGCGGATATCGTCGATGCCGTGGGTCTGGTCGGCGTGGTCGTGGGTATAGAGCACCGCATCCAGATGGCGCACGCCCGCCATCACCATCTGCTGACGAAACTCCGGCGAGGTATCGACCACCACATTGGTAACGCCATCCGCACCGACGCGACGAAACAGCGCCGAACAGCGCGTGCGCAGATTGCGCGGATTGGCCGGATCACACACGCCCCAATTGCCATCGCCGCGCGGCACGCCGCCCGACGATCCCGAACCCAGTATGACGACTTCCAGTTCGGCAGCTTGGCTCATCAGGGCCTCGGGATGGTATGGAACAGTCCAAAGAAGGCGTCGGTCGTCAGCTGATCCGCCTCCTGCGGCGACCAGCCTCGGATTTCGGCCAGTTTTGACAGAACGTGGCTGATAAAGGCCGGTTCATTACGACGCCCGCGATATGGGATCGGTGCCAGATACGGACAGTCGGTTTCGACGATGATGCGCTCATTAGGCATGGTGCGGATCACCTCGCGCACGTCCTCGGCGGCCTTGAACGTGGCAATGCCGGAAACCGAGAACCACGCCCCCAGTTCATGCGCCAGATCAGCCAGATCCTGACCGCTGGTGTAGCAGTGCATCAGAAATTTGAACGGCCCAACGGCCATTTCTTCTTTCAGGATCTGGGCGCAGACCTCATCGGCCTCGCGCGTGTGCACGATCAGCGGCAGGCCGGTTTCGCGCGCGGCAATGATGTGCTGGCGAAACACCTTGGCCTGGACCTCGCGCGGACTAAGGTCATAGTGGAAATCCAGACCGCACTCCCCAATGCCGACCACGCGGTCGCGCTGGGCCAGTTCGATGAGGGTGTCAGCGGTGAGGTCGTCGTAATCCTTGGCCTCGTGCGGGTGGACACCCACCGTGCACCAGATGTCCGGATTGCCCATGGCGATGGCGTGGGTCGCCTCGAACGTCGAAAGCTTGTCGGAGATTTCGACCATCATCTGCACGCCGGCCTCGCGGGCACGCGCGATGACCTCGTCGCGGTCTTCGTCAAACTGGGGGGCGTGAAGATTGACGTGGCTGTCGATCAGCATGGTTCAGTACAAAGCTTTCGTCCGCGCGATGTCTGCCAGTGCACCCAGCAGCACATCGCCCTTATCCATATTTAGTCCGGCGGCTCGTTCCGGCAATTCCGACAGGCGTCCCCACAGATCGGCCCAGTGCGCGCCTTCGCGTCCTCCGCTTTCTGCCGCGCGGCGCTTTACTGTCGCGATCAGACGATCCATCAGCGCCTCGAAGCGCACCGCGCCTTCGGCACCACGGAAACTACCCGCCAGATCGAGCTCCTCCTTGCGATCCAGACCACCCGCCTCGACGATAATGCGAGCCAGTTGGTCCATTTCAAACAGAGGACCGGACGCAAGGCTCAACGCTGCACCGGGTGAGCCACCGGCCATGCTGGCCGCGTTTTCGGCATCATCCCACGACACATGGGTCTTCTGCTGGACTAGTTCAGCCAGACGCGCCTCGGTCCACACGGGAAAGCTGAGGCGGCGGCAACGCGAACGGATCGTCGGCAGCAGGCGACCCGGCGCATGCGTGACCAAAAACAGCACGCCGCTTTCAGGTGGTTCCTCAAGAATCTTCAGCAAGGCATTGGCAGAATTGACGTTTAGATCATCAGCCGCATCAATAATGGCCACGCGGTGCTTGGCCTGCGACGGGCTCTTGGAGAAGAACTCCGGCAGCTGGCGCGCCTGATCGACCGAAATGGCTTTCTTGGTTTTGCCGCCTTCGACAATGCGTTCCAGCACCAGCAAATCAGGATGCGCCTGTGCCGCTACCAGTCGGCTGACCGGATCATGAGGCGACGCCCCAAGAGGTCCGCGCGATGTGTCCGGTGCCGCGCCCAGCAGACGCCGCGCCGCGCGATAGGCAAAGGTCGCCTTGCCCGCACCCTCGACCCCGCACAGGAGCCAGGCGTGGTGAAGACGTCCGCGTTGCAGGGCGTCCAGAAAGGCGTCTTCCGCCTTTAAATCGGGAATGAGGTCGTAACGGTCGCGCGGATGCTCGCTCAAAGCAGCCGCTCCTCCACCACGGCCCACAACCGCTCGGCAACCTCTTCTACCTCGCCCGTGGCGTCCAGAACCACACAGCGTTCCGGATGGCGAACCGCAACCTCAAGGAAGCCCTCGCGGAGCTTTTGATGGAACTCCAGCCCCTTGGATTCAAAGCGCGTTTCAAACAGGCCACGGCCAAAGGCGCGCTCTAGCCCCACCTCCACCGGAATATCGAACACAACGGTCAAATTGGGCTGGTTGTCGCCGACAACGTGTTCGTCCAGCGCCTCGATCAGGCTGTCCGGCGCACCGCCGCCCGCCCCCTGATAGGCACGGCTCGAATCGGCAAAGCGGTCACAGACCACCCATTTGCCCTCTTCCAGCGCAGGCAGGATTTTGCGTTCAAGGTGGTCCGAACGCGAGGCGTACATCAGCAGGGTTTCGGTACGCGCCGACCACCGCTCTGCATCACCCGACACCGCAATGGCGCGGATTTCCTCGGCACCCGGCGATCCGCCCGGCTCTCTGGTCTGGACGACGTCGATGCCTTGCGCACGCAGGCGCTCTGCCAACAGGCGCGCCTGTGTGGTCTTACCGGCACCCTCGCCGCCCTCGAATGTAATAAATCTGCCTCGCACGGGCGCACAATGGCGGCGCCCGCAAAGGAAGTCACCCCCGCTTAATCGGCTATCAACAGGGCGTCGCCAAAACCTCGTGCGATAATGGCCTGACGCGAGCGTTCAGCTGCCGCATGATCGGGCCAGGGGCCGACCACAACGCGGTAAAGCGTGCGTCCGTTTCGCTCGAAACTTTCCACAGTTGCCCCGCCGCCCAGTTGGCGCGCCACGGCATTGGCAAAGGCGGGCTGCTCGAACACGCTGACCTGCACGCGATAGCCCTCCGGTGTCCCCGGATATGTCGGCGCCGGCACTGTCGCAGGCGGATAGACGGGCTGCGACTGTGGCTGAGCTACCGGCGGCGCATAGGGAGATACTGGCGCGGTCTGGGGCGAAGGTGCGGGTACAGGCGGCGGTAACGGTTGCACCGGCGTTGCATAAGGCGAAACCGGCTCTTGAACCGGCGGGGCATAGGGCGCGGGTGTCGGGGTCGGTACTGGAACCGGCACGGGTGCCGGAATCGGCGCAGGCACCACCGGTGCGGGCAGTGGATCACGCGACGGCATGACCGGCGGCAGCGGCTGTTCAGGGATCGGCACATTGCGCACCGTCGGCACGCCCTCATAGCCTCGGCGCGGGCTCTGGGTTCTGGGGCGAGACGGCGCGGATTGCGCCGGAGGCTGCCTCACCACCTCATTATATGGACGCTCGGTCGAAGAGCGCGGCGCGGGTGCCACAGGAACCGATGCCGCAGGTTGGCTCGCACCACGCGTGCCCACATCGGCCAAGCGCGCGCCGCCACCGGATCGTGGTGCCCGTCCGGCATAGCGCACCCTCACCTCGCCCACACCCTGTTGCAACAGGCCCAATGCCTCTGCCGCGCCACGCGACAGGTCAATGATGCGATTGTCCACGAACGGCCCACGGTCATTCACCCGCAGCAACACGCGTCGTCCATTGGCGGGGTTGGTGACCTCGACCATGCTGGGCAGCGGCAAGGTTTTGTGCGCCGCCGTCAGGGCATTCATGTCAAACCGCTCACCGGTCGAAGTAGACTTGCCGTGATGATACTGACCATACCAGGACGCCATCCCCGTCTCGTCATAGTTCGGCTGTTCCACCGGACGATAGGTGCGCCCTCTGATTGTATAGGGGCGCATCGTCCCCGAAACGAACGGTGCCGGATCATTAACCGTCGGAATATCCACCAGCGGCCCGCCCTTGCCCCCGGAACTGGCGCAAGCCGTTAACGTCAGCAAGCCCGCCGTGACCATCAAGGCGCGCACAAACCGACGCCCGCCATCGCGGGCCATCAGCAGTTGTCGGGGGGTACAAACGGCCACTGTCATATCGCCACTATGACCAGACGACACTTCCGGTTTGGTTAACGCATCTTAGTCATTTTGCGCTTTCTTCCGCCCACCAAATGCGGCTATTCACCACCCCATCGCTGATTCAGGCCTCGTCGCCTGCTTCATGCTCGCGGCATCCCGCAAACGGAAGTGTGGCCGAGTGGTTTAAGGCACTGGTCTTGAAAACCAGCGTAGGTGAGAGCCTACCGTGGGTTCGAATCCCACCGCTTCCGCCATCTATTCAACAACAACTAGTAAGTATAAATAAGCACATACTAGTCATGTTTACTTAAAATCTACATCAGAGACTGAGTAAGTTATGAATATTTCCAATTAAACTGGATATATACTTTATCAAAATCTCTAAGGTAGATTTTGGATACTTTAAGCTGCGACATTTCCGCGGCTTGCAGCCAAAACTATATCTCAGCTTCGAATCCATATCTTCCCGCCATCTATTCAACAACAACTAATAAGCATAAATAAGCACACACTAGTCATGTTTACTTAAAATCTACATCAGAGACTGAGTAAGTTATGAATAATTCCAATAAAACTGGCTATATACTTTATCAAAATCTCTAAGGTAGATTTTGGATACTTTAAGCCGCGACATTTCCGTGGCTTGCAGCCAAAACTATATCTCAGCTTCGAATCCATATCTTCCCGCCATCTATTCACCCGCTAAAGCGGGCTATGCGGGTCGCCCGCAAATACCCCCGACATTACCGCAACTTGCGCAGCCCACCTGGGCTATTTGCCGTCTCCAGAGATGGCTGATGGCGCAGTTATGCCCCTCATTCTCCCGCCCGTCTCCGTTTGCGCAGCGGCGCTAGAGTTTGGCGCGCCCTTTGCCTGTTTACAGGGAATAACAGGGAATATCGCCTGTGTTTTGATAGCGGAAGCCTGGCACCAAACCGACAAAACCCCGCTGTAGCGGGGCTTTTGATAGTGCGGCAGCTCATTTCCCTTACAAATTAACAGGGAAAATAAAACGGCCGAGCAGGGAATAAATCGACCGTATCAGGGATTCAAATCACGATATCAGCGAATGGATTCAGTCCATAAAAAGAGCCCGCTGATCGGTGCTGACAAGTTAACTGGAT
>NZ_DIGV01000060.1 GCF_002419815.1 Brevundimonas sp. UBA5713 | reverse complement strand
GGGGCAGACGCGCCACGCCTACGGACCGTTTTCGCGCCAGTCATTGATCCTGCTGGGCGGACGTGGATCGGCACGGCAGCCTGTGGTTCTGATGCTGGGGCGCGCCGAACGCGGTGCCCCTGACAGCCGGATGATGGCCAGCGCGCGGCGGCTGAATGCGCGCGGCATAACGGTCGCCTTGGTCGACCGCCGGGCCGGACGCCACGGCTTTAACGCCCACACATCCGATGTCGCCACAGCGCTGGGCTGGTTGATGGAGCGCCGCGAGGCTTTGGCTCTGGATGGCCGGATCGCTCTATGGGGCGAAGGATCAGGCGCGACGGCGGCCCTGCTGCTGGGTCGCGACAGGCGCTATCTGTCACGCATCGGGCTTAATCTGCGCGATCTATGGGGCATGGTGTTGCTGGACGAGGATCAGGCGCGCGATGCGACCCTGACCCACCCGTCGGCCTATGGCACGGGCGATCCGGCGGCGGTGTTCAGAGGCACGGCCACGCAAGTGCGCGACGCCGAAGCCTTTATCTCGGGCCTGCTTTAGGCCTTCAGGCGCGCGAACAGGGCGCGCATCACCTCGACATAGACATCGGTCAGATCGCGCAGTTCCTGTTCGGGAACGCGCTCGTCGATCTGGTGCATGGTCTGGCCCACCAGACCCAGCTCCACCACCGGACACATATAGCGGATGAAGCGGGCATCGGACGTACCGCCGCTGGTGGAGGCTTCGGGGCGGCGACCGGTCACGGCCTCGACCGCATCCTGCACCGCGCCGATGAAGACGGCGTTTTGCGTCAGGAAGGCCTCGCCGGAGATCATGTGCTGGACCTCGATGCGAAGACCCGTTTCAGCCTGGAGGGCACCGGCTTCCTTGTTGATCCACTCGGCCAGCGCCGCGCCCGTATGCGTCGGGTTAAAGCGGATATTGGTGCGGGCCTTGGCCACGGCGGGGATGATGTTGGTCGCCGTATTGCCGATGTCGATTGTGGTGATTTCGAGATTGCTCGGAGGAAACTCTGGATAACCCTCATCCAGCACACGCGCGTTCAGGCGGGCCATCAGGTTGGCGATGACAGGCGCAGGATTGGCGGCGCGGTCCGGATAGGCCACGTGGCCCTGTTTGCCGTGGACGGTGAACCAGCTGTTGATCGAGCCGCGACGGCCCACCTTGATCATGTCGCCCAGTTGCGCCGCCGATGACGGTTCGCCGACGATGCAGGCGTCAATCACCTCGCCCTCGGCCATCAGGGTCTCGACCACGCGCTTGGTGCCGTGAAGGGCGGGGCCTTCCTCGTCGCCGGTGATCAGCAGGCTGAGCGATCCGCCAACTTCCCCTTCGGCCAGAAGGCGTGACAGGGCCGCTACCCATGCGCCGATGCCGCCCTTCATGTCGACCGCGCCACGGCCATACAGAATGCCGTCCTTGGTCTGACCTTCAAACGGGCCGGTGGTCCATTGCTCGGCCGCGCCGGTGGGCACCACATCGGTATGGCCCGCGAAACAGATATTGGGCGAGGCCGTGCCACGGCGGGCGTAAAGGTTGATGATGGGCGCATCGTCGCCCTGACCGCTCGGGCCCTCGAACACCATACGGCGGCAGCTAAAGCCCAGCTCTGTCAGCGCCTTTTCCAACACCTCCATCGCCCCTTCATTGGCGGGGGTAACCGACGGGCGGCGGATCAGGGCGCGGGTCAGTTCGACGGGATCGATGATGGCTTGTGATACAGTGTTCATGGGATCATGCTTTAGGCAGGGATAGTCGCGCCGAGAAGTGCGTTATCACTCCCTATGCCTCCCCTCTTAGAGATTTTTGCTTCGTGACGACCGTTTCCAAGCCGCCAGAGACTGTTCCTGCCCCCGAAGACCCCTCCAGTCCGTGGAAGATCCGAGACTTTCGCCTGTTGTGGGTGGGGCGGTTGGTGGCGGTTCTGGCCATCCAGATCCAGTCCTCCGCCCTGTTGTGGCAGGTCTATGAGATTGCCCGCCGCGATCACCCGATTGAACAGGCCAGCCTGTATCTGGGGCTGGTGGGACTGTGCCAGTTCCTGCCTCTGTTGGCCTTTACCCTGCCTGCCGGTGCCATGGCTGACCGGCGCGACCGCAAACATACGGTGACCTTGTCGATCATTGTCGAAATGCTGTGCGCCAGCATTTTTCTGGCCATGGCGCTGCATGGCTCGCCGCCGCTGTGGGGACTGCTGGCGGTCGCGGCTGTGTTCGGGGCGGCGCGGGCATTTCTGGCTCCCGCCTCGCAGGCCTTCCTGCCGATGGTGGTGGGACGAAAGGCTCTACCGGCTGCCATTGCGGCTCAGGCGATCTCGTTCCAGACGGGTGCCATCGCGGGGCCGGCTCTGGGCGGGGTGATCGTCGGCTTTACCGTGCCGCTGGCCTATGCCTCATCGGCAGCGTTGTTCCTGATGGCCATTGCCTGTTTCCTGCTGATCAGGACGTCCGGAAAACCCGAGGTGGGGCCCAAGGTGTCGCCGGTCGAACTGGTCAAAGAGGGGCTGGGCTATGTGTGGAAGACCAAGATCGTGCTCGGGGCCATATCGCTAGACCTGGTCGTGGTGCTGTTTGCAGGCGTGGCTCTGCTGACGCCGATCTTTGCGCGCGACATTCTGCATGTCGGGGCCATCGGGTTTGGCTTCCTGCGCGCTGCCTTTGGGGTAGGGGCGCTGGTGATGGCGCTGTGGCTCAGTCGCTATCCGATCCAAAGGAATGGCGGCACGTGGATGTTTGCCGCCGTGGCTGTTTTCGGCATCTGCACCATCATCTTTGGCCTGTCCGAGATCGTCTGGCTGTCGGCGCTGGTGCTCTTTATCGGCGGTGCCGCCGACATGATTAGTGTGAACGTGCGCCAGACCCTGATCCAGCTGGCCACCCCCGATCACATGCGGGGCCGTGTGTCGTCGGTGTCCATGTTGTTCATCGGCGCATCGAACGAACTGGGCGAGGCCTATTCGGGCGTGATGGTACGCCTGCTCGGCCCCATCGGCGCGGCCGTGTTCGGCGGGGTCGGTGCGCTGGCTGCGACGGGCATCTGGGCCAAGGTATTCCCCTCCTTACGGAAAGCCGATCGGCTTTCCTGATAGGCAAAAGGCCCGCTGATCCAGCGGGCCTTTCTCTTGGGTCAGGCAAGGGTGCGCCTCATCCCATTCACACGCGCGATGAAGCCAAAGTCGCCCTGCGGTTAAGCCCGGCGGCGCTCGCCGCCTACTTCCATTCCTTGAAGTGTTTCGACAGCTTCAGGCCCTGTTTCTGATAGTGGCTGCCGCCTTCGCCATAGAGGCGGGTGGGGCGCTCGGTCAGGGGTTCATAGACAAGGCGGGCGACAGTCTGCTGGTGCTCCAGCAGGAAGGGGGTGTCGTGCGTGCGAACTTCCAGCACGCCCTTGGAGCCCGCCCCGTGGGCCTCGTCCGTGCCAAAGCCCGGATCGAAGAAGCCTGCATAGTGGACACGGAACTCACCGACCGACGGATCGATCGGGGTCATTTCGGCGGCCTGATCGACAGGGATTTCCACGTCGTCTGACGACGCCAGAATATAGAACTCGCCCGGATCCAGCAGCAGGTCGCCATTGCGCAGGGTCAACGGTTCCCAGAAATCGCGCGGGTCATGCCCATCCACGTTTTCCAGATCGACCACGCCCGCGTGGCGGCGGCCACGGAAGCCGACGATACCGTTCTCGTTCGGCATCAGATCGACACCGACGCTGCGGGTCTCCAGACGCGGCGGCTCACCGGCCTTGAGGCGCAGCTGGTTCAAGCGTGTGCCCGGACGCACGAGGATGGAGAAGGTCTGCGGCGCGATTTCCAGATAAAGCGCGCCCTTATAGCCTTCATCGACATCGTCGAAGCTTTGGCCCTGATCGGTCAGCAAGCGCACAAACACATCGACACGGCCGGTCGAGGATTTTGGATTGGCGCGGGCATTCAGTCCCTTGGGCAGGGACAGGTGTTCCTGCAGGCGGGCGATGTAGACGCAGCCCTTTTCCAGCACATAGCCACCCGACAGGTCGATCGAGTGCATGGCCACATCCTTGATGCGGTCCTCGACCTTGCGCTTGCCCGGCAGGAAGCTGGCCCGCACACGCCACGCCACGTCCGACAGGCGCAGGTCCAGACTGGCGGGCTGGACCTGATCGGAATCAAATGGGGTCTGGCTGGTGATGGCCCCCGTCGCGATCAGGGTCTCAATGCCCTGAAAGGGGATGATGCCGGCTTGGTCGGGAAGTTTGAAACTGGTCATGCCGTCCTGTTCTCACACGGATTTTTCTGCCTGTCTCGCCCAGAAAACAGTCATCGGGGAAAGACTCAGCTTGAACCCCGTCTACGGCGGGACGCATATAGCGTATGCCCAGTGCTTCTGCCTATAGCGCCGAAACCGATGGTGTGGTCGTTCGCGTCCAGCCGTCCTATCTGGCTGCCCAATCCGACCCCGAAGCCAACCACTGGGTCTGGGCCTATCAGATTGAAATCGTCAATCTGACGGGCACGCCGCTGCAATTGGTGGCGCGTCGCTGGACGATTACCGATGCGCTGGGCCGCGTCGAGGAAGTGCGCGGATCGGGTGTGGTGGGTGAGCAACCGGTGATCGAGCCGGGCGACAGTTTTGCCTATGCCTCGGGATGCCCGCTGACCACGCCGTCTGGGTCGATGGTCGGGGCCTATTTCATGCAGGATCCGGAAGGCCACATGTTCGAGGTGGCTGTCCCGCATTTCAGTCTGGATGTGCCGGACGCGCGCCGCACGCTGAACTAGGCGCGCCAAAAGAAAAAGGCGCAACGGTTGCCCGCTGCGCCCTTTCTCTCGAGATTTCCGCGAGGCGGAACTTAGATGTAGCGACGCAGGCTACGGGCCAGTTCGGACGCGCCGTCCTTCGTGCCCTTTTTGACTTGCGGCTGATAAGCGACGCGGGCGTGCTCGACGCAGTACACGCCTTCCGAGGCGCGGCGGCCGCAGAAGGAGAAGTCGCGCGACGACGGGTCGCCGATCGGCCATTTGCACATGTGTGCGCCCAGCGTCAGCACAGTGGCGGTGCCCGGCAGTTCCGGTGTCTGAGCGACGGTCGGGGCCGACGGAGCCTGAGCCGTCATCACCGGACGCGGAGCCACAGCCTCGATGCGGCGCGGGGCCGACGGCGCTTGCGGCTTGGGAGCCGGTGCCGGAGC
>NZ_DIGV01000012.1:6509-27583 GCF_002419815.1 Brevundimonas sp. UBA5713 | reverse complement strand
AGCGGGGCTTTTTGCTGTCCGGGCTCCGCTAATTGCTGATGCCATGAGCGCAATCGCTTTGTATTTCACGTCCAGCGAGAATGGTGGCTGCTAGCACCACCTGTTTCACTCTGTCCGAATATCTTAACTGCCTGAATGGCAGTGGGTCGATCAATCATGCGGTATTTTCGCCAAGTTCACGGCATTTAGAAAAAATCTTCCGTCTGAATGCGGATAAGTTATTCAGTGAGGGACGGTTCTACCGAATAGGCGGAGCCGTCAATGAGGGGAACAGTCGTGAAAAGATTTCCAGTGAAAACCGTACTGGCCACCACGGTCGCAGGCGTCGCACTTTCGGCTGCCCTGAGCGCACAAGCCACTGTGGCGTGGCAAGAGGAACAAGTGGCCGAGGTCGGTGAGATCGTCGTCACGGGTACCCGCATTCGGCGGGTGCAAACCAGTACGTCGGCACCTGTGGTCAATGTCGATCGTGAGGTCATGGACGAGCGCGGCTATGTCCAGGCTGGTCAGGCACTGAACCAGAACACGGCCGTGGTCCCCTCCACCCCGATGGCAGACGGCAGCGGTGCCGCGTCCGGCAGTGGCGCGCAGTATCCGAACCTGTTTGGTCTGGGCGCAGGCCGTACCCTGACGCTGGTCAACGGTCGGCGTTTCGTCACCACCGCCGATGGCACCGGTGATCGCGTGGTCGACACCAACATCATTCCGGTAGGCCTGCTGAAGCGCGTGGACGTGGTTCAGGCTGGCGGCGCGGCTGTCTACGGCTCGGACGCCATCGCCGGCGTGGTCAACTATGTGCTGCGGGATGATTTTGAAGGCGTCGAAGTGGATGCCCAATATGGCATCAGCTCGCGTGATGACTATCCGCAGACCAGCCTGCGCCTGACCGCCGGCAAGAACATCTTTGACGGTCGCGGCAACATCGCCGCCAGCGTCGAATACTCCAAGACCGACTCTCTGTTCAGCTATGACCGTCCGAGTTCGAATCTGGGCCGTCTGACGGTTACCAATCCGGATAACACGTCGAACAATGACGGCATTCCGGCCGTCAAAGAGATCTTCAACTCCCACTTCTGGAACTTCAACTACAACGGCGTGATCTACTCGACACCTGCGCCGCTGGAGATGTTCCTGCTGCGTGCCGGTGGCAATCCGCTACAGTTCGACAAGAACGGCCAGAACGTCGTGCCGTACGACACCGGCACCATCCACTCCATCCCGTTCGCCTCGGGTGGCGACGGCTGGGACTACCGCGACATCGCCGCTCTCTACACCGGCGTCGAGCGCGTGAATGCCAGCGTGATTGGTCACTATGACCTGACCGATCGCGTGCGCCTGACCGGCGAGTTCACCTATGCCCAGACCGAAGGGCGCGACCCCTTCGGCACCCAAGGCAAGGCGACCACGGTGCTGAACACCAACTCGCCCACGGCGGGNNGCCATCATGTTCTTCAACAACAACGCCTTCCTGACGCCGGAGGCCCGCGCTGCTCTGGAGGCGGCCAGCCCGTCGTTCGCCGGTGGCGCGCCTTTGTGGCTGTCCAAGCTCTGGGACGACGCCCTGCCGAGCCGCGAGTTTGTCCACACCACGGACGTCTATCGCGGCCAGATCGGTCTGGAAGGTGACTTCGACTACGCGGACCGCAACTTCTACTGGTCGGCGTCGTACAGCCGCGCCGAGGTGAAGGGCGAGACCCGTGGCTGGGATATCTGGAACGAGCGCCTGCGCAATGCGGTCAACGCCATCAACGTCGATGGCAAGATTGTTTGCCGCAACATGGATCCGTCCTGTGTGCCGGTGAACATGTTCGGCACGGGCCGTGTCACGCCGGAAATGCGTGACTACATCGTGCTGCCGGTCGGCCAGACCTATGACAATACCCAGGACAACTTCCTGGCGACCATCGGCGGCGATGTGTTCGAACTGCCGGCAGGTCCGCTGTCCTTCTCGCTGGCGTATGAATACCGCGCCGAGGAGTCGAGCTTCACGCCGTCGCAAGCTTCCCAACAGGGCTTGGTGGGTACGGGTAGCACCTCGGTACCGACGGGCGGAAAGTACAACACCAACGAGTTTTCGGCCGAACTGCTGGTCCCGATTTTCGGTGGCGACTTCACCCTGCCGTTCGTCCAGTCGCTGGAAATCGACGGGGCCTATCGCTCGGTCGACAACTCCATCGCGGGCCGCGAGAACGTCTGGGGCGCAGGCGTTCGCTGGGGCATCGTCGATGGTCTGACGGTGCGCGCCTCGCGTAGCCGTAACTTCCGAGCGCCGACGCTCAGCCAGCTGTTTGCGCCGTCGTCGACCGGTCTGAACGCGATCAGCATCAACCCCTGCGACTCGGACCGCATCAACTCGGGTCCGAACCCGTCTGTGCGCCTGGCCAACTGTGAAGCTCTGTTCGCCGCCAATCCTTTGTGGGGACCGCTGGCCGGTTTCCAGGATGAAGGCGAGAACTATAACAACGTCCTGGTTACCTCGGGCGGCAATCCGGACCTGCGCAACGAACTGTCCGACACCACCACCTATGGCATCGTCTGGCAGCCGTCGTTCGTTCCGGGCCTGACGCTGGTGGCAGACCGCATCGAGGTGGAGCTGAAGGACGGTCTGTCGGCCTTCGAGCCGTCGGACTTCCTGCAGACCTGCTTCGACTCGACCGAGCGCAATAGTGCCTGCGACACCTTCACCTTCAACGATCAAGGTCACGTCGCCACGGCGATCTCCACCACCTTCAACGCGGGCCGCATCCGCTATGAGGGTGAGGTCTACAACATCAACTATGGCTTTAGCCTGGATGACGTGTTCAAGGGCGGCCACTACGGCTCGCTGGAGCTGAATGCCGAACTGACCCACACGGCGCTGCTGGAAACCTCGGTCACGGGCTATGACTATCTGCGCACCGATGGCACGACGGCCCGACCTGACTGGGTGTCGCGCTATGACATCCGTTACAAGCGCGGTCCTCTGCGTGTGTCCTATTCGATGAACTATTTGCCGTCGGCCAAGGTGAACCTGTACGACACCATCGAGTCCACGCCGAATCCGGACATCGACAGCAACGTCCGCCACAGCCTCTCGGCCATGTATGACTTTGGACAGTACACGGTGCGCGGCGGTGTCACCAACCTGACCGATGAAGAGCCGTCCTACCCCACGCGCAGCTACGGCGACATCCTCGGTCGCCAGTTCTTCGTGGGTGTGAACGCCCGCTTCTAAGACGGACGAAAAACGGGGGCGGCACTTTTAACAAGGTGCCGCCCTTGGTCTATTGAGAGCCCTAAACTGGGGCAGGGGCCGAGTATGACTATATCGCTGAACCGTCGCGCTATCTTGTCGGGCATGGCTGCGGGTAGTGCGGCCCTGCCAGTGGCGGCGAGCGCGTCGGCTATGACGGCAGTGAGCTTTCAGCGCGATCATGTGGGCCGGTTCAACGGCCAGCGGGTGCCCTATCGCGCCGTCATGCGGCACATGGACGTGTATGCCGATGCCGACATGCCTTCGGCGAGATTCGTTTACACCGCCTATGTGCGCCAGCCGGTTCAGGCCAGCCGTCCGGTCATCTTCCTGTTCAACGGCGGGCCGATCGTCGCCTCGACCTATCTGCACGTCGGGGCTTTTGGTCCGGTCCGGTATGATCCGCCCAAGGATGTGACGGCTCCGGTCACATCGTCTCAGGCTCCGCTGGCAAACGAAGACAGCCTGCTGGATGTGGCTGACCTCGTTTTTATCGATCCGCCAGAAACCGGTTTCAGCCGTCTGCATAATCCGGACGATGCGGCCCGCGCCTCGTCCGATACCGTCGACAGCGCCCTGACGGCGGCCTTTATCCGTCAGTGGATCGCCACGGAAAACCGCTCGGCCTCGCCGCTCTATCTGGTGGGCGAAAGCTATGGCACGCTGCGGGCGGCCAATGTGGCGGGGCTGCTGGCCGATGATCTGCCGTTGTCGGGTGTGGCCTTGCTGGGGCAGGCTCTGAACATGGTGGAGACCACCCAGCGCCGTGCCAACGGCCTGTCCTATGCCGTCAATCTTCCGGCGCTCACGGCCATTGCCGCCTATCATGGCCGCATCCCCGGATCGGAGGACATCCGCGCCCGCATCGAAGAGTCTTGGGCGTTTGCGATGGGCGACTATGTGAATGCGCTTCGCCGTCTGAACCATCTCACACAGGTCGAGCGTGAGGCCATCGCCCGGCGCTTGCAGGACCTGAGCGGCATATCCGCCGGCTATTATTTGGCCAACCGGTTGGTAATCCCGAAGATGACCTTCACGCGCGAGCTGTTCCGCGCAGAGGGTCTGGCCGTTGGCGTCTATGACGGCCGTTATAAGGGACCCGCCAGCGAGGGCGATCCTTATAACAAGGTCAACGCCTTGATCCCGCCTTTGATGGCGCAGCATTTGCGCGACAATCTGGGCGTGACGCTGGACATGGCCGACTATCGTGCTGCCGCACCGCGCGTGGCCCCGTGGCAATATCAGCCGACAGGCGGGGCAGGCGGTCCGTTCGATGACTATGACTATGACCGTGGTATCGCCCGCGCCATGCAGGCCAAGGCCGACTTCCGCCTGCTGATCGGTACCGGCATCTATGACACCACCACCACATTGGGGGCCGCCCGCTATCTGCTGGCGCAGGCGACCTATCCGGTCGAACGGGTGGTGATGAAGGAATATGAGGGCGGCCATATGGCCTACAGCAATCCGGATGCGCGCACGCAAATGGCCCGCGATCTGCGCGCCTTTGTCACCGCTTCTGCCGTTCCGGCGTAAGGGGAGTTGGACATGGAAATCCGTAAAAGCCGCCATTTGATCGGGGCCTGTGTGGCTGTCTGGGCCAGCGTGGCCAGTGCCGGTCTGGCGCAAGCCGGAGATGGCGATATCCGCATCCAGCTGTCGCCGCGTCTGCTGAATGGCCAGTTCGGCGATATGGCCGTCCAGCTCAAGATCGAGAACCCGTCTTTTGACGCGGGCGAAGTGGTAGTGGATCTGCCCTTGGTGCACGTCATGGCCCCGTCAGCGGTACAGAGTGCCGAAGCTATCACCGCGCACGACGCGGCAGGTCCGCTGGCACTGGAGGCCGATGTCGATCCGGTCGATCCGACCAACTTCCGCCAAGGCCGCCGCTGGAAGGCCAGCCGTGCCAGTGTCGGCGATGTGGTGGTCAGTTATGTGGCCACCCCGCGCGAGATTACGCCGACTACCCGCCCCGGGCCGCTGGTGGATATGCGCACCGAGGGGCAGGGCTTTCATGCCTCAGGCTCGATCTTTCTGGCCCTGCCGACCGAAGGTTGGCCACGGCAGGTTGATCTGGACTGGAACCTTGGGACCATGGGCGAAGGCCACCGCGGCGTTAGCAGTCTGGGACAGGGCAGCCTGTCCGGACGCTATGATCGTGGCGATCTGACCGGCAGCTTCTTCATGGCCGGTCCGGTCATCAGCCAGCCGCAAAGTGGCGAAGGCCCGTTCGTCGGCTATTGGCTGACCCCGCCGGTGTTCGACCTGCAAGGCGCGCTGTCCAAGATCGAGGCGGCCTATGCCGAGATCTCCAGCTTCTTTGGTGACGAGACCGCGCCGTTCAAAGTCTTTATGCGCACGACCGAGCGTTTCGCGGGCGGCGGCACGGGCGGTCGCTCGTCCTTCATCTTCGGCACGGTGGCCGGAGAAGTGCGCGAGGATGAAGAACTGCTGGGCCTTTTGGTGCACGAGACCCTGCACAACTGGCTGAACGGTCTGGGCGAGGCGACCAGCCAGTGGTGGTCCGAAGGCTCGACCTCCTACTACACCGAGGTCATGGGCTATCGCACCGGCATCTCCACTCTGGCCCAGTACCAGAAGGGCATGAATGATCTGGCTAAGGCCTATTATCTCAACCCGCGTAGCAACCTGTCCAGCGAGGAGGTGACCCAGCTCTTCTTCTCGGATGGCGATGCGCAACTGGTGCCCTATCAGCGCGGTCCGCTTTATTTCGCCCAGCTGGACGGCCTGATCCGCGAACGCTCCAACGGCGCGCGCCGCGTTGACGATCTGGTGCGCGCGCTTCTGGATGCGCGCAAATCGGGCGGTGACTACAGCCAGCAGGGCTGGATCAATCTTCTTCGTGCCGAACTGGGCGAAGAGGGCGTGCAGAATTTCCACGACATGATGGCCGGGCGCTTGGCCGAACTGCCCGCCAATATGTTGGGGGCCTGCTTTGATCGCAAAGCCACCACCTTTCGCCGTTTCTATACCGGCCTTCGCACCGAGTTCGACGGGCGTATCTCGCGCGTGATCGAAAACACCCCTGCCGCAGCCGCAGGCCTGCTGGCCGGTGATCGTCTGGTCGATGCCGACGCGTTGAAGACACTGGAAGAGGCCGGTCCGGGCGAAGCCGTGGTGCAGGTGGTCCGCGATGGCCAGAGCCTGACCTTCCGCTTTGACCCCTGGGGGCCCGAGCGCCCCGGCTATGTCTGGGAGCGAAACGCCGTCCCCGAACAGCAGTGCGGCATCTAAAAGCAAAAGGCCCGTCACATCGACGGGCCTTTTCGTTTCATTATCTTAGGCCTTGGCCAGTCCGCGCACCGGCAGGAAAGTGGAGCGTTTCATCTCCGACAGGGCCACGGTGGAGTTGATGTCTTCCACCCCCGGTAGTTTCAGCAGCTTGCTGAAAATGAACTCCTGGTACCAGCGGATGTCCGGCGCGATCACCTTGATCATGCAATCCCGCTCGCCAAGAATGGAATAACATTCAACGATTTCGGGCGTCGCCTCGATGGCGGTCATGAATTTCTCGCGCTCGTCCTCGCTCAGATGCTTGATCTTAAGCTGGGCGAAAACATGCAGCTGGAAGCCCAGCTTCTCCGCGTCGAGAATGGCGACCTGAGCCTTGATATAGCCCTCGTCCTTCATGCGCTGGATACGGCGCCAGCACGGAGACTGGGACAAACCCACCCGTTCGGCCAATTCAGACGTGGACATTGAACAGTCGCGTTGAAGCTGTTCCAGGATACGGACGTCGATGGCGTCCAATGATGACGACATTATTTGGTGCCTCTACCGTTCAAGCCTGCATTGTCTATTCATGCATTGGGACAAGTTTCAACGCAAACGCAAAGATTGTCCGAGGCTTGCGGCGATATGATGCGGTCCTACGGAGAAGCCCCTTCTCCAACGGGTGGGACAAGTGCCAGATGGCTGATCAGGAAAAGGCGGCAAGCGTGTTCGAAGCCGTCCGCAAGGATGATCCCCTATATGGGACTAAGGCCTTCACGCCTTGGAGCCGGTATCTGCATAGCCGCATGCCTCTGCCTGCCGAGGCGCGCATCCTGTTCGACAGCACGGTCGAAGAGCCGCTGGAACAGCTGGCCGAGGTGGTGCGTCAGGCGTTTCACAATGAGGTGAGCAGCCGCTACCAGAGCGTGTTTGCACGCGGTAACGCCTTTCTCATTGCCGCACTGGCCCGGCGCTATGGGGTGGGCGAGGACGAAGTACTGCCGACCACGGGGGTGGTATCGGGGCTGCGTCAGGTTCTGTTTTCGCTGATCAAGCCCGGCGACAAGGTGGCGGTGGAAACCCCATGCTTTGACGTGCTGCCCAACATGGTCAAACAGGCCCGTGCCGAAGTGGTGCCGCTGGTCCGTCAATGGCCGTGCTTTGACATTACGGCCGCTTCGGTCGAAGCCGTCATGGCCGAAGGTTGTCGTATGGTGGTGATCAGCCACCTGCACAACCCATCGGGCATGCCTCTGTCAGAGAGCCGTCTGGCCGAGCTGGAAGCGGTGGTCCGCGCCCATGACGGCTGGCTGGTGGTCGACGAGGTCTATGCCGATATGGCGCGCGTCGCATCGGGACCGCTGCAAGTCCTGCCGCGTCTGATCCGCCTCAACAGCTTGTCCAAGGTGTTCGGCCTGCATGGCCTGCGCTGTGGCTGGATCACGGCTGAAAAGGACGTGCTGAACCATATTGTCGAGACCAACAGCCTGTCCGAGTTCGGGCCGTCGAAACTCTCCCACTCGGTCGCGGCGCTTGTGCTGGAGCAGCCTGAACCGTTCGAGGCTCACAGTCTGCGCGTCATCAGCCGCAGCCGCGCGGTGATGGAATACCATCTGGCCGCCATGGCCGCTGATGGACTTATCGAAGGCGGTTTGCCCGCCTATGGCTGCATGGCCTTTCCGCGTGTGGTGAACCATGCCGACACGCTTGTTCTGGCTGAAACCCTGTGGCGCGATCATGGTCTGGTATCGGCACCGGGGGAAATGTTCGGTCTGGCCGGACATATGCGTCTGGGGCTGGGCTCTTCGGTCGAGGCCATGGATGACGGCTTGGCCCGTCTGCACAGAGCGCTAAAAACAGTCTGATTTATAGGCACATCGTCGCGGGGGACTAACGCATGCGTCATCGGAGTTTTGGTAAGGCCGCCGCCGTCTTGGCATCGACCATGGCCCTGATGGCCGCCGCGCCGTCTTTGGCCGATCCTGTCCGCTATGATGTGATGGCCAATGGCGAGACTGTCGGCTGGCTGGTCGTCGATCGGGACGGGCAGGAAGTGGCCATCGACTATCACGTCGACAACAATGGCCGTGGTCCCAAACACCGCGAACAGGTGACACTGGATGCCGACGCCTATCCGGTATCGTGGACCATCAAGGGCACGTCTCTGTTCGGTGCCGCCATTGACGAGAGTTTTGTGCGCGAAGGCCAGACCGTCCGCTGGGTCAGTCAGGCCGATCGTGGCGAAATGCCTGTCAGCCAAGGCCGCCTCTATGTCGCCAACGACGCCAGCCCCTATAGCCTTGCCCTCTACGCCAATGCGCTGAAACAGGCAGAGGAGCAGGCCGCCGACGCCGTGCCCGGTGGTCGCATTTCTCTGGCGGCGGTGCAGGATGTTGCGTTGGATGGCGGACGTTTGACCGGCACCGTCTATCGCCTGACGGGTCTGAACCTCGCTCCGGGCTATGTGGTGCTGGATCAGGCAGGCGAGCTACTGGGTGATTTTGGCGGGGTGATCCGCGCCGATCTGGCCGACGACGCTCCACGCCTGCAACAGCTGCGGTCAGAGCTAGAAACCCGCCGCATCCGCGACATCCAAGCCCGCCATGCCCAGCGTTTCGATGCGCCGGTGCGCTTGCGCAATGTGCGGGTTTTTGATCCGGAAACCGGTCAGCTGTCACCGCTGTCCGAGGTGACGGTCTTCGAGAACCGTATCACCACCATCCTGCCCGAGAGCGGCGGTGCGGCCCGCGCCGATGCCTATGAGATCGACGGTCAGGGCGGCACGCTGGTGCCCGGTCTGCATGATATGCACGCCCACAACTCCATCCAGAGCAGTCTGAACTATCTGATGGCGGGCGTGACCTCGACCCGCGACATGGGCAATGACAATGCCCGCCTGCTTCAACTGACCCAACAGATCGAGGACGGCGAACTGCCCGGTCCGCGCATTGTCCGCAGCGGCATGCTGGAAGGGCGCAGCCCCTATTCGGTGCGCACCGGCATTGTCGCCGACACGCTGGATGAGGCGTTCGAGGCCCTGCGCTGGTACGCCGATCGCGGCTATTGGCAGGTGAAAATCTACAACTCCCTGCACCCCGAATGGGTGGCCCCTGTCGCGGCAGAAGCCAAGCGTCTGGGAATGGGCGTCACCGGCCACGTTCCGGCCTTTGTCACGCCTGATCAGGCGCTGGCGGCGGGCTATGACGAGATTTCGCACATCAACCAGCTGATGCTGGGGTGGCTGCTGGAAGAGGGCGAGGATTCGCGCACGCCCTTGCGGCTGACCGGCATGGCGCGCGGCGCGACGCTGGATATGGACAGCGACAGGGTTCAGCGCACCATCGAGACCATGGCCGCCGGCAACATGGCGCTGGACGTCACTGCCGTCACGCTGGAAACCCTGATGATGAGCCGCGCGGGCGAGGTTCCGCCGATGGCAGCGGCCTTTATCGACCACATGCCGATTGGTTATCAGCGCTATCGCCGCCGCGCATTCGTCGACATCAACACACCCGAGGCCGACGCCGCCTACCGCGGTGGTTTTGCGAAGATACTGGAGACGATCAAGCGCCTGCATGATCGGGGCATCACCCTTCTGCCGGGTACGGATGATACGCTGGGTCTGACGGTTCACCGCGAGATCGAACTGTTCACTCTGGCCGGTCTGACGCCCGCCGAGGCCCTGAAGGCGGCGACGCTGACGCCCGAGGTCTACATGGGCCGCGATGAAAACCTGGGCCGTGTGGCGCGCGGCGCTCTGGCCGACTTCTTCCTGATCCCTGGTGACCCGACGCAGGACATCAACGCTATCCGCAGAATCCGTCTGGTGATGAAGGATGGCGTGGCCTATCAGCCGCCGCACATCTATCCGGAGATGGGCATCAAGCCCTTTGCCGAGCCGGTGGTCATCATCCCGCCCACGCAAAAGCCGGATGTGTCTGATAGCGAAACGCCATCGGCCCTGTTCGGTCCCGAAGGGCTGGACGGCCACCACCACTATCACTGAGGAACGATCATCCATGCGCCTGCTGGACGGGGCTTTTGTCCGCCGCCATCTGACGGTTGAGGCCTGCATTCCCTTGATGCGACAGGCCATGACAGACCTGTCCGCCGGTCGCACAGTCCAGCCGCTTCGCAGCGTGCTTCATCTGGATGAGGGCCGCGCGTTCGGCGTCATGCCGGGGGCCATGGCCAAGGGCGGGGCGGTGTTCGGGGCCAAGCTGGTCAGCGTCTATCCCGAGAATTTCGCCAAGGGCCGCCCGTCGCACCAAGGCGCTATTGCGGTGTTTGATCCGGCAGACGGGGCGCTGTCCGCACTGGTCGAGGCCAGCGAGGTCACCCGCATCCGCACCGGCTGTGCCAGTGCGGCGGCGACCGATGCTCTCGCTCGCCCCGATGCCAAGGTGCTGGCCGTCTTGGGCTATGGCGAACAGGCACAAGGCCATGTCGAGGCCATTGCCGCTGTCCGCCCCTTGGAGCGCGTGTGCGTGTGGGGCCGCAATCGACAGCGGGCCCAACTGTTCGCCGAGACCATGACCCTGCGCACAGGCCTGTTGTTCGAGGTGTGCGACACACCCGCCGATGCCGTGCGCGAGGCTGACATCATCTGCACGACCACTGCCTCGGCAGAGCCATTGCTGGGTGCCGCCGACATCAAAGCCGGTACCCATATCAACGCTGTCGGCTCCAGCTATGTGGGGCCCTATGAGATCGCACCCGATCTGGTAGCGGCCAGCCGGTTCATCGCCGACTATCGCGCGGGCGTCTTGGCGCAGGGGGCCGAGTTCCTCGTCGCCAAGGCGGCGGGCCTGATCGATGACGATCACGTTGTCGGCGAAATCGGACAGGTCTTCGGTGGCCAGATCGAAGGCCGCACCGACGCCGATCAGATCACCGTCTACAAATCCCTCGGTCATGTGGTGCAGGACCTCGCCTGCGCCGCATGGTTGGTTTCTCAGGGCGAGGCGACGGGTGAGGGGACGGTGGTTCCCTTCTAGGGCTGCATGAAGGCCCGCACGGCGCGTGAGAGCTCTTCCAGATTGCGCTCGTCCACAAACACCGAATGGCCGGATGCGAAATAGGCGGCGGTCAGGCGGTCTGACGGGATGCCCGCCTGATCCAGCGTATAGCGACCGCCATAGGCAGGCGTGCTGAGGTCATAGAGGCCTGCCGACCAGAACACACGCAGTTCGGGATCGCGCTTCATCGCCTCGGCCAGATAGGGGATGGCGTCCTTGAACCCCTCGTGGTCCCACGCCGAGTTGACCCGCAGGTTCAGCGCCTCATAGCCATCCTTGCCCTGATAGTTCAGGCGCTGGGCGTAATAGGCATCAACCACATTGGTGCCTTCGGGCGCGCGGAACGCTTCGTCACCGGCTTGCGGGGCGCGAACGCCGGTTTCGGGGGCGTAGCCGAGGCCGGGGTCGTCATAGGGGGGCTGACGCGGCGGGGCGCTCAAAGAGGCGGTGGCGCGGGCGTCCAGCTGGCCTGTGCGCAGATCCTGCGCCTTCAGCAGGTTGAACATGAACAGGCGGTTGTCGATCTTCAGATCGTTTTCCAGCAGCAGATCAGGTTCCAGCCCCGTCAGGCCCGCCAGCATGAGGGCCATGTCCTGCTTGTCGGACGCAGGCAGGGCCCCGCCCTGGATGAGGGCGGTGACATAGTCGGTGCGCGCAAAATCGACGGCGGCATCATACACCTGCTGCGGCGAGCGGCCATGGCAATCGGTCATGGAGTGATAGCAGGCCGTCGCTGCATAGGACGGCAGCGACGACATGGCCGCCAGCGGCCCTGAACGCTCACCCGGCACCAGCGCAAACAGCAAGATGCCGTTCAGCTTCAGCTCGGGCGCAACGCGGGTCAGTTCCGCTGCGCGAATGGTGCCGTAGCTCTGGCCCAGCACATAGCGGGGCGAGGCTTCGCGGTTGTTCCGGCGCAGCCAGTCGAGGATCACATCCGCCACCGAGCGGGCATCGCCCGTGCGGCTCCAGAACGGCTGGCCGTCGGTGTGTGGGCGGCTGTAGCCCGTGCCGACTGGATCGATGAAGACCAGATCCACCTGATCCAGCAGGCTGTGCGGATTGGGCAGCAGATACTGCGCCTCGCCTTCGCCAAAGCGGCGCATCGGACCGAAGGCCCCGAAATGCAGCGGGGTGGTCGAGGCACCCGGCCCGCCGTTGAAAATAAACAGTACCGGCCTCTGCGCGGCGGCCTCATCGGTGCGCAGATAGCTGGTGGTGACGATGGTGGCTGACACTTCGCCCGCGCTGACGCGGTGCTCGGTGACCTTGGCCTGATAGGCGACGCTCTGACCGTTCAGCACGGTGGACAGGACGGCGGCTGCTGCGGGCACTTCAGCCCAGACCGGCGACAGGCTGGCGGTGGCGACCAGTGCGCCTAAAGCCACGGACGTCAGGAAGGAACGCAGCATCTGATCAACCCTCGCTATCAACGATGCCGAACCGGCCCCGCACGGCGTACCAGACCGCGCCGATAGCCCCCCAGACCAGCAAGGCCACATAAGGCTTCCAATCGGCCGTCAGGCCCAGCAGCACGACGATGCCGCTGGCGACCACACCCATCCAGCCCCAGATCGTCACGGCCTTGCGGCTAGGCTTGAACACGGCCTGGGCGTGAATGTCGGGGTGGTGTTTGGCGATACGGGTGGCGGCCAGACAGGTCGCCCCGTATTTCAGCAGGGTCGGCACGTTCACGGCCAGAAACAGCGAAGTCAGGTTCATCGGAGCCAGCAGGCCGAGGCAGCAAAAGCCGAAGGCCACGGCCAAGGCGATGTGCGGCGTGCCGAACTTGGGGTGCACCTTGGCCAGCGCGGGCGGCAGGGCCCCCGTCTTGGCCATGGCAAACAGATAGCGGCTGAACACCATGGCCAGCGCATTCAGTGACTTGCCGATGGCCAGCACGGCACCGATGACAATGACGGGGCCGGCAATGGCTGAGCCCATAAAGGCCTCGGCAGCGTCCAGTACCGGCGTCTCGGAGGCGGCCAGTGCCTGCGGCCCCAGTACGCCCAGCGCCACGGCGGCCACCAGCAGATACAGCGCCATCGCCGACAGGATGGAGGCGGCCACGCCAATGGGAATGGCGCGGCGGCTGTTCTTGACCTCGTCGCCCACTTCGGTAGCGGCCTCGATGCCAAAGAACATCCCGATCAGCAGCGGCGTAGCGGCCAGCACACCGGCCCAGCCCTCGGACATAAAGGGCACAAAGTTTACCGCCTGAATGGACGGTGCACCCCAAGCCCCGAACACCAGAAACAGCACAATCAACGCTGCCATCAGCACGGTCTGCACCTTGGCGGCGATCGACACGCCCAGCAGGTTCAGGCCGAAGATCAGCGCAAACACGGCCAGCATGGTCGTCTTGGTCGGAACCTCGACATACATCGACAGATAGCGCGTCAGCACCAGAGCCAGAATGAGCATGGCACCCACGCTGCCCACGATGCGCAGCCACGCGATGACAAAACCTGTCAGCGGCGAAATGAACCGTCGTGGCCACTCATAGGACGCCCCTGCGGTCGGAAGGGCCGAGCCCATGAAGGCATAGGTGACCGCGATCACAAACATCGGCAGGGCGGCCATGATCACGGCCAGCAGCATGGCCGGTCCGGCCAGCGCGGTCGCCGGTGCGATGACCGAAAAGATCGACACCCCGACCGCCAGTCCCATGCCAAGCGAGATTACCGACAACAGGCCAACGCCCTGTTTCAATCCGGATTTATCGGCTCCCGCAGTGTGGGCCATAGCGGTTCTTCTCCCCCTTATTGGCCGCGTAAATGTCTGCGCAACAGCCAGACAGCGGCGGCCAGATCCTGGGTGGCGTGACCCAGTGACTTATAGATGGTGACCTGATCAGCAGACGTGCGTCCCGGATGCAGGCCCCCGAAAACTTCACCGATCTCGGCGACGAAATGGGTATTGTCGATCAGTCCGGCCTCGCGTGCGCGGACGAACTCTCCGCCGTGGGCCAGAACATGGTCACGGTGGTCCCCGATATAGACGGCCTTGGCCACCAAATCCGTCGCTGCTTCTGTCGTGGCCGGACCGGACGAGCCCACCAGATTGATGTGACAGCCCGCATCGGCATGCTCGGCGGCCAAAAAGGCTTCGCGACTGGCGGTCACGGTCGTGATGATGTCAGAGCCCGCACAGGCCTCGGCGACGGTGTCGTGGGCGGTGACGGTGATGTCGTGGCTAAGATTGGCGATCGCGGCCAAAGCGACCGCCTTGTCCTTGTTGCGGCCCCAGATACGGATGTGCCGGATAGGGCGAACGGTGCTGAGCGCGCACAGATGGGCCTGGGCCTGAACGCCTGTGCCCAGAATCGTCATCACTTCGGCATCGGCGCGGGCCAGCGCATCGGTGGCGGCAGCGCTGGCGGCGGCGGTGCGGATGCGGGTGATCTCTTCGGCATCGCCGACAAACACAGGCGCGCCGGTGCCCGCATCGAACAGCACCACCAGTCCCTGATGGCGACGGCGGCCTTGATCGTCGGTCGAGACGCTAACCAGTTTGGCCCCGAACCCTTCGGGCGTGACAGCCGGCATGATGGCGAAAGTGCCCGCGTCACCAACCGGCAAAAAGCTGCGCAGATGCTGGGCCACCTCGCCTGCGGACAGGGCCTGCATGGCCCCCCGCATCAGCGGAATACAGTCCTTGAACGACAGGGCCGCGCGCACCTGAGCGGCGTCCATGACCACCAGTGATGGCTTCAAGACGTGGCCCCTGCCGACAGAGCTTCCAGCAGGCGATCAATGTCGGCCTTGGTGTTGAACACCGAAACCGAAACGCGCAGGCGGTTGGCCCCCAAGGTCGTCTGCACACCGGCAGCTTTCAGGGCCTCGCTATGCAGGGCGCGGGCGTCCTTCTTGGCAAAGGCGACCAGTGGGCCGGTGCTGTCCTCGGGCGTGATCGGCTCGAAGCCGAGACGCGGGATTTCGGCGCGGGCATAGTCGATGATCGGCTGGCGATAGGCCTGGATATTGGCCACGCCCAGTTGGTCCAGATAGTCGAGCGACCAGTCCAGATGCGCCACGCCGGTATTGCTGAAGGTGCCCATGGCGAACAGGCCGGTGGCGTCATCACGCGCGCGGGTCACAAACGGACGCTCGCCCGGTGGATCATAGGGATGGGCGTGGCTGCTGAAGGCGGCCAACTGCTGATAACCCGCCTGTGGCCGTTTCAGCTGCGGGATCAGCTCTTCGCGCACATAGACGAAGCCCAGACCCATATCGCCCATCAGCCATTTGTAACTGGCGGTGGCCAGCATATCGATGCCGGTAGCCTTCACATCGAACGGGACCGCGCCAAGGGCGTGAACCGCATCCACATAGACCTTGGCCCCATAGGCGTGGGCCAGATCGGCCACAGCCTTCAGGTCGTGCTGGAAACCGTTGATGGTGGAAATGGCGGAGACGGCCACCAGACGCGTCTGGCCGTTCATGGCCGTCTCCATGTCGCTCATGCGGATACGCCCCTCACGCATCGGCAAGACGACAACCTCCATGCCGGCCTTCTCCAACTCGTTGTACAGATGGAACGAACCGAAGAAGTGCAGGGCATCGGTGACAATGCGCCCGCCCACGCGGGGGATATCCAGCGCATTGATAAACAGCTGCTCGCCCGCCGAGGTGCTCTGCACATAGGCGACCTCTCGCGCCGAGGCGTTGATCAGGCGGGCAAAGCGATCCAGCACCGTCTGGCGCAGCGGGCCGAAGCTATAGGTCGGGTCCGCTCCGTTCATGGCGCGGCTGTCGAGGAAGCGTTTGACCGCCTCGCGCGCGCCCTTGGCGAACGGGTGGACCGATCCGGCGTCCAGATAGGTTCCTGCAATATCGGGGAACTGATCGGCGCCCAGTGATCCGTTCATGACGGGTCCATTGCTAGCGGGAAAGGCTGCCGCGCTACCTGCCGCCCCCACGGCCGGTAGCGCAGCAGCAACACCCAGCCAATCCCGGCGGGTGTAACCGTGTGTGCCCTCATTCTTCATGGGCATGTCCGTGGCCGTCGTCGCTCAGACAGCCAAAGCGGGCGGCGTCGTGTACCGGCTGCCAGCGATAGCCGCCGATGGCCTGACCGCGCGGCAGGAAGCTGACGCCATAGACCTGACCGTCACGGCGGATGGTCATTTCGACGGGTTTGGTCTCGTCGTCCCGAACCTGTTTCATCGGGGTTATGGACAGGATTTCATCGCCTTCCAGCAGACCGGCTCTGGCGGCATTGGAGTCTGGTCGCAGGTCTGCAACCACGCCCAGACGCATTTCGTCAAAGCCCAGATCCCACGGCAGGATGTCTACCGGATGGGGGCGGAAGCAAGGGGACAGGCTGTCGTCGCGCGGAATGATAATCTCGCCCGCGGCCATGGCCTCATACTCGTCCTTGGCGTGGGGGCCGATCTCGCGGGTGAGGATCTCGATCCATTCGGCCAGTCCCGCAGGCTTGCCTTCGCGCTGTCGGTTCAGAATCTCCAGCACCACATCATCCAGAGACCTGGTGCCGTTGGACGCCTCGCGCATCTGGGCGTTGACGTTCAACAGATACATAAAGCCGCGGCCATAGGGCACGCGTTGGGCGCGGGCGTCGCTCCAGAAAATCTGGCCCGCCTCGGCATTGGACAGGCGGATGTGCGGGTTGGCGTAATAGGCGTTGGCCCGCTCGTTCATTTCCTTGAGGAAATCCTCGGGCGTTATCTGGCCCAGCGAATAGGCCAGTGCCGATGAGTAATATTCGGCATTGCCCTCGGTGTACCATGCGGTCAGGGCGTGTTCGGCGTCGGTCAAACGCGGCCAGTTGTGCGCCATCTCGTGCGCCAGCAACATTTGCAGCCCGCCGGAGGTGGTCTCACCGCCCGCGCCATAGCCGAACATGAACGACTTGGCCAAGGCCGTGCCCCCACCCGCCGGATAGGGATTGGCACGCACAAACACGCGATAGGGCGCGTCTTCATCACCAAAGAATTTGGCCATGTGCTGATAGAGCGCGCGGGTCTCGGAGGCCAGTTCGCCAATGTCGAAAGGCGGCGTGTCCAGCCAGTAGAGGCCGAAATCCTCGGCACCCTGTTCCGGCTCGGACTTCACCTGACCCACGGCATAGAAGGAAAAACTCAGCGTCGAGGCCGGAGCGGTGATAGTCCGCTCACCTTCGCCCAGACTCCAGACGCCGCGCGCGCCTTCGGGCAGCTGCGACAGGTCCCAGTTCAGGGTGATATCATAAGGCTCCTGCACCGTCGGCAGAGCCATGAAATAGACGCCGGCACCCATCAGGCCACCATCCTGCGCGCGCAGATCAAACAGTGGGCCGTTGCGGGTTTCCGCCGACACTGCGCGCGGCGGCGTGGCATAGCGCACGACCATCTCGCCCTGCGGGGCACGCTGGGCCACATACTGGCGATAGAGGCCTTCGGGCGCGGGGTCTTCGTCCACAGCCGTCAAGTTCAGGGGGCCCAGGTCGTCGGTAACACTGATCTGGTCGGCGCTATAGGCCGCGGTCGGCGTCGAAACGATGTGCACCGGCATACGCAGCAGCGGCTTTCCGGCCTCGATGGCCGGTGCAGGCAAGCGCAGTTCCACGGCCAGTTCCGCCACCTGACCGTTGTCGGCAGGCTTGGGCGTTAACAGGACCGACAGGGGATCGGCAGCCAAGGCTCCCGATGGCAACAGCAGGGCCAAGGCACTGACCCACGACGCTCCCTTTAACAGACGCATAGACACCCCCGATATTTCACCAGCAAGATTAGGCTAAGGCCGAACAGATTTCATTTCTTAGCGCGGTGGATTCCGTCGCTATTCGGAATGATTTATTTGCTGTGTGTTCTCAGGCGCATAAAAAAGCCGATACAAACTGTGCAGCTTGTATCGGCTATCTCGTTGATATGAGGAAGCTTAGCTGTTTTCTGCCTATTGCGTCAGGGCCTGAATGGGGTCCTCGTCCTCGACCATGATGACGCTGAGGCGGCGCATCTCGCCGCTGGGGGCGGGCCAGTCGATGCTTTCGCCTTCGCACAGGCCAATCAGGCCTGCGCCCACATAGGACAGGATGGAGACCTTGCCCGCGTCGATATCGGCATCACGCGGCAGGACCAGTTGCACACGGCGCACATCGGCACCCTGACCATCGGTGAAATGCAACCAGCGGTTCATCGTCACCACGCCCTTGGGCATGTCTGACGGGGCGTGAACCTTTGCGCGGTCCAGCTCCTGTTGCAGCAGACCGGCTGGGCCTGATCCGGGCAGGTCCCCGACCAGTCGGTCAAGGGTGTCGAAGTCGGCCTCCAGCATATCAATGCTGGGCGGCTGGTCTTTAAGGCGGGCTTTGGTAGCCATGGGAAACTCTTTGATTTCGGGTCGGTCAGGCGGCGGTCGGGCCGTCCGGATCGGGTTGAAGGGGCGGGGGAGCTGTGCGCGAGCGCGCAGCACCGGGAAAAGGAATGACCGTGGCTTCACGGTCGGATGTCGAAGGGCGCTGCGGGGGGCAGGTCGTTCCTGACGGGTGACGATCTCCGCATTGCGGGCAGGCAGGGGACACAGACACGTGTTCGTCGGACATGGCGCAAACGATCCCGGGGTCATGGATGACAGGTCGGTAAAACAACTGGGCGTTACCTGATCTGGCGATCGGCAGGACACACTGCGGACGTACGAACGCCGGGAAATGCGAACGACCTGAACGACAGTTCTGTCACGGAGGGAGGAAAACGGACGCTAAACGGCCCCGTAGCGGCCGAAAGCGCTGTCAGGCGCGGGTACCGCTACGGGTTAGAGGCCTTCGACGCGGCGACCCGCGTGTGTAAGGCGTCGAGCTTGGCTGACGAAACGTTCCATAACGGCTAGAGGCTGGGCCTGAGTGGTGCAAAAGTCAAATCCTGTGCCGCGTGCCCCCGATGCCGTTTCCGTGAAAGAGCCTTCGTCCATGTCGCTCAAGAGCCTGTGGCAGACCCGTCAGTCGTCCGATGATCCCGCCCGCCGCTATCCGCTGGTGATGGGGATTGTGAATGTGACGCCGGACAGTTTTTCCGATGGTGGCCGGTATCAAGGCGCGGCGGCATTGGCGCACGCACGTCGCTTGATCTCGGACGGAGCCGATGTGCTGGACATCGGCGGGGAAAGCACCCGCCCCGGTTCTGATCCCGTATCGGTAGACGAAGAAATCGAGCGCGTGGTGCCGGTTATCGAGGCGTTATCGCGTGAATGGGACGGCGTCGTCAGCATCGACACCATGAAGCCTGAGGTCGCCCGCGCAGCCGTCGCGGCGGGGGCCAGCGTCTGGAATGACGTCACGGCCCTGACCTTTACGCCCGACAGCGTGGCCACGGCGGCGGCGCTCAAGGTCGAGATGATCCTCATGCATATGAAGGGCCAGCCCAAGACCATGCAGGATGCACCCCGCTATGACGATGTGGTCGCCGAGGTGACCGAACATCTGAAAGCGCAGGTGTTTGCCGCCATCGGTGCAGGGGTGAAAGCCGACCATATCTGGCTGGACCCCGGCATCGGCTTTGCCAAGACGACGGCCCATAATCTGGCCCTGACGGCGGCCCTGCCGAAACTGTGCTCTATGGGTTATCCGGTGCTGTATGCCGCCAGTCGCAAGCGGATGATTGCCGAGATCGACCCTGCGGCCACCGATGCGGGGGATCGTTTGGGCGGCACCTTGGCCCTGCACCTTGAGGCGGCCCGTCTGGGGGCGGCCATGGTACGGGTGCACGATGTGCGCGAAACCGTGCAGGCGCTGAAGGTTCAGGCCGCCCTGCGGTCTTTTGGCCTTTAAGGATTTCGGCTGATGAGCTTTGGCCTGTCTCCCTATGTGGCTCCGGTGCTGCTGCTGGCGATCTCCAACGTCTTTATGACGTTCGCCTGGTATGGCCATCTGAAGGGCGATCCCAAGCCGCTTTGGATCGCGGTTATGCTCAGCTGGGGTATCGCCTTTTTCGAATACTGGCTGGCAGTTCCGGCCAACCGGATCGGCCACACGGTCTATTCGGCGGCAGAGCTGAAAACCATGCAGGAGGTTATCACCCTGGCCGTCTTTGCAGGCTTTTCGGTGCTGTATCTGGGCGAGAAGCTGACCATCAACCACCTGATCGGTTTTGCCTTCATCGCACTGGGCGCGTGGTTTATTTTCAGAGGGCCGATCGGCCACTGATGCACACTTAGGGTTTCGAGACCACGGCCTGTCTTGCTCTTGGGCCCGGTTTCGCCCATCAGCGAGCTTATGTCTTGGCTCCTTTCTCTCAATCCGTGGCTGGTCCTGATCGTGGCTGGCCTGTTCGAAGTCATGTGGGCGTCCGGCGTGAAATACGTCGGCGTGCAGCGCCCGCTCATTTCGCTGGGCGTGGCCGTAGCGCTGGCCGCCAGCATGGTGGGTCTTTGGGCCGCGACGCAGAAGCTGCCCGTGGGCACGGCCTATGCCATCTGGACCGGCATTGGCGCGGTGGGTGCCGCCGTTGTGGGCGTGGTGATCTATAACGAACCGGCCACGGCGGTGCGCGCCGTCTGCATTCTGCTGATCGTTAGCGGCATCATCGGGCTGAAGCTGTTTTCGGGGGCAGGCGCATGAGTGGCACAGACAAACTCGCTCAAGCAGACGCCGAC
>NZ_DIGV01000012.1:0-6466 GCF_002419815.1 Brevundimonas sp. UBA5713 | reverse complement strand
GTCGGCGGCGGTAGCGAACAAAAAAGAGGCCGGGTACTGGTTGTTGCGGGCTCTGATTCCGGCGGGGGCGCGGGCATTCAGGCCGACATCAAGGCCATCACCATGCTCGGCGGGTTTGCCGCTACAGCGGTGACGGCCATTACGGTGCAGAACACGCTGGGGGTTCATGGCGTGCATCCCATGCCGCTGGACGTCATCACCGCTCAGGCCCGTTGTGTGTTGGAAGACATCGGCACCGATGCGGTGAAGACCGGCATGCTGGGCACGGTCGAGGTGGTGGAAACCGTGGCGCAGCTGCTGGACGAGGCCAAGGCTCCGGCGGTGGTCGATCCGGTGATGATCGCTAAGGGCGGCCATCCTTTGTTGCCCGATCTGGCGGTCGAGGCCGTCAAATCCCTGATGGTGCCGCGCGCGACCCTGCTGACCCCCAATGCGCCCGAGGCCGAAGCCCTGACCGGTCTGTCCATTACCGATGCCGACGGCCAGCGCCGCGCAGGCGAGGCCTTGCTGGCTATGGGAGCCAAGGCGGTCCTGATGAAGGGCGGGCACGTACCGGGCGACGTGGTCACCGATATTCTGATGACTTCCGATGGCGAGACCCTGCTGGAAAGCGAGCGCATCCATTCGATGCACACCCACGGCACCGGCTGTACCTTGGCCAGCGCCTGTGCGGCGGGCATCGCCAAGGGCCTGCCGTTGCATGTGGCTGTGGCCGAAGGCTGGGCCTATGTGGCCGAAGCCATCCGCCGCGCGCCGGGTCTGGGCGGTGGTCACGGTCCGCTGGATCACTCTTGGCCTGTTCGGAAATGAGCGCGACGGAACTGACCGAGGCGGGCCGCGAAGCGCAGCTGGTCGAAATCCTTCGGGCCAATGACACCCTGATGCAAGTGCTGCGGACGGTGCGCGATCTGGGCCTGCCGGACTGGCGGCTGTTTTCAGGCGCGGTCTATCAGTCGGTCTGGAACGCCCGGACGGGCCGCCCTGCCGGTTTCGGCACCAAGGACTATGACATCGGCTATTTCGATCCCGACACCTCATGGGATGCCGAGGATGTGTGGATCAAGCGCGTCGCCGATGCCTTTGAAGAGCCACTGAAGTCGCAGGTCGAGGTGCGCAATCAGGCCCGGGTTCACCTGTGGGCCCCGCAAAAGTTCGGCGAGGATTTTGCGCCCCTGTTATCGACCGACGAGGCCCCAGCGCGTTTCGTGGCTCCGGCCTTTGCTGTCGGTGTGCGGCTGGAAGCGGACGATAGCATCAGCGTCCACTCTGCCTATGGGCTGGCCGATGTGTTCGACATGGTCATCCGGCCGACGCCCAGGCGAGGGCGCGCCAAGGGCTGGGAGACCATCGTGGCCAAGCTAAAGGCCCGCTGGCCGGAACTGACGGTCGCGGAATAAAAGTAAAGGGCGCGACCGGTAGGATCGCGCCCTTGCTATTCAGGTCGGAGGCGTCTTAGCGACGGCCTGGACCGCGACGGTCGTTGCGGATTTCGCGATCAACGCGCGATTCCAGTCGGTCAATGCGACGTTCCAGCTGTGCGCGTTCCTGACGGCTGAAGCCGCCACGGGCAAAGTCACGCTCCATACGGCTGATAGAGATCAGCTCGCCCTTGAAATCGCGGGCCTTGCGGATATCCAGACGGCGTTGCTGCAGGGCGCGATCGACGCGGCGCTCGATGGCGTTCTTGCGGGCGGCATAGACATGGACTGCCGGACCATAGGCCGGTGCCGCATATGGCGCAGCCGGACGATAGTTCTGGGCCGAGGCAGCAGCAGGAACCGCGCTGACCAGAACAGCCAGAGCCATGGCGGGGACCGTAAATGCGTTCAGCTTGCTCATCTGAATTCTCCTTTCTGAGCGTCGCCTTGCGGGGACAAAGGTCCGCTCGGCGTTGACGTCAGAAAAGCAGGGTCCGGCTGAGCCGAAGCTGAACAGTTCGCGTCAGAAATGGTTCATCAGGGTGAAATCGGCGTCATCTTCGGACGGCCCTGTCTGCGAAGCCGCGTGACACCCCAGGGGCACACCCCGCGACACACGATCAAGATTCTTGCGCTTCGGACTGGCCCACACCGATGGAGTAGGCTTTAATCCGTGGTCACCCGGTGTGAGATCGGCACCGTCAGTGCGCTCTCGTAATGTTAAATCCGTGTTCAGCCCCCGTTCAGAGGTCTGAACCTATAACGTCAGTCATGATGTCCATTCGAGCCCTTCTGATTGCCGCCTTGATCGCTGTCGTCCCCGCAACGGACGCAGTGGCCCAGTCGCGTGACCGTGGCGACCGGGATCGTTATGAACAACGCGATGACCGTCGCGGCGGAGGCCGTGGCGATGACCGCGGTGGTCGCCGTGAAAGCCAGCGCGCCAACCCCGGTCAGGTCGCCCGCGAAGTCCAGAACGGTCGTCCCGGCCGTATGCTGGGCATGCGTGAACGTGGCAATGACTACACGGTCCGTTGGGAATATCCCGGCGGTCGCGTAGACGATATCGAGGTGGATGGCCGCTCCGGTCGCCCGCGCTGATTTCCGGTTTTAAAGGGTAAGTGATCCCATGCGTGTTCTTCTGGTTGAAGACGATGTCGACCTGTCGCGCCAGCTCAAGACGGCCCTGTCCGATGCCGGCTATGCGGTAGATCACGCGCCCGATGGCGAAGAGGCTTGGTTCCTCGGCGATACCGAACCCTATGATGTGGTTGTGCTGGACCTCGGCCTGCCCAAGATCGACGGCGTGTCGGTGCTGGAGCGCTGGCGCCGCGAGGGCAAGACCACGCCGGTACTCATCCTGACGGCGCGCGGGGCGTGGTCTGACAAGGTGGCGGGCTTTGACGCGGGTGCCGACGACTATCTGACCAAGCCTTTCCACACCGAAGAACTGCTGGCCCGACTGCGCGCCCTGCTGCGTCGTTCCGCGGGCCATGCGACCTCGACCCTGTCATGCGGTGGTCTGCGCCTTGATCCTCGCGCGGCCCGCGCCACCGTCAACGGCGAGCCGCTGCGCCTGACGTCGCTGGAATACCGCCTGCTGCACTATCTGATGATGCATCAGGGCCGAGTGATCAGCCGCACCGAACTGGTCGAGCACCTGTACGATCAGGACTTCGACCGCGATTCCAACACCATCGAAGTGTTCGTCGGTCGCCTGCGCAAGAAGATCGGCTCTGACCGGATCGAGACTGTTCGCGGTCTGGGGTATCGCCTGTCGCCGCTGGCCGGTGAAAGCGACGCGGGCTAAGGCCGCATGCCGGGGCAAACGGCACCAGCCGACGACCATCCCGACCGTTCGATCGCCAGTCGCCCGACCGGCTGGGATCAGGTGCGTCCAAACCGCTCCCTGACCCGTCGACTGATCTGGCTGGCGGCGGGCTGGATTCTGTTGGCGCTGGTGGTGACCGGGATCGTCCTGACCTCGGTGTTTCAGGAATCGGCCCTTCGCCGTCTGGGTTCGACCCTCAGCGACACCATCGACGAGGTGGTGGTGGCCTCCACCATCACGCCCGAGGGCCATGTCTTCATCGGCTCGATCCGCGATGCACGGACCGAGCGTCTGCTGTCCGGCAAATACTGGATGGTGGCCGAGCCCACAGCCGAGGGTGATCTGGAGATCATCGCCCGCTCCGAATCGTTGGCGGAGCTGGATCTGGCCATCGATGAGGGACTGGAGCAGCGCCTGGTGCGCGCTTTGGGGCAGACCGTCAGCTACAGCGCCGAAGATGGTCCCAAGGGCGAGCCGCTGCGTATTGCCGCCAGTATGAAGACCCTGCCGGGACGCACGACGCCGGTGGTGTTCTTTGCGGCTATCGACCGGTCGGACGTCGATGCCGACACCCGCCAGTTTGCCACGGTGACGTGGCTGGCCATGTTGCTGCTGGGCGTGGGTTTGGTGACTGCCGTTTTCATTCAGGTGCGCGTGGGTTTGCGCCCTCTGTTTGATCTTCGCCGCGCCATCGCCGATGTGCACAATGGCCGCGCCAACCGTGCCGAGGGCGAGTATCCGCGCGAAATCCAGCCGCTGGCCGATCAGGTCAACCGCCTGTTGGAACACAATCAGGAAACCGTCGAGCGCCAGCGGACCCATGTCGGCAATCTGGCGCATGCGCTGAAGACGCCGCTGGCGGTCATGCTTGCCGAGGCGGGCACGCAGGAAGGCCAATTGCCCGATATTGTGCGTCGTCAGGCGCAGGTCATGCGCGATCAGGTCGAGCACCATTTGCGCCGCGCCCGCGCCGCCGCCCGCGCCTCTCACGGTTTGGGCGAACGCACGCCGGTGGGCGATGTGCTGGACGAGCTGGCGGTGATGATCGAGCGCGTGTTCGAGGAAAAGGGCGTCGAGATCGACTGGCGCGCGCCTGACGAGCTGGCCTTCCGTGGCGAGCGTCAGGACCTGCAGGAAATCTTCGGCAATCTGATCGAGAATGCGGGCAAATGGAGCCGTCGTCGTGTGCGCGTCTCCGCAGGGCCTGCCATGCCCGGCCAGATGATTGCTGTTGTCGAGGACGATGGTCCCGGCATCCCCGAGGACCAGCGCGACACCGCCCTGAAACGCGGCACCCGCATGGACGAGGACACACCGGGGACCGGCCTTGGCCTGTCCATCGTCGATGAACTGGTGCGTGCCTATGGCGGGCGTGTCACGCTGGGGGCCAGTGATCTGGGCGGGCTCAAGGTCGTGTTGGAACTGCCATCCGTCGATACCTAGGGCCGCCTTTGCGGTTTCGGCGCAAAGGCGATGTTAACTGCCGCGCGTCCAACACTGTCCGCATCGACGCACGTATGCCTTGCCTATAGGAGCCTGCCGGAACAACGCCCCCATGTCGGATCTGACAGACGCGCAGACGGATGCCCTGACCCAGCTGATCGCGCGCTGCCCTGATACTGTACTGGCCAAGCTGGAAGGCGCGATGGCAGGTATGGCGGGGGCGCGCGCCGCTTCCGTGCGCCTGATGTTCACAGAGGAGATCCGCGACCGGCAAAGACGCGATCAGGTCTTCCGGCCCTTGCTGGCCCTGTTCCGGCCGCGCGCCGATACCATGGCAGGCGTGACCTTCCCGCCCGCCTTGCTGGCAGCCCTGTGGGGTGCAGCCAAGAAGAACGAACCGGAACTGCTGGTGCAGCTTGATCGCGACGATGATCTGTCGCGCATGATTGCTGACCGACTGTGTTTTACCGCCGCCTCGGCCCTGCGTGATGACGGTGCTGCGATCTGGCCTCGGGGTACTCCCACCCAGAGAGAGGCGCTGGCCCGCATGTTGGATGTGGCTGGTATCGCCCGCACCACGGTGCGCCGCCTGCCTGAGTGGCAGGGGCGGGTGTCGCCCGATGCGGCGGCAGACATGAAGCTGGCCTTCCGTCAGGCCGCCAGCATTGGCATGGACGGTGCCCAGCGCCTGATGGAAGTCTATTTCGCTCATCTACGCGAAGGGCTTCAGGTGCTGCGTCTGGCTGAATATGCGTCATCGCTGGGCAATCCGCCCACCACGATTGCCGATGGCCCGTTCGCCGATTTCGTGGAACGCGTGATCGATGCGGTGGTCAAAAAGACCGACCAGCTGGTGGCCTTCGAACTGAGCGAAGGTCCGCAGGGTGTGCTGACCTTCCGTGACCGTTTGCACTGGGTGGCTCAGGCCCTCGGCGAGATCGAAATGGTGGTATCGCCCCGCCCTGACAGCGTGTGGTCGCGGACCTTGCGATCGCAAAAACTACGCCTGTCGCAGATGCTGTCCAAAAGCTTTGAGGCGGCAGACAAGGCCGTCGATGGTTTGCTGCCTCAGGAGCGCACCGCCTTGGTGGGCCGTATGACCCGCGCTGTGCCGCGCCTGATGGCCACTATGGATGACGCCCAGGTGGAAAAGGCGCGCCTGCTGATGGGGCTGTTGTCGGTGTCGCGCGGTCCGGCCATGACGCTGGGCTGCGAGGCCGAGCGTCGCCAGACGGTTGAGGGAATCACCGGACGTATCGCCGATTGGGCCGATGAGGCTCTGGACCGGATGAACCGTGGCGAAGCGCCCGATCATGGCCAGTTGGCCCGTCGACGCCTGCAGGTTTTGATCGACCTACTGCAACTGGCCGGTGCCAAAGAAGCCGCACGAACCGTGCGTAGACGATTGGCCAGTGCAGGTGCGGCGTCTCGCATCTCGCTTCGTCAGCCCTGATCCGCTACAGCGGCACCATGGCGATCTTTTGGATCATGACAGGAATGGTGACGGCACTGGCGGGACTGTGGGTCCTGTCCTTTGCACGTCGGGGTGCAGGCGACCAAAGCGCGCTGAGCGAAGTCGAGGCCGACCGTCTGGCTGGCGCGCGCGAACTGGCCGAACTGGACCGGATGAAGGGCCTTGGCCTGCTGGACGAGGCCGGATGGAAGTCCGCGCGCGCCGAGGCTGGCCGCCGCATCCTGTCGGCCCGCCGCGCCGAGGCCGGTGTGCGTGTTGGTTCGCGCGACCGCCATCTGGTGTTGGGCGGGCTGGCGCTGA
>NZ_DIGV01000010.1 GCF_002419815.1 Brevundimonas sp. UBA5713 | reverse complement strand
CCCCCCCCCCCCCGCCCCGGCCAAGTCGGCCGCCCCCGCCGACACCGGCAGTCGCACGGTTCAACTGGGCGCATTCAGCACGGCCAGCTCGGCCCATACCGCATGGGAGCGCCTGAGCCGCGGACCTCATGGCGGCGACCTGCGCGGCCTCGATCCGCAGTTCGAGCCAGCGGTCGTTAACGGACGCAATATGGTTCGCCTGCGTGTCACGGCCTCGGCTGGCCGCGCCCAAACCCTTTGCCAGACAGTGGCTTCGGCCGATCCATGGTGCAGCCGACCGACCGTTACGGTCACGCCATCCACAGTCTTCCATTAAGCTTTCATTGACGATTTGGGCGCTGGGCCCGATCTTCCCGCCATAATACAGGGCCCTCGCTCATGAGTCGGCCCGTTTAAAGTGGGTTTGGGAACAATGGCGCAGCCTCTGGTCATCGTCATCGGCAATGAAAAAGGCGGAGCGGGCAAGTCGACCCTCGCCATCCACATCGCCACCGGCCTTCTGCACGCTGGCAGAAAGGTCGCCATTATCGATCTGGACCTGCGCCAGCATTCCATGCAGCGCTTCTTTGCCAACCGCGCAGAGTGGGTGGCCGCCAATGGTATCAGCCTGCCGCAACCCTATGTGGCCGACATGGGCGACGGCAAGGCGTTGGCCCGCGCGGCAGAAGACGAACAACTGGCACGCTTCGACGAGGCCTTTAATGCTGCCCGTGAAAACGCTGAGGTCATTCTGATCGACACCCCCGGCGGTGACACGCCGCTGTCGCGCGCCGCCCACGCCCGTGCCGATCAGATCGTCACCCCGATGAACGACAGCTTCGTGGACTTCGACCTGCTGGGTCAGGTCGATCCGGTGACGCTGGAGCTGAAGAAGCCGTCCATCTATTCCGAGAGCGTGTGGGAAGCCCGCAAGCACCGCGCCATTACCGAGGGCCGTCAGGTCACCATCGACTGGCTGGTGGTCACCAACCGTCTGCAAGGCGCGCATGCCCGCAACCGTGACCGTCTGGAAGAGCGTATGGGCAAGCTGGCCAAGCGCGTGGGTTTCCGCGTCGGCCCGGGCCTGCGCGAGCGCGTGATCTATCGAGAACTTTTCCCGTTCGGCCTGACCGTGGCAGACCTGTCGGACGAAGTGCGTCCGGTGGCGGTGACCATGTCTCACGTGTCGGCGCGTCAGGAACTGCGTGGCCTGATGGCCGACATGGGTCTGGAAGACGCACTGGCACCCCTGACGGCTGCGGCCTGATCAAGGCATGCTTTTAATCGGACTGGGTCTGGCCGCCGTGGCTCTCTGGGTCATGGTGCGGCTGGGCAAACAGACTGAGAAGGCCCGTCGGGGCCACTGGCGCATCTCTGCGACCATTTTGGGCGGTGCCTGTTTTGCAGGCGCCGTCCTTTGCGTAGCCAAGGGCAGCTATATTTGGGCCGCAGCCTTATTCGCGGCGGGCCTTTATCTGGTGCTGCAATCGCGCATCCGCAGCGTGCCCCCGCCCAAGCCTGCACCAGCCCCCGGCAGCCGCATGAGTGTGGCCGAGGCGCGCGCGATTCTGGGCGTCGGGCCACAGGCGACACGTGACGATATTCAGTCGGCCTGGAAACGCCTTATGGCGCGCACCCACCCCGATCAGGGCGGGTCCGAAGGGCTGGCCGCGCGGGTCAATGCCGCGCGCGACCGCCTTCTGTCCGATTGATCAGCCGACGCTGGCTTGCGGGGCCTGCTTATCGCGCAGGGTCACCAGTTCTTCTGCTGCGGTCGGGTGCAGGGCGCAGGTCGCGTCCCACTGATCCTTGGTCAGGCCCGCCTTCACGGCGATAGCGGCCAGCTGGATCATTTCCGGCGCATCCGGACCGACGATGTGGCAGCCCACAACCTTCTGAGTCTCGGCCTCGACCACCAGCTTCATCAGTGTGCGGTATTCCGCACCATAGAAAGCGTACTTCATCGGGCGGAAGCGGGTGACGTATACATCAACCTCGCCCGGGCAGGCGCGGCGTGCCTCGGCCTCGGTCAGGCCGACAGTTCCCACCGGCGGCTGACTGAACACCGCGGTCGGCACCGCTTCATAGTCAAAGCGCTGCGGATTGTTCTTATAGACCGTCTCGTGGAAGGCCACAGCCTCGCGAATGGCGACCGGCGTCAGATTGATGCGGTCGGTCACATCACCGACAGCCCAGATATTGTCTGCCGTGGTCTTGGAATAGTCGTCGACCTTGATGGCCCCGCTTTCCGTCAGCTCCACGCCCGCATTTTCCAGGCCCAAATCCTTCACATAAGGCTGGCGGCCGGTGGCGAACATGACCTGATCGGTCTCGATCTCCCAATCGTTGCTAAAGCGGCTTAGCAGGCCGTTCTCTGTTTTGACGATCTCGGTGTGCTCACAGCCCAGCATCACCTTCACGCCGTGCTTTTCAATCTCACGGGTCAGATGGGCGCGCACGTCTTCGTCAAAGCCGCGCAGGATGTTGCTGCCGCGATAAACGAGCGTCGTGTCCACGCCCAGCCCTGCATAAATGCCCGCGAACTCGACGGCGATATAGCCGCCGCCGACCACGACCACCTTTTTGGGCAGTTCGTGCAGCAGGAAGGCTTCTTCGGAGGTGATGGAGTGTTCGATGCCCGGTACATCCGGCTTGAACGGACGCCCACCGACAGCAATCAGAATGCGTTCGGCCGTAATGGTCTGGCCGGTACCCACGATCTCGACCGTATGGTTGTCCTTAAGGACAGCGCGACCCTGAATCACATCTACGCCGGCCTTGCCCAGATTGGCCGTATAAATACCCGACAGTCGGGCAATCTCGGCCTCTTTGGTGGTCAGGAAGGTTTTCCAGTCAAAGGACGCGCCTTCGATGGTCCAACCAAAGCCCTTGGCAGTTTCCAACTGGTGGCTGACCTCGGAGGCCATCACCATGAATTTCTTGGGCACGCAGCCCCGGATCACGCAGGTGCCACCCACGCGGTACTCTTCGGCAACGGCGACGCGCTTGCCACCCAGCGCCGTCAGACGCGCAGCACGGACGCCACCCGAACCGGCACCGATGACAAACAGATCGTAGTCGTAAGATTGAGACATGGGAGGCTCCGGCAATTAACTGACCGATCATCTAGTGATCGGAAGCGTCACTTGCGAGGGGTGTGCCCTCGCCCAGACGTTAGTGTGCTGACAGAACGTCAGCGCGACACGGTGTGGTGGCCTTCATCCGTTCCGATCACGGCCAGATCGGTCAGGCCGAGAAACAGGCCGTGTTCGACGACGCCGGTCACAGCTTTCAGATCAGCAGCCAGTTTGACGGGATCGGTGATCACGCCCTTGGCCGCATCATAGATCACATTGCCGCCGTCGGTGCGGACCATGCCGCGATCGGCTTGGCGTACGGTGGCCTCGCCCACGCCATGGACGGCCAGAACGGCGTTGATACGCGCACCGGACGTTTTGTGTCCGAAGGCTACCACTTCGATCGGCAGAGGGAATTGGCCCAGTTGCTCGACAACCTTGGCTTCGTCGGCGATGACGATGCAGCGGTCAGAGGCCTCCCACACCAGCTTTTCACGCAGCAAGGCCGCGCCGCCGCCCTTGATCAGCGCCAGATCAGGGCCGATTTCGTCGGCACCATCAACTGTCAAATCCAGACGCGGCGTGTCTTCCAGAGTGGATAGCGTGAGGCCCAGTTCGCGCGCCAGATCGGCTGTCTTTTCAGAGGTCGGCACGCATTTCAGGTCCGGCAGGTTGCGCTCGGCCAGGGCTTTGACGAACCACGCCGCCGTCGAGCCCGTGCCGAGACCGACCTTCATGCCGGCCTCTACGTACTGGGCCGCTGCATAGCCGGCATTCTTCTTCTGGATATCACTCACTTTTTCGCTGCTTTCTTGGCACGCATCATGTCCATGAACCGTGTGGCCCAACCGGACTTGTTGACCTGCGGTGCTCGCGCCAGCGCCAGCTCCCCCGCCCCTACACTCTTCGTCACCACCGACCCCGAGCCGACCATGGCTCCGTCCCCGATGGTGACCGGCGCGACCAGAGAACTGTTCGAGCCAACGAAAGCGCCTTCGCCCACCTCGGTTCGGTGTTTGAAGAAGCCGTCATAGTTACAGAAGATCGTGCCCGCGCCGATGTTTGCGCCTGCACCCACCGAGCCGTCGCCCAGATAGGCCAGATGGTTGGCCTTGGCACCCGTGCCTAGCGAGACGTTCTTCACTTCGACAAAGTTGCCGATCTTCACCTTCTCGCCGAGGTCCGCACCGGGGCGAAGGCGGGCGTAAGGACCAACCTCGGCCTTTGCACCAACCTTGGCCCCTTCGATGTGCGAGAAGCTGCGGATACGTGCGCCGCTTTCGACCACTGCACCCGGGCCGAACACCACGAACGGCTCAATCGTAACGCCAGCAGCAATCTGGGTGTCATAGGCAAAATGAACAGTGTCCGGCGCGCTCATGGTCACGCCATTGGCCATAAAGGTCTCGCGCTGCACCTTCTGGAACAGCGCTTCGGCATCAGCCAGTTCGGCTTGCGAGTTCACGCCCATCACGGCGTCCTCATGGGCGAACACGGCGCGGGTGTCGTGACCAGCCTTACGGGCCAGTTCGACCACATCCGTCAGATAGTATTCGCCCTTGGCGTTCTCGTTCTTCACATCAGCCAGAAGTTCGAACAGCATCTTGGACGGGGCTGCCATAACGCCCGAGTTGCACGAACGAATGGCCAGCACCTCAGGCGTCGCTTCCTTGGCCTCGGTGATGGCCACAAGGGTTTCGCCCTCGATCACCAAACGACCATAAGCACCCGGATCGCGGGCTTCGAAACCGATGACGCTGACGCCCTTGCCGCCGAACACAGGCTCGATGTCTTTGGCCTTCAGCAGCGGCACGTCGCCATAGGTGATGACCACTTCACCATCGAAGTCCTTCAGCGCCTCTTCGGCAGCACGCACGGCGTGGCCCGTGCCGCACGGCGGGTCTTGAACGGCGATGGCGTCCTCGCCCAGTCGCTTGACGATGTGGGCGCGCACTTCCGGCGAATGGTTGCCGACCACCACAACGATCTTTTCACAGCCCAAAGCCTCGGCGGCGTCGATGGCGTGATCCACCATGGCGCGGTGCCCGACGGGGTGCAGCACCTTGGGCAGCGACGACTTCATACGGGTGCCCTGCCCTGCGGCAAGAATGATGGCGGCGCGGCGTGTGGAAATGCTGGTCATGAATCGTCCCGGGGGCTAGTCGCTTATGGCTCTAAACCATCCAAAGCCTGAACGGGAGACACCAATGGCCGAACGCGATCTGGAAGGCTGGACGATTGCCTTTGATCTGGACGGAACTCTGGTGGACTCCGCGCCCGACCTGATCGGCACGCTGAACCGGCTTCTGGAGAAGGAAGGCCTGCCGCCACGCCCCGTATCGGCGGCCCGCCATCTGGTCGGTCACGGCGCACTGGCCTTGCTGAAGAACGGCTTTGCAGAGGCCGGTGCCGAGTGGAACGAGGACAACAGCAAGACGCTGTTTGATGCCTTCCTTGCCGACTACAACGCCAATATCGCCGTCGATACCGCGCCCTTCCCCTCGTGCCTTGATGTGCTTGACCGTCTGGCCGCGCGTGGCGCGACGCTTGTGGTGGCCACCAACAAGCGCACCGACCTGTCGATCAATCTGATGGACACGCTGGGCATCAGCAGCCGTTTTGCCGCTATCGTGGGTCCCGATATCGTCACGGCCAAGAAGCCGGATGGTGCCCATATCCGTGAAGCTGTGCTGAAGGTCGGCGGTAATCCGGCCAAGGCGATCATGGTCGGCGACTCCACCACCGACACCCGCGCGGCCAAGGCCGCCAACATCCCCTGCATCCTTGTCAGCTTTGGCTACAGCGACGTACCGCTGGAACAGATCGGCGGCGACATCACTATTGATCATTATGATGAATTCGAGCCAGCGCTGGCACGCCTGACGGGCTGAACCTTTAGCTGAACTAAACGACGGTTCAGAACTTCTGGGGGTGCTGCTGGCGTTTGGGCGGTTGCCCCGAGAGGCGCACGCTCAGACATAGGCACACTATGTCAGGTGGTGCCATGATCCGTCGTTTCTTTGCCATTCCCCTCTGGAAACGCACCTTTGCCGGTCTCGGCCTAGGTGTGGTTGCAGGTCTATTGCTGGGCGATCTGGCCCCTACGATCCTGCAACCGATCGGGGATGTATACCTGAACCTGATCCGCATGGTGGTCGCCCCTCTGGTGCTGTTCACCATCGCCTCGTCCATCGCCAAGCTGGGCGAAGGCGTGGGTGCGGTGCGTCTGGGTATTCGCACAATCGTCTGGTTTGCCATCACGTCCCTGCTGGCCGTGCTGGTCGGCTTTGCGACGGCGCACATTATCAATCCCGGTATCGGCCTCAGCGAGCTGCCGCTGGGCGAGGTCAAGGCACGTGAAATCCCGACGCCGCTGCAGGTTTTGTTGGATATCGTGCCCCGCAATCCGTTTGCCGCGCTCAGCGAAGGCAAGGTGTTGCAGATCATCTTCTTCTCGGCCTTCGTCGGGGCGGCCCTTGTAGCACTGGGTGACCGCGCCCAGACCGCCCGCCGCGTCGTGGACGAAGGTGCCGCCATCGTCTTCCGCATCACCCGCTGGATCATCCAGCTGACCCCGTTTGGCGTTTTCGCCCTGATCGGCTCGGTGGTCGGTGGCTATGGCTGGGAGAGCCTGCTGCCGCTGGGCAAATTCATTCTCGCGATCTATGCCGCCTGCCTGTTCCACATTCTGGTGGTCTATTCGGGCTTATTGAAGCTGCACGGGCTTAAGGTCATCAGCTTCTTCCGTGGAGCCTTCGCGGCCCAGCAGACCGCCTTTGCCACCTCTTCGTCGCTGGGCACCCTGCCGATCACTCTTCGCCAGACGGTCGAGCGGTTGGGCGTGCCTCAAGCCTATGCCGCCTTTGCTGTGCCGCTGGGGGCCAATGTGAAGATGGACGGCTGCGGTGCCATCTATCCGTCGATCGCCGCCATCTTCATCGCCCAGTACTTCCAGCTGGACCTCAGCCTGACCCAGTACATCCTGATCGGCCTGACCGCAGTTCTCGGCTCGCTGGGCACCGCTGGCGTTCCGGGCACGTCCATCGTCATGCTGACCCTGACACTGGCCACGGCGGGCCTGCCGCTGGAAGGCATCGGTTACATCGTCGCTATCGACCGCATCGTCGACATGATGCGCACGGCCACCAATGTGACCGGTCAAATGCTGGTCCCTGTCCTCGTGGCCAAGGAAGAAGGCATTCTGGACGAGGATATCTATAACGGTCGCGTCCAGTGGCTGCCGGGCGATCCGGAGGCCGAAACCCCTGAAGCCACGCGTGCCGCAGGTATTTGAAAATTTTAGACTTGCGGTCGGGAGATTCGCGGACTAAATGACCGCCTCCCGACGCGGTTCGCATCGAACCCGTTCCAGAAGATGGACGCGTAGCTCAGCGGGAGAGCACCTCGTTCACACCGAGGGGGTCACAGGTTCAATCCCTGTCGCGTCCACCATCTTTTCCCAATAAATACAACGCCTATCGTTCAAACGCCCTATTTGCTCTTAGGTGCTTTTGAACCGCCACAATTACCATTCCAGCGCATCTGCCGCCTGACGTAGGTAATCGGGGTGAACCTTTGCATACCGTCTGGCCGTGACCATGATGTCGGTGTGGCCAAGGTATTTGCTGATGTCGAGCATCGGCACGCGAGCCATTGCCATCCACGACGCCGCTGAGTGGCGAAGGATGTGCGGGGTGACGCCTTCCAGCCCTGCCCTGTCGCAAGCGGCCTTAAAGCCCTTCTTGACCGACAGCACGCGGTGGCCTCCCCACTCAATCACATAGTCGCATGTGCGAGCGCGATAGAGCGCCTCAAGGTACAACCGTGCGCGGCGGTTTATCGGCACCTCTGCGCGGCGCTTGCGGGTCTCGTCCAGATCATCGCCCAGCGAGAGCGAGATACGGCCTCGTTTGAAGTCCACGCGATCCCACGTCAGTTCCAGCAATGCGGATTGGCGGGCCGCAGTGGTCAGGGATAGGACGATAAAGGCGCGGATGTGCGGGAATGGCCTTGCCGCCTTCACCAGTTGGCGAGCCTCTTCTTTCGTGAGGAAACGCTCTTTCGGCTTCGGCTGAGGGGGCAGCTCGAAGATGGCCGCCCTTCCCGACTTCGAGAAGAACATGCCGGCACGGACGGTCTCAAGCTCCTTGCGCACGGTCGCGGGCTTGCGACCTTGGGCGTAGCGCATATCCCGATACTTGCGGCACAGGTCGCGGGTAATCTGGTCAGGGCGCAGGTGGCCGAACGTTGGCTCGGCCTGCTTCCACGCGCCCTCAAGGTCTTTCCAGCGGATGGCCGTCTTGCGCTTGTCGGCCAGATAGACGGCCATCAGGTCGCGTACCAGCTCGCCCTCCGGCTGAAGCTGGAAGTCGATTAGCCTGCGCTGGGCCTCTGCATAATCGGCGGTGCGTAGCGAGTACCGCTCCGTCGCGCCATTGACCGACCTGACAGCGGCGTATTTTCCTCGGTAGAGTTTGATGCGCCATTCAGACATTGGCGTTCCTCGTATTCGATAACTGCTTCAGGCCGGATGCGGATTTGCCGACCGATGCGGAAGGCTTTGAGTTGGCCGTCTCGGACCAGATTGCGGACGGTGCCGGAGGATACCTCCCACAGGTCCGCCAAGGTTTCAGGCGTGTAGGCGTAGGTCATTCGGTTGGCTCCAAACTAGATGGCATGGGCAGCCAGCCATCGTCCTTATGGACACAGCCGCTCCAGCCTTCAGACACATGAGAGAAAGGCGTGTCCGTCATTTCATCGGGCTCTCGCGGGTCGGGCCATTGCTTCGTGGTCTCAGCAACGAAAATCCCCCCAGCACCCAGCGGCAGATATTCCATCCCCTGCGTCGGGCAGAGTTCATCAACGATGCTCGCGATGTGTTGAGGGTCTTTGGCAGCGATGATACCGACAGGCTCGCGCGTTTCGGCCACGCGCACAGCGTAAACACTAAGCTTCATGGGTTTGGCTCCCTTGTGATTGGGCGGGGGTCGATTTCGTCGAACCATTCCGGCTCGTATTCGCCTTGGTCAGCGCAGAGCCAAAACGACGAGTGCTCCCACTGCGCAACTTGCCAGTTCTGACGACGACGCACCCAGTAGAAGCCATCCTCGACGGGTACGGAGCCGGAGGCGGGGTGAACACTCCTACTGTCGGTCATGCTGCTCTCCTGTATGCTTCATAGTGACCAGCGGCCACTTCGTATGGGTCCTTGCCAGCCTCGGCCCAGAACGCCCGCTCGGAACGCTGGTGCTGGTCGTGGAGGTGATGGCGCTCACACAACGGATTGGCGTGGCGGTCATGGTTCTTGCGGCCCATGCCGGGGTTCACCCCATGCTTTGCGTCCGAGTAGCGGATGTGCGCCGCGTGGATCGGGCCATCACAGCCGCCCATGTGGCGCACCTCGCAGGGCTGGCGGCGCAGGTAGGCCAGATAGCCGGTGTCGCGCTCACGTCCGCGGTGTTTCTTTTCATGCGGACGCTGGGCCAGAAGGTTGCGGCGACGCTCACGTCTGAGGCTGCGCTTGATACGATTGGCGGCCTGTAGGGTTTCGCGCTCCTCGGCAGTTAGGGCGGCGTTCATGCAGCGTTTCCTGTTTCGGGTTGGCGGGCACCTGTGATGATTCCTGCGCGGATCTTCTCGCCGTCGGTGGCGAGGCGAACGGTGAAGGCGCAGGGGGCGTATTTGGCCCAGCCGCTGGTTTGTTGGGTGACGCGCAGCAGGCCGTCGTCGACGAGGCCCAGCACCAGCTCTTCGGGGAAGGTGTGCGGGGTGTCCTCTAGGCGGAACGGTCGGCCATGGAATGCGGCGCGGGACAAGACACGCTCTGGGCGCAGGTGACGCAGCAGACGGGCCTGTTCGGTGGTTAGGTGACGGTGGTCCTGGTCGATCATGCCGCTTGATCCTCCGTCTCGATGTAACGGGCATGCAGCTTGCGACCGATGGGTCCACGCAGTGCGGACGGACAGGCGCGAAGGCCCAGCACGTTGGCGCATTCCATCTGCTGCAACTGTACCGCGGTGGTTGCCAGATCGATGTAGCGGTTGATCGTGGCGGCCCATGCCTTCCAGTTCGCCTCGGTGAGGTTTTCCGGCAGGAACAAAGCCGCTTCGTAATCCACCTCTTCCACAAAATCAGGCAGCGGATACTGGCCCGCCCACGCGGTCGGATGATCGGGAGCAACGGGCTGTGCTGCAGCCACAGGCGGCACGCAGTTCAGAGCATTGGCCACGCGGTGTGCAAAAGCCGCCGCATCTTCGACGTAGGCCGAGACGTACAGCACCGGCGCGCCGACCGTATCCGCTGTGCGCTTTTGATCGATCCGAACAGTGGTTAGGCCGAACAGGTCGACGTCGCGCTTGATCGTGGGGACGGTGGTCACGTTATATCGGGCCACATCCGGAGAGGGGTTGTTAGCCGCCTCCCCGGTCCTGTGGTGGGTGGTAAGGGGGTGGGTCATGCGGCTAGTCCCGTTGGCACGCCATCTTCTTGAGTGCCGACCATCCGCAGTCGCCATGTGCGCGGGAGCGTGTCCTCGAGGGCATCAAGCTCGCTGCATGCAGCAACGAAATCTTCTCCGCCGTATTCTGGCGGGCCGTCCTCACCCATGAAGCCATCATCGCAAGCAGCATCGACAGCGTCCTCAACGAGCCGAGACGCGGGCGGAATATAACGGCATGCTGAAAAGCCTGGGAGGGCTTGGACCAGTGAAGCGAACTCCAGTTCGTCCTCGCGAGCAGCTTCGAGCGCTTCCGCTCGCGTGTCGTACGGCCCGTTAAAATCCTCGCCGTTATCGCTGTACCACCATGGGGCGTTAGCATTGCTGGTCATCCTGCGCCTCCAACAGAAAGCAGGGCCCACCAGATCAGGCCAAGGAAGGTCACCAGCACCACACCTGAGAGGATGGTGTGCCAGCGGGCTTTGCTGACGGTCGGGACGTTGAACGGAACGGCGCGCGGGTCTGGCATGGGCTCGCGGCAAGCCAGTTCACGTAGGCGCTCAGTGATCACCTCATGCGGGTGACGGGGCGTTTCCAGAATGTCGAGGACGCGGGTCATGTGATTTCCCATCGGTTGATCTCTAAACCGTAAGAAACATACGATCGCACGTCAAGCAGATTTCGTAATGTTCTTACGACTCACCGAAAAAGGGCTGCCAATTTGACGTAACGCTGCGCTATCAACTTCGGCACTATCAAGCAGTCCAAGGGCTTGAGGTAGGTGCTGATGTCTAACGATTTTATTTTGCGGTTTGACGGTGCCGACGCATCGCGACACGCGATCGACATGGGGCTTTTAGGTAAATCGCTAGTCGGCGTAGACCAAGCCATTCACAAGGGTTTGTGGGCTTGTCATCACCCGACCGAAAAGTTGGGCCGCAAACGCACGGATATTAGGGTGCAAGTCGCGGCTCCCAGAGCCGCATGTGTCGAGATATCCGGATTTATCGCCGGTGCAATGGGCGTACTACCGTTTGTATACGAGGTATCGGTCTCCCTTGGGTCGGACTACGTCAAACATCTTTTGAGCTCAGTGGTGCTGTATCATGGCGGCCGCAAAAAGGATGCGTCACAACATATGGAACAGCTGCTAGAAATCTTTCAGGAAACTCAGCGCTCGAGCTTCAACGACCGCGCCGACGAACGAGCAACGATGGAACGGATGCACGCGCGATCATTGTCTGCCGTCCAAGACGCCATCGAGACTATGCTACCTCAAGCCAAGCAAATCGTGGCCCCGGTAGGGCGGACTTCCGAAGTGCTTCTGATTGGCGGCGGCGACATGCGAACAGCGACCGAAATTGACGTCGCGATAGCAGAAGCTGTGCGATCAGGTGGCAGCATTACGGTTGGCGATATGGAACAGTTTCACGTTAAATTTGATAGTCTTACTCGGCATAGCCGCAATGCCAAAGTGGAACTGGTCGAAGATCCGGGCCGTTTCATCGCCGCAGACATCCGAGATCCAGCCTTCGACGAGTTTCCGAACGTCTATTCGGCAGCTTTCAATGAAGCGCTTCCACTAAACGTCCAGGCGAAGCCGTCGTTCAAAGACGATGTGCTTGTAAAGCTTCATATCCTGAACGCGGAGCCCACCAAAGAAACCTAACGAGGGTGAACCGCCTTTACCCGCGCCGCCCACTCAACTTCCTGATTGAGCAGCGGCTCTTCAGACGTGTTCGACAGTAGATGGAAGGTGCCATCGTTGGCGGCCTTGAGCATCTTTACGAGCACGCGCCCGTCCGGAAGGCCTACCACGCATAAACGACCGTGCAAGTCAGGCGTCACGGGCGAGCGGACATCGTCGTAGAACAAGATAGCTTCGTCCCAGACCGGTCCAAGGCTGACACCCTGCACCTTCAGCCCAACGGTGCTGGCTGTCGCGTTCTGCGGCGGCTCAACGTAGTCCAAAGGTCCCTGCCCCTCAGCAAACAGGGTCGCGACTGACCCTGCTCCGACGTAGCCAACGACTGGGACAGTATCGGACGTAACGTTGTCGTCGGGACTACCGACGCCGCTATAAAGCCACTCTGCATTGACCCTGTAGGCTGGGGCATACCGTTGCTGGGCCATCTTAAACGAGAAGGTGCCGCGACCATTCTCGTGCAGATAGTAGCTGTTCTGGTTGAAGCCCAGCTTGCGGCAAGCCTCTGCCACGCTGTCGAATCCTGCGGCTAGGCGGGCCTTACGCAGGCGCTCGCCGCGGGCAACAACTTCTGGATCACGATCATCGGTGGTGCTCATGTATGTTTCATACGATGCACGCGCCGTAAGAACTTTACGATTTTCTCTTGCCTCTAAATCGTAAGTTTCATACGATGTTTGCATGAGGACCTTTTCCGACATCATCCGTGACGCTGGTGGACCGACTGCTCTTGCTCGGACGCTCGGCGAAGACCCCAACAATGCACACGCTTGGAAGCGATGTGACAGCATTCCAGCCACACGATGGGCGGCTATCGCTAAGGCTGAGATCGCCACCTTGGACGAGCTCGCCGCCGCCGCCGCTGAAAAGCTGAAGGCGGCCTGATCCATGCGCCAGCCAAGCCACACGGTTCATTCGCAAGCCGGTCCTGAAATCCACGCAGATGACGGTGTTTCCCATGCTGCCTTTGTAGGCAGTGGTCAGGCCAGCGTCATCCAAACCCCAATCCAGAACCTTTGGTGAACATGAGCACCCAGCTGATTAAGACGCTGACCAAGCGCATTCGTATCCGCATCGGCTCGAACGAAGCTGCGGCCCGGTCTGCCGGCGTGTCGCCGGGGGTTTGGTCCCACTATGAGAGCGCCGACCATCCGGACACCAGCATTCCGCTGCACCGTCTGGCCGCCATGCCGCTGACCTCTGCCGAACGGCGCGAGATCATCGACCTGTTCAGCGAGCCGGAAGATATGGCGGTGGTCGATTTGATGACCGAGGCCAGCGAGGCCACGGAAGCTGCAGCCAGCCTGCAAGGCATGATCTGGCTAGCCAGCAAGGACGGAAAGATCACCGAGGCCGAAGCCCGCCGCATCCGCGATGCCGCGCTGCAGGCCAAGGCCGAAATCAACGACGTTCTGAACGGGGTGGGCGCATGAGCACCGCGATGAAAGACGTGGCAGCGATCCTGCGCGAAACGGCGCTGGCGGTCATTGCCCTGGATGATGCCCGCAAGGCCGGTTGCAGCGCCGAGGCGTTGGACCGGATGCATGCGGATTTGGTCGAAACTGCTCACAAGGCTGTGGACGTGGCCGAGAACGCCGAAGCCATGCTGGACCGTGCGCACGCGGCCGTCCTGCGTGCCGGTGTGCCCAAGGCGAGGCTGAACTAATGGGCGGGCAGATCCTGTACTGGGCGCACCGCGGCTTTCAGCGCTTTGCTGGGCTGTGGGCCCGTCGCGGCTCCAGCGCCAAAGCGTATGCACGCTTCCAGCGCCACTATCGCCAGCAGCGAGAGGCCGCACGTGCGCGCCATGGCCAAACGCGGCACATCGACAAAGCCCAGCGCGAAACCCTTCACGCGGCACTGGCGGCTGGTAAGCGGCGATGAGCGTTCAAGCGATCAGCTGGGCCTTGTCATATCCGGTCGAAAGCTCGACCGAGAAGGCCGTTCTGCTGGTGCTGGCCAACTATGCCGACGGGGATGGCGAATGCTTCCCCGGACAGGAGAGCATTGCCCAGCAGGCAGCGTGTTGGGACCGCACTGTGCGCCGCGTTCTGGAGGCTTTTGAGGCCAAGGGCGTGATTGCGCGTCAGGAGCGCCGTCGTCGTGACGGATCGCGCACCTCGGACGCCATTGTGCTGCTGGCTTTTCAGCAAGCGGCCAATCTGTCCGGTAGTGGCGCAGCAACCGGACAACGTGTCCAACCAACCGGACAATCTGTCCAAACCAACCGGACACCCTGTCCACCCTCACCGGACACTGTGTCCGGGCTCACTACGTTTGAACCGTCAGAGGATACGTCAGAAGGAATTGCTGCTGCTGCGTGCGCGAGTGCGAACGATGCGAACCACTGCGAACCGGTGGTGTGTGTCGAGGGCACGGTTGTGAACGCCGGTGGTGACGATTGGCCCCAAGGTCAGGCGATGGACTGGGCGATGGCTCTGGTCCGTGCCGCCAAGACCGTTCGCCTCGACGTAAGCCGACAGCCCGGACTGGTGACCACGATGGGCCGACTGGCCGCGTGGAAGCGAGACGGTGCGAGCTGGGAGCATGACGTGCTGCCGGTGGTGACTTCGTTGGCCCAGCGCACGGGCACCCCGATTTCGACCTGGAAGTTCTTCGACGCCGCCATTGCCCAGAGCATCGCGGACAACCGCAAAGCCTTGATTATTCCGGAGGCCAACCATGCAGGCGACGACCATCAATCCGCCAACCGTGCAAACCGAGAGCGTTCGTTTACCGGCGCTGGAGGGGCCGCTGCGCTCGTGGCTGCTCGAGGAGACTTCTGACGTGGTGGCGATCAAGGCCATTGCGGGCAGCGAGATCCTGCGCGGGCAAGCGGCCATGCTGCTCCCTGCCCTGCGGCACGAGGCGTTGAAGCCCGCCACGCCGCAGGAGATCGTCGGGATCATCCGCAGCCGCGAGCAGACGTTCGGTGATCTGCGCACGAAGCGCACCGATGCCGAGTGGACCATGTTCTGGGCGGACTACTTCGAAGCCCTGAAAGGTCTGACGGCCGCATCGATCGAAGCGGGCATGAAGGCCTATGTCGCCCTTCCCGATGCCGAGTGGGCCCCCAAGCCGGGCAAGCTGGCCGCACTGGCCCGCGAAACGACGGTGGTGAGCAAGTTCAGCCGCGCATGGCACCGCGCCAAGACGGCGATCCAGCAGGCCGCCCAGCCCAAGGCCCCTGAGCCGAAGCCGGTGGTGAAGGACAGCCCCGAGCAGGTGAAGGCCATGGTCAGCGAGGTCAAGCAGGCCTTGGACGGCACCCCGACCGCGATGGCGATGAAAGCCCGTCGCACCCTTCACCGCCCGCCCAGCGCCCCCTTGGAGGCCGGAAGCCACATGAGCGCGGAGATGCGGGCAAAACTGATCGAACAAGGCGTGATCGTCGCGCCGGTGGTTCAAAATGAGGAGGCAGCCTGATGGCAAAGTGGATGGAATACGAGGACGAGTACCTACGCGACCATTCGGCTCGCACGTCGGTCAAGAGGATGGCCGCTGCTCTGAGCCGTGGCGAGGATGCAGTGAAGAGCCGTCTTGTCCGGCTTGGGCTGGGTTATGAGAGCATGGGCGTTCCACTGAGCCTCGGTGACGATGCCAAGTTGGTGAAGGCCTGTCTGGCAGAGGGTGGCTTTCCTCGTGCGGTGGTTCATGGAGGCAAGACCTTCTGGGTCGCCCATGACGGTCAGCTGTGGCGTGGGGCCACGATGCAGGTGGCGGCGTGATTGATGTTACCCGTCACGACTTCATGGTCACAGCAGCTGACATTGCTCGCCTCGGACCTGATGCCGAAACCCAGTGGTACATCGGCCGAGTCAATCCCAAGTGCGAGGCCAAGGCTAGGGCAGGCTTGGACGAAAGGAAGATCCCAGCCTACTACCCGCAGGAGACCCGCTACCGTGGACGCGGAGCCGCCCGCAGGAAGGTGCAGAAGCCGATCCTCGTGGGTTACATCTTCTTCCAGCTCAAGCCCGGGCGAAGCTTCTGGGAAGTGCGCCGGATCGATGGGATCAAGGCGGTGGTCTTCGGTCAGAACGGGGCTCCTGCTCCGGTGGCGCATGCCGAGATCGCCCGCTTCGCGCGGAAGGAAGCCGAGGGCCGATACGACCACACCCGCGACGCCAAGGAAGCCCAAGCCGAGACTGAAAAGCTAAAGGCCAACCTTGCTGACCTACAGGCGATGGGTGAAGCAGGTTTGCAGTTGGTGGTTGCCGCACTGGAAGGAAACGGATCGTTTGCGCAAGCTGCATAACGGCCCAGTGGTGTCAGCTAACGATTCAGCCGGGATAGAATTCGAAACTCGTGGTGTTTTGCATCGACCAAGACTTCCACGAGTTCTTCTGCAAGGACCCCGTGCTGGGCTCTATGCTGCTCACACGCCGCTTCGGCTTCCTTCGTGGCCTTTTGCGCCTCTCTCCACCTATCCATGACGCGATCATACTCCTCAAGGCTGAGCTTTACAGGCATGAGAAGGTGTTCCCTAGATTGGCAAAAGGCCTTGCGCACGACAATCGATAACATTCTGATAACAGCGGTCAACGGTCAAGCTTGATATCCCGACGATTATAGTGGCGACCCTTACGATTGATTGGTCGCCACGGATTTATGGGGTTGACGAATTCTCCATAGAATTGATACTAGGAGCAATTCACGCTATCGCGTGCGGGACGACCGGCGGATGAAATACGTAGGGGCTTCGGCCTCACGCCGATCCCGGTACCATTTGGTACCCTGTTGAGGGCGTGTGCCCGCTTTTGGCCGCCCCCCTTCATTTCGGTGTCTAATTCGTGCATCCAAAAACTAAAGGGAAGCAGAATGACCAACACCACGACACCGAGTGAAATTGCTGATTGGTTGGATTGGATGAGCGACGAGTTCACCGATCTATCGCCTGCCGCTGCCACGATCCGCGATCTCGAGTCCAAGCTGAGGGTGGCCACGGAAGCGCTGAAGAAGATTGAGCTTATGCGTTTCGCGGCCTGTGAAACTTCGCTGGCGGACAGCATGACCGAGATAGCTAAGGAAGCCCTAGCCAGCATGAACGGGAACGAGCGAAGCCTTACGCCGGTCGCCGCTGTGGTTTAAGTCTCGCGCTTACCAGCGGGCCGCTGGAGTTGATCGCCCAGCGCAGAACAGCCTTCACAGTTCGAATACGCTGGCTTGCCCAGCCGTGCCATTGGCTAGGGCTGTGAGGGACCACCAGTTTCAGTAAGCGCTGTATCCCCCCAAGGGCGGTAGTTGGTCCCCTCCGGCTGCCGCTCACCCCATTCGCCTGAACAGGCAACACCAATCTGCGAGCGGCGTGGAAGGACACGCGTATGGGGTAGGTTCCGCCCTCAAGGTGGGAGGCAAACGGCGACTGTGCTCTTGGCCGGAGCGCCAAGCCTCGGGAACGCAGCTAGCAGGTATCAAGCCCTGCCTCGCAGACACCACACCCTTGGCTTAACGGCTGGGGGTTTTCTTTTACGCGGTCCCGCGCCCCAAGCAGCGTAGGGCTAAGCCAGTGTGAGCAAGGATCACTGGCCCGCGACAAGCTTGCCTCACTTGCGCAGCGGACACGCATCGAAAGCTATCTGAACGAAAGCCGCAGAGCGTGGGTGAGGCATACCGACAACTAGCAGAAAGCCGATAAAACAAAGGGGGCCCCCTCGACCCCCTTTGTTCCCCCTCCATGTCTCGAATGGAATTCAATCCAAACGGTCATGTGTAGAACTGAGTTAGCGCCAGTGAGACAAAACCGCAAGAATATTTTATACCAAAGCTTTTGATCCAAATACGGGCAGGCATAAATCCACGCTAAGCCCGTTCTCGCGCCACTTTTATTGTGATGCCATGGTCACCCAAAGTGCCCTTACATTGTAAATCTTAGGCAACGCGTCCCGCAGGCCGGAGACGGTTCATTTAGCGCGTAAGGCTGGGACACTCGGAGAGATCAATGGCCCGCGACTATCGCAGCCTAGAGGCGCAACAGTACCGACGCCTCTACAGCACAGCGCGATGGAAGCAGACCCGATCCGCACAGCTTGCGGAACACCCACTATGCGAGACCTGCCTAGAGCGCGGGCTCATAACTGCGGCCACGGTCTGCAACCACAAGGACAAGGACAGCAAGGCCACACCTGATGGTTTCTTTGCTGGCCCCTTCTCTTCCCTGTGCGCTCCATGCCACGACCAGACAGAGCAAAGGCAAGAGAAGGCAGGCTACTCGTTCGCGGTAGGCGCGGATGGTTGGCCGACCGACGCACAGCATCCGGCCAACATGGGAAGCCTCAACGCAACCCAGCCTATAGGCACGGCCAAGACACACCCGACATGGTTCCGCAAGGTGCATGTGCCAACCACGCTGGTGTGCGGTCCTCCGGCCTCGGGCAAGTCCACATATGTGAGACAACAGGCAGCCGAGCACGACAGGATCATCTGCTTCGACACCATAGCGGCCAGCCTGTTCGGCAAGCCTGGTGACGTAAGGGCGATTGACCTGACCAGCGAGCAGATCGGCGACGTGCTAAGGCAGCGCAATGAACAGATAGCTGACCTGATGTGGGCTAAGGCGAAGGGCAAGTGGCCACACGCTTGGATCATCCTCACCGAGCCCAAGGCACCGTACAGACAGTGGTGGGCTGACACCCTTGGCTGCGACGTGGTGGTGCTGGCTACCCCCGAGCAGGAATGCATCAGGCGCATAAGGACGGATAGACAGGCGGGCGATAGGCGCAGCCATGAGGCAGAGCGCATCGTCAGACGTTGGTGGTCGCAGTATCAGCCCAGACAGGGCGATGTGGTGGTCTGCTCCTGATGGGAGGGGGCGGTTAAAACTCTGGAGCCTTCGCCTTGGACACCGGCGGCCCCCACACTTCGTCAACGCTAATACAGTTTTCTCGCGCGCGCGGAGGGCCGATGACTAAAGCACGCAAGGCTCGCATCGACAGCGCAACGCAAGCCGTGAAGGTCATGGCCGCCGCAACAAAGGAACTGCTGCCTCCGGCGCACGCTCCGCTTGATGATGACGCCCTGCCCTTCTGGAACGACATCATGAAGGCGCGGGCTAAATCGGAATGGACTGACCACGATCTGGCCTATGTTTCGGACCTAGCAAACGCGATGGCGCAACTGGTTACGAACCGCGCCAAGCTCCGCAAGGAGGGCGAGGTAATCGTGCCGAGCGACGGCAAGGTCTATGCAAACCCTCGGGTGGCTGTGGTTCATGGTCTGCACGCGCAGATCAAATCGGCCCGCCAGTCGTTGAGCATTCATGGCCGCGCCGCAGGCGAGGCAAGAGACGTTGGAAAGCGCCGCGCTCACGCTCGAAGCGTCGAGGGCGACAATCCTCTTGAGGGTGACGACTTACTGGCTCGTCCTTCAGTCAACTAATGGCGCGTAAAACCCCGACGCGAGGCGAGCGCGTCATAGAGTTCATTCACCGCTATCTGCGGGTGCCAGAAGGCGCAAAGGTCGGCCAGCCGATTGTTCTGGCTGGCTTCCAGAAGAAGTTCATCCTAGAGGTTTACGACAACCCCAAAGGCACAAAGGAAGCCTACCTCTCGATAGGTCGGAAAAACGGCAAGTCGGCTTTGATTGCCTGTTTGCTTCTAGCCCACATCGCGGGACCGGAGGCGCGGCTAAATAGCCAGATTGTTTCGGGCGCTCGGTCGCGGGATCAGGCGGCTCTGGTTTTCAAGCTGGCTGCCAAGATGGTGCAGCTTTCGCCAGAATTGAGCCAGTTGGTGCGGATTGTGCCTTCGGGTAAGTCGCTTATCGGCTTGGCGCTCAACGTCGAGTATCGCGCAATCGCGGCGGACGGCACTACAGCGCACGGCCTTTCGCCCGTTCTCGCTATTCTGGACGAGGTGGGTCAGGTCAAAGGCCCGCAAGATGATTTCGTGGACGCAATCACAACTGCACAGGGCGCTCACGAAGACCCGCTGCTGATTGCGATTTCAACGCAGGCTCCCTCAGACGGCGACCTGTTCTCAATCTGGATTGACGACGCGAAGGCCAGCCAAGACCCGCACATTGTCTGTCACGTATATACCGCGCCTGAAGGCTGCGATGTGTTGGACGAGGCGGCGTGGCTGGCGTCAAACCCTGCGCTCGGACTGTTCCGTAGCCGCAAAGACCTTGAGGAACAGGCCAAAAAGGCCAAGCGTATGCCCTCGGCGCAGAACACGTTCCGCGTGTTGGTGCTGAACCAACGGGTCAACATGAACTCGCCGCTGATCGGACGGGACGATTGGCTGGGTCGCGCTGGTGACGCGGCCTTGGAAGACGGCGAGCCGATATATCTGGCACTCGACCTATCGGCCAAAACCGACCTTACGGCCTTGGTGGGTGTATCGGCGGAAGGTGCAAGCCGCGTTCAGTCGTGGTTCTGGAAACCCGAGGATTTGCTGGAGGATCAAGAACGCGCAGACCGCGTGCCTTATCGCCAGTGGGTCAACGAAGGATGGATCGAAGCAGCCCCGGGCAGGATCATTTCGCCGCGCTTGGTGGCCGAACGCATCGCAGAGCTTTGCGAGCGTTACGAGGTCCGAGGCATGGCTTACGACCGCTGGCAGATCGACCATCTGCTGCGCGAGTTCGACGCTATCGGGCTGGCTGCGCACAAGGACGGCGACAAGTCGGACGGCTTACGGCTGGTGCCGTGGGGCCAAGGATATAGGGACATGACCCCGGCGATTGATGCGCTGGAAATGGAAGTCCTGGACGAGACATTGGTGCATCCGGGCAATCCGGTGCTGACATGGAATATGGCCAACGCGGTAGCGACGAACGACGCCACCGGAGGCCGCAAGCTGGACAAGCAGAAGGCTCGGTTCCGCATCGACGGCGCAGTGGCTTTGTGCATGGCCGTGGGCCTGAAGGCTCGCGAGCGCCAAGTGGAAGATGAAGCTTCGGTTTACGAGGCCCGCGGCATCCGGATGATCTGAAAGGGGCAGAATGGATTTCTCACGTCTCTGGCCCTTCGGAGCCAAACCCTCCAGCCAGCCAGCCCCGCGAGCCGACGTCGGTGACGGTTGCGTGTTCTATTCACTGAACGACCCGTTGGTGGCCGAGTTTCTGCGCGACGGCTTTGAGGCTGCGTCTGGCGCGACCGTCAACACTGAAACGGCTCTTCGGAACCCGGCGATGTTCCGTGCGGTGAGCCTGATTAGCTACGCTATTGGGATGCTCCCGCTCCACGTCATTGACGAGGAGACAAAGGAGAAAGCGGATCACCCGCTCTTCCGCATCCTTCATCGCGAGCCGAATAACTGGCAGACGGCGTTCGACTTCCGCTCTCTCATGCAGCTGCGGGCACTAGTGAAGGGTAACGCCTACGCGCTGATTATCCGTTCGCGCCAGCTTCGCACAGGTCGCGACGACATCGTGCGGCTGGTTCCACTGAACCCCGACTGGGTAACGCCCATCCAGAATGACGACTGGTCGCTTAGCTATAAATATTCGCCACCCAAGGGCGGTGCACGCGTCCTTCGCGCTGACGAGGTGTTTCACCTACGCGGCCTGTCATTGGATGGCATCAACGGGCTGTCGCTCGTTAAGCAGGCACGGGACGCCATTGGATTGGCGCTGAGCGCGGAATTGGCGGCAGGCCGTCTGTTCCGCAACGGCTCATTTATCGGCGGAGCTTTGACCCACCCGGGCAAGCTCTCCGATCCTGCCTTTGAACGGCTGAAAGCCAGCTTGGCGGAGAAGGAAGGCGCTGCTAACGCCGGTAAGAACCTGATCCTCGAAGAGGGCATGAAATGGGAGAACTTGGCCAACAACGCCAAGGACGCCCAGCTCACCGAGCTTCGACGGATGCAAGTCGAAGAGATCGCCCGCGTGACCGGCGTCCCCCGCCCGCTGTTGATGGTCGACGAGACCAGCTGGGGGTCCGGCATTCAGGCGCTGGGCCAGTTCTTCGTGCAGTACGCCTTGGGTCCGTGGTTTGAGGCATGGCAGCAGGCGGCAGAGCGCTCTCTGTTGGTCGGAACTGAAAAGGACCGGTTCTCGGTCAAGTTCAATCCCAATGCTCTGCTGCGTGGGTCAACGAAGGATCAGGGCGACTTCTTCGCCAAGGCTCTTGGCGCGGGAGGTCAGCCCGCATGGATGACCCAGAACGAAGTGCGCCGACTGAACGACATGCCGGACAAAGAAGGCGGCGATGTTCTCAGCCAAGGCTCGGCACAGCCCACACCACAAGGAGGCGAAGATGCGCCAGAGTAATTTGCGGGTGTTCGCCAAAGCGCGTCCCGGAGCCATGCCCCAACCGGCAACGCGAGACGTGCACGCTTTCACCAAGCCGCAAGTGTTCGACAAGTGGTCGGATGACGCGGCTGGCGTGAGGGCCTTAGAGCGCGGCGATAACGTCATCACGATGTTCGACATCATCGGCGAGGACTTTTGGACTGGCGGCGGTGTCACTGCAAAGAAGGTGGCCAGCCAACTCCGCGCCATTGCGGGGCCGGTCGAGGTTCAGATCAATTCGCCCGGTGGCGACATGTTCGAAGGCATCGCCATCTACAACGTCCTGCGCGAGCACCCGTACGACGTGACGGTCAAAGTGATGGGTATGGCGGCATCCGCAGCATCCATCATCGCCATGGCCGGTGATACTATCGAAATCGGCGCAGCATCCTTCCTGATGATCCATAATTGCTGGGTCCTCGCGATGGGCAACCGTCACGACATGCGCGAGACGGCTGATTTCCTCGAACCGTTCGACGCAGCCATGGTCGATGTCTATGCGGCCCGCTCGGGCCAGAAAGCTAACGACATCGCGAAGTGGATGGATGCCGAGACCTTCATGTCAGGTTCGCAAGCGATCGAGCACGGGTTTGCCGACGCCCTACTCTCCGCCGACAAGATCACGACCGACGATAAGGCTAAGGCCGAAGATCGCCGCGTCAACGAGCTCCGAGCCATGGAGCTCCAACTGGTTTCTGCTGGTCTAACGCGCACTCAAGCGCGCGACCGCATCAACAAGATCAAAGGCACGCCAGGCGCTGCCTCTGATGCCGACACCACGCCAGGCGCTGGTGCTGACCCTGAACTGGCCGGCGCACTTGCCGGACTTCTCAAAACCATCAGCGCCTAGAGCGCAGGAGAAAATCACATGCAAGACTATCAAAACGGGGCCGCTCCGCGCGCCCTGTGTGGCACTGTGCGTGCTGACGCCACCGATGCGAAGGCCATGATCGCTCAGGTTCAAGCTGCCTTCGAAGAGTTCAAGAAGACGAACGACGAAAAGCTGAAGGCCAAGGCTGAAGACGGCCTCGTCAACGAGAAGCTGGAAAAGATCAACTCGGCCATCGACAACTACCAGTCGGCCATTGACGATCTGAATGCCAAGATCGCCGCGAATGCCAACGGCGGTGCCGTGATTGGCGATCTGCAAGGCGACCCTGAGTACGTGAACGCCTTTAAGGCCCACATGCGCAAGGGCGACAATGCCGGTGCCGACGTTCAGGCCGCCATGACCAAGGGCACTGATGCCGATGGCGGCTTCCTTGCTCCGGTCGAATGGGATCGCACCATCACCGGTAAGATGAAGCAGGTTTCGCCGATCCGTGCGAACGCTCGCGTTATCTCGATCACCACCAACGGCTTCAAGAAGCTGTTCACTGACCGCGCGGTTGGTAGCGGCTGGGTCGGTGAAGTGGCTGCACGTCCGGCCACCAGCACCCCGCAGATCGCTTCGCTCGACTTCCCGCTGGGCGAGATCTACGCAAACCCTGCCATCTCGCAACAACTGCTGGATGACGCTGCCATCGATCTGGAAGCATGGCTGGCTGACGAGGTTCAAACCGAGTTTGCTCGCCAAGAAGGTATTGCCTTCCTATCGGGCGACGGCGTGAACAAGCCTCACGGCATCCTAACCTATGTGGAAGGTGCTGCTAACGCTGCCCGCCACCCGTGGGGTGCCATCCAAACCGTCAACGGCGGCCACGCGTCGAACCTGACCGCCGATGGCTTCATTGACCTGTTCTACAGCCTGCCGAGCGAGTTCCGCGCCAACGCGAAGCTCTACACCAACCGTGGCTCGCAAGCCGCGATGCGCAAGCTGAAGGACGGCCAAGGCAACTACCTGTGGCAGCCGTCGTACGCCGCTGGTCAACCGGCCACTCTGGCGGGCGAAACCATCGTCGAAGTGCCGGACATGCCCGCAGTGGCGGCTAACTCCATCGCCGCTTTGTATGGCGACATGGAAGCCACCTATCTGGTGGTTGATCGTGTGGGCATTCGCGTTCTGCGCGACCCGTACACCAACAAGCCTTTCGTCCACTTCTACACCACCAAGCGCGTCGGCGGCGGGGTCTACAACCCTGAGCCCATGCGCGCTCTGAAGGTAGCTGCTGCTTCCTAACAGCGGCGACAGACTGACGGGGCCGGTTCACTCCGGTCCCGGCTTTCCTGAGTGGGCGTGACGCGCCCCTTCTGGCCAGTCGGGAACCCACAATGGCTAAGGAGGCCACCATGACCGAGACCAAGGAAAAGAAGACCGAGGCAAAGGCAGCCCCGGCCAAAGAGTTCGCCCCTTCCGGCGCTCCGATCCAGCCCATGCAAGTTGATCCGAACGAGCCTGCTGTGGACGCTGATCCTCGCGAGGGCACTTCGGAGGAGCAGAACCGTATCGACTTCAACGACCCAACTCTGTCGGGTGCCGAAGCCGTCGCCAAGAACCTCGGCCTCAAGGTCGAGAGCAAGGACTAACCCATGCTCAACGTCGTCGTCACCGAAACCGGCCCGCTGTTCAGCCTTGAAGAAGCCAAGCAGCATCTGCGCGTCGACTTTGATGACGACGACGCATTGATCGAAACCTACGCAGACGCAGCGGTGTCGCACGTTCTGCAATACTGCAACCTCTCCACAGTGCCAGCCGGAGAAGGGCCTGCAGCCGCATTCCGAGCCGCTGCTCTCATGATGCTTGGTGATCTCTACGCATATCGCGAAACCGGCCAAGTCGGTTCGGTGTCGTCGCCCATCCAGATCAGCGCAACCGCCAAGGCGCTACTTGCCCCCTATCGCTGGCTGCGAGTTTAAGGAGCCCATCATGCATGTAAGGTTCACAGAGGACTTCGATTGGGTGCCGCCAGAGGCTCCCCGGACCTGCATTGCGTATAAGGCCGGCTGGTCTGGTTCCGTGCGCAATCAGTGCGGACAGGATGCCATCACGGCGAAGAAGGCTGTGAAGGTCCCGACGCCAAGGCGAGACGATGCCAAAGCCTAAAGGCGCGGGCGACCTGCGCGACAGGGTCAAGTTTCAGCGCCGCCAAGAAGGCGCGGATGAATACGGAAACCCTGTCACCGGCTGGGAAGACCTCGGCATAGAGCGCTGGGCCAGCCTGCTCCCCGCACGCGGCGGAGAGCAAACCCAAGCCGGACGTATAGCGGGCAAGGCTCAGTGGGATTGCTGGGTGCGTTCTGACAGCCAGACCCGAACCATCACCCATACCGACCGCATAGTGGACGCTCGGGATAGCAGCCGAACCTTCAACATTTCTTTCGTTGGCGATATGGACGGCAATCGCCAGTGGCTGCTGATACAGGCCGTCTCGGGCGGGAATGATGGCTAGTGAGATCGAAAACATCGAGCGCCTGATGCGCAAGTTTGAGCGCATGTCGCCAGCAGTTCGCAAGGCCACCGGACAGCGCGTGTTTTTCGAGGCAGAGGCTATGGCCGCCGAGATGATTACTATCGCTCCGCGCGACGACGACCCGAACAACGGCGAGCAAATCCGCGATCACATCTACACCGAGGACGGCATCCTTGGTGACGTGTCGATGGTGGTCATAGCAGACGCCAAGGACGCCAGAGGAAGGCCCAAGGCTCCACCGGTCGAGTTGGGCCACAAGGACGCCAAGAGCGGCAAGATCGTTCCTGCAGAGCCCTTCTTCTGGCCGGTCGTCAGGCTGCGCCGAGCGGGCGCTGCGCGACGGATCAAGTCAGCCATGTCGAGGGCGGTGAAGAAGGAGGCCAAGGGCAAATGAGTGACCCTCAACTTCCTTTGCAGGCCGCCATGCTGGCTGCGGCCAAGACATCCGCAGCGGTTACCGCCCTGCTCGGCTCTGGGTCTGCGATCCGTTTCTACGACCGCACGCCTGACAAGCCAGACTATCCCATGGCCACCTTCGGCCCGATGCAGACCATTCCGGACTATGACGGTTGCGGGACGGTTTATGAGATCGCTGCGCAGGTCGATTGCTGGTCGATGGCTGTTGGCTTTCCAGAAGTGAAGCGCCTGACCGCAGCGATGGTCGCCGCTCTAGATCAAAAGCTATCCGTGACGGGCTGGACGGTTGACCGCCACCGCTGCACCGTCAGAACCCAACGCGAAGCCGATGGACTGACCAGCCGGTCGATCATCAGCCTTCGGTACTGGCTGCGCCCCGCGGCCTGACAGAACCCGCGCAAGCGGTCCTCCCCGCCCGCATCCATCGGGCCACCCCTAAAATGAAGGAGCATCCGCAATGCCGGATACTTACGTCTCGACGGTTTCGGGCGAGGAAATCCTCGTCCAGATTGGTGACGGCGCTTCGCCTGAAGTGTTCGCTCACGACTGCATGATCAACGGATCGCGCAGTTTCAACATGTCGGCCTCGACCAAGGACCAGACGATCCCAAATTGCACCGATCCGTCGAAGCCGGACAAAACGGTGCGCACCGTGGAAGCTGAGGACAGCACCATTTCAGGTGAAGGCAAGGTCCACAAGACCTCGCTGAAGACGTGGCTGGACCGCGTGGGCACGACCTTCAACGTTCGCGTTCTTGTAGCGGGGGCCTTCCAAGCCGCCGGGCTGTACATCCTGACCGAGTTTTCGCTCACGGGTACGGCGCGTGAATACGCTACGGCCTCGGTCACGCTGGTTCAGGCTGACAAGCCGACCATCACGGCAGGCACCTAATGAGCCGTAACGCCTTAGTCGAGGCCCCCTTCGGTGACGGCGTGCATCGCTTCCGGCTGGCCATTGGTCAGCTGGAAGAGTTGCAAGAAAAGACCGACTGCGGCCCCGAGGAACTGTGGAGCCGTGTCTCTCTCGGCACATGGCGAGTGCAAGACCTAATCCAAACCATCCGCCTTGGTCTAATCGGCGGCGGTTTGGATGCCATGTCTGCGCTGGCGTTGGTGGGCCGCTATGTCGATAGCGGCAACTTGGTCAGCCATAAGCCTCTCGTACAGAGCATCCTCGGCGCGGCTTTAGTGGGCGCTCCGGACGAGGACGCACGCGAGGGGGAGGATCAGGCGGGGAAGACGCCCCACTCCCCCGCCGAAAAATCCGCTTCGGCTACATCTACCAAGCGGGCGGGCAACTCGGGTGGTCGCCACAAGAAATCCGAGACGCCACCCTCTGGCAGCTGAAGCACGCCCATCGGGGTTGGCTCCGTTCGCAAGGTGTCGAGGACAAGGCAGGCGCGCCATCCGATGAGGCATTTGAGCGGGCCGTGAAGGCGGCGCGCGAGGCTCATTGGAGCTAAACGATCCGTGCTATACCTCCGGTTCTGATGGAGGGACGTACATGAAGCGATTGCTACTGGCGGCGGCGGTATCGTTGGGAGCTTGCGCTCAGCCGCAGGAACGAGCAGCGCCTGTCTATATCGATCCTAGTGTCTTCGAGCCGTATACAGAGCAGCAGTTCCCGCAGCTGTTTGCGACGATCGGGGAAGAAGAAATCACCGGTCGAATTCAGCGCCTCCGAGAGAACGCTGCCAATAGGGTTGGGCGCTCACCAGACTGCACAGTTGTCGAACGTTCGGAATATTCCGAGGCTCGATCAACACCCACTAACCCCCAGGTGTTCGTGGATTGCTCGAATGGCAAACGCTGGCGGATGACAGAGCGCGACGTGCTCTACCCCGCCGGTAAAGGCGAGCCGGTGGCAGGGCTCTGAGAGTGCTGCAAATGTGAATGGATGAGGCTCGCTTCGGCGGGCCTTTTTCTTTGGAGGCGTTATGGCCGAAGAAATCGAACGTCTCTTGGTGCGCATTGAGGCCAACGCCGAGCACTTTGAAAAATCTTTGCGCAAGATGAACGGCGAGCTGCGCAAGTCGCAGAAAGGCACTAACGACGCCCTACGTCGCATTCAAACCGATGTACAGCGCCAGTCGGCCCGCATGTTTTCGCCCATGGGTGACGCTCTTCGCAGGGAGATCGCTGGCTTTGCGGGTATCATGGCTGCTGCCTTCTCGGTGCGCCAGATTATCGATTACGCAGACGGGTACACCAATCTCCAAAACAGGCTGAAGGCTGCCGGGCTTGAGGGGCAGCGCCTCAAGGATGTGGAGAACGATTTATACGAGGCGGCTAACCGCAACGGGGTCGCAATCGACGCCGTAGCGCAGATGTACCAACGCGTGAGCCAATCGCGCAATCAGCTTGGGGCATCCGACGAACAGCTAATCGCTATGACCAATGGCGTTACAGCCGCGCTTCGCGTTCAAGGTGTTTCCGCGCAGGAAGCGGCGGGGCCGCTCCTCCAGCTGGGGCAAGCGCTGGGAGCAGGCACGGTGCGCGCAGAAGAGTTGAATAGCCTTCTGGAAGGCACTCCGATCATCTTGCAGGCGGCAGCCAATGGCTCGGCCCGCTTTGGAGGTGACATGCAGAAGCTGGCGGCGGCGATCCGAAAGGGAGAAGTTTCGTCGAAAGAGTTCTTTGCGGCTCTGCTCACCGGCTTGCCAGAACTGGAAGCACGAGCAGCCAATCTGCCGATGACCGTCGGCCAGGCGCTTCAGGCCTTGAATAACGAACTCGGCAAATATGTTGGGCGTGCTGACACCGGTCTCTCTGCGACAGCGCGCATGGCGCAAGCTATCGAGGCTCTTTCCGAGAACCTAGACACGATTATCCCTATCGTGGTCACGCTTACGGGTGTCATCGGCGCAGGGCTGGTGGCTTCGCTGACTGCTGCTGCGTCTGCAAAGCTTGCCGCCGCAGTCGCCGCCGCGCGCTTAACAAGCTTCCAAATCGCTATGACAGCGAGCATGACCGGAGCCACACGTGCTCAGGTCGCGCTCAATATGGCAATGGCCGCAAACCCCATCGGCCTCGTCGTAACCGCCGTCACGGCATTGGCTGGCGGGCTCTATCTGCTAATCGACAGATACAACAGCACTGCGGTAGCGCAGCGCCAGCTATCGGCACTCCAGTCGTCAGCCGAAGGTGCGCTGGCCGATTACCGACAAGCCGTATTGAACGCAGCGTCAGCAAGCGACGAAGAGCGAAAGGGCCTCATCGACAAGGCCAACGCTTTGCGACAAGTCACACAAGAGCGCATCAACGATATGCGGGTGATGGCTGCCCAGCAGCGGCTTGAGGCTGACGACGCGCGGGCTCGCGCGGCTGAGGAGCGCCGCCGAGCTGATGCCTATCGCGCAAGTAGCTCCGGAGCGGGCTGGTCTAATGCACGCGCGGCGCAGGTGGGTGGCAACGATGCCGCCGCGCGCGGGGCCGAGAGCTATGCGGCGCGGGCTGAAGCAGAGGCGCAAAAGGCCGAGGCCGACGTCAAGCGTCTATCCGATGCCTTGCGTGAGGCTCAAAACACACGACCTCCGAGCGTCGATCCGCTGGTGGAGAAGGACAAAGGCAAAACCAGTAAGGCAAGTGGCCCAACGCCCGAAGAGCTAGCCGAGCGCCGCCAAGTTCTATCACTTCAAATGCAGATCGAGGCAGCACAAGCCCGCGGCGATAAGGAAGCCGAGCGCTCGGCCCGAGCCCGTCTGGACACACTGCAACTCACCAAGCAGTTGACCGACGCCCAGATGGAGAACGCGGCCCAAGTGGCGCGGGATCACATTCAGATGCTGACCGAAGCCGAACTGGCCGAGGAGCGTTTGGGGGTACTGGTCCGCGAGAAGGCCAAGCGAGAGGACCAAGCCAAGAAGCGTCGCGAACAAGAGCGCGACGTGCTGATGGACAGCCTTGAAATCGAAGCTGAACTGGCTCGCCTTCGTGGTGATCCGGCAGCCATCGAGGCCGCCGAGCGTCGCCTGTTTGTCGAGCAGCGCATCACTGAGCTGATGGCCCAGCGCGAAGGCATGTCCCGAAAGGAAGCCAGCAACATCGCGAACAAAGAGTACGCGGACTTCAGCGATGCCGACCGCGAAGGGGCCATGCGCGACGAGTTCCGCCGCTCATTCCGTGACGGCATCAAAGCCGCCATGGATGGCGACGTGGGGGGCTTCTTCGAAAACATGGCCGACCGCTTCACCGATCGCATGTTGGATAACCTCGCGGACAACCTGTTCAACATCCTGTCCAACGCCATGAAGGGCATGAATGCGGGCGGCGGCGGTGGCTTCTGGTCGTCAATCATTGGCGCGTTCGGCGGGGGCTTCGGCGGCGGGCGCGCTGCTGGCGGGCCGGTCACGGCAGGAAGGCTTTATCGCATCAACGAGAACACGCCGAACAGCGAGTTCTTTATGCCGGGGACCAACGGGACTGTGCTCAACAGCGGGCAGGTCCGTGGCCTGCACTTGGGCGGTGGCGGTGGCACGGTCGTTCAGACACTCCAGTTCGATATGCGAGGCGCTGTAATGACCGAGGACTTGCTACGTCAGATGGATGCCAAGGCCAACGCCGCACGGTTGGGGGCTGTAGCGCAGGTTGCCAGTGTTTCAGCCCAGCAGCAGCGCAAGGGCCAGTTCAGGACGAGGGGACGCTAATGGCTCAACTGACCCTGCCTACCCTGCCTCGTTCGGCGACCTTCTCCGAGGAACCGGTCACGGCCGGATCTACACAGAAACCGGCGTGGGGCGGTCCTCTCCTGCCTCTTGAGCGCACCGGCGACCGGTGGGCGTTTGAGGTCGCTATTCCCGCACTGGAAGCAGCCACCTGCGGCGCAGCTTTCAAGCTGATCTTGGCCAAAGGCAAGCTGAATACCGTCATAATGGCGATCCCCGAGACGGGGATGCCTGCGCGGAACTATGGTGCCCCTAGAACGCGCACCTCGGGTGCCCAAGGCACCACCCTGCCCGTTAAGGGTCTGACACCCGGCGTTGTCATCCCCAACGGGAAATGGATCAATCTGGTCGTGGCAGGCCGCAACTATCTCTATCTCGTCGACGGCCAAGTCACAGCCAATAGCAGCGGTGAGGCCGACATCAAGGTTTGGCCCATGATCCGCCGCAGCGCTGCGGCGGACGCCACTGTCCGCATCGCAGACCCTGTTATCGAAGGCCACGTGCCGGTCTACGGCGGCGCTGCCGTCGATCAGATTGGCGCTGTCGCCCTGAACTTCCGGATCGAGGAAGCGGAGTAACAATCCATGGACCCTACACTTAAAGCCGCGTTGGCCCAGCCAGCGCGGACGTTCACGGCTGTCCGCATCGAGCTGCCGGATGGCGAGGGCACGTATGTCGTGCGCTTGCTCAATGGGGGTCAGGCCGTGGTGAGTGGCGAGACCTTCACCGGTCGTGACGCGCGCTTCGGCACCATTGAAAGCGTCAGCAACTTCACCGACGGCATCGACGATCAGGCCACCACGGGGCACATCGTCCTGCGACCCGCCACCGACGAGGCCATAGAAGTGCTGGCCAGCCCGCTCGCTCAGGGCGCACCAGTCGAAGTATTCCAAGGTGCGATCGATACCGACACCGGCGGCGTCTACGGCGTGGAGCTGCTGTTTCGCGGCGAGATCAACTACGGCGCTCTGGCCGCTGATGAAGACAACCGCGTCATGCGACTGGAGCTGGTGACCGAAGAGGCACGCGCCCTTGAGCCGAACGACGAGCGCCGCCTCAGCCACTCCTTCCACCAATCGATCTGGCCCGGCGAGCTGGGCTTGTCCCACGTCACAGGCGTCATTCAGCGCGACTTCTGGCGCATCCGCAAACCGGCCATGAGCTACGGCGGGGGCTCACTGGCTCCGGGCATGGGCGGCTCCGGAGGCGGGTATTTCGACAGCCGGATGGACCTTTACTGATGCGTGAGATTGTTCGACGCGAAGCGGCTGTCCGCGCCTGCCTGAAGCGCTTTGCCGGTCGTCAGATGCAGCCGGGCGTGGCCGACTGCGTGAAGCTGGCCGCTCACTCCATGCACAAGATGGGCGTGGCCGTGCCGCTCCTGAAGGGTGTTCGCTACCGCTCTGAACTAGGGGCAGCCAAGGTCCTGAAAGAAAAGGGCTTCGCTGATCTGGTGGAAGCCATGGATGCGCTGGGCTTCGTGCGTATCGCTCCGGCCATGGCTTGGCCTGCTGACATTGTGGCCGGTCGCAGCCGTGAAGACGGCCCGTTCTCCTATGCCCTGTCAGTTGTTCATGAATACGGCGCAGCCCGCACCATCGCGTTTGGCCCTGACGGCAAATGCTCGGTCGGTATTCCCGACCTTTCCCACCCCGACACCGTAGCCTGGAGGGTTGCGCATGGCTGAGATGGCAGCAGCAGCTTGGGCCGCAGTAAAGGCGGCCAGCGCCTATGTTGTTGGTTCGATGAAGGCTGTGGCTGCGGGCACGGCAACTGCTGGCCAAGTAGCCACCTATGTTGCGGTCACTGTGGGCGGCAGCATGGCTATGAGCGCCGCTGCACAGGCCCTGATGAAGCCGAACGTCGGCGGACGCGCGCCCGGCGAGTGGGTAGCCGATCCCAATGCCGGCATTCCGTTCGCCATCGGCCCACGCATCGGCGTGGGCGGCAACATTGTCTACAAGAACACGTGGGGCAAGGATAACGAGTACAAGGGCATCGTCAGCGTCGTGTCAGGCGCCGGGCCTATCACAGGCTATCTCGGTTTCACTGCAGACAAGGAGGCTGTGACCTTCTCGGGGGATGCCGCCACGGGCCGCTACTCCGGCCAGATGTGGATGCGCCGCACGATGGGCAATCAGCCCGATGTGGCTTTGTCCGATCCGAGCATGCCCGGCTGGGGTGCCAACTATAAGCTTTCTGGCAAAGCCTCCTTCCTTTGGGTGCTTAAACAGGACAGCAAGTTCTCGGTCTATCCGCAGGGCGAGCCATCCCCCATCCATGTGGTGAGCGGGATCAAGGGCTATGACCCCCGATTTGACGACACCTTCCCCGGTGGCTCCGGCACCTGTCGTCTAGGTGTGCCCGCAACATATCGCACCATCACCAATCCCATCATCGCGGATCTGAACTGGTGCTTGGGCCTGAAGGAAAACGGCAAGGTCGTCGGAGGTCTCGGGGCTTCCCCAGCCGCGATCCACTGGCCCGCCTACACCCGCGCCGCCAACATCGCTGACGCGAACGGCTGGGTGGTCGCTGCCCTGCCCCGTTCGGACGAGCCGAAGTCGGAGATACGCGCGGCCTTCCTGCAGGCCGGTGGCGCAGTCATTAGCCGCCAAGCGGGCCTGATCAGCTGCGTCAGCCGCGGCGCTCCCAAGTCGCCCGTCATGACGATCTCGGCTGCCGATACTGCTGGTCCGATTGAGCTGGACACAGCAGCCAATGTGCTGAACCGCCTGAACCAGATCACGCCTCGCTACCTGAGCGAAGCCCATGACTGGCAGCTGGTCGCAGCGGCACCGGTCACGTCGTCTGTCTATCTGGCGGAAGACCGTGGCCGCGTGCGTTCGGACCAACGCGACTATCCCTATGTGCCGAGCGCCAAACAGGCCGCCGAACTGGCCGCTCTGGACTTGGCGAACAGCCGTGAAGGCATTGCCGGCCGTTGGCCCTTGAAGGCGTTCTGCCGCGACCTGGAGCCCGGCGATGTGTTCACCGTGGACGAGCCGGGCATGCTGCTCGACGGTATGGACTTCCTTGTCCTTCACCGCGAGTTCGAGCCTGCGATGTCTACGGTTTACGTCACCTTCGTTTCCGAGACTGCCGGCAAGGTTGACTGGGCCTTAGGTCGCACACCTAACCCGCCGCCCACACCGGCGCTCTCGGCGCGCGTAGACCTCAGCCCGCCTGCTGGTGGGGATTGGTCGGTCTCGCTGCCGACGCCGGTGCCTGGCAATGTCCAAGTGCCGATGGCCACTATCACCATCAGCATCGACAACGCCCGCGCGGAAAGTCTGATCGTTGAGAAAGGACCGTCCGCAACTGGCCCATGGCGACTGATTAAGGACGTGGCGATCAACGGCAGCGCCTTGACGGTGCCGCTACACGAGCTCGCGCCCAACGAAGTCTTCTGGCTGGCTCTGAGCTACCGCGCATCAGACACTGGCTTGTCGGTACGGGATGTCAAAGGCCCCTTTACGGCGGGCAATCTGGTGGCGGGTGATACCACTCACCTTAAAGGCGAGCCCGTACAAGACGTTCTGGACCGTCTGGTCGGCGTCGAGGCTATTTCGGCCAGCAACGAGGCCGCAGTCGAGGATCTGGAAGAGGTTTTCGGCGATACGGTTTCGGCGGCACAGTCGGCTGCCGAGGCAGCAGCAGCAGCAGCAAACGCGATCACAGCCAAGGCCGATGCTATCATTGCCAGTAGCGATGCGGAGGGCTTCAGTACCGCCGCATCGGATGCGGCTACCGCAGCTGCGGGAGATGCGGCCTCTGCGTTGAGCAGTAAGAATGCTGCGGCGACATCAGCGTCGAATGCGGCAACCAGCGCCAGTAATGCATCTGGTCACGCCTCGACCGCCAGCACTCAGGCGGGAGCCGCTGCGGCTTCTGCCACAGATGCCGCTAACCGTGCCACCGCTGCCGCAGGATCTGCGACGACGGCCTCCACTAAAGCCACGGAAGCGGGTAACAGCGCTTCGGCTGCTAATGCGGCCAAGGTGTCGGCAGAAAGTGCGAGGGACGCCGCCAGTGGATCGGCTTCGGCGGCGTCGGGTTCGGCGTCATCGGCTGCCACGTCGGCCACTAATGCAGGCACTTCAGCCACTGCGGCAAATAATGCAAAAACCGCAGCAGAGACGGCTCGTGGACAGGCACAAACCTTCGCCTCCAATGCGTCGAACGCGGCAACCTCGGCAGAAGCGTCGGCGTCAACGGCCTCCACTCAAGCAGGACTCGCCACGACCGCCCGCAATCAAGCGGACGGCTTTGCATCGGCGGCCCAAACGTCCCGCAACCAGGCGTCTAGCTTTGCAGACGCAGCGGGTATTTCGGCGGGGGCGTCGCAGTCTTCAGCGGTGACGGCATCCACGGCGGCGGGCCAAGCGACGGCGGCGGCGGTGTCTTCTATCCCGGCCACTATTTCTTCGCGGCTTTGGACGCATGGCACCACTAGCGGTCAAGGTGCTGACCGCCCGGACCTTCTGGCGGTCCACCTGACGGGCGCGACGTTTACGGGCGTGACTATGGCCGGACCTAAACAGCGTTTGCCGTGGTCAGACGGCGCAGTTTATGAACTGCGGTCTGTTGTATCCGCTCCATCCGGGGCGGCGGCCATCGTTCGTCACATAGCATCGCAAGCCGACTCTGATTTTGGCCATGTGACATGGAGCAGCGTCGGCTCTGGGGTGGTTACGATTCCGGCTGGCGAGACGGCCGAGGTTAAAACCCTCGTGTCCCTTGGTGTGACTCGTCCCGGCGCTACCCGCGTCGTGAAGAACGCGGCGGCGGCGTGGGTTAGTTTTGCAATCAACAACAACGTGGGCGGGCCGGGTATTGTTAGGAGTCTTACGGTCCACGAAATGACGGCCAAGGCGGGGGCTGAGGACGCGGCCAGCGCGGCGGCCACCTCGGCGTCCGACGCCTCGGCCAGTATGACGGCTGCCGGGTCTTCGGCCTCGGCAGCCCAGACGGCCCGCACGGGCGCGGAAACGGCGCGAGGTCAAGCTCAAACGGCAGCGACTAATGCGGCTGGTTCTGCGACTAATGCGGCTGGTTCAGCCTCAAGCGCCTCGACCTCTGCATCAAACGCCGCGACCTCGCGCGATCAGGCGTCGGGCTTTGCCACTGCGGCATCGGGCTCGGCTTCGACAGCCTCGACCAAGGCCACCGAGGCCGGTAACAGCGCCACAGCAGCCAACGCCAGCAAAGTCGCAGCAGAGAGCGCAAGGGATGGCGCTGCCAGTAGTGCGGCGGCGGCAGTCACCTCGGCTTCGACGGCATCAACGAAGGCCACAGAGGCAGGCAACAGCGCCAGTGCCGCCGAAGGCGCGGCTACCCGTGCTGAAACTGCTGAAAGTCAGGCGCTGACGTACCGCAATCAGGCGTCATCCGCGAAAGATGATGCTGTCGCCGCGAGTGTGTCTGCGGGAACCTCAGCTCAGTTTGCCCTTGGTGGAGCGCTGGCGACGTTTCCGCCTGTCGTGGCACCGGAATACTGGACCCTTGCCAGTTCTCCCGGCCTTCCAGCCGAGCGTCCCAATATTGGGGCCAGCACGGTTTCCAACGGGCGATATGTCGGCACCGCGTTGTGTGGCCCGAAGCAGCGGGTTCAGTGGTTGGACCAACGGGTCATCGAACTCTCGGCAGAGGTTCATAACCCGAACACTACACCCAGTCAGTTTGCGTTCGCGGCCTTCCGATTTACCGAGGCGCTGACCTATCTGACGTGGAACACCGTCGGACCTATCGGCACGATTCAGGCCGGTGAGACGGTCACCTACACCATCCGTTTCGTCATGGGGTCAGGCGTCCCCGGTGCCGCGAACTTTGCTCGCAATGACGCGGTGTGGGTGGGCTTCGGCGTTCGCAATAATCTGGTTTCGGGAAATACCCCGGTAGAGGTTGGGCCGATTGTGGCCCGCGATGTGACCTCGGAGGTCGCGGCGCAAGCCCATGCGGCGACAGCCTTGACCCAAAGCAGTATTGCGACGGATGCGGCTGCGGAAGCGACCCTGAATGCGAACCTTGCAGCGGCGCTTAGTACTGGGTCTATCAACCAAAATCCTGCGTTTACTGATTATCCATCCTCAGCCACGGTTCCGGCCACGTGGTCAATCTGGGGTTCGGCAGGGACTACCACGCGCGTTTCAGACGCTTCTACCGGCAACTCCGTCCAGCAAGCCGTCGCCGGCGCGGGTACTTATGGCCTTTCGCAACTGAACATCCCAGCCTCGCCTGAAGGGGAATGGGTAGTGTTAGAGGCTGACTTTCAACGCCAGAGCGGCACGTTCGTGGGGGCCACGATTGAGGTTCAGGCCCGCAACGTGAACACCATTGTGAAGTCTTCCGGTAACATAAACATCCGGGATACTATCGGGACGCCTGGGACCATCGGCGCGGTTTACCGTGTCCGCCGATTGATCGACCTTCGCGGGGCAAACATTACCCGATATCAAATCTATCTTAAGGCCAGGTCCGCCCAGAATGACGAACCGCTGACCATCCGGTGGAACCGGGCGCTTATCCGTCCGGCCACCGCTGAAGAGATCGCTGCGGGCACGGTCTTGCCGAATGTCGAGGCGCAGCTGGCCATCACGGCTGCGGTCGCGGCGGATGCGCAAACCCGACTGTCCTCGGTGGCGTTCAATGTCACCGGTGGCGCTGGGGGTGACCCCTTCGATGTGAACCTGACTGCGGGCCCAAACGGTTCGGCCGCTTCGCTCACAGCGACCAAGATCAGGCTAAGAAACGTCGTCAACAATCAGGTTATCGATGCCCTGATCGTAGAGGGCGGTAAGGCTCGGTTTGGCAGCAATGTCGAGATCGCAGGCAACCTGGTCGTCGCGGGATCGATCGACACGCCCCAGCTCAAAAACGGTGCCGTATCCAAGGGTGCTTCGGCAGCCTCTACCGCGTCAACAAGCGTCGGTCTGAACACTTGGACCGATCTGCTGAGCGTCGCCATGACAACAGCGGGCGGCGAGGTGTCTATCGACTTTGGTGCCCAAGTGTCCGTCGTAAACTCGCAGGGGCCAAACGCGGTTGTCGAGGTGCGCTTTATGCGCGGGTCGACCGTTCTTGAAACCATGCAGATCATGGACGTGCTGGGTGCGCAGACCATCTACGTCCAAGGGAGCATGGACCCGTTCCAGACCTACGTTCAGATCAACTCGGTCGTCTCCACCTACATCCACCCCTTCACCGTGGACACCGGAGCCCCTGCCGGTTCTCACACGTGGAAAGTCCAGATGCGCTCTCAGGCGGGCGCAACCGTCGGGGCCAAAAAGATGCGCCTTCAGGAGATGAAGCGATGACCTCAGCATATTTTGTCGTCGTCGATCCAGCAGACGGCACCATCCTCCGCACCGGCCAGTGCTGGCCTGAAGATGCTGCGCTTCAGGGCGACACAGTACTGGTCTTCTCGGAGGCCCCTCTTGTCGCGGCCCACACGCACCGGTGGGCCGCAAATGACCTCTCCTTCGTTTCTATCAGCGAAAGCCCAAGGACTGACAATGTCAGATAAAGAAGCCAATCGTGCCCTGCTTCAGCCGCTTATCGAGGCAGGCATTGGGGCCGACGTGCCCCTTGATCTCACGGTCCAGCAGCTGACCCAACTGCTGCGGGGCAATGTAGCGGGCATGACCACGCTCGATCCGCTGATGCCTAACCTGCTGACCAGCACGGCAGGGGTGATGGAGACGTTGCACAACCGTGTCCGTCGCCTCTGGGACGAGAATGCGGAGCCAGCAGCTGAGCCGGAAGACGACGCGCCGCCCGAAGATCAGGCTGGCTGACCCTTTGTAAATCACTAGGAGGCGCACATGACGCCATCTGTTTGGGTCGCCATGGCTGGCCTGTTCGCGGGCCTGTTTGTTCAGGTGGCCGTGTTTGCCTTCATGCTGGGCCGGTTGTCCCAGCGCGTCACCACTCTGGAGCGTGACGGCTCTGCGTTGCAGGGTATCCGCGATGCCGTCACCAAGCTGACGGTTCAAATGGACACCGCCCAAGGCGACATCAGCCACATCAGCCGTGACGTGAGCGGCCTGCAAAGATCGCTCTCGAACATCGTCACCGACCGCGCCAGCAAGACGGTAGAGTTACCAGCGACGCCGCCACGCCAGCGCAGACGCGGAGGCCAAGAATGAGCCGCCGCCCTCCCCGCTGGTGGCCCAAGGTCATCAACCTGCCCCGCACCACGACCATTCTCGCTCTGGGCTTTCTAGCTGGAAACCTGCTGTTCCTGCCCATGATCGCATGGCTGGGCGACATGGTGGCCGAGCGTTACGCCGACGCCGTGATGCTGGTGGCGTCGATGTTCAAGGACGGCATGCTGCTGATCCTCGGCTTCTACTTTGGCCGAAACACGAGTGCGGAGAGTCGGCAGTGACCATCAGCCTTCGGAACTCAGACGACGAAAACTACTCTTCCGGGGGCGGCGGAAGCGACTTCACATAATTCTTCAATTGGCCGCAAGGTCATTCCGTTAAGGGTTAGGCTTGCCCCGTGGTCCAAGTTTCGCGCAATTTTAACTAGCTCGGCAACGGGACGGGTATCGGCATAGAGAACTATGCTTCCTCCGCAGGCCGCAAGCTTTTTGAGATCATCGCTAGATCTAGACTGCATGCTGCTCCCCCAGATTATGCAACTTAGGTGCTCATGTAATGAGGACCATAAGCGCTCTCCGCGCCCTCGGCAAGAAAAGGCCCGCCGAAGCGGACCTCTCTGTCATCAGGACTGTGTTTTATACCAGTCGTCGACCTGTTGGCGCGTCGTCTGCGCGTCGGTCCCGTAATGCTGTTGAATGCGACCTTCGAGTTCTTGGCGATTGCCGTTGATTTGGGTCAGGTCGTCATCAGTGAGCTTGCCCCACTGTTGTTTGACCTTGCCCGAAAACTCGTTCCAGTTGCCTTCAACGCGGTCTTTCCAGTCAGCCATTTCGGTTTCTCCCTAATGGCCCCCCGCAGTAAATAGTTAACGCAAGGACAGCTTTGTGGTTGCGGGCAATTATAAAAACAGCCGGACTATCGCGCTCCTCAGATCGTAGATCGTATAGGCCAACGCCGCGGCAAACAGCGTTGCTACGCTGACCAACAGAACGTTGCTAGGTTTGTATTCGCGCATTACCGCCTCGCGTATGAGGCGAGGTCCTGCGGCGATCCCCCAGATCAACGCAGGACTAGACTTGAAAGATACGCTCAAGCGGCTCTCGTAAGAGCTCCTCGCACGCCACAAGATATGAGGCGGGTTGTCCATAGCTCGTCTTTCAGCGTTCTGTAAATCCCCGATATCCGCATTCCTGAGACGAAATATCATCAGCGGCGAGGGTCCTGCTTCCCGAGTTGAAGCAGGACCATGCGGGCTGGGGGGATGGGATAGCCTCACAGAGCAGGCGGTAGGCTGCTCCTCGCATCGCGACGCTGACGAGCTTCGCAACGCCGCCTTGATAGCAAACGCGTCACGGGCGCGAAAGCCTTCAGCGCGTTTTTTCACACAAAACAAGGACATACAAATGCTCGACGCTCGTCGTTTGCAGCAGCGCCTTGGCGTGCCTGCTGATGGGATCATCGGACGAGGTACGCTCACGGCCTTGTTCGCCAAAATGGGGGCAGGCCCGGCCATAGCCGCCGAACTGGCCCTTGCCGCCAACGTGCACTTCCGCACCTACGGCATCCTCAACAGCGGGCTGAGGCTCGCCCATTTCATGGGGCAATGCGCGCATGAGAGCGGCGGCTTCCGATACATGGAAGAGATCGCCAGCGGTGCCGCCTATGAAGGCCGCAGAGACCTCGGGAATACCCAGAGCGGCGACGGTCGCAGATACAAAGGCCGCGGACCAATCCAACTGACTGGTAGGGCGAACTACCGCCGCGTCGGACGTCTGATCGGGATGGACCTCGAAAGCCACCCGGACATGGTGTCCCGTCCTTCAGTTGGGTTGCTTGTCGGGTGTGTCTATTGGTCCGAGCGCAACCTGAATGCCAAGGCGGATGCTGACGACCTTCTCGGCCTGACCCGGGCTATCAACGGCGGGACCAACGGGCTTGAAGATCGCAGGGTCAAGACAGCCAAAGCCAAGGCGCTGATCCTATGAGCTGGATCCGTTCACTCAGCACTCTCGGCTGGGCCGTCGTCGCCATCATCGCTTTGACCTTGGTGCTGCTAGCCACCTGTGCTCGCCAGAACGCAAGGGAAGCGGCCCAAGTCCGTCGCGCATCTGAAGAACGTTCGCAAACGCTCGAACAGGCGCGTCAGGCCGACACGCAGGCCAGCGAAGACCGGCTGTTCGATATCCAAGTCAACCTCAACCGCGAAAAGGAACGAACCGATGCGGTCTCTACGTTGCCTGATGCTCCCTCTAGCCCTGTTCAGCGCCGCCTGTATTGCGTCTGGCTGCGCGACCAAGGCATCCGAGACGCGGATCTACCCGCCGATTGCCGATCTGACGCTCGAAGCCAAGCCACTCGCTGACCCTGCGGGGATCGAAAGCGAACAGGCCTTCATAGACCATGTGATCGCGCTAGAAATGTGGGGCGAACGCGGCTGGGACACCGTCGCGCGACTGTGTCGGTGGCACGTCGATATGGGTATGAGTGGACTTAGGTGCCCGCCCCGGCATCCGAATCCGTTGCGGAACGGCGTTTTGTAAGGTCCCAGTACTTGAACATTGGGAAGGGGAACCACGCGAACTCATAACGATGCCCACCCCACCAACGCCGAGCAAAGATCTCGGCCCCGTTCTTTGACTTGTGTGAACGTCCTATAGCTTCAGCTACACGTTGATGACATTCAACTCGGGGTGTGGGTAGATCGCAAAATCAATTCGACTTCCTTGATCCGCCGCTCACGCATCGATCTTAGAAGATCTTTCAGGTTGCGTCCATGAACCGACTTCTGAGGATCGGTGGCGGAGATAAGACGGTCCAACTGATCAATCTGACCACAGAGAGACGTGATGTCGGCTAACCAGTGGCCTGTCATGGTAATCCTCCCAACCAACCGCAACAGTTAAGCATAACAGAGGTTCCGTGGTCGAAGTGCCGATCGAAATATGGACTTTCAGCAGCTCGTTCAGACCAAAATCTCGACCAAGGCATCATTTGGTAAGGGGCGCTGTAGCACTTTCGCCAAATCCCACGGCCCATTCATCCACATCTCAATATCGTCCGGTTCGGTCAAAATCACCGGCATGGCTTTTGGATGAACAGACTTCACTGGCTCACTAGGATCGGTTGTTAAGAATGCGTACAGGTCGGCAGTTTCCCAGCCGGTCTTGATTTTGCGTACGCCTTCCCAGCCTTGCAGGTGGATGCCCGCGAAGAAAGCTAGCGGATCTGCTTCGTCTTGGGAGAGCTTAAACCACACTGGACGATATTTGCCATCAGCAGTTCTGCCTGGCTCGCTGAATGCAGTGAAAGGCACAAGGCACCGGTGCTCTGGCGTCAGCCACCGCTTCCAGTGCTGGGATGAAGTGTTGCGGACATTTGTGGTCCCCCCGTCCGGCTCCATCTTCAGCAGTTCGTCGAAATCGACCTCTTTGCCCCTAGCCCGCAGCTTGTCCGCTCGCTTCGTGGCAGCGTCGAGGATCGCTTTACGTGATGACGGCATGCCCCAGCGGGCTGTGGTTAGGATGCGCTCGTCTCCCTCCATCCGCACGATCGGCGCGGCATAGTCAGGATAGATGTCACCCGGTTCCAGATTACCGGCAGCGTTACGCGCGGCCTGCGCCGCCTTCATGATGGCCGCTGGCCCGGCCTTTTGGGCATATAGGTTGCACATAGCCGGAACCTTTCGAAGCAGCTTTCATTTAATCACCTGCAGAGGCGGCTGACCGGAGCAGCACCCGCCAATACGGCTGCTCCCCCAATCTCGTGCGACCACATTAGGCTCATCTGGCTTGGTCAGCGCGGTTTCCATAAATTATTGTTGCAATGACTACATCCGCCGAGCTCAGCCAGCTGGTGCCAAAATTTTGCAGCTGCACCCCGTATGGATGCAAGGCCACAACAACACGCAATAATGGCCCAAAGTAAAGAAAAGGCCCCCGTTTCCGAGGGCCTTTTAGCTTAGCGGTACCGCGCCCGCTCGGCGTTGATCTGCTCTAATGTGTAAGGGGCTGACTGCGTGTCAAATCGCTCCCATCCCTCCTCACGGTAGGTAACACCGCGCGTCGAGGCTTCGAAACTGCTATGGGATGCGAGAATGCTTTCAGCACGTTCCCGCTTATGATCAGGGACTTTTACGCTGACTAGCGTGCCGCCACGTCGAACAGCTTCTGCATAGATGTGGGCGTCCTCATCGCTGTGACCTGCTTCCTTAAGAGCACCGAGCAGTCCGCCAGTCGCCCCGCCGGCCGCAGCCCCGACTGCCGCACCTACGGCTGCTGATGCCAGCCAGCCTGCGGCAACAACCGGCCCAAGTCCCGGAATAGCCAGCATGCCTAGACCCGCGAGAACACCGGCACCTGCACCAAGAGCACCGCCTGTCACGGCACCTTTTCCGGCGCCTTCAGCAACTTCGTTATCATCATCCGCTAAAACGGCATCGTTTTGATGTCGATGGCCTGCATGCCAGTTGTCAGCATTATTGGATACTATGCTGATGTCCGAGGCGCTGAAGCCTTCAGCTTCAAGTGCCGACACGGCTGCGAGTGCATTGGTGTGATGGTCGAAAAGTCGAGTAATCGTTTCCATGGTAATCCTCGAGAAATGCAAGTGATAAATGCCTGTTATTTGGGAACTACAGCGCCCTTATAATCGACAGATACCGTGGTGCTGTTTCCGTTTTTCGTCGCCGTTGCGGACCAAATTCCATCGTCACCTTGGGTCAGCGGTCCGATGTCTGTGTATCCTTGGCCTTCGATCGCCGCCCTAGCTTGCGCTTCGGTGAAGGAGTTCGCCCCGGGCGTTAGGGTTGAGATATTTTCGTCACCGGTGGCAGAATTACGTGGAGCTTCGGACGGCGAAACAACTGGTCCTTCGACACTGCCACGGTCTGAAGAATTGTCGTTACCGCAGGCAGCAAGCAACAAGCCGGACGACACGATAGTGGGTATTAGCCATTTCATAGTCACACCTCTAAAAAGCCTGAAAATGAAAGGTAAAAAGAGCTAACTTTGTTCCGACTGATAAATAATTGTTGTTTTGGAACGAATACGTCTGAGGATCCTATGGAGCTTAATTGATAAGCTAGTGCGCTAATTGATTTGTGCTTACCGAAGCGATCGATTGCCTTAGCGCCTGACGTTAAGGCTTGAGTTCATAAGCGCACGTCGACGGTCTTCTTGGCCCCAAGTTCATACCACCTGCATCATCGGAACCTCTCAGGATAAACCGTCGTTCTTCAATGGCAGAGGCGGCTGTAGGGTCAGTGGCCCGGCAATATGCGCTGACCCGCTAACTCCCACAGAACAATCGGCTCACCACCCCGACCTGTGACGCGAACCGTCATGGCTGGCCCGCGCGCTCCGCATCGGTCGCACTTCAAGCGCGGCTGCAAGGTCCGCAGCGGCACACGCTTCGTCCTGTCCGGCCAGTGTGCAGTCGCAGGCCCGACCCTCTGGCCGCACCGACAATGCAGTTCCAGCCGATCCCCCGGATGAAGATCACACAGCCTGACGTCTGGTCCGAATGGCTCACACATGAGCGGGGCATAGCGCGAAAAGAACAGATTGTGAACCAAACCCTAGTTGCTCTCTGGTTCGATTGAACCGGAAGGGCCCTATATTCTTGTTCTGTTCACGGTCAAATGGCAAAATAAGGCACGGTGTGGCCTATACATTTCAATGTTTTAGCCGCAGGGAGACCCGTTCACACCGAGGGGGTCACAGGTTCAATCCCTGTCGCGTCCACCATCTTCCCCTCCCCACGCGTCATACCACTGTTGTTTACAGTTTGATCTGTATGCAGATTTTACGTTCGCATACAAAAAATGACACGATATCGGCACCAACGTCATCTTCAGGCGTTGCTATATCGGTATGTAGCGCCGGAGGCCTATTCGGGGCCCTTGGAAAGCTGTGCGGGGGTGGGTGTGTTGACTTGGACTCCTCGCGCGCAGTGTCACCGCCTAATTCAGGTTGCTTGAATGACTGACACCCTTGCGGATCGCCGCATTCTGATTGTCGAGGATGAGTCCCTTGTCTCCATGCTGTTGGAGACAATCTTGGAAGATTTAGGGTGCACCACCGTCGGGCCGGCCGGCTCTGTGACGGAAGGTCTTGAACTGGCCACCGGCGGCCAGATGGATGCAGCCCTTCTTGACGTGAATGTTGCTGGCGAATTGGTTTTTCCGATTGCCCAAACACTGAGAGATCGCGGCGTGCCGTTCGTCTTTTCCACCGGCTATGGCGAAGGGGGCCTGCCGGAGGAATGGCGGGGCAACACCACGATTCAAAAGCCTTTTACCGAAAGCGCGGTGCGCGACGCGCTATTGAAAGCTCTTACCGCCTGACCAAAGCCTCAAACCGCCCGATCCCGTTTGTCGGGGATGGCTAATCGCCGGGCTTTGCGGTTTCCTTGGTGCCATCGCGGCAATGGGGATATAAGTCCGCGTGGTTTGAGTAAGAGGTCACGATGTACAACAAGGCTTCTGTTTGGGGTTCGGCTGCACTGATACTGACGGCTCTGGGCTTGGCAGGCTGCTCCGACAGCCGACCGGGCCAGACCGTTGACGGCCCTGCCCTGCACATCGACGTGGTCGCCCCCAAAGAGCCGGAACTGGCCGAAACCAGCGGCAAACTATCCGTTGGCGAGTTGACCGATGCCTATGACCACGCGGAAACCCTACAGCGCGCCGCCCCCGTCGAAGACGCCGACGACTACGTGACCTGGGACAACGGTGCGTGGGCGGCAGAGACGGGAACCGGTGACGTGCCCGTCGAAAAGCGCGTCTATCGCAGCGATGACGGCTTTGAGGCTCACAAACCCCAGCCGGACAAGCGCAAGGACAGCGATTATGACGGGCGTTTCTTCGAAGAAGAACAGCCCTGACGCCTAGCTGTTCAGGATCAGCGGCACACGCTTGAGCGCCGCCAGATTGCTGGCGTTGACGCAGAAGCAAGTGGTGCGCAGCTGACGCTCCAGCAGCTGGAAATAGGCAACGACGTCCTCTGTCGACCGCGTTGCCGCCTCGATCACGCCGGAGGCCACGCCCACGATATCGGCCCCCAGCCTGATGGCCTTGGCAGCCTGCACACCGTCGCGGATGCCGCCTGATCCGATCACCACCACGTCCGGCAGGGCATTGCGGACCTCGGCAATTGCACGGGCCGTTGGAATACCCCAGTCAGCAAATGCCGCGGCGTGTGCCCTGTCCAACGGGCTCTCTGCGCGCTCGCCTTCGATAAGCGCCCAGTTGGCACCGCCTGCCCCTGCCACGTCGATGGCATGCGCGCCCATGGCGACCAGTCGCTCTGCCGTCTTGGCCGAAATACCTGCGCCGGTTTCCTTGACGATGACCGGCCTATCCAGATCGCGGATCAAGGCGTGCAGGGCGGAGGCGACACCCCACCAATCGCGATCACCTTCCGGCTGACAGGCTTCCTGCAGGGGGTTCAGGTGCACGATAAGCGCATCGGCATCGATCATATCGATCAGCCGCTTGACCTCGTCGCGACCAAAGCCGCGCGTCAGTTGCGCCGCACCGATGTTGGCCAAAATAGGCACTTCGGGCGCGCGGTCGCGCAACGACCGATCCAGGCCCGCCGCGCCACCGCCGTCTTCCAGCGCGGTCCGCTGCGATCCGACGGCAAGAGCAATGCCCAGATGCTGGGCGGCCTCTGCCAGTCGCAGGTTGATATCGGCGGCCCGCGCGGGGCCACCGGTCATCGAACTGATCAGAAACGGTGCTCTCAAGCGACGATTGAGAAAGTCAGCGCCCAGATCGATCCGGTCGTAATCCACGTCCGGCAAGGCTTCGTGGACAAATCGCCAGTCCTCGAAGCCGGTCGTGGTGAGATGCTGCCCGCGGCCCGACAGCACCACGTCCAGATGCTGATCCTTGCGAGAGACTGTCGGGGACGCGGACATTTACACCACTTAGGTTACAGCATCAGGGCTGACGTTCGACCGTCAGTATATATTCGCCTGTCGAGTTGGGAGCAAAGCTGGTTGCCCGCACCACGTACTCGCCTTCGCGCGGGGCCGTCCAGTTCAGGCGCGCATGGGTGTCCGAAAGGCCGTCGTCGTCAGACGCCAGCTCGCGGAACTCGCCGTTGCGGATCTGGCCAACCCTCACCAAGGCATCAAAGCCTTGCGCTGCCATGATAAAGCGCAGCTTCTCGTCGGCCTTGGCCTGGAAGACGTAGTCGTCAAAGAACGCCCCGCCATCGGCCGTGTTGTCTCGATCGGAAAGCGAGGAGCGGACGGTGCTTCCCACCAGCACGCTGCCCGGTTTGGGATCAGGTCCACGATCGCTGAGTTCGATATCATAGGCTCCGCGATCATCGCCAAACGGACGGGCACGGATCACATAGTCGCCCGCTTCGGGGGCTTCGAACAGCAGGCGCGCGTTCAGCCCCTGCCCCAAACCGTCATCGTCCTCGGCAAGGGTTTCAAAAGGTTTGGCATCCCGTCCGATCTCCAGATAGGAATCAAAGTCCGCCGAGCGCATGACCACCTGAACTCGCTGCCCCTCGGTCAAGGACACCGTATAGGCGTCGTATCGGTAACTGTCCGCTGACGCATCCTCGTCGGTGATTTCACCATCGACCTTGGTGTTGAATGCCAGCGAAGACGGCGGCGGCGGCGGCGCTACGGTCTCGACCTTGATCTCGAAATCGCCAGTGATACCCGACGACAAGGGGCGCGCCTCGATGGTGTAGACCGCGTCTTCCTCGGGATGTAGCTGCAGCCGCGAGTTCAAGTCACCACCGCTGTCATCATCGGCAGCAATGCTTTTATCGTGAGGATCAAAAACCTCGAGGTAGGTGTCAAAGTCGTCCGAGGTCAGCGCGACTTCGTAGCTCTCTCCAGCCCGCACATTCAGGCTGTAGTAGACTGATCGGCCACCGCTCATATTCTGCGGGCTCTTGTCATCGATGCGACCGGCAACCGGCTCGCCGATTGCCAGCGGCAAAGAAACCGGACGTGGCGGTCCGTTCTCGACGCTGACGGCATAACGCCCTTCGGCACTACCCGCGAGAGAACGGGCGCGTATATCGAACTCGCCGCTCTCGGGAGCCGTGAACACCAGATAGGAGTTCAGATCCTCGCCATCGTCATTGCTGGCCAATTCCTGATAGACACCATTGCGGCTCTGTCCGACCGATAGATAGGGGTCGAAGTCATCGGATTTCAGGCGAATGGCGACGCGATCCCCGCGATCCAGTCGCAGGCGATACAGGTCAAAGCTGTTGCCTTCATCATCTTCCGCACTGCGCGAGCCGAGGCGGCCATTAACAGTGCGGCCAATGGCAATGCGGTTGGCACGAGCCTCACGCGCGGGGGCGTTGTTCACCTCCAGCGTAGCCTGACCGGATTCCTGAAAGCCTAGAGCACCGACGCGCAGGATGTAGCGTCCCGCCTCGCCGGGTGTGAACACCAGACGGGAATCAACACTGTCACTAAAGCCATCGTCGTTGCTGGCCAAGGCATCGTCGGTGGCACCCTCCAGATAGATCTCCTGATAGGAATCGATATCCGAGGAACGCATTACGGATTCGATTCTCTGGCCGACGCGCAGTTCCAGCACGTAATCAACGCCCTCGTCCGGCACAGCCACCGAAACGCTCCTGCCGATCGTGATCGGCCCTCCCTGTTCCTGAGCCAATGAAGGCGAAGCCGCCAAAGACAGCACAGCAAGGCTGCACGCCAGAAACAGAGAGTTTTTCATGGATCGCCCTTCAAGTGGTCGCACATCATAGACGTGGATGCGCGGTCACTGTAAATCGCCGCCATTCCAAATCTGTTCCGTACCGTCAGGAGCCTTTGCCACATGACCGCCGAAATCAACCCTGCGCAGATCATCGACGGCAAGGCGTTTTCCGCCAAACTGGTCGAGCGCGTGGCTGAAGCCTCCGCCTCGCTGGAAGCCAAAACGGGCGTGAAGCCCGGTTTGGCCGTGGTCATCGTGGGCGAAGACCCTGCCAGCCAGCTCTATGTCCGCAACAAGGGCGAGACCACGCTTAAGGCCGGTATGCGTTCGGACACGCACCGCCTGCCGGACACCACAACCCAGAACGAACTGCTGGCCCTGATCGCCGAGCTGAATGCCGATACCGGCATCCACGGCATTCTGGTGCAGCTGCCCCTGCCCGCCCACATCGACGCCAACGCCGTGCTGGACGCGATTTCGCCGGACAAGGACGTGGACGGCTTCCACGTGGTGAATGCGGGCCGTCTGGCCGTGGGTCAGGACGGCTTGGTGCCGTGCACGCCGCTGGGCTGTTTGATGCTGCTGAAAGACCAGCTGGGCGATCTGTCGGGCCTGAACGCCGTGATCGTGGGTCGCTCCAACATTGTAGGCAAGCCGATGGCCCAGCTTCTGCTGGGCGAAAGCTGCACCGTCACCGTTGCCCATTCGCGCACCAAGGACCTGCCGGGCCTTTGCCGCACCGCGGACATTCTGGTCGCCGCCGTGGGTCGTCCGGAAATGATCAAGGGCGACTGGATCAAGGACGGGGCCACTGTCATCGATGTCGGCATCAACCGCGTGCCGTCCAAGGATCCGGTCAAGGCCGCCGAAGGCAAGACCCGTGTGGTCGGTGACGTCGCGTTCGAGGAAGCCTCCAAGGTCGCCGGTCGCATCACCCCGGTTCCGGGCGGCGTGGGCCCGATGACCATTGCCTGCCTGCTGGTGAACACCTACACCGCCGCCTGTCGCACCGCGGGCGTCCAGCCAGACGACTTGCTGGCCCGCTAAACGTCCATCGAGGCGTATTTTTACAGGGCGATGGGGCCTTTCCTCTTGCGCAGAGGCCCCTTCGCCCCCCTATCCTATGTTCAGCATCGGTCATCGTGACCGACAGGAGGACGCTAAATGGCTGGTATTTCCCCCCGCGTGGCAACCGTTGCAGCAGTGATCGCTCTGGCTCCGGCCGTTGGTGCCTGCGGCTACAACACCATTCCGACCAAGCAGGAACGCGCCGAAGCCGCCTGGGCCGATGTCCAGAGCCAGTATCAGCGCCGTGCCGATCTGGTGCCGAATCTGGTCGCCACCGTCCAAGGTGCCGCCGTTCAGGAACGCACCACCCTGACGCAGGTCATCGAAGCCCGCGCCAAGGCCACCAGCATCAACGTCAACGCTGACGATCCCGCGTCCTTCCAACAATTCCAGGCCGCCCAAGGCGAGCTGAGCAGCGCCCTGTCGCGCCTGTTGGTGACGGTCGAGGCCTATCCGCAGTTGCAGTCGAACCAGAACTTCCTGACGCTGCAGTCGCAACTGGAAGGCACTGAAAACCGCATCCAGATCGCCCGCCGCGACTATAACGAAGCCGTTCGCGACTATAACACCACCCTGCGCACCTTCCCGAGCATCATCTGGGCCAAGACCCTGCACTCGGGCTCCAAGGAAATGCAGCTGTTCACCGCTACGGCCGATGCACAAAACGCACCGAACGTGAACTTCGACGCCCTTAACCCCGCTGCTCAACCGGGCGGTAATGCCGCTCCGGTCGCGCCGGGCTCGGCTCCCGCTGCCGCACCTGCCGGTTAAGGCGACACATCGATGAAAAGGGCCGTCGCCCTTCTGTTTGTTCTGGGTCTGTGGTTGGGAACGGCACTGCCGCTTCCGGCCATGGCCCAGAATGTCGCAGATTTTCCGCCGCTGACCGGTCGGGTCGTCGACAATGCCGAAATTCTGACCCCCGAGCAGGAAGCCCAGCTGACCTCCAAGCTACAGGCGCTGGAAGGCCAGACGACAGACCAGTTGGTGGTTGTCACCCTGCCGACGCTGGGTGGCTACGACATTGCCGACTACGGCTATCGGCTGGGCCGTCACTGGGGCATTGGTCAGGGCGAAGCCAACAACGGTATCCTGCTGTTGGTGGCCCCCAACGACCGCATGGTCCGCATCGAGGTCGGCTATGGCCTCGAAGGCGTTATGACCGATGCGTATTCCTCGGTCATCATCCGCAATGACATCCTGCCTCCGTTCCGCGAGGGCGATTATTTCCGCGGCATCGATGCCGGTGTGAATGCCATTGCCACGCAACTGACGCTCGATCCCGAAGAAGCGCAAGCGCGCGCGGCAGAGATGGTGGCGACACAGGAGGATGATGGCGGGCTTCTGATCATTGGCATCATCTTCCTGGTCTTTAGCGTGGTGACCGTCGGGGGTGCCGTGGCCGGTGCCGCTGCGGGTGGCCGTGGTCGCCGCGTTTCCGGTGCGGTAGACGGCGCAGGCGTGGTCCTTTGGACGACGGCGCAAATTCTGTCCTCGCTGGCCAGCAGCGGCGGCGGT
>NZ_DIGV01000043.1 GCF_002419815.1 Brevundimonas sp. UBA5713 | reverse complement strand
GGAGTTTCAGGGGGTCACGTCACCACGTATCCTGACAACTGCCTCGTCCAAATGCCATCGCCCCGTCGGACGATCGCGATTTCGGCGGATGTTTGCAGCAATCAGCGGACCAAACTTGTTCACCCAGCATCGGATGGCTTCACGGCTGACCTCAACCCCGCGTTCCGCCATCAACTCTTCAACGTCGCGGAGGCTCAGTGTGAAGCGAAAATACCAGCGTACCGCCTGACAGATGACCGACCCCGAAAACCGATGACGCTTGAACGATAAGCCAGACATAAAAACCTCCCTCTTTACCCCAAGTGGAGACTTTTTAGCGTTAGACTGTCAGCACCGGCCGGCTACCGGAGACTGCGTCACCACCCAGTCGACTTAGCGATTCCAGCAGCGTTTCGCGCTCTGCATCGAGGGTGGCCAAGCGCTCGAGCAGCATGTCGCGATGAACCTGTGCGCTTGCGTCCAGCGCGTCTTTGACGCGGTCCAGCGGGATGTTGGCACGGCGCAGGGCGACGATGAGCTTGAGTTGTTCGCGAGCCTCGGGGCCATACAAGCGCACGCCGCCGCGTGTTCTGTCGACAGCGATCAAACCGATGTCCTCGTAATAACGCAGGGCACGCGGCGTGACGTTCAGCTGGCGGGCCATTTCGGTGATACGCACGGTGCCGCGGACGGTCGTTCGCGGCACGTGGGCTTGCGCTCCCGTATCAAGGTGCATGTCAGAGTGCTGCATTAAGGTATCCGGTCACACTGAAGTTGATCGAACGAAGCGAGGATCGCGCACGGCAAAGACCATGACCAACAGCCCTGCCGTCAACGTCGCCAGTGCCAGCCACAGCAAGGATCCATAGCCAAACACCGCGGCAATCAGGCCGGCAGACAGCAGGCCCACGGTCGAGACCAACCCTTCGGCTGTGGTGGAAAGGGCCAAGCGCATAGGGATGTCCTGCCGCTCGCCGAACTCCAGCACGATGGTTGTGCTGGCCATCAGATAGCCGGACATGGCCGCGCCAAACATGAGATAGGCCACGACGACCATCGGCAGGGTTTCGGCCATCATCAGCAACACGACGCCGCCGATCCAGACGACTGACGACAGGATGAACACCCTGCGAAAACCGGTCTTGTCGCCCATCGCCCCCCATATCAGGTTGGTGACCGTATCGGCCCCCAAAAATGCCAGCGACAGCAGGCCGATCACCTTGCCGTCCAGCGGAATGGTCCGCCCGATGTAAAGCACATAGAACGGAGAGGCCGCACGCGCCGCGATCGTCAGGACTTGGGCGATGAGGAAGTTGCGATAGCTACGATCCGCCAGCAGGGCCGGAAACTGACCTAGCCGCTGCCGGAACGGGATCGACGGCACCACTGTCAGGGCTTCTGGTTCCACGAGCAGCCGCTGGAGCACCCATAGGCCGATAGCCGTCAGAATGAAGGCCAGCATGAAGGTGGTGGCATAGCCATTACCCAGCACCTCGTGCCCGATGAACCAGACGCCCGCCACATAGGACAGGCCCGCCGCGATCACCCCACCTGTAAAGTTGCGCCACGCTTGAAGGCGACCGCGCTGTTCAATGGGAATGACCTTGGACATCAGCGCCTGAAAGATCACGCGCTGTGAGCCGGTAAACACGCCCAGCAAGAACAAGAAGCCGAACGTCGCAGCCAGCAAAGGCATGCCAGTCAGCAGCCATGCCGAGACCGCCAACCCCAAAATCTGCACCCGCATCAAACCACCGACGCGCACAGCCGTTGGCATGACGCGGTGTAGTTTTTCAATCCTCGACGCGCCCACAATCGGGGACACAATGGCCCCGATCTGAAGCAGGGCTTGCCCTGCCCCCACAAGCGCGGCAGAGCCGGTAATCATATGCAGATAGGCAGGCAGCAAGGTTGGCGCATAAAGCAACCGGAACCCCGTCATGCCCAACATGCCGTGGACATAGTTGGCGGTATAGTTCCGCCGGAAATTATCACGCACGAAACGGTCATAGCTCTCCTCACGCGTGGCCGAGGTGTAACTGTCCTCGGCCACGGTGACAGGAGCCAAAGCGCCCGCCTCTTCGACTTGAGCGCTCATTTAATAGCCGTTCAGTCGGGCGAACCGCTCACGATGGAAGGCACCGTTGCCCAGTTCGTTTTCCAGCACACGCGCGCGCTTGATATAGAAGCCCGCATCGTGTTCGTCGGTCATGCCGATGCCGCCATGAAGCTGGATCATCTCGCGGCTCATCCAGTGGACGGTGTCACTGGCAACGGCCTTGGCCAGAGAGGCCATCTGGTCCACGTCAACGCGGTTGGCATCGACGGATTCCAGCGCGCCCTCGACCGCAGAGCGGGCCAGTTCGATCTGCGTGAACAGTTCCGCCGCGCGGTGTTGCAAGGCCTGGAAGCTGCCGATGGTTTGGCCGAACTGAACGCGGACTTTCATATATTCCAGTGTCGTTTCGAACGCGCCGATCGACATGCCCAGCATCTCGGCCGATAGCAGGATACGTCCGCGATCCAGTACCGCTTCCAGCAAGGCCTCGCCCGATAGCTTGCCGCCCAGACGCATGGCTTTCGCACCTTCAAAGCGAATCTCGGCATGGCTACGCGAGTCCGCCATCAGGCGCTTGGAACGGCTGACACCTGCATCATCGCCGGCCACGAGGAACAGCTGAACGCCCTCGTCGCTGTTGGCCGCGACTACAAACAGGCCAGCGCTATCGCCCTCGGCCACAAAGGCCTTGGTACCGGTGATCTTGTAGCCGTCGCCGTCTTTGTCGGCGCGGGCCTCGATCTTGGTGGGGTTGTGACGCGGGCCTTCGTCCACGGCCACAGTACCGACGCAGGAACCGTCTGCCAGCTTAGGCAGCCATTCGCCTTGCTGCCCCTCATCGCCGCCGAGGATTAGTGCACTGGCAGCCATGGCATTAGCGACCAACGGGGTCGCTGCCAGCGTCTTGCCCAGCTCCTCGATCACCAGCCCGAGGCTTAGGAAGCCAAATTCAGAGCCGCCGTGGGATTCAGGAATAATGACCCCTGCCCAGCCCATCTCGGCCACCTGTGCCCACGCCGCCGGATCAAAGCCTTCGGCAGGGCGGCTGTCACGCATCTTGCGAAAAGCGGTGACCGGAGACTCATCACGTGCCCAATCGCGCGCCATATCGCGCAGCATGGTTTGTTCGTCGTTCAATACAGCCATGTTCGGCCCCTCTTCGCTTACTGATGGTCCAACAGGCCAAGGATGCGCTTGGCGATGACGTTCTTCTGGATTTCGGTCGAGCCGCCATAGATCGAGACAGCCTTGCCCCACAGCCAGGTGCGGGTGGCTTGCAGCTCGGCCTCGGTGAAGCCTTCGCCTTCCCAACCCAGACCCTTCATGCCCATGATTTCGAGCGTCAATTCCGCCCGATCCTGGGTCATCTTGGCCCCGACGTTTTTGAGGATGGACGTGGCCGCAGACGGTCCCTGCCCGCCCTTGGCCTCCAGCGCTGTGCGACGCAGGGTCAGGGCAAAGGCGCGGGATTCCATATCGTGGCGGATCAAGCGGTTGCGCAGATCAAGGTCAGCCAGACGGCCCTGCTCGTCGGTACCGACATATTCGGTGGCCAGATGCGACAGCGGGCGAGTGAAGCCGCGTCCAGCGGAACCGCCACCACCCGACAGGCTCTGCCGCTCGTGTTGCAGCAGGCGTTTGCCGATGGTCCAGCCGTGGTTCAGCTTGCCGACCAGATTCTCCTTCGGGACCTTCACATCCGTGAAGAAGGTTTCGCAGAAGGGCGAAGTGCCCGAGATCATACGAATCGGCTTCACCTCGACGCCCGGCGTCTTCATGTCGATGAGGATGAAGCTGATGCCCTCGTGTTTGTTCGAGGTGTCGGTACGCACCAGCGCAAAGCACCAGTCGGCCCACTGACCACCCGAGGTCCAGGTCTTTTGACCATTGATCAGATAGTGGTCGCCCTTGTCCTCGCAGCGGGTTTGCAGCGAGGCGAGATCGGAGCCCGCGCCCGGTTCGGAATAGCCCTGACACCAGCGGATTTCGCCGCGCACGATGGGCGGGATGTGGCGCTGCTTCTGTTCTTCGGTTCCATATTCCAGCAGGGTCGGGCCGAACATCATCACGCCCATGCCGCCAATCGGGTTCCACGCCCCGATCCTCCCCATTTCCTCGTTGAGGATGCGGGCCTGCGCGGGCGTCAGACCCCCGCCGCCATACTGGGTCGGCCAAGTCGGCGTGCCCCAGCCCTTCTCGCCCATGGCCTTTTTCCAAGCCTTGGCGTCTTCGTTTTCCGCCGCGCCGCCTTCAATGGCGGCAAAGGCGTTTTCCTTGCCGCGTAGGCCCGCAGGGAAGTTTTCGGTCAGCCAAGCACGGGCCTCCTGACGGAAGGCCTCCTTGGCATCAAGTTCAAGCGGTTGGGCGCTCATCAGCGGCTCTCCGTTGTTGAAATGGGAATGAAGCGAGGGGCCAGATCGTCGCCCTCACCGGTATGGGGACTGAAGCGGACGGGCTGGCCGATGGTCAGCGCATCCGGATTGTCGGTGTGAATGCGCGCCATGACACTTGGCCCTTCGCGAAGGGTCACATAGGCGATGACAGAGGCCTGCGGGCCGCGGCGCATGACCGAGAAGCTGTAGATTGCACCCTCGCCACTGGCGCGTTCGAACGCGGCAGGGGCCAAGCAGAAGGGGCACAGGGCGCGCGGCCACGCATGCGGCTCATGGCATTTCGTACAGCGGCCAATGGTCAGCGCACCTTCACGCCAAGACTCGCGCACAGGGGCAAGTTCGGGCCAGAAATCAGGGGCAGGACGGGGGTTCTGATCAGCCATCGGTACGCTCCAGAACGACAGTGGCTGCGGCATGACGCACGCCCAGTGACCAGCCGATACCTGTCGCGACCGCCAGATCACAGTCGGGAACCTGCACCGCCGGATGGGCCTCGCCGCGCAGTTGGCGAACCGCCTCGATGACCTTGGTCATGCCTCCGCGATTGCTGGGGTGATTGCTGCACAAACCGCCGCCATCTGTGTTGAACGGCAGCTTGCCGACGCCCGAGATCAGATTGCCATCGGCGACAAAGCGTCCGCCCTGCCCTTTCTCGCAAAAACCGAGGTCTTCCAGCTGCATCAACACCGTAATGGTGAAGCTGTCATAGACGGAGGCGTATTTGATATCGGAGGGACGCACGCCCGCCTCTTCAAACGCCAGCGGACCGGAAATGGCCGCCGCCGATGTGGTCAGGTCGAGATCCTTGCCGCCGCGCTGGGCTTTCAGCGCCTCGCCTGCGCCGCGGACCGTGATCATCGGGCGCGACAGGGTGCGGGCGATCTCTGGAGAGACGACGACCAAGGCTCCTCCCCCGTCCGACACAACGCAGCAATCCAGCCTATGCAGCGGATCGGCGATCATTGGTGACGACACAACATCCTCGACCGTCACCACCTGCCGCAGCATGGCGTTCGGGTTGTGCTGGGCGTGATGGGACGCGGCGACCTTGATCCACGCCAACTGCTCTGACGTCGTGCCGTGCTCGTACATATGGCGCGCGGCGCACATGCCGTAGCTGAGCGGGTTCACCACCGCCAGAGACGCTTCGAAGGGCATCTCCGGCATGTTGGAGCGCGGACGCTGCATCTGCTCGGAGCGCGGACGCCCCGCCATGGTGATCAGCGCCACACTGCACCGTCCATCGGCAATAGCGCGCGCCGCATGGCCCAGCAGCTGGATATAGGAACAGCCTCCGGTCTCGGTGCTGTCCAGATATTTTACCCGCAGCCCCAGATACTCGACCATGGAAAAGCCGCCCATGCCGGGCGCGTCGCCGGCACAGAAATAGCCGTCCACGTCCGCCAGAGTCAGACCCGCGTCGGCCAAGGCCCCCGCAGCGCACTGTGCGTGCAGCATGGCCGTGGAAATGTCGGTCGCCAGCCGCGACGGATGCTCCCACGCGCCCGCAATGAAGGCTTGGTTGCGCAGGCTCATGATGCCATCTCTTGCAGAGCGTCCAGCACCCACGACTTGACGGTCCGATAATCCATCTTGCCGTTCGGTCCGCGCGGCACTTCATCGACAAACAGTATGTGACGCGGAGCCTTGTAGGCCGCCAACTGGCTCTTTACGTGGGCAATCAGATCAGCCTCGCTGACCGCTTGTGTGGCGTCCACGACCGCACAAACCCGCTCTCCAAAGCGCGGATCAGGTGCGCCAGCCACGGCGGCGTCGCGCACGGCAGGATGGCGTTTCAAGGCTTCTTCCACCTCTTCGGGGAAGACTTTCTCGCCGCCGGTATTGATGCATTGAGAGCCGCGGCCCAGCAGATGCAGCGTGCCATCGGCATTCACCTCGGCCCAGTCACCCGGCATGGACCAGCGCTTGCCCTCGATGATCGGAAATGCCGAGGCGGTTTTGTCAGGGTCCTTGTAGTAGCCCAGCGGGATATGTCCGCCGATGGCCACCCGCCCGCGCACGCCCGAACCCGGTTCGACGCGGCGGTTGTCCTCGTCAAACACCGCACAATCGGCCCCGAGGCTGAAAGAAGCGGTCTCTTTCACACCACCGGCCACCGTGACGGATGAGCCCATACCCACGGCCTCGGACGACGAGAAACTGTCCGCCAGCGAGGCCTCAGGCAGGTGCTTCAACAAGCCCTGCTTGTTTTCCGCCGACCACATGGCACCGGACGATCCAAGGAAACGCAAACTGGACAGGTCCCAGCGCTCCGGTTCAGCATCCAGCGCCGCCAAAAGCGGCTGGGCGAAAGGTTCGCCTACAATGGTCAGGCGCGTGGCCTTGTGGCGCTCGATCTCGGACCAGATGGTCGCCGGATCGAACTTGCCGGTAGGTGGCAGGATGATGCAGCCACCGAAATTCAGTGCACTGAGCGCGGCGATCAGGCCGGTACCGTGCATGAGCGGGCACGCGATATAGGAGCGTGGCCGGATAGGCACCCGCGCCGCCCTCGGCCCTGCCATGGCTGGCGATGACAGTGGGTCCAGCCCCAGCGCTGCATTGGCCACATAGCCACCGCGCCCGATCAGATCTTCCTGACGCCACATCACGCCCTTGGGCATGCCCGTGGTACCGCCGGTGTAGAGGATCAGAATGTCGTCGCCGCGCGGATTGACCGGCCCGCGCGCCTTGGCTCCATCGCCTGAAACCACCGCTTCAAAAGAGGCCGGATCACTGGCCGAGCCGCCGATCTCGACCCACAGGCGCACGCCTGGGTTCGAGTGGCGAACCTCGCTGACGACGCCCGCAAACGCCGTTTCAAACAGCACGGCCTCGGCGTCACCGTCATTCAGCAGATAGCCGACTTCGGTCGGGCCATAGCGATAGTTGACGTTGAACGGCACCAGTCCGGCTTTGAAGCAGGCATACAGACCTACCAGATATTCAGGTCGGTTCTGGCAATACAGGCCAACCTTTGACTGGTGCCCCAGTCCGGCTTGGATCAAGGCGCGTGCCAAGGCATTGGCCTGCCGGTCAAACTCCCCCCAGCTCAGCGTCCGGTCCTGCCAGATGGCCGCGGGCTCATCCGGCAGGTGGGCTGCAATCGACTCCCACAGCCCGGCAAAGGCCCAGTTCGGCGAAGTCTCTTGCGTATCCATGGCGACCATCATCGTGCAGGCTCCACCGTCGCGGGCGGCTCGTCGCCCTGGGGGTCTTCCGAGCCGAGTTTGTCGGTACCGGCCGCGCCGGGTGTAAAGGCGCGCACATTCTCTTCATGGGCTGATCGGTCGATGCGGTAGAAGGACAGGATCACCGCCGCGATGGCCCAGAAAATCGCGATCATCGGCACATAGGTGAACAGCAGGCGCTCGATCACTTCAGGCGGAACGTCCCCTGGCCGCGCCCCCTTGGGGAAGGCGGCTATCGTCAGGAGTATGCCAGCGGCCATGACGCCCAAACCGCCCGTGCATTTCTGCATGAAGCTGGAGGCGGCAAAGAACAGGCCCGCCGAATGTCGTCCGGTACGGCGCGCCGCATCGTCCACCACATCCGCGATCATCGAGGACACCAGAATGGCAGAGGTCGCCGTGCCGATACCCGTGGTGATCTGGAAGGCAAACAGGGTCCACAGAAGCGCCGGATGGCCGTTTTCGAAAAACAGACCGCTAAGGCGCAGCACATAGGGGATCAGACCCAGCATGACCCCGCAGACAGCCAAACCGATGGCCGAGGCCTTCTTTCCAAAGTGCTTGGAGACCAGCGGCGCGACGACCAGCGCCAGACAGACCGACACAATGCCGTCCATGGACAGCAGCGCCAGCCCACTAGGGCCCAGCCCCCACACATAGATACCGAAGTACAGGGACATCGCCGATGTCAGGCCCATGGCGGTGTATTTCAGAACACCGAACGACAGCACCTGCAAAAACGGCTTGTGCTTGAGAGTGCCACCCATTTCGCGAAGGATGGTCATGGCCTTGCGACGCGGCTTAACCGGAGCCTGAGGCAGTTCCTTGATACGGTGGTGCGTGCCCGCAGCCGACACCAGAATGGCGACAAAGATCACCGCCGCACCGGTCATGCCGTAGTACATATAGCCCTGCGGATTCAGCTGCCCCACAGGGTAGGTCTCGGTCGGCACCAGAAACACTTTCAGCGCCAGAACCGACATCCCCAGACCACCGATGTAGCCGAAGAAATAGCGGAAGCTCATGATCGAGGTCCGCTGGTCGTAGTCCTGCGTGAACTCGTGCGTCAGGGCCGAGGCCGGAATCTCGTAGAAGGTGATGAAAATCCGCGACGTTGTGGCCGTCAGGAACATATAGGCCAGCAGCGCGCCGTCAGACCAACCGGCAGGCGGCATCCACATCAGCATGAACAGAACTGCCGTCGGCAGAGCCGCAAAATACATAAAGGGGTGGCGGCGCCCCCAGCGCGAACGGAAATTGTCCGACAGCTCGCCAGTGATCGGATCGCTCAGCGCATCTACGACCAGAGAGCCTAAAATCGCCAGTGACACCAGATGGGCCGGAATGCCCACGACCTGATTGTAGAACAGCAACAGGAAGGCACTGAATGCCACCTGTTTGGTACCGACCGCCAGTGATCCAAAGCCGTAGATCAGCTTGTCAAAAAGCTTGAACGGACGGGGTTGCGGGACCGAGACAGAGGTCATCTGTTCCTCCCGCCAGGTGCGGACGGGAGTTGCCCCCCGCCCGCGTTACCGAGCATCGCCATCTTACATCCTCCCGCGCAGCCTCTTTTTCGGCTGTCATTGTTTTTTGAACTTGCGGTATGATTTGCATTGGTGTCAACCTCTCATTCCGCCCCGAAAGTTCGGAACGGTTCAAAAAATATATTCATCAGGATGAAGATAATCGTTTTACGGGTATGCACCCCAGAAGCGGTAAATCCTGTGACCAAAGGGATACCCCATGCGCGACGCAGTCATTGTCTCCACCGCACGCACGCCAATCGGCCGCGCCTATCGCGGGGCATTTAACGCTACCCCGTCTCCCACCCTTGCCGGCCATGCGATTGCCGCCGCTGTGCAGCGCTCCGGCATTGATCCGGCAGAGGTTGACGATGTGATTATCGGCGCAGCCCTTCAGCAGGGCGTACAAGCCACTATCGGTCGCACCGCCGCCCTGCGCGCAGGCCTGCCCGTCACGGTGGCGGGCATGTCGATTGACCGTCAGTGCGCCTCGGGCCTGATGGCCATCGCCACCGCCGCCAAGCAAATTATCGTCGATCGCATGGACGTGTGCGTCGCCGGCGGCGTCGAATCGATTTCCCTGGTCCAGACCCCGCAGATGCGCATGGGTAGCGATCCCGAACTGGTCGCCCTGGTACCGACCGTGCACATGCCGATGCTCGACACCGCCGAGGTCGTCGCCAAGCGCTACGGCATCTCGCGCGAGCGTCAGGACGAATACGCCCTGCAATCGCAGCAACGCACCGCCGCCGCCCAAGAGGCCGGCCTGTTCGATGACGAGATCATCAGCGTGACAGCCAATATGGCCGTACAGGACCGCGAGACCAAAGAGATCTCCAAAAAGTCGGTCACCATCGCCAAAGACGAAGGCAACCGCCCCTCCACTACCCTCGAAGCCCTGCAAGGCCTGCAACCGGTACGCCCGGACGGCAACATCACCGCAGGCAACGCCAGCCAGCTGTCAGACGGCGCCTCGGCCTGCGTACTGATGGACGCCGAACTGGCTGCCCAGCGCGGGTTGAAGCCGCTTGGTCGCTACATGGGGATGGCCGTTGCAGGCACCGAACCTGATGAAATGGGCATCGGCCCCGTCTTCGCCGTACCGAAACTGCTGAAACGCTTTGGCCTGAACGTGGACGATATCGGCCTGTGGGAGCTGAACGAAGCCTTTGCCGTCCAGGTCCTCTATTGCCAGGACAAGCTGGGCATTCCGGCGGACCGCCTGAACGTGAACGGCGGTGCCATTTCCATCGGCCACCCGTACGGCATGTCAGGCTCGCGATTGGTGGGCCACGCCCTGATCGAGGGCCGCCGCCGCGGCGTCAAATATGTAGTCATCACCATGTGCGTGGGCGGCGGCATGGGCGCGGCCGGACTTTTCGAAGTCCTGTAACGCAAAGCCGGTTGACGCAGGGGAAAAACATACCCCATACTCGAAAAACAAATTAATGCGTACTTAGCTGACGTTTTTTGCAGTGCAGCAGCGGGTCTATCTACGGATAGGCCCGCAACACGCCTCCTCCCCAAACACCTACCCACAATTCAAATGAGCGTAATCCAACCAACAAAGACAGACTAACATCGCGATGACCGGGCAGCATAAGTTCGGCACGCCAAAGGGAGCGGACACATATGAAGCGCGTTTATCTCAGCGGCGTGTCGCCGTTAATTCTGGCTGCGACCACAGCCACCTTTCTGACAGCGGCAAGCGCCTCTGCGCAGGATGTCCAAAGACTGCCGACCAGCGATAACGACCAGCCTGTTTCGGTGGCAGATATTGTCGTCACCGGCTCCCTCATCCGTGGCGCACGTGAAAACGCCATCTCGTCCGTCGACGTGATTAACTCCGAAGAGTTGCAGCGGCAGGGCTCGCCCAGCGTGCTGGACCTGATCAAGGCACTGCCGGTTTCCAATGGCGTGCTTGGTGATACCAACCAGTTCGACAGCCGCGCGCAAGGTTCGGAAGGCTCCGGCTCGATCAACCTGCGCGGTCTGGGGGCCACGCGCACCTTGGTGCTGCTGAACGGCCGACGCATGGTGGCCAATCCTCTGGCCATGGGGGCAGCCGGTGTTGTGGACACCAATATGATCCCTGCCGCGGCCATCGGACGTATTGAAGTTCTGAAGGAAGGTGCCGCCGCCACCTATGGCTCGGATGCCATCGGCGGGGTTGTGAACTTCATCACCCGCGAGAATTTCGACGGTCTGGAAATCATGGCCGACTACCGCCACATCGCCGATACCGATGGCGACTGGAGCGGCGCTATCAACTGGGGATGGACGAGCGATCGCGCCCAGATCTTCCTGTCCGCAGGCTATCAGCACCGCAGCGAACTGCGCACCACCGCGCGCGACTTTACCCAGTCGTCGTATCTGGAAAATCCCGAGGGCGGCTATTCGGCAGCCAACAACCCCGGCACCTTCCTGTCATTCATCGCCCCCGCTGCGACCGGCGCTCGGCTGTTCCGCGACCCCGGCTGTGAAACCCTTGGCGGCTTTGCAGGCTTCAGCGGCACGACACCCGCCTGCTTTGGCCAGTACATCGACTACGACAATCTGGTCGAGGAAGAGAACCGCTTCCAACTGTTCGGCTCTGTCGACGTTGACCTGAACGACAATCACAGCTTCCGCGCAGAGGTCGCCTATGGGCACACCGAACTGCCACGCTGGGCCACGTCGCCGTCATACGCCATCGTCAGCTCGCCCTCGATCGAGGCGCAGGGCGCGGGCGCTTTGCAGCCGCTGTATGCCAACCGCTATTTCATACCGAGCAACAGCCCGGGCCTGCGGGACTTTGTGTCCAAGAATGCCGGCTTCAATCATTTGCTAGCCTACGGCGCGGCGTATCTGGCACCGGCTGCCCGCCCCATGCTGCTTGGCGGCAATCCGACCACCAGCGATGGCACCACCTACGGCTACCGCGAGTTTGACCATTATCGCGTGGCAGGCTCATTCAGCGGCGATCTGTCCTTCGGTTCGAACCTTCGGTACGACGTATCGGCCACCTACGCCCAGCAGACCGGCACGCGCTCGGCACCGGAAACCATGACCAACCGCTTTGCGCTGGCTCTGCGCGGCTTGGGCGGTCCGAACTGCGACACCCAACCCAATACCCCGGGCATTCAAGGTCCGGGCGGCGCGGCCCCCACGCCGGGCGCTAATGGCTGTTTGTGGTTCAACCCGTTCAGCAACGCCATTCAGGCCAATGCCATCGACGGTCAGGTTAACCCCCAGTTCAACCCGGCCGTTGCGAACAGCAATGAAGTCATCAACTGGTTTATGACCGACTCGCGGACCACGTCCACGAACCGCCTGTTTGTTGCCGACGCCGTGCTCAGCGGTGATACCGGCTTTCAAATGGGGGGCGGCATGTCGCAGTTCGCCGTGGGCGTGCAGTTCCGCCGCGACGTCTTTACGTCCAGCTACAACGACATGGCGAACAAGCTGATCAACCCGTGCACTTCGTCACCGGACTTCTTCAACGATGCCTGTACGGGCGCGGGCGCAAACGGTCCGTTCACATTCGGCGGTGCCAGCATCCCCAGCGATCGCGCTCGCAATGTCTGGGCCGCGTTTGCCGAACTCCAACTACCGCTGACCGATCGCTTGGAGATGCAGCTGGCAGCGCGCTATGAAGACTATGGCAGCGACACGGGCTCGACCTTCGATCCGAAGGTATCCGCCATGTGGCGCGTAACCGACAACTTCTCCATTCGTGGCGGTGTCGGCACCACTTTCCGCGGCCCTCCCATGACCCAAACCTCGGAGCGGTCCGGCACCTCGCTGCAGTCCATTCTGGGTTCGTTCCGTGCCGTGGAAATCGCTGGCAACCCCAGCCTCCGCCCTGAATCGGCCACCACCTATAATCTTGGTGTGGTGATGAATGTCGGCAACTTCAGAGGTTCGCTGGACTACTACCGCTTCGAAATGGAAGACGGCATCGTTTCCGAGCCGGTTTCGGGCATTGTTGACGCTCTCTTCCCCAATGGGGCCACCGGTCCGAACCGCTGTGGCGATCCTGCCATGGCCCTGATCGAAGAGCGTTTCGTGTTCAGCGGCACCTGCGCCGCAGCCAACCTGAACCGCCTCAAGGTCAACTATGTGAATGGCGCGGATGTCACCACGTCGGGTCTGGACGCCATGGGCTCCTACGAGTTCGACGACGTTATGGGCGGTCAACTGACGCTGGGTGGCAACTTCACCTATGTGATTGAATACTACACCGGCTCACAGCAGATCGGTGACGTGATCATCGAGCCGGCTTTCGAAGCCGTGGGTCGCCTCAACTATCAAAGCACCGCCTATCCACTGCCGCAGCTGAAAGGCCAGCTGTACGGTCAATACGAGAACGGCGCGCACAATCTGCGCCTGACCGTAAACTATATGGATGGCTATGAGGACGGGCGCGAAAACCTGTTTGCGGACGGGGCCTATCGCGATGGCCTGAACAATCCGATCACGGTGAGCGCAGGCCGCAATATCGACTCCTGGCTCACGGCCAATGCCACCTACCAACTGCAACTGCCGGACGATCTGACAGTGTCGGTCACGGTCGAGAACATCACGGACGAGGATCCGCCGTTTGCGCGACTGGATCTGTCCTATGACCCGTTCACCGCCAACGCACTGGGACGCACCATCAAGGTCGGCGTGCGTAAGCGGTTCTAAAAATCTCCACCCTCCTCATAAGCCCTCCCAATCGGGAGAGCTCTTTTTTTGGAGCGGGCGATCAGTCGAAAAGGCCGTAGAACAACGGCGAAGCATACATTTGCGCCGCCTCTTCAATCGGCACAGTGCCTGCCCAGCGACGCTGCTCATAGGCCGCGTTCAGGGCGGCCATTATCATCTGGCTACCGACCAAAGGATCAACCGCGCGCATTGATCCCTCGCTGATGGCATCGATCATCATATCGGCAAACCGCCCCGCAGTGCGGTTGGAGCGGTCGATCACCTGTCCTCGCATATCCGCCGGAATGGCCTGAAGCGCGGTAGTACGTAGCAGCGGGCCGTTGTCCGAGAACTGGAAGGCCAGCAGCGTCGCCACAGCCGACTCCAGCTTATGCAGCCTGTTTCCTGCCAGATCGTCAGTCGCATATTGCGCCTGAGAAATGGTCGACAGCGAACGCCGGAAACACTCCAGTACCAGATCATCCTTGGCATCCAGATGATGGTAGAAGCTGCCCTTGGTGACGTTCAGCTCTGACGCAATGCGCTCTACCGACGCTCCACGATAGCCGCGCGCGTTGATCAGGCGCGTCGCTGCCGTCAAAAAGCGTCTACGGGCACTGCCGTCCTCATCTTCGTCCTGGGGCAGACTCATGATCACAGGGCCCCATTCCGAACCGGGCTTTGACAGTCCGTGCTCGAAAATCTCCATGACCCGCTCATAGACACGATCGTAGTCATGAACACTGTAGCGGATAATCCATGCGGGCACCCAATACAGTACCTCGACCAGAACGTGGGCGCGCAAGGTCCGCAGACGTTGCTCGCGCTCTCCTTGAGCTTCTCCAAGGAAGTTCCTGATACGACGGAAGATTCCGCGATAGCGCTCTTCCAACTCCGCGCGTAGCGGATCCTCCATTGCCCGCACGTCAGACAGACGGGCATAGTTCTGTACCTGGTTCTGACGGCTGGCCAGCGCCTGATCGAAGGCTTGACGCACAAAGGCCCGCACCCGCGAGCGAGGATCAGGGTGCGCCTCCACCTCCGCGACCTGATTTTCCATCTGGTCCAGCGCACGATTGAAGCAGGCAAAGGCCAGCGCTTCCTTCTTGCGGAAATAATAGGTGACGCTGGTGGTGGTCAGCCCTACCCGCTCGGCCACATCGGCAAAGCCCATACCCTTGACGCCGCGCTCATTGATCAGCGCCGACGCCGCTTCGAGGATCAGATCACGTTTGCGTTCAAAGCGTGCGGTATTGGCGGGGGTCGCCGCAGGTTTTGCTGTGCTCATGCACGACTTATACCGGAAGTTTTCCAAGCCGTCACGAAATCGATGTTTCGGTATGCAACGTGGATTTGCACCGCTTCAACATATCGGTACGCTTTTCGATCCCACATAACGACAAAATTTCCGCTTGATATGCGCCGCAAACAAGCGAGAGTAAGAAAATCCGATAATTCGGTATGGACCAGCTTTTGGGGGCGACCTTGGATTTTCAACTTTCAGAACGCGAAACCCACTACCGTGACCGTGTGCGTGATTTCATTGCCCGTCACATCACCCCCCGCAACGAGGACTACGTCGCTCAAGCCAAGAACGGCGAGCGATGGAAGGTCATTCCGGTTATCGAGGAACTGAAAGAGGTGGCGCGCGCCGAAGGCCTGTGGAACCTCTTCATGCCGCCCAATAGCAACAACGCCCCGATCGAGGACACCTTCCAGTTCGAAGGCCCTCGCCTCAACAATCTGGAATATGCCCTGTGCGCCGAGGAAATGGGCCGCGCGGGCTGGGCTTCGGAAGTGTTCAACTGCTCGGCACCGGATACGGGCAATATGGAGGTGCTGCATCGCTATGGCACCCTCGCCCAGAAAGAGCAGTGGCTCGGCCCCCTCATGCGCGGTGAAATCCGCTCGGCCTTCCTCATGACAGAGCCGGATGTGGCGTCATCCGATGCCACCAATATCCGCACCAGCATTGTCCGTGATGGCGACCACTATGTGATCAACGGGCGTAAATGGTGGTCATCGGGCGTCGGCGATCCGCGCTGCAAGCTGGCCATCGTCATGGGCCGCACCAATCCGGATGCTGAACGACATCAGCAACAAAGCCAGATCCTGGTGCCTATGGATACGCCGGGAGTTCGCATCGAGCGCATGCTCACCGTATTCGGTTACGACCACGCCCCGCACGGCCATGGTGAGGTGGTGCTGGAGAATGTGCGCGTGCCGGTCGAAAATCTGGTTCTCGGTGAAGGGCGTGGTTTCGAGATTTCACAAGGCCGCCTCGGGCCGGGCCGCATCCACCATTGTATGCGCACCATCGGCATTGCCGAAAAGGCGCTGGAAGCCATGGCCAAGCGTCTTGTCAGCCGCGTCGCCTTTGGCAAGCGCCTCAGCGACAACAACATCTGGGAAGAGCGACTGGCCCGCGCCCGCATCGATATCGAGATGTCGCGCCTGCTGTGCCTGAAGGCTGCCGACATGATGGACCGTGCAGGAAATAAAGCCGCCCAGCTCGAGATCGCCATGATCAAGGTTCAGGGCCCGACGATGGCGCTGCAAATTCTCGACGATGCCATTCAGGCCCATGGCGGTGCCGGCGTATCGGGGGACTTCTTCCTCGCCAGCGCGTGGGCCAGCATGCGCACCCTGCGCTTTGCCGATGGTCCGGACGAAGTGCACAACCGCGCCATCGCCCGAATGGAGCTGGCCAAATACGGCGAATACGCCGTGGCGCGCCCGCCCAGACACTAAGCCACACGAAGCCAATCAAAACATATCAGGGGAAACGCGCATGAAACTGTTCGATCTGTCCGGCAAGGTGGCCGTTATCACCGGCTCGTCGCGGGGCATTGGCAAGGCGATTGCCGAGGCCATGGCAGACCACGGTGCCAAGGTCGTTATCTCCAGCCGCAATCAGGACGCCTGCGACGCGGTGGCGGCTGAAATCAATGCCAAACACCCCGGCGCCGCCCTGGCGGTCGCCGCCAGCCTGTCGCGCAAGGAGGAACTGGAGGGTCTGATCGCCAAGGCCCGCGAGACCTTTGGCAAGGTGGACATCATGGTCTGTAATGCCGCGTCCAACCCGCATTACGGATCGCTGAAGACCATCTCCGACGACGCCTTCCGCAAGATCATGGACAACAATGTGCTGGCCAACCACTGGCTGTCGCAACTGGTGGCCGACGAGATGATCGAGCGCAAGGACGGCGCAATCATCATCATCTCGTCCATTGGCGGTTTGCGTGGATCGACCACTATCGGTGCCTATAATGTGTCGAAAGCCGCAGATATGCAGTTGGCGCGCAATCTGGCGGTCGAGCTGGGCCCGCACAATGTCCGGATTAACTGCATCGCGCCGGGCCTGATCCGCACCGACTTTGCCAAGGCCCTGTGGGACAATCCCGAGGCCGAACGCCGCTTCAATGCCAGCCACCCCATGCGCCGCATTGGCGAAGCCGAGGAAATCGCAGGTGCTGCCGTATTCCTCGCTTCGCCCGCCGCTTCCTATGTGAACGGCCAGACCATCGTGGTCGATGGCGGCTCTACGATCTGAGGTCCGGCATGAGTTTCGGTGATTTCATACGCAGCATGACCGAGGACGGCGGGCTGTATCATAGCCACATTCCGGAAAATTGGATGCAGGGCCGCACAGCGTATGGCGGCCTCAGCGCCGCCATCGCCCTAACGGCCGCGCATCGTGCAACCGAGGACGCGCCCCCGCTGCGCTCGGCGCAGATAGCGTTCATCGGTCCACTGTCGGGGCCCGTGACCGCGCGGGCTGAAATTCTGCGGCGTGGAAAGTCCTCGGCCTATGTGGGCGTGGATGTGTCAGACGCAAACGGTCTGGGCCTGCGCGCCACTTTTGTATTTATGAAAGCACGCCCCTCTCATATCGATTTTTGCGATCTTCCCCCACCGGAAACCGTTGATCCCGTCGCGTCGGTACCGGCCTTCAAGCGCACGCCGGGACCGCATTTTACGGGGCAGTTCGAGTATCTTCACGCCCGACCACAGAACGCGACCGCCGAGCCGTCGGACCTCCTTCGCTGGACCCGCCTTGCCGATCGTGGAGAGGCACCATCCGAGGCCGAACTGATGGTAATCGGCGACGCCCTGCCGCCAGCGGCCATGGGGCTGATGACTGAAAAAGGTCCGGTCAGTTCGATGAACTGGACCCTGAACGTACTCACGAATGACCTGACCACACGCGACGGCTGGTGGTTACTGCGTTCGCGCGCCGATCAGGCCCAACAGGGGTGCAGCAGTCAAAGCATGACGATCTGGAACGCCGACGGCCTTCCGGTCGCCAGCGCTATCCAGAGCGTCGCCCTTTTCACCTGACTTATTCGAACAAGCTCTTCAGGTCTTTCTTCAGGATCTTGCCGTTGGCATTGCGCGGCAAGGTCTCCTGAACGAAACGGATGCTCACCGGCGTCTTGAAGATGGCCAGTCGCGCCTTCACCCAGTCTTGCAGCTCGGCCTCGCTAGCGCTTTCCCCCGGTGCCAGATGCACCACGGCCACCGGCTCCTCGCCCAGCACCTTGTGCGGACGGCCAATCACGGCGGCATCCGTCACCGACGGATGCTCGTAGAGGACGTTTTCGACCTCTGATGAATAGATGTTCTCGCCGCCACGGATAATCACGTCCTTGGCGCGGTCGACGATGTAGCAAAAGCCTTCTTCGTCCAGCCGCGCCAGATCACCCGTCCGGACCCAGCCATCGACAAAGGTTTCAGCCGTGGCCTCGGGCTTGTTCCAATAGCCCAGAACGATTTGGGGGCCACGCGCCCATAGCTCACCGACCTCTCCCACCGCACATTCGGTCACCCCGTTATCACGCATGATCTTCAGGTCGGACACCGGCACAGCGGGGCCGCAGCTGTCGGGGCGGTTCAGATAGTCTTCTGACCCGTGATGCGTCACCGTCGCCGAGGTCTCCGTCATGCCCCAGCCAGAGTTGGGCATGGCACCGAACTCCTCGTATATCCGCTTCACCAGCTCGGGTGCCGCAGGTGCGCCGCCATAGCCGATACTGTCCAGACTGCTCAGATCGAAGCGATGTCGCTCGGGATGCTCCAGCAACTGCCATGCAATCGTCGGCACACCTCCCGCCGCTGTGATCCTTTCTTTCTCGATCAAGGCAAAGGCTTCCAGCGCGTCCCATTTTCGCATGAACACCAGAGACGACCCTGACAGAATAGTTCCCAGCAAGCCCGCATTGCAGGCCGTGACGTGGAACAACGGAATTACCGTCAACGAGCGTCTGGGCTTGGGCTCCGGCGGCGTGTCGCCGCGTCGCAGCACCGATCGCATCGCCGAATAGGCCCCTGAAAAGGTGTTGCTCAGCGCATTGCGATGGGACCCCAACGCCCCCTTCGGTGCCCCTGTTGTGCCCGAGGTGTAGAAGATCGTGAGCGGATCGTCCGGTTGGATCTCGACGTCCGGCAGTGGCTGGTCCGGCAGATCGGACCACGTGTCCACTGCGCCCAAAATGCTGTCCAGGGCGATGGCGTCCGTCGCATCAGACGTCGGGCGCGATACGACAGCGCGCTCGATACTTGTGACCTCTGGCAGCACAGACGCAATACGGGACATCCGGTCGCCGTCGGCAAACACGATCTTGGCCCCTGAATCCGACAGCCCATAGCGCAGCTCTTGCGCCGTCCACCATGCATTGAGCGGCACAATGATCGCCCCGCACGCTGCCGCCGCAAAAAAGATCACAGGCCATTCGGGCAGGTTCACCATGGCCAGAGCCACGCGGTCTCCCTTGCGAACGCCCTGAGCCACCAGCCAATGGCTGAGAGCCGCTGTCGCGCGGTAAAACCCCGTGTAGGTCAGCCGCTCGCCTTCGTAATAGACGAATTCGGCTTGGCCATGCTCCCGCGCCACGGCCAGCAGATGATTGGTCGTCGGCGGGGCATTCTTCCAGCTTTTGGTCGGGACGCCATTGACGGTCACCGTCTCGATCTCGAACCGCTGCCCCGGCGCGGTAAGCACCTTTTCAATGTCTGCGAGCGACGCAACCGGCCACGCGGCCGGCTCGACTTGCAGGGACGAGATTGGCTGACGAATCACGACTTTCTCCCGTTTTCGGTCTGCTTTTTTGAACCTGTGGCGCAGACACTTTCAGCCAAGCTAACGCGAAATAACTGCCTTATAAAGCCAAAATATCATCGATACGCACACCCATTGACATTCTTCGGTTTGCTGTTTCGAATAATGGGTACGTAAATGCGCGACAGCGATATGACTTTCTCGGAGCTCCCAATGCTGGACACACACATCGACGGCGACATCCTCGTCATCACGCTCAAAAACCCGCCGGTGAATGCGCTGGGCAAAGGGGTGCGCGACGGGCTGGCCAAGGCCATCGAAGACGCCGCCACCAATGATGCCGTCAAGGCCGTCGTCATCCATGGCGAAGGTCGCGGCTTTTCCGGCGGGGCCGACATTACCGAGTTTGGCGGTGGCGGCGTGGGCAGAGTGCCTCTGCCCGTCCTGATCGACCGGCTGGAAGCCTCAGCCAAGCCGGTTGTCGCTGCCATCCATGGCACGGCCTTTGGCGGCGGTCTGGAACTGGCCCTGGGCGCGCACTACCGTGTGGCCGCGCCGTCAGCCAAACTGGGCCTGCCGGAAGTCAAGCTGGGCATCTTGCCGGGCGCAGGCGGTACACAGCGCCTGCCGCGCGTCATCGGCGTCGAAGCCGCCCTGCCGATGATCGTCAGCGGTGATCCGATCAACGCCAAAAAAGCCGAAGGGCTCGGCCTTGTCGACAAAATCGCAAGTGAGGACACATTGGTCGCCGATGCCATTGCCTTTGCGCGCGAAGTCGCTGGTCGCGATACCCATCCACGCACGTCTGAGCGTGAAGACAAGCTGGAAGCCGCCCGCAAGGATCCAGAAGTTTTCGACCGTTTCAAGAAAGAGCATGGCCGCCGACTGGCCGGTCTCGATGCGCCGGTCGCCTGCGTTGCGGCGGTCAAGGCGGCAGTCGAACTGCCTTTTGAAGAGGGCATTGCCAAGGAGCGCGAACTGTTCGGCAAACTGCTGATGGGCGGTCAGTCCAAGGCCCTGCGCCACAACTTCTTTGCCGAGCGCGCCGCCAACAAGATCGACGGCCTCGCCGCCGACACGCCGATCATCCCGATCAAAAAGGTCGGCATTCTGGGCGCTGGTACCATGGGCGGTGGCATCGCCATGAACTTCCTGAATGCCGGCATTCCGGTCACCATTCTGGAACGCGATCAGGCCCCGCTGGATCGTGGTCTGGCCGTGATCGAGAAAAACTATCGCCGCATGGCCGACCGTGGCCGTATCACCCACGAGATGGTCGACAAGGCCATGTCGCTGCTGTCACCCACCCTCTCCTACGACGATCTGGCCGACTGCGATCTGGTGATCGAGGCCGTGTTCGAGAACATGGACGTCAAGAAGGAGGTGTTCCGCACCCTCGACAAGACGGTGAAGGCCGGTGCCATCCTGGCCTCCAACACCTCCTATCTGAACATCGACGAGATGGCCGCCGAGACCAGCCGCCCCGAGAGCGTGCTGGGCCTGCACTTCTTCTCGCCCGCCAATGTCATGCGCCTGCTGGAAATCGTACGGGGTGCAAAGACCAGCGATAGTGTGCTGGCCACGGCCATGGCCCTGTCGCGCAAGATCGGCAAGGTCGCAGTTGTGTCCGGCGTCTGCCCCGGCTTCATCGGCAACCGCATGCTGTCCCCGCGCCAGCGCGAGGCCCAGAAGCTGATGATGGACGGTGCCAAGCCGTGGGATATCGACCGCGTGCTGACCGAGTTCGGCTTCCCCATGGGTCCGTTCCAGATGAACGATCTGGCAGGTCTGGATCTTGGCTGGAACAAGGAAAAGTCCAAGGGCGAGAACGTGCGCGATGTGCTGTGCGAGCGCGACCGTCGCGGCCAGAAGACCGGCAAAGGCTATTATGACTACGACGAGAACCGCCGCGCCACGCCATCGGCCGAAGTCGAGGAAATCATCAACGCGTTCATCGTCAAATCCGGCAAAACCCCGCGTCAGGTCGGTGACGAGGAAATCCGCGACCGCCTGCTCTACAGCATGATCAACGAGGGTGCGAAAATCCTCGATGAAGGCATCGCCCAGCGCGCATCGGACATCGATGTGGTCTGGCTGAACGGCTATGGCTGGCCCATCGCCACGGGCGGCCCGATGTTCTGGGCCGACAGCGTTGGTCTGGACAAGGTTCTGGCCGGTCTGGAGAAATATTCCGAACAGCTGGGCAAGGACTTCGTCATATCGCCGCTGCTGCGCAAGAAGGCCGCCGCGGGCGAGACGTTCAACTGATGAGCGCTGTCGATCTTGAAGCCTTCCGTCGCGAGACGCGCCAATGGTTGGAGGACAACTGTCCTCCCTCCATGCGTACGCCCGCGAAATCGGATGAGGAAGTGAACTGGGGCGGTCGCAAGGCCGTCTATTCCAACCCCGAGCAAAAGCTCTGGATGGACCGGATGGCCGCGCGCGGCTGGACGGCCCCTGATTGGCCCACCCAATATGGCGGTGGCGGGCTTACCCCGCCCCAGACCAAGATCCTGCGCGAGGAAATGTCACGCCTGCGCTGCCGCAATCCGCTGCAGAGCTTCGGCATTTCCATGCTGGGTCCGGCACTTTTGAAGTTCGGCACCGAAGAACAGAAGTTGCGTTTTCTTCCGCCCATCGTGCGTGGCGAGGTCCGCTGGTGTCAGGGCTATTCCGAGCCCAATGCCGGATCGGATTTGGCAAGCTTGGCCACCCGCGCCGAAGATGCCGGTGACCATTTCATCGTCAACGGCCAGAAGGTCTGGACGTCCTATGCCGACAAGGCGGACTGGATTTTCTGTCTTGTCCGCACCGACACCAGCAGCAAGCATAACGGCATTTCGTTTGTTCTGTTCGACATGGAAACACCGGGCGTTACCACTCGCCCGATCCAGCTGATCTCCGGCTATTCGCCTTTCTGCGAGACCTTCTTCGACAATGTGAAGGTACCCAAGGAAAACCTGATCGGCACACTGAACAAGGGCTGGGACGTCGCCAAATATCTGCTGGGCCACGAGCGCGAGATGATCTCGGGCATGGGGCTGGGCGGCGGAGCCACCAAAACCCTGCCGCAACAGGCTGTCGAGGCGATTGGTCTGGATGACAGCGGCAAACTGCACAGCCCTGTTCTGCGCGCCCGCCTTGCGCTTTTTGAAATCCGCGCCGCCGCTTTCCGTGCCCAGTCCGAACGCTTTATCGACGAGCTTAAGGTGGGCCGCAGCCATCCGGCCACGCCATCTCTGATGAAGTATTACGGTACGGAACTGAACAAGGCCCGCCATGAGCTAATCATGGACGTGGGCGGCTCGAACGCGCTGGAGTGGGATTCCGAGGGATCGCGCCACGGTGCCGTGCCCCGCGCCTGGCTTCGCACCAAGGGCAACTCCATCGAAGGCGGCACCACCGAGGTGCAGTTGAATATCATTGCCAAGCGCATTCTGGCGCTTCCAGACGCCTGAGAGTGAGATCATGCCACTTTATCTGAACGAAGAGCAATCGATGCTGCGCGATACCGCGCGGGGTCTGGTGGCCGACATCGCGCCAGTGTCACATCTGCGCGGCCTGCGTGACACCAATGACGCGGCAGGCTGGTCCAAGGACGTGTGGCAGGCCTTTACCGACATGGGCCTGCCGGGGCTCATGCTGCCGGATGACGGGCTGGGCCTTGGCGCAGTCGAGGCGGGGATCGTTCTCGAAGAGCTAGGACGTAATCTGACGCCCTCGCCTTTTCTGGGGACGTCGGTCGGCGGAGCAATCGCGCTGCGACACGCCACTGCCGAGCTGAAAGCCCAATGGTCGGGAAAACTGCTGACTGGCGAAGCCACCGTGGCGCTGGCCCTCGATGAAGGTACCCGCCACGTACCGGACCATATCCAAGCCACAGCCACCGCATCCGATGGCGGCCTTGTGCTTTCAGGCACGAAATCCATGGTCGTGCACGGCCACACCGCGGATCTATTGATTGTATCGGCCCGTACGAATGAAGGCGTAACCCTGGTTGCAGTCGAAACCGACAGTGCCGGCATAAGCTTCGCCACCGAGCGCTGGGTCGATAGCAGCTGGGTCAGCAACGTCAGCTTTGATCAGGTACACGTCCCCACGACCAATATCATCGGCCAAGCAGGTGCTGCCGAAGACATCCTCTCGCTGATCCTTGACCACATGCGGGCCGGAGCCGCAGCGGAGCTGGTTGGCGTTGCGCGCGCCGCGTTCGAGCGCACCGTTGCCTATCTGCAAGAGCGTGTGCAGTTCGACCGCGTGATCGGCACATTCCAGGCGCTTCAGCACCGCGCTGCGGCACTCTATGCCGAAATCGAGGTGGCCTATGCCGCCACACTGAAGGCCCAGCAACTGCTGGATGCCGATGACCCCAAGGCGCACTCCGCCGCCATTATCGCCAAGGCTCAGGCCGGTCTGGCCGCCACCTTGGCCGTGCAGGAAGCTGTGCAAATGCATGGTGGCATCGGCATGACGGACGAGCACGACATTGGCCTCTATATGAAGCGGGCGCGCGTTCTGGCCACGCTCTACGGCCACACCGACGATCTGGCCGACCAGTTGGCACGCGAGGCGGGGTACTGATGGCCGATAGACCTATCCCCCTGTTCAAAGAGCGTACGCCCGAAGAGATGACGGCAGGTCTGGTGGACCTGTTAATTGTCGAGACACTGGACGACGGCTTGTATCAAGGCGCGCCCCTGCCCGGCGGCAAGGGGCGCGTATTCGGCGGTCAGGTGGTGGCGCAAGCGCTTCAGGCTGCGCGCCAAACGGTTGATCTGGGGCCCGCACACTCGCTGCACTGCTATTTCATGCGCCCCGGCGAAGAGGGCCTGCCCATCATCTATCAGGTGACGCGCGACCATGATGGCCGCAGCTTTGCCACCCGCCGTGTGATCGCCTCCCAGCGCGGCGTGCCGATCCTAAGCATGCTGCTGTCGTTTCAGGCCGAGGAAGCCGGACTGGAGCATCAGGACACCATGCCCGATGTTCCGCCTCCCGAAGAGCTGATCAGCGAGACCGACTATTGGAAGGCGCGCGTCGACAAACTGCCGGACTGGGCCATGCGGCACCTGCTGCGTCCGCGGCCTGTCGAGTTTCGACATGTGCAGCCGCGTTCACCGTTTGGCGGCAACCCCAGACCACCGCGTCATGCCTCGTGGTTTCGCACAGTCGCGCCCCTGCCGGATGATCCTGCCATGCATCAGGCTGTACTGGCCTACGCCTCGGACATGACGTTGCTGGGCACGGCCTCCCTGCCCCACGGCATCAGCTTTATGACCTCGGGCCTGCAGTCCGCCAGCCTCGACCACGCCCTGTGGTTCCACCAGCCGGTGCCCGCCGATGACTGGATACTCTACGTCACCGACAGCCCTTGGGCCGGTGGTGCCAGAGGCCTCAATCGCGGCCAGTTCTACACCCGTGACGGAAAGCTGGTCGCCTCGGTCGCCCAAGAGGGCCTAATGCGGATGCGCAAAAAAGAGCCGCGTAAAACGCTCTAGATCCGGCGTTGACCGTCGACCCATGCGCTGTGAAGCAGTGGCGCGCCGAGCCAGTAGCTGAGTTCGGCAGGTCGCGTGATGTTCCATACGGCCAAATCGGCGCGTTTGCCGACCTCGAGTGTGCCCAGCTCATCTTGCAAGCCAAGGGCTCTGGCTCCCTCGCGGGTAGCACCTGACAGTGCCTCTTCGGGCGTGAGACGGAACTGGACACAGGCCAGATTGAGCGTCGAGGTCATGGAGGCGACCGGCGAGGTGCCGGGATTGCAGTCTGTGGCCACCGCCATGGGCACGCCGTGCTGCCGCATCAGATCAACCGGAGGCACCTGCGTTTCGCGCAGCATCAAAAAGGCACCAGGCAGCAGAACGCCTACCGTACCCGCCTTTGCCATGGCGCGGATGCCGTCTTCGTTGCTGTATTCGATATGATCCGCCGACAGCGCCTGATAGCGGGCCGCCAATGCGGCACCGTCACTGTCGGACAACTGGTCGGCATGCAGTTTGACCGGCAGACCCAGCTCATGGGCCTTGGCGAACAGGCGGCTGACCTCTTCGACCGAAAAGGCAATCGGCTCGCAATAAGCATCCACAGCATCGACTAGGCCCTCTGCATGAGCGGCGGGCAAGATGTCTTCGATGGCCTTGGTCACATAGGTTTCGCGGTCGTCTTTATGTTCAGGCGGCAAGGCATGCAGGCCCAAATACGAGGTACGTACCCTCACCCCGCCCTCGCGCCCGATACGTCGGGCTACGCGCAGCATTTTCAGCTCGCTTTCGAGATCCAATCCATAGCCGGACTTGATCTCGACAGTGGTTACGCCGGTGTCCTTTAACCCCTTCAAACGGGCCATGGCCGAGGCGAAAAGCTCGTCTTCGCTCTCCTCACGCGTGGCGCGCACCGACGAAACAATGCCGCCGCCAGAGCGGGCGATTTCTTCATAGGAGACGCCTTCCAGCCGCTGTTCAAACTCGCCCGAACGGTCGCCGCCAAACACCAGATGGGTGTGGCAATCGATCAGCCCCGGCGTGACCCATCGCCCCTCCAAAGTTTCGGTTTTTTTAGCCATGTATTCTGGCAGATCGGCACGCAGGCCGACCCACGCGATGCGACCATCCTTGATCAGAACAGCGCCGTCCTCGATGGCTCCATAGGGCGCATCGCCCTTGACCATGGTCGCCAGCTTGCAATCGGTTATCAGCAGGTCTGCGTCGATCATCGGGTGGCCACTCCACTCAGGATTTCACAGAACCAACGCCCTGCCGTCAGCGATCCCAGATCACCGACCTCCAAGGACGGGTCGTATTCGGTCAGGTCCACAGCGCGGACCTTGGCGTGAGCGCCCACCACGCGGGCGGCGTCGAAAAAGGCGTGCACCGACACGCCACCGGGGCGCGCGCCGGGGCTGGCAGGCCACTGGCTGCGGTCGATCACATCGATGTCAAAATCAACATAGATGGCGTCGCACAGGCCTGACAGGCGCTCCAGCTCCTCGGTCACTATGGCGGCCAGTCCCTGTTCCTGACACTCACGCGCCGTGCGCACGCTGATGCCTGCGGCCTTGGCCTTTTCATGGGCGCGGCGGGTGTTAGCGAACGGGGCCAAGCCCACCTGACTGATGCGCTGGCCGTCCATGCCATCGTCCAGCAGTGCCTGAATGGGGTTGCCGTTGGTCAGGCCCTGATCGGTGTCGCGCAGGTCGAAATGCGCATCCAGGGTCAGGACCCCGACACGATCCAAGCCCAGCGCATGGGCACCGGGGCGGGTAATGGCATTGTTACCGCCAACAAGAATGGTCAAAGCGCGATGGCTCTGAGCCCGAACCGCATCGCGCACCGGTACAAAGGCATCGGCGGGCGAGACAGCTTTCAGCGGCACATCGCCTACGTCATGCACGCGCACATCCAGTTCCAGCCCCGTTTCTACATCATAGGTCGACAGTCGCGGCAGCACGGACCGCAGCGCCCGTGGTCCCAGATCGCACCGACCGGGCGTCAGGGATCGTTCGTTCAAAGGCGCGCCGATCAGGGCCACGGGCGCGTTAGCATGGTCACCGACCAAATCACCAACAGATCGCCAACCGAGGGCTTCAGACGGCTCGCTCATGGATGTCATCCTTTTGTGGGGGAAAAGCGCGCGACCAGATCATAGGCCGTGCCGGGGAAAATCTGGGTGGCGCGGGTCACGCCCTGACCATCGCGCCACGTCCGGCGTTCAAGCCTCAGACAGGCGGTGCCATCGGCAAGCCCCAAGTGGTGGGCGGTCTCGCCATCGGCGGCGATGGCGGAGATGCGATGCTCAGCCTCGGTCCACGGCATATTGGCCAGCAACCAGCTTCCGGGCGGTTGGGCGGCAAAGTCGGCGTTCTCGGCATCGGGGGCCGCGTCCAGACCAATCAGACGTCGCTCGAATACGAAAGGCACATCGTCCGAAAGGTGCAGCGTGGCCAGCTCGACAACCTTTTCGCCCAGCTCTTCATCGTCGGCGGCGGGGCGCACGATGCGGGCCAGCAGGGTGTGGCTGTACTTCAGCCCCCTGCCCTCGACCTCGGATTGGATATCGGGAATGGCCACCAAGGCCGAGGAATGTACCGGAGGATGGGCCACCACCGTGCCCGCACGGCGACGACGCACCACCAAGGATCGCGCAGCCAGATCGGTAATCGCACGCGAAACTGTCATACGCGCACAGCCGTACTCGGCCATCAGCTCGACCTCGGTCGGGATCCGGAAGCCCGGCTCCCATTCGCCCGAGGCGATGCGGCGCTCGATGTCGCTGGCGATGCGGCGATGCAGTGGCTCAGTATCCATCACGCGACCCTGCCCCGCTCGAAACATAATGTCTAGACATAATGAGGATCCCGTGCAGAACTTCACTCAACGAATAGCGATGTCGCATGGAGGACTCGATGGCTACCCCCAATTCTCGACCGAACGACAGAGTGATCCGCAGCCCGCGCGGACCCGAGAAGACGGCCAAGACCTGGGCAGCCGAGGCGGCCTTGCGCATGCTGATGAACAACCTCGACCCCGAGGTGGCCGAACGCCCCGAAGACCTTGTCGTCTATGGCGGTATCGGCAAGGCGGCCCGCAACTGGCAGGCCTTCGACACCATTGTCGAACAGCTGAAAAAGCTGGAGGCCGACGAGACCCTGCTAGTGCAGTCGGGCAAACCGGTCGGCGTGTTCCGCACCCATGTGGATGCGCCGCGTGTTTTGATCGCCAACTCCAACCTCGTGCCCAAATGGGCGACATGGGACCATTTCAACGAACTGGATAAAAAGGGGCTGGCCATGTACGGCCAGATGACCGCCGGATCGTGGATCTATATCGGCACCCAAGGCATCGTTCAGGGCACCTATGAGACCTTCATGGAGGCGGGCCGCCAGCACTATGGCGGTGACTGGTCGGACAAGTGGATATTGACGGCGGGCCTTGGCGGCATGGGTGGGGCGCAACCGCTGGCCGCGACTATGGCGGGCGCGTCGTGCATCGCTATCGAGTGTCAGCGCAGCCGCATCGAGTTCCGCATCCGCACCCGCTATCTGGACGTGATGGCCGAGACCTTGGACGAGGCCATGGCCCTGCTGGAACAGTCGCTGAAGGACGGGAAACCGACCTCTATCGGCCTATTGGGCAATGCCGCCGACATCCTGCCGGAAATGGTCAAGCGCGGCATCCGCCCCGATCTGGTGACCGACCAGACCAGCGCCCACGATCCGATCAATGGCTATCTGCCCTCGGGCTGGACGGTCACCGAATGGGAAGAAAAGCGTGTCACCGCCCCTTCTGAAGTCGAGGCCGTGTCTCGCCCCTCTATGGCAAAGCACGTTCAAGCCATGCTCGACTTCCAGAAGATGGGCATCCCCGTCACCGACTATGGCAATAACATTCGTCAGGTCGCCTTTGACGAGGGCGTAAAGAACGCCTTTGCCTTCCCCGGCTTCGTGCCCGCCTATATCCGCCCGCTGTTCTGTCGCGGGATCGGTCCGTTCCGCTGGGCTGCCTTGTCGGGTGATCCGGAGGACATCCGCAAGACGGATGCGGCGATGAAAAAGCTGTTCCCGGACAATGCCGGTCTGCACCGTTGGCTGGACATGGCAGGCGAGCGCATCGCCTTCCAAGGCTTGCCCGCCCGTATCTGCTGGATCGGTCTGGGCTACCGCCACCGTGCGGGTCTGATGTTCAACGAGATGGTGAAGTCGGGCGAACTGTCCGCCCCCATCGTCATTGGCCGCGACCATCTGGATTCCGGCTCTGTCGCCAGTCCCAACCGCGAGACCGAGGCCATGCAGGATGGATCGGATGCCGTGTCCGACTGGCCGCTGCTGAATGCCCTGCTCAACACGGCATCGGGCGCATCATGGGTGTCGCTGCACCACGGCGGCGGGGTCGGGATGGGTTATTCCCAACACTCCGGCGTGGTCATCGTCGCCGATGGCACAGACGAGGCCGCCGAACGCCTTGAACGCGTACTGTGGAACGACCCTGCCACCGGCGTCATGCGCCACGCCGACGCCGGATACGATATCGCCAAAGACGCCGCGCGCGCCAATGGCCTGAACCTGCCTTCGCTGGACCTGTAAGCCTATGACTACCCCTATCGAAATCGGGGCTACGCCCCTCACCCTCTTGCAACTGCGCGCCGCCCTTGACGGTCCAGTGACGGTTTCCCTGACTCAAACGTCGTGGGGCCACGTCGAGAAAGGTGCCGCGACGGTCGAGGCCATTCTGAAGGAAGGTCGCACCGTCTATGGCATCAACACGGGGTTCGGGCTTTTGGCCAACACCTCCATCGCCGCCGACGACCTTGAGACCCTGCAAAAGAACCTTGTGCTCAGCCATGCCTGCGGCGTGGGAGCACCACTGAGCGAAGACATCACCCGCCTGTTGATGGTGCTGAAAATCGCCAGCCTGTCCAAAGGCGCATCGGGCATCCGTCGCCGCACGCTGGAAACCTTGATCGGTATGGTCAATGCCGAGGTCCTGCCTCTGATCCCGTCCAAGGGTTCTGTCGGTGCATCCGGCGATCTGGCCCCGCTGGCGCATATGTCCAGCGTGCTGATCGGTGTGGGCGAGGCCCGCTATCAGGGTCAGATCATGGAGGCGACCGAGGCGCTGTCCAAGGCCGGTCTGGAACCCATCGTGCTGGGCCCGAAAGAAGGGCTAGCCCTGCTAAATGGCACCCAGTGCTCGACGGCGCTGGCACTGGCGGGCCTGTTCGCGACCGAGGATGTGTTTGCTGCTGCGATCGCTGCGGGTGGTCTCTCGACCGACGCCCTCAAGGGCTCCGACGCACCATTCGACCACCGCATCCATGCGCTGCGCGGTCAACCGGGGCAGATCGACGTGGCCAAGCGTTTGCGTGAAATCCTGTCGGGCAGCGCCATCCGCGAGAGCCACCGCCACGACTGTTCCAAGGTACAGGACCCCTACTCCCTGCGCTGCCAACCGCAGGTGATGGGAGCCACGCTGGATGTCCTGCGCAACGCTGCCGCCATGCTGGAACGCGAAGCCAACGCCGTTACCGACAACCCGCTGGTGTTCATCGACGATGGCGAAGTCATCTCGGGCGGCAATTTCCACGCCGAGCCGGTGGCCTATGCTGCCGACCAAATCGCCATGGTTCTGTGCGAGATCGGCAACATCAGCGAGCGCCGCACCTCCATCCTCGTCGATCCGAAAATGAGCGAGCTGCCTGCCTTCCTTGTGAAGGAAAGCGGTCTGAACTCCGGCTTCATGATCGCACAGGTCACGGCGGCGGCTCTGGTGGCGGAAAACCGCATGATGGCGCATCCGTGCGTCATCGACACCGTGCCCACCAGCGCCAATCAGGAAGACCACGTCTCCATGGCGACCCACGGCGCACGTCGCCTGCTGGACATGGCCGAAAACACCGCCAATGTCGTCGGCATCGAACTGCTGGCCGCCGCACAAGGTATCGACTTCCACCGCCCGCTGACCAGTTCACCCGAACTGGAACAGGCCTATGCCATCGTGCGCGAGGCCGCCGCCCCCTATACCAGCGACCACTATTTCGCCCCCGACATTGCGCGGGCAACGCAAGGCGTGCGGGCGGGCCGCTATCGCGTCTTTGCGGCTGACCTGCTGCCCTCCGCCTAGTTGTAGGCGTCGCCGTCCTGCGTCGCCAATACGACGCAGGAAACTGCTGCGGGGCCTAGTGCGCTGTCCTCCGAAAGGAGAGAGCTATGCCCCGCGGCGAAAAATCCAAATACACCGATAAGCAGGAACGCAAGGCCGATCACATCGCCGAAGGCTATGAGGAACGCGGCGTTTCTAAAAAAGAAGCAGAAAGTCGGGCCTGGGCCACTGTCAATAAACAGGATGGCGGCGGCAAACATCCCGGCGGATCGGGCCGAAAATCAGCGGGCGGATCACGCACTAAGGCCGAACGGTCCGCCGCCGCCAAGAAAGGCTGGGCGACCCGCCGCAAGAACCAGAAATCATGACGACATGGCGTGTTGCTGGTTCAACTCTCGCCGCATGAAAAAGGGCGCGGTGGTTGTTCCCCCGCGCCCTTCTTCAGTGACCGATTGACTTAACGGCGGCCGATGAAGGTCCGCAGGTCACCCGACAGTTTCTTCAGGTCCTGATCGCGCACATACATCATGTGGCCGGACTCATAGTAGTGCCATTCGATACGGCCGTCGGTCGGGAATCCCGGACGGTTCAGCGAATACTCGGCACCGAAGAACGGCGTGGCGAAGTCATAATAGCCCTGACCGACCCACACGCGCAGGCCGCTGTTTTCACGCAGAGCCTTGCCGATATACGGGGCGACGTTCAGATAGCCCTGACCACCGCGCGGACCGCCGATGTTCCAGTCCCAATCGCGGGTACCGCCGATCGAGGAATAGACGGTGTCCGGGCGATAGCCGAGATGCTCGCGCGACCACCAGTTGATGGCGGCGGTGTAGGCACCGTCGATGCCGTAGAAGGACGGATCGTTGTCCGGACGGTCACCGGCATTGTCATAGTCGACGCCGGTATAGCGGCCATCCAGACGGCCGATGGTCAGACCACGGTCACGCAGCAGCTCCTTATAGAAGCGGCTCAGCGACAGGCGCAGGTTGGCGTTGCTCAGATACTGTTGCGAAATGCCCGTGAAGTAAGACAGTTGCGACAGAATTTGCGCGCGCTCTTCAGCACCCAGGCTGTTGCCCTTCAGCAGAGCCGAAGCGTACGGGCCAATGGCGAACGCGCGGGCTTGCTGGGCGAACTCTTCGACAGTATCCGGCTTGTTCGGCACCTTGTTGTGATACCACGCAGCGGCGGCCATCGACGGCAGGTTGGTCACATAGCCCAGCTCGTTACCCTGCGCTTCGGCCGCTTGCGAGAAGTCGAGAATGGCCGAGATCAGGATGATGCCGTTCACCGACACATCCGTATAGGTGCCTTCCAGCTCGTTGATCACGGCGGCGGCGCGGGTGGTGCCATAGGACTCGCCGCCGATGTATTTCGGCGCGTTCCAGCGGTTATGTTCGTTCAGCCAAAGGCGAATGAACTCAGCCATGGACTTGGCGTCCTTGGTCACGCCCCAGTAGTTGGCCGGATCGGTATCGCCCAGTGCGCGGCTGAAGCCGGTGCCGATCGGGTCGATGAAAACCAGGTCGGTGACGTCCAGCAGGGATTCCGGATTGTCGATGATGTTGAACGGCGGTGCGCCGTCGTCGCGTGCATCCGACGGCACCACGACGCGCTTCGGACCGAAGGCCCCCATGTGCAGCCACACAGAACCCGAGCCGGGGCCGCCATTCCACAGGAAGGTCACCGGACGGTTCGGATCGGTCGGACCTTCCTTGATGTAGCTGTAGGACGTGATGGCGGCCAACGGCTTGCCCGTGCGATCCTTCAGATAGGTCTCACCGGCGATAGCGCGATAGTTGATGCGCTGGCCGTTAAAGGTGCCCGAGTGACGGGTGACCGACACCACCGGATCAGGGATGGCGCTCTGGGCGCTCTCGCGGGCCGGAGCCTCGGCACGCGGTGCATTCTGGGCCACAGCGGGGCTGGCCAGTGCCAGCGCCGAGACGGCGGCAATCAGCAATTTCTTCATCGGTACTCCCCCGAGATCAACATTCACGGCTCCCTCCGAGCCGGACACCCTCCACGGCGCAATTTGAAATGTGATGGCAAGACCGACCGAATGTAAACCAAGTGTCTCGCGCATGACGCAAAATCGTTGAGGTTAACCGGCACCCTTTCTTGAAGATTATGCGCCTGCGCGGCCTTGAGCCACGAATCTGCGAGCAGATTGCCCCATCAGGTAGCGCACTTCGTAGTGAGAGAGGTCAGGCCTTTAGAGGCAAAGGCCCGTCCTCCCTCACCGAACATGTCGCTTTAGCCCTTTTGGAGCGCCACCTGAATGACGTCGGTGCGGCGCGACCGGAAGCCTGCCTCGCAATAGGCCAGATAGAAGTGCCAGAGGCGTTTGAATCGCTCGTCAAATTTGTTGCTGGCTTTGACAATCTCGGGCCAGGCTGCCGAGAAGCGGCGGTTCCATTCGGCCAAAGTGTCGGCATAATCGGTACCAAACCGCTCGGTCGCCGACCACGTCAGTCCTGCCTCGGCGATTACCGGCTGCAACCGCTGTTCGGACGGTAACGAGCCACCGGGGAAGACGTATTTCTGGATAAAGTCCGTGCGGGCGGCATATTCATCAAACAGTTCATCCTGAATGGTGATGATCTGAAGGCCTGCCCTGCCCTGCGGCTTCAGATTGCCGGCCACCTTGCCGAAATAGGTCGGCCAGTACTCGCGGCCGACAGCTTCGAACATTTCGATGGAGGCTACGCGGTCGAACTGGCCGTTCACATCGCGATAGTCGATCAGACGGATGTCGACCTTTTCGCCCAACCCGGCCTTGGCGATGCGGGCGCGGGCAAAATCATACTGTTCCTGCGAGATGGTGATGCCGGTGACATTGGCCCCGATCTCCTTGGCCGCGAATTCGGCAAAACCGCCCCAGCCACAGCCGATCTCCAGCACGCTGTGGCCCGCTTGCAGGTCCATCATACGGGCCAGGCTGGCGTATTTGGCTTGCTGCGCCTGTTCCAGCCCTTCCGCCTGTGGCGTGAAGCGGGCCGAGGAATAGGTCATCGAGGGGTCCAGCCACTTATCGTAGAAGACATTTCCCAGATCGTAGTGGGCGTGGATGTTGCGACGCGAACCGGCCTTGCTGTTGCGGTTCAGTTTGTGTCCCACCCAGTTCACGGACTTCATCAGCCAATTGCCGTCGAACAGGCGGCGGATGTGGTCATAGTTGTTGACCAGCGTCTCCAGCAGGATGGCCAGATCGGGACTGTCCCACTCGCCCGCCATAAAGCCTTCGGCAAAGCCGATGTCGCCGCTTTTCAGCACACGCGGCGCAAAGCGATAGCTGTTGATCTTCAGCACCGCGCTATGGCCCGGCTGCTGCCCCTCGATCCGCTGACGGCTTCCGTCAGGCAACACCAATGTCAGATTGCCCCACGTCCAGTTGGCCGACAGCAGTCGAAAGACCAGACTAAACACCGGCGAAGCGGACTTGGATTCTTCGGACGAATGCATGATCGAGGTCATGGCGTTGGAAACCTCTCTGAAAATCGGAGCACAGGGACACGCCACTGCTTCCGCGAGAAACTGAAATTTAAATGGGCGGCCTTGGCGGGCTCCGGTGCGGCGGATGACTTACACATCGTAAGATATGCGGTCCGTGCAGAAATTCTACCGAAGCTTGCAGATAGCTAAACTATGATCAGGAACCGAGACGGCTGTCGTGTGGACCTGACTGGACGGTGACCGGCTCTGGCGCAGGGGGTGGCTGACGGGTCAACCGCACGCCCTTCAGCCACAGTTTCAGCGCCTCCCAGTGGATGGCCGCGACGACCTTCACGGTGAGAAAAGGTAGGGCCAGCACGGCCTTCCAGATGGCGTGGTCCTCAAGAGCAAATCTGTCGGCCTTCATGGCCGCCACGATCAACGGCCCCTGAGCGTCAAAACCGGTGATGGTCATGTCCAGCGTCTCCGACGGCGCATGGCCACGGAAGCGATAGTCCATCTCCATCCCCATGAAGGGCGACACATAAAGCGCCTTGGCCGCGCCCTGATCGATCAGTCCGTCCACCTGATGGCTTTGGGCAATCGGCAGCACATAGGTGTGACGCACCTTGAAGGTGCTGGTCACCTCATAGGCCATGGCCAGCAAGCGGCCATCGCTGTGATAGCAGTAGTAGAAGCTGATCGGATTGAATACATAGCCCAGCACGCGCGGCATGGTCAGCAGGCGGATGGGACCACCGTCCAGATCGATCCCTGCCCGCGCCAGCCAGCCCTCTACCTGTTGACGCAGGGGCTGGCCGCTTTTGTCGCCGTGGTCGGCATCGTGAAACGACAGCAGATTAAAGCGATTACGGGAAAAGCGGCGGCAGGCCGTTATAGCCTGATCCATCCGGTCCAAATCCAGCATCACCCAAAAGACGCCGTACTCCAGCACATGCGGCTTTGGCCGCAGGCGGCGGTGCATGACACGGCCTTTATACAGGGCGTTGTCCGGCCTCGCCGTCACGCGACCGCCTCCGCATGCGGTTTAGGCGGGCTGACATAGATGCGGCCGCTTTCATTGGCGACCTGCCACGGTCGGCGCACATCACCCAGTTGCTCGGCCACGGCCAGACCCGACTGCAGACCATCCTCGTGAAAGCCTGCGCCAAAGTGCGCCCCGCAGTACCAGACCCCGCCCCGTCCTTGCAGGCCCCACAGACGCTGCTGCGCCTTCAGGGCGGCAGGATCAAAGATGGGGTGGTCATAGATTTCGCTACGCAGCAGGGTATCCGGACGCGGCGCGCGCGGCGGGTTCAGGGTCACGAACACGTCCTGCCCGGGCAGGCCCTGCAGCTTGTTCATCCAGTAGGTGACGCACAGGCCATTATTGATGCCGATATAGTTCCAGCTGGCCCACGCCTTGCGGCGCTGGGGCATTAAACCTTTGTCGGTGTGCAGCACGGTCAGGTTGCGGCTGTATTTGAACGCGCCCAGCACGCGCTTTTCCTCATCGCTGGGACTGTCCAGCATGGACAGCGCCTGATCGGCATGGGTGCCCAGCACCACATGGTCATAGCGTTCGGCAAAGCCACGGCTGTCGGTGACGATGACGCCCTCAAAGGTACGGCGCACGCAGACCACTGCCCGCTCCAGACGGATGTCGTGAATGGCGCGGGCCAGCCGCTCGACATAGACGCGGCTGCCGCCCTCGACGGTGCGCCACAGCGGACGCCCCACCAACTTCATCAGCCCGTGGTTGCCGCAGAATTTGATGAAGGACTGGGCCGGATAGTCCAGCAGCGTATGCGCCGGAGACGACCAGATCGCCGCCGCCATCGGCAGCAGGTGCTGATCACGGAAGGCCTCGCTGAACTCTTCGCGCTTCAGATAGTCGCCCAGCGTCAGGTCGTGGTCATCCATATCCGCCATGTGGCGTGGAGCCAGCCTGTAGAAGCGCAAAATCTCTTTCAGCATGCCCCAGAAGGCCGGTCGCAACATGTTGCGCTTTTGGGCGAACAGACCGGGTGCCGCATATTCGAACTTTCCGCCATCCAGAGACACGGCGAACGACATATCCGTCTTGCGCGTCTCGATCCCCAGATGGGCAAACAGGGCGATCAGATTGGGATAGGTGGCGTCATTGAAGCAGATAAAACCGGTATCCACCGGCACCTCGCCCGTCGGCAGGCTGGTCCTGACGGTGTTGGAGTGACCGCCCAGACGATCCGCTTTTTCGTACAGTGTGACCTTGTGCTTTTGCGACAGCAGCCACGCCGAAGACAGAGCGGCAATACCCGAACCGACAACCGCAATTTTCAAAGGCTTAGGCTGGACGCCCGTCGAAGGGGTTGTGGTCATTCTCACTCCAAAGCCACGGTCATCGGCAGTTAAAGGCCAATACGCCCGAGCCATGCTTTTGGATTTGTGATCCAAGAAGCGCGAGCCTGCGTAGTAGGGTTCATGGATGACGCGGCTTCAATCCTCTCAAAGCCTACAGAGCGGTCTAACTGTATGAACGCAGAAGTCCCCGGTTCGGACCCGTTCCTGCATGATCGCCTGATCGAAGCGGTAGCCCAGCATCGGGACCGTGAGGCTTTTGCCTGTCTTTTCCAACACTTCGCGCCACGTCTTAAGTCATGGCTCATGAAGGCTGGGGCCTCTGCCACCGTGGCAGAAGACTTCGCTCAGGACACCTTGCTGACCGTATGGCGCAAGGCCGACCTGTTCGATTCACGAAAGGCCCGCGCTGCCACGTGGATCTTTACCATTGCCCGCAACCGTCGCCTCGACGTCCTGCGCCGCGATGCCCGCGCCCTTCCGGTGCCCGAACTGGAGTTGACCTCCGGCGAGGAGCCGCAACGCCCCGACGACATCCTTTCCGGTTTTCAGGATGCCGAGCGGGTTCGAGAAGCCATGGCCACCCTGCCCCCTGAACAGGTGGAGGTGTTGCGCATGGCCTATTATCTGGAAAACCCGCACTCCGAGATTGCCCAACGCCTTGGCCTGCCACTCGGCACGGTCAAGTCGCGCATACGTAACGCCATGATCAAGCTCCGCCATCTTCTCGAAACCACCGAGGAGGCCGCGAAATGAATACCCAACACAATGTCTCCGAAGCACGTATGCTGGCCTATGCCGCCGGTGCGCTCAGTGCGCCCGAGGCTGTGGTGATGGCGACCCATCTGGCCCTGCGCCCCCAGCTAAAACCCTGGCTGAACCAGTTGCAGAAACTGGGCGGCATTATGCTGGAAGACACCCCCGCCGAAGCCATGCGCGAGGATGCACTGGCAACGGCCCTGTCGCGCATTGAAACCGACGCGGGCGAGGCGGCACAGCCCCTGCCCCTCAACGATATGCCCGAACTGCCCGAGCCGCTGCGCCACTATGAGCTGGGACCGTGGCGCTGGGCGGGTCCCGGTATCAAGGTGCGCAACGTCAACGCGCCGCGAGACGGCAAATGCCGCGTGATCCTGCTCAAGATCGAGCCGGGTCAGAAGACGCCTCGCCACACTCACGGCGGGGTCGAGTTGACCTGCGTGCTGTCGGGGGCCTATGCCACCGAGACCGAACGCTTCGACGTCGGCGATCTGGAGGAGGCTGATCACGAGGTCCTCCACCAGCCGCGTGTGGTTTCGGATGAACCTTGCCTGTGCGTGGTCGCCTTGGATGGTGAAATCCAACTGGACGGCTGGCTGGGCCCCATTTTGCAGCCCTTCGTAAAACTATGACCTCACTCGTCCTTCTCTGGCTTGGCGCGGCGGTTTTCATGGCGCTGGTCATGAGCGGGGCGTGGGTGGCACAACAAAAGACCGGACAGGGTGGCTGGGCCGATGCCTTCTGGTCATTCGGGCTGGGCATCGCAGGCGTAGGCATCGCCCTGTTTCCTGTCGATGGCGCGCCGTCGGCCCGTCAGTGGGTTGTGGCAGCGCTAATCGGCTTTTGGGGCGCGCGGCTGGGATCGCACATCGCCGCCCGCGCCGCCAAGGACAAGCCCGACGCCCGCTATGACAAGCTGAAGGACGACTGGGGCGACCAGTTCCGCCTCAAGATGTTCGGCTTTTTGCTGCTTCAGGCGGGCGCGGCTTCGGTGCTGTTGCTCAGCATCCTTTTGGCGGCGCGCAATCCTGCCGAGGGCGCGCTATGGGGCCTACGCGTGCAGGACGTAATCGCGGCGGCAGTACTGATCATTGCGGTCATGGGCGAAGGTATCGCTGATCGCCAACTGGCCGCCTTCAAACGCAATCCGGACAATAAGGGCAAGGTCTGTGACGTAGGCCTGTGGGCATGGTCACGTCACCCGAACTATTTCTTTGAATGGTTGGGGTGGTGTGCGTGGCCGCTGTTTGCCATCAATCTGGAGCCGCTGGACCTGTGGCCTTGGGGCTGGCTGGCGCTAACGGCACCGGCCTATATCTACTGGCTGCTGAATCATGTGTCGGGCGTTCCGCTGTTGGAAGAGCATATGAAGCGCACGCGGCCCCAGGCTTTCGCCGAATATGCCCGCCGCGTGCCGCCCTTCTTCCCTCGCCCGCCCAAGGGCTGAAGCACGGGGTCAATCAGGCCAGCGCGCGGATCGCCCTGGTGGCCAGCCAATAGCCGCCGGTCGCCGACGCCCCGCTCACGAACGTACCCCACGCGATATCCATCGCCACCATCCTGACGCTCCAGCTACGCAGGGTCGCCAGATTGGTCAGATCATAGGTGGCATAGGCAAAGAAGCCGAACGCTGCGCCCCAGATCAGGGCCGTTTTCCACTGACCGCTGGCCAGTGCCGGCAGAACCGCAAAGATAGTCAGACCCAATGCATAGATGGCGTAAAACACCACAGCTGGAATTAGCCGGAAATTCTCGGCCAGCATGGAGCCGATGAGCGGGCGATACACCCGATCCCCCATCGTTCCCAGCCACGCCGTGTCCACCACGGCAAAGACGACCAGCGTCAGGATATAGGCAATCACAACATTCATGAGTTTCGCTCCTGACAGGGATACGCACGAACGGCGACGCTGGATCCATCACCTCCGCGTATGTGGCAGGCGGGCTACGCTCCGCACGTTGGTGGACCGCAAAAGATCGAAAGGCGCAGTCGTTACTAACTGCGCCTTTTGATATTGTAGTGGAGGTTTAAAGTTGGGCCACCCACTCCCCCAAGCGGGTGGCCCAACGTCTGGATTCGGTAGGCCCGGGTGTCCTGCGACAGCGACCAAGCCTCTCCCCTCCAGCTGCCGATCGCTAGGCGCTCAGCAGTCTCATAAGAACCTGAAACATCAGGCTCAAAACCAGTCCGATTACACCCACCGTCAGCACCGTCGTAACGGTGCGGAAATGACGATGGAGGTAGTACAATAAAGTCCCTACCATCATCTTACCCCCCCGCAAGCCAATATGAAACATACAGTTCCGAGGGGTGCAAGCGGCGTACCGTGGAACTACGTATACGCCATATGGCTTAGCTTACAAGTCAGACTAGGCGGCTTTGCACCAAGGCGGCGTTCACGAAGCTGGCGAACAGCGGATGGGGTGCGAACGGGCGGCTCTTGTATTCAGGGTGATACTGCACACCGATGAACCAGGGGTGGTCCTTGCGCTCCACGGTCTCCGGCAGCACGCCGTCCGGCGACAGGCCCGCAAAATACAGTCCGGCCTTCTCTTCGATGGCCTGACGGTAGTTGATGTTCACCTCATAGCGGTGACGGTGACGTTCGCTGATATGGGTGTCGCCATAGATTTTAGCGATCAGAGAGCCATCGGCCAGCGTAGACTCATAGGAACCCAGACGCATGGTGCCGCCCAGATCGCCGCCCTGCTCGCGCTGGACGCGTTGGTTACCCTGCTTCCATTCCGTCATCAGGCCGACCACAGGCTCTTCAGCGGGACCAAACTCGGTCGAAGTGGCCTTGGGGAAACCTGCCAGATGGCGGGCGGCCTCGATCACAGCCATCTGCATGCCGAAGCAGATGCCGAAGTACGGGATCTTCTTCTCGCGGGCAAAACGGGCTGCCTGAATCTTGCCCTCTGCCCCGCGCTCGCCAAAGCCACCCGGCACCAGAATGGCGTGGGCATCTTTCAGACGTTCGGCGGCCTTTTCGGGGTCGCCTTCAAAAGTGTCGGCTTCCACCCAGTCCAGATTGACCTTGACGCGGTTGGCCACGCCACCGTGCATCAGGGCTTCGATCAGCGACTTATACGCGTCTTTCAGGACGGTATATTTGCCAACGATGGCGATGGTGACTTCGCCTTCCGGATTCAGGCGGCGGCGAACGATCTCGTTCCAGCTCGCCAACTCCGGCTCCGGCGCATCATTGATGCCGAAGTGGGCCAGCACCTGCGTGTCCAGGCCCTCGGCGTGATAGTCCTGCGGCACCGCATAGATATCAGCCGAGTCCATCGCCTGAATGACGCTGTCGGGGCGCACATTACAGAACTGGGCGATCTTGCGCTTTTCTTCGGCCGGAATCGGCTCTTCGCAGCGGCACAGCAGGATGTCCGGCTGAATACCGATGGAGCGCAGCTCCTTGACCGAGTGTTGGGTCGGCTTGGTTTTCATCTCGCCGGCCGTCTTGATGAACGGCAACAGCGTCAGGTGAACGAAGCACGACTGGCCACGCGGCAGGTCCTGCCCCAGCTGGCGGATCGCTTCAAAGAAGGGAAGCCCTTCGATATCGCCGACCGTGCCGCCGATCTCGACCAGCACAAAGTCCACGTCCTCGCCGTCATCGGTCTTGGCGGGGCTGAGGCAGAACTGTTTGATCTGGTCGGTGACGTGCGGGATGACCTGCACGGTCGCACCCAGATAATCGCCACGACGCTCTTTCTCGATGATGGTCGAGTAGATGCGTCCCGTGGTGATGTTGTCGGACTTGGCCGCCGACACACCGGTGAAACGCTCGTAGTGGCCGAGGTCGAGGTCCGTCTCCGCACCGTCGTCGGTCACAAAGACCTCGCCGTGCTGATAGGGCGACATCGTACCGGGGTCGACGTTCAGATAAGGGTCGAGCTTTCGCAGTCGAACCTTGTAACCGCGCGCTTGTAGAAGCGCGCCGAGAGCGGCGGAAGCGAGGCCTTTACCAAGGGAGGAAACCACGCCGCCAGTGATGAACACATATCTAGGCATGGGCGGAAACCCTAACCCATTTCGGGCGACTCGTCAGTCAGAAAAAGGTAGCGGTTACCCGAATTGTTCACAGCAAAAGAAAAAGCGCGCCCCGAAGGACGCGCTTTCAAATCACTGAAACCCTTGAACTCTTATTGAGCCGGGGGTTGGGCCGGAGCCACAGCGGCGGCCGGTAGGCTGGCTTCCAGATCGTCCAGCGACGGGGTCGCCGGAGCAGCCGGAGCGGCTTGTTCCGGTTGCGCAGCCGCAGCGGCTGCGGCCTCGTCATTTCCAATGGCGATCGCGCCGACCGAATCGGCGTCGATGATCGAACGCGAACCGCGCTCGACGTTACCGGCGATGGTCAGGGCAATGGCGCACACGAAAAATGCAGCCCCCAGAATGCCGGTGGCGCGGGTCAGCAGATTGCCTGCGCCGCGGGCCGTCATAAAGCCCGAAGGGCCACCGCCCATGCCAAGGGCACCGCCCTCGGAACGTTGCAGCAGGATAACCCCGGTCAGAGCGACCGAGATGATGAACATTACGACGAGCAGAATGGTCTGAAGCATGGCGTCATTCATGTGGGCGCGAGACTGCGCCGATCAAGAGGCGGCCTCTAACATTGATAGAGGCCGCGGGCAAACCTGAACTGTCCTTAGACAGCGCGAATGATTCCGAGGAAGTCGTCCGCCTTCAAAGAGGCACCGCCTACGAGTGCCCCGCCCACTTCCGGCACAGCCAGAATTTCCTTGGCGTTCGAAGGCTTCACGGAGCCACCGTACAGGATCGGAGCCTTAGCCCCGCCCTGCCCCAGACGGGCGATGATGGCGGCGCGTACAGCGGCGTGAACCTCTTCGATCTGTTCCAGCGTCGGGGTCAGACCGGTGCCGATCGCCCACACTGGTTCATAGGCCACAGCGAACGGCATGCACGACAGTGACTGCGGCAGCGAGCCCATCACTTGATTGCTGACGACGGAAACGGCCTCGCCAGCTTCGCGCTGTTCCAGCGTTTCACCAACGCAGATAATCGGCTCCAGACCGGCGGCCAGTGCGGCCTCGACCTTGGCGGCCACATCACTATCGGTCTCGCCAAAACCGGCGCGGCGTTCAGAGTGGCCGAGAATGACCAGATTGGCCCCTGCCTCGGCGACCATGTCGGCCGATACCGAGCCCGTGAACGCACCGCTCGCGGCTGCGTGGCAGTCCTGCCCACCGATTTCGATGGACGAACCGCCCAGCGTCTGGGCCATGCGGTCGATCAGGGTCGCCGGCGGGCACAGGGCCACGCGGCAGTTGGCGGCTTCGGCATCCAGAGCAACGCGCAGGGCGGCGGCCTCTTCGAGGCTCTCCCCCACGCCGTTCATCTTCCAATTGCCAGCGATCAGCTTTTGAGATTCGGTCATGCGGCTCTTTTAGGCCAGCGATCACCGCCCCGCCAAGCCCTGCGGCATCAGCGCGCAAACACCGACTATAGAGTGTCCAGTCCGACGTTGCGGTCTTCCTCTGGCCGGATTGGCGTGGTCTATTGGGCGAACTGCGACGTCCGAAGGCGTCATTCTTATACACATCTTGCAAGTGGGGCGCTTGCAGGGGGCTGGCGACTGCCCCTATACGCCAATCTGGCGCCCCTCTGACGCTGGTTTCCGACAGGTTTACCGAACCAATGATTACCCTGTTCCGCAACTTCGCGAAGTCGAAATGGGCCGTGGGCCTCTTCGCCCTGATTATTCTGAGCTTCGTCGTTGTCGGAGCGCAGTCGGACATTTTCGCCAATTTGGGGCCACGCCACGTTATTTCGGCGGGTGAGCGCAGCGTCGATCAACAACGCTTCCGCGCTGATTTTGAACGCGTTCGCGCCAACATTAGCGAACAGGCCGGTCGTCCGGTTTCGTTCGAAGAATTGGTTGAGCAAGGCTATCTGGGCCAGTTCCTCGAAAGCCAAACCCAACGTCTGGGCTTCTCGGCATGGGCTTGGAAAGCGGGCATCCGCCCCGGCAAGGAACTGGTGCTGAAGCGCATCCGCGAAGTTCCGGCCTTCTTCAACTCCATCACTGGCCAGTTCGACCAAGAGCTTTACGTTCAGGCCCTGTCGCAACAGAGCATCACGCCGGAAATGCTGGAGCAGGACCTGCGCGATGAGTTCGCCGCGGCGCATTATGGTGCCGGTCTGGCCGCTGGCGTGCGTCTTCCGGCCGTCTATTCTGCCCTGCTGGCTGCACAAGCCATGGAAACCCGCGACGGCGCATGGTTCACCGTCACCCAAGCCATGGCCGGTTCGGCAGGTCAGCCGACCGATGAGCAACTGAACGCCTTCATCAAGGAAATGGACGCCCAACTGCGCCGTCCGGAATTCCGCAAGGTGTCGCTGGTGCTGTTCACCCCGGGCCCGAACGATGCCCGTCCGGCTGTGACCGAAGAACAGCTGCGCGAGCGCTTCGAGTTCCGCAAGGATAGCCTGACCCAGCCGGAAACCCGTTCGTTCACCGTGCTGAGCGCGCCGTCCAAGGACGTGGCTGACAAGATCGCTGCCGAGCTGCGCGCCGGTAAGCCGGTGGCCGAAGTGGCAGCTGCCAACCGTATCCAGCCGACCCCGTACAACAACACCCCGCGCACCGCTCTGGGCGATCCAGCCATTGCCGACGCCGTGTTCGGTCTGAAAGCCGCTGGTACCACTGCCGCCATTCAAGCGCGCGTGGGCTTTGCCGTGGCTCAGGTCACTGCCATCAACGCCGGTCGCGATGTGACGTTTGAGGAGGCCCGTCCGGCTCTGGTTCAAGAGCTGCAGGCCGAAGCCGCCAAGACCATCGCCTATGACCGCGTCAAGAAGTTCGAAGACGCCCGCGCCGAGGGTAAGTCGATTGCCGACGCCGTGGCGGCTTCGGGTGCGCGTCTGACCCAACTGCCGGCCTTCACCCAACAGGGCCAGATGGAAAACGGTCAGCCGATGCAGGCCCCGCCGGCCATCATCGAAACCGCCTATGCCCTGTCGAAGGGTGGCGAGTCGGACGTGATCAACGCCGCCGATGGCCAATACTTCGCCCTGCGCGTCGACGACGTCATCCCGTCGGCCCTGCCGCCGCTGGACGAGTTCCGCGCCCCGCTGACCCAAGCCTGGGTCCAGCGTGAAAACGCCCGCCTGCTGTCGGCCAAGGCCGAAGAGCTGGCTGGCCGCGTCCGCGCTGGCGAAGACATCACCGCCGTCGCCGCCTCGGTGAACGCTTCGGTGACCGTCCGCACCAATGTGGCCGCTGATCAGGCGTCGCAGAACGCCAACGGTGCCGCCGTCCTGCGCGGCCTGTTCGGTCAGGGCAAGGATCAGGTCTTCACCGGCAACAGCGAAACCGGCTTCATCGTCGGTCGCGTGAACGCCATTCACGCCGCGGATCCGGCCAAGGCCGCCCCGCTGATCGCACAGCTGGCACCGCGCATGAGCGCTGAATGGGTGGATGGCATCAGCCAACACGCCATCACCGCCGCCGCCGCCCGCGTGAAGGCCAAGAACAGCGAACAGGACGCCCGTACCGCCATTGGCGTGACGGCTCCGGCTGCGGGTGCTCCGGCACCCGCCCCTGCCCCGGCCCAATAATGTCCGAGGCGGAGCGTACCGAGTTTGTAACCGGACTGGCGGCTGGCAAGACCCAGCTGCTGGTCCGCCGCCTGATCAACGACCTTGAGACACCCGTCTCGGCCTATCTCAAGGTCGCCCATGGCCGCCCCTACGCCAGCCTGCTGGAATCCGTAGAAGGCGGCGCGGTCAATGGCCGTTATTCCATCGTGACCCTGTCGCCAGACACGGTCTGGCGCTGCCGCGATGGCAAGGCCGAGATCGCACGCGGCCACAATATCCTCTCTGACAATTTTACCGCCGAGGAAGGCCCTGCGCTGGCCTCGCTGCGGGCTCTGATCGCCGCCAGCAAGTTCGACCTGCCTGACGATCTGCCGCCGATGGCTGCCGGTCTGTTCGGTGTGTTCGGCTATGACATGGTGCGCCTGCTGGAGCCGCTGGGCCCCGCAAATCCTGATCCGCTGAATCTGCCCGATGCCGTTCTGGCGCGCCCGGGCCTGATCGCCATCTTCGACTCGGTGAAGCACGAGATCGTGCTGGTCGCCGCCGCCTATGCCGACACCGGCACCGATGCCGAAGCGGCGTATGACGCCGCTGTCGCCCGCCTCGAAGAGTTCGAAGACCGCCTGCACAGCCCGATGCCGATCCAGCGCGAGCCGGAAGCCATCCCTGCACCCGAGTTCACGTCGCCGGTGGACGGTGACGGCTATGCCGCCATGGTCGCCAAAGCCAAGGACTACATCGGCGCGGGCGACATCTTCCAGGTCGTACTGGCACACCGCTTTTCGGCACCGTGGTCGCAAGACCCGTTTGCCTTTTATCGGGCGCTGCGTCGCGGCAACCCGTCGCCATATCTGTTCTATCTGGACTATGCGGGCTTCCAGCTGGCGGGCTCCAGCCCTGAAATCCTTGTGCGCCTGAAGGATGGCCGTGTGACCATCCGTCCGCTGGCCGGTACCCGCCCGCGCGGTGCCACGCCGGAACTGGACAAACAGCTCGAGACGGAACTGCTGGCCGATCCGAAGGAACGGGCCGAGCATTTGATGCTGCTGGATCTGGGCCGCAACGATGTGGGCCGCGTGTCTGCACCGGGCACGGTCGAGGTCACGGAAAGCTTCGTCGTCGAACGCTATTCGCAGGTCATGCACATCGTCTCCAACGTGAACGGACAGGCCGACCCGAAACTGGATGCGGTGGACACCCTGCTGGCCGCCCTGCCCGCCGGTACCCTGTCGGGTGCACCCAAGGTGCGCGCGATGGAAATCATCGACGAGCTGGAAACCGAAAAGCGCGGCGTCGGCTATGGCGGCGGCGTGGGCTATATCTCGGCCAATGGCGAGGCAGACATCTGCATCGTCCTGCGCACCGCCATGTTCACCGACAACAAGATTTTTGTTCAGGCCGGTGCGGGCGTAGTCGCTGATTCCGATCCGGCAGCCGAATACGCCGAGACGCTGGCGAAAGCCCGCGCCCCGATGAAGGCGGCCGAAGAGGCATGGCGATTCAACGCAACAACCCACACCCAGCCCTCGGTCACGACCAAGGGCTCGGCGGGATCAAGCGACGTCGCAGCCTAAGGAGTTCTGGTGATGTCGGTTTGGTCGGGACTTCGATCGGAACCGGCATTCACCGTTCCGATCAGCAATAATCCCATCGCAGCCGCAAAGGCGGCGGCTATCAGCGTGGGCGGTTTGGAGGGCGCTTCCATGCTCGATTCTTCGAGCAAACGACGCGCGTCGTGGATGGCTTCAATGATTTTCACAGCGGACTTCTTCCGATGGCGATGCTCCACCATCGCGCGGATTGTTTAACGACCGCTTGCTTCCACCCATTCCACGGCTAAAGCTGTGCATAACAGCGCCTGCCGACCTCCCGTATTGAAAAGCCTTCCCATGATCCTCGTCGTCGATAACTACGACAGCTTCACCTACAACCTCGTCCACTATCTGGCGCAGTTGGGCGCGCAGACGCACGTCATACGCAACGATGACCTGACGGTGGACGAAGCACTGGCGCTGAAACCCGAAGCCATCCTGCTGTCCCCCGGTCCGTGCGATCCGGATCAGGCGGGCATTTGCCTGCCCATTCTGGCCAATGCGCCCGAAGACATGCCGATCTTCGGCGTGTGCCTTGGCCACCAGTCGATCGGTCAGGCGTTCGGCGGCCAAGTGGTGCGCGCCAAGGCGCTGATGCACGGCAAGACCTCGCTGATCCATCATGAGGGCGGCGGCGTGTTCAAGGGCCTGCCCCAGCCGTTTACCGCCACGCGCTATCACTCGCTGGCGGTCAAGCGCGAGACCCTGCCCGACTGCCTTGAAGTCACCGCATGGACCGAGGATGGCGAGATCATGGGCCTGTCGCACAAGACGCGCCCGATCCACGGCGTACAGTTCCACCCGGAATCCATCGCCACGGAAAACGGTCACGACCTGATCGCCAACTTCCTCGACTTTGCGAACATCAAACGCACGGCGATGGTCTGAGGCCATGGACAGTTTCAAACCGATTCTGGCCAAGCTGGTCGCCGGACAGGTGCTGTCCGGCGATGAGGCCCAAGACTTCTTCGCCGCCTGCCTGCGCGGCGAGCCGACGCCCGCACAGGTCGCCGCCGCCGTCACCGCCCTGCGCCTGCGTGGTGAAACGGTCGAGGAAATCACCGCCTTTGCCCGCGCCATGCGCGCCGCTGCCCTGAAATTGGATCACCCGTTCGAGGACGTGGTCGATACCTGCGGTACCGGCGGCGACGGGGCGCACACCTATAATATCTCCACCGCCGCAAGCTTCGTGCTGGCAGGCGCGGGCCTCAAGGTCGCCAAACACGGTAACCGCGCCATGAGTTCCAAGTCCGGATCGTCGGACGTGCTGGCCGCGCTGGGCGTCAATCTGGATGCCACGCCCGCCCAACAGGCCGTGTCTCTGAACGATGCAGGCATCGCCTTCCTGTTCGCCCCCACCTATCACGGGGCCATGCGCCATGTCGGTCCGGTACGGGCCGAGCTGGGCTTCCGCACTGTGTTCAACCTGCTGGGCCCGCTGTGCAATCCGGCGGGCGCCAATCGTCAGGTCATGGGCGTCTATGATCCCAACCTGCTTGAGCCTCTGGTCGAGGTTCTGGGCCGTCTTGGGGCCAAGCGCGCCTGGACCGTCAACGGCAGCGGCCTTGATGAACTGACCACCACAGGCCCCACTGAAGTGGCCGAGTGGAAAGACGGCACCATCAACCGTTTCACCATCACGCCCGAAGACGTGGGCCTGCCCCGCGCCACTCTGGCCGACATTCAAGGCGGCGATGCCGAGGTGAACGCCGCGGCCCTGCGCGCCCTGCTAAATGGCGAGACCGGCTCTTACCGCGATATCGTGCTGCTGAACGCCGCCGCCGCTTTGGTGGTGTCGGATGTGGCCGAAGACCTGAAATCCGGCATCGCACAGGCCGCCGCGATCATCGACGATGGCCGCGCCATGGCCGCACTGGACGCCCTCGTCCGCGCCTCCCACACGCCTATCGAGATCGAAGCATGAGCGACATTCTGAACCGCATCGCCGAATACAAGCGCGATGAAGTCGCCGCCCGCAAGGCCGCGATCACGCTGGACGAACTGGAAGCCAAGGCCAAGGCGGCATCCGCCCCGCGCGGTTTCCGCAATGCACTGGCCAATACGGCGATGAAGTCGGGCCGCCCCGCCCTGATCGCCGAGATCAAAAAGGCCAGCCCGTCCAAGGGCCTGATCCGCCCCGACGATTTCGACCCGCCCGAACTGGCACAGGCTTATGAGCGCGGCGGTGCCACCTGCCTGTCTGTGCTGACCGACGGCCCTAGCTTCCAAGGTGATGACAGTTATCTGGTCGCCGCCCGCGCCGCCGTGGCCCTGCCCTGCCTGCGCAAGGATTTCCTTGTCGATCCGTGGCAGGTGGCCGAGAGCCGCGCCCTTGGTGCCGACTGCATCCTGATCATCATGGACATGATCGACGACGCGTTGGCCGCCGATCTGCTGGCCGAGGCCGACCGCTTTGGCATGGATGCCCTGATCGAAACCCACGACGAACAGGAAATGGCCCGCGCCTGCAAGCTGGTGGGCGACCGCGACAATGCTCTGGTGGGCGTCAACAACCGCTCGCTGCGCACCTTCGAGGTCGATCTGGCCAACACCGAGACGCTGGCCCTGCTGGCCCCGTCTCGCGCGCTTCTGGTCGCCGAAAGCGGTATCTTCACCCCCGAAGACGTCGCCCGCGTCGCCTCCGCCGGCTCCAAGGCCATCCTCGTCGGCGAAAGCCTGATGCGTCAGGCTGATGTGGAAGCAGCGACGAGGGCGTTGATAGCCTAACTAGGTGGCGTAACGCCCCCACCATCACTTCGTAGTCCCCCTCCCCCGTAAACGGGTGAGGATAAATCTCTCCTCCCCTGCGTCAGCGGGGGAGGTGTCGCGGCGCTACGCGCCGTGNNTGCGCCTTCTCGACCCGACGCGGCCTAAAGATCATCCACGATCTGCTCGGCCGCCTGCGCTTCTTCTCTCAGCCACTTCACGAACAACCTTGCCGGTTCTGACACGCTGCTGCGGCGGGTGAGGACGTGGTAGGCCATGTCGGTCGTCAGCGCCCCGTCGGCGAACGGCGCGACGAGGCGGCCATGCGCCAGATCATCGGCTACGAAGGCATAGGGGGCCAGCGCCACGCCCTGTCCGTGGATGGCGGCGTCGATGGCCAGCGCGGTTTGGTCCACGCGGGTGCCCTGTGAGGCGTCCACGTCCTTGACCTTGTGCGTCTTGAACCACATCGCCCAATCGGGGCGCGTCTCTTCCAGTTCGCTGGGGCGCAGGTGGATCAGGACGTGGTTTTTCAGGTCCGAAGGCTTCTTCAGCGCCTTTTCGCCCACCATCAACTGCGGCGCACAGACGGGGATCACATCAGCCCCGATCAGGCGTTCGGAGCGCACTCCCGCATACGGCCCACGGCCATAGCGCACGGCCACATCCACGCGCCCGCCCGCCACATCGGCCAGCCGCATATCCGCCGACAGCCACAGCTCGACCTCGGGGTTCTGGGCCTGAAAGCGCGTGATGCGCGGCGTCAGCCATTTGGAAGCAAACGACGGCGGCACCGACACCGACAGGGCAAAGCGGCGGTCGGGGCGATACAGCAAATCGCCTGCCCGCTTCAGATAATCGAACCCGTCACGCAGCAGCGGATAAAGCTCGGCTCCCAGTTCAGTCAGGGCAATCTGGCGCCCCTCGCGATAAAACAGCGGCGCGCCCGCGTGCTGTTCCAGAATGCGGATTTGCTGGCTGATGGCACCGGGCGTCACCGACAGTTCTTCGGCGGCGCGGGTGATGTTCAAGCGACGCGCGGCGGCTTCGAACGCCTTGAGCGAGTTCAGCGGCGGAATACGGCTGTCCAGCGGGCTGTCCTTGGCCATCTCAGTTCATCCAATCCGCTGTCGGCAGCCCGCGCGAGCGCAGGAAGGCCGGATCATAAAGCTTGCTGGCATAGCGCTGGCCGGGGTCGCACAGCACGGTCACGATGGTGTGGCCGGGGCCCATTTCCTTAGCCATGCGGATGGCACCGGCGATGTTCACGCCGCTGGACGCGCCAAGGCACATGCCCTCGTGCGCCACCAGATCGAACAGGATGGGCAGGAACTCTGCATCCTGAATTTGATAGGCATAGTCCACCGCATCCAGCCCCGTCAGGTTGCCGGTAATGCGGTTCACGCCGATGCCCTCGGTGATAGAGCTGCCCTCGCCCTTCAGCACGCCGTCCTTGAAGTAAGAATACAGCGCCGCCCCCGGCACGTCCGACAGGCCGATCTTAAGGTTCGGGTTCTTCTCTTTCAGATAGGTCGTGGTGCCGACCAGCGTGCCACCCGATCCGACCGCGCAGATAAAGCCGTCCACCTTGCCGCCCGTCTGTTCCCAGATTTCAGGGCCGGTGCCTTCATAGTGCGCCAGACGGTTCGACAGGTTGTCGAACTGGTCGGCGTAAAACGCGCCGTGCGGCTCGGTATCGTTGAGTTCTTCTGCCAATCGGCGCGAATAATGCACGAAGTGGTTCGGGCTGCTGAACGGTGCCGGATCGACCTCGATCAGCTTGGCACCGTGCAGACGCACCGCCCGCTTCTTTTCCTCGGTCTGGGTGCGCGGCATCACGATCACGACCGGATGGCCCAGCGCCGCGCCGACCATGGCCAAGCCTATGCCGGTATTGCCCGCCGTGCCTTCAACGATCGTCCCGCCGGGCTTCAACACCCCGCTGGCCCGCGCTTTCAGGATAATGCTGAGGGCAGCCCGATCCTTGATCGACTGCCCCGCATTCAGAAACTCGGCCTTGCCATAGATGTCACACCCCGTCGCCTCCGACGCAGCCTTCAGCCGCACCAAGGGTGTATTGCCAATCAGGCCCAGGACATCAGACGCGACACGCATTTAGAATTCCGCATAAAGACAAAGTTCTTTTTCACTTTGTCAGAATTTAGTATTTCTAACAATCTTCTCTCATGTGCAGATCGCGATAACGAACGATATGGATGAGTTCATAGCTTTAGACGAACGAACGCCCTTACACAAAATACCGGTAGAAATTCGAAAATTTTTCGGTAGCACCAAGTACCAACTTCAAGTCCTTTACGGTGCATTGGAAGTATACGAACTTATATGTGAAAAATATAATCTATCTATTTATCCAAATAAATCTCACATTCATATGTCTTCTGCGCGTAGCGTGATTCATGAGCTTAGTACATTTATGAAACTTGCTCATTCAGTACATAAATACAACAAGGAAACCAATAAATATTACGTTGAATATATAAAATCAAATCCATCTATAAAAAATACAAGGGATAGCCTTGCGCACTATTATGAAAGAATTAACACAACTCACAACACTATAAAAATTAATACAATGAAGATATCAGATGGTAAATTCCATATCATTAATAAAGATGGATTGTCTTATTCGAGCATAAAGTTAGATTATGAAATATACCAAAATTCTAAGCGCCTTGTTGAGAACTTTTACTTAGCCATTATCGACACTCCCAATAGATCCTAACAATGGAGCCAAGCATGGCTGGCCTGAAAGACAAGCGCGGCTTTATTGATAAGGACCGCATCGATCTGACTGAGCGTCAGTCGGTTGAGTACTGGATGAAGAAGTGGGGCGTGACGCGCGATCAGATCGTCACGGCGCACCGCAAGGTCGGGCGTATGACCAAGGACATTGCCGCCGAACTGGGCAGGAAACGCTAAGCGCCCTTCTCTGCTCCTCTAGAACGAAGCAACAAAAAGGCCCCAAGTTTCCTTGGGGCCTTTTGCCATTCTAGCGATGCGCGCAGATCAGATGTGGATCACGCGGCCATAGGCGTCGAGCGCGGCTTCGTGCATGGCTTCCGACATGGTCGGGTGCGGGTAGACGATGCCGTGGACGTCCTCTTCCGTCGCTTCCATCGTGATGGCGGTGACGTAGCCCTGGATCATCTCGGTGACTTCGTGGCCGATCATGTGGGCACCGATCAGGGCACCCGTCTTGGCGTCGAAGATGACCTTTACGAAGCCCTCGGTTTCACCCGAAGCGATGGCCTTACCGTTCACGCGGAACGGGAAGCGGCCGATCTTGACCTCGCGCTTGGCTTCGCGTGCGCCCTGCTCCGTCACGCCGACCGACGCGACCTGAGGCTGGGCATAGGTGCAGCCAGCGATGGGCGAGTCTACCTGCGGGGATTTGAAGCCCGCAATGTATTCTGCCGCGTGGATGCCCTCGTGCGAGGCCTTGTGGGCCAGCCACGGCGCACCAGCGCAGTCGCCGATGGCATAGAGGCCCTTCACATTGGTCTGGCAGTGGCTGTCGGTCTTGATGTGACCACGGTCCAGCTCGACGCCCAAGGCTTCTAGGCCAATGCCGTCGGTGTTGGCCGTAATGCCGACCGCCGAGATGCAGACCTCGGCTTCAAGCGTCTCGGCCTTACCGCCGACCTCGATAGCCACCGACACGCCAGAGGCGGTCTTGGTGACCTTCGTGACCTTGGCACCGGTCTTGAACTTAATGCCGCGCTTTTCAAAGCCCTTCTGGGCGGCCTTGGACACTTCTTCATCCTCGACCGGCATGATGCGATCCACGGCCTCGACCACGGTCACTTCAGAACCCAGAGCGCGATAGAAGCTGGCGAACTCGATGCCGATGGCACCCGAGCCGATGACCACAAAGGTCTTCGGCAGCTTCTTCGGGGCCAGCGCGTCGCGGTAGGCCCAGATCTTGTCGCCGTCAGCCTCAAGACCGATCTGCGGCAGGGCGCGGGCGCGAGCGCCCACGGCCAGCATCACGTTCTTTGCGTTCAGAACCTGCTCGCCGCCCTTGTTCAGGGTCACGACCACCTTGGGAGCCGCCGCGCCTTTTTCCAGCTTTGCGGTGCCCTCGATGACCTCGATCTTGTTCTTCTTCATCAGAAAGCCAACGCCCTGATTGAGCTGTTTGGCCACCCCGCGCGAACGCTGGATAATGGCGTCGAAGTCGAACGAGGCGCCCGAGGCCCACAGGCCGTATTCCTTGAGGTGGGACAGGCTCTCGAACTTCTCGCCCGACTTCAGCAGGGCCTTGGTCGGGATACAGCCCCAGTTCAGGCAGATACCGCCGAGGTTTTCACGCTCGACGATAGCGACCTTCTGGCCCAGTTGGCTGGCGCGGATGGCCGCGACGTAACCGCCGGGGCCAGAGCCGATCACTACGAGATCAAAATCACTCATATGTTCTGATCCTTAGGCCAGCATCGACAGCGGGTCTTCAAGCAGCGGCTTGAAGGCTTGCAGGAAGCGGGCGCCAACCGCACCATCAACCACGCGGTGATCGCAGGTCAGGGTCACGGTCATGACGGTGGCCACGGTCAGTTCGCCATTCTTGACGACCGGACGCGGCTCGCCTGCACCCACACTCATGATGCAGCCTTGCGGCTCATTGATGATGGAGGTGAACTGCTTGATGCCGAACATGCCAAGGTTGGACACCGAGAAGGTGCCGCCCTGGAACTCTTCCGGCTTCAGCTTGCGATCGCGGGCACGGGTGGCGAGGTCCTTGGACTCGGTCGCGATCTGGGCCAGCCCCTTGGTCTCGGCCTTGCGGATGATCGGAGTGATCAGGCCGCCATCGATCGCCACAGCCATCGACACGTCGGCATTGTGGTGCATGGCGATGCCTTCCGGCGTGTAGGAAGCGTTGGCTTCCGGCACAGCCTTCAGCGCCATGGCCGCAGCCTTGATGACGAAGTCGTTGACCGACACCTTGATGCCGCGCGGCTCCAGCATCTTGTTGATCTGGGCGCGGGCCGCCATCAGGGCGTCCAGCTCCACATCGATGAACAGCGGGAAGTGCGGGACATTGTTGACGCTGTCGACAAGACGGCGGGCAATGGCTTTGCGCATGCCATCCAGCGGGATCAGGTCGTAGGTGCCGTCCGGAATGCCCAGTTGGGCCAGCGTCGGCGCGGGCTTCTTGCCCTCGGCAGCGGCCGGAGCGGCCTTGGCAGCGGTGGCACCGCCGTTGGCCTCGGCAGCCTCGACGTCGCGCTTTACGATACGCCCGTGCGGACCGGTGCCCTTGATGGACGCCAGATCGAGGCCAGCCATCTTGGCCAGACGGCGGGCCAGCGGCGAAGCAAAGATGCGCTCGCCGTCCTCGCGCTTGGGCGCAGGCTCGGACTTGGTTTCAGCCTTGGGAGCGTCAGCCTTCTCGGCCTTGGGCGACTCGTCCTTAGCGTCGGCCTTCGGCTCGGCGTTGGCAGGCGCGGCGTCTTCCTTGGCCTCGGCCTTCTTGGGCGCAGGCGCGGCGTCGTCACCGGACAGGCGGGCGATGGGCGTGTTGACCTTTACGCCCTCGGCCCCTTCCTCGACGAGGATTTCCAGCACCTCGCCCTCGTCCACGGCCTCGACTTCCATCGTGGCCTTGTCGGTCTCGATTTCAGCAATGACATCACCGGCGGAGACAGTGTCACCGACCTTGATGTGCCATTTGGCCAGAACGCCCTCCTCCATCGTCGGAGACAGGGCGGGCATCAGAATGTCCGTCATGCCATCACCTGCTTCACAGCGGCCACGATCTTGTCGACGCCCGGCAGAGACAGGGCTTCGAGGTTCGCGGCGTACGGCAGCGGAACGTCTTCCTGGTGCAAGCGCAGCGGCGGAGCATCCAGATAGTCGAAGGCGTGTTCGATCACGCGGGCTACCACTTCGGCACCCACACCCATCGGACCCCAGCCTTCTTCGGCCGAGACGATGCGGTTGGTCTTCTTGACGCTTTCGACGATGGTTTCGTGATCCAAGGGACGCAGGGTGCGCAGGTCGATGACCTCGGCCTCAATGCCCTCTTCGGCCAGCTTTTCAGCGGCTTGCAGGGCAAAGCCGACCATGCGGCTGTGGGCCGTGATGGTCACGTCCTTGCCTTCGCGGCGCACCTTGGCCTTGCCGATCGGCAGGACATAGTCTTCCACGTCCGGCACATCGAACTCGAGGCCGTACATCATCTCGTGCTCGAGGAAGACGACCGGGTTCGGATCGCGGATAGCGGCTTTCAGCAGGCCCTTGGCGTCTGCGGCGTCATACGGCGCAATCACTTTCAGGCCCGGGATCTGGGCGTACCAAGCCGAATAGTCCTGAGAGTGCTGGGCCGCCACGCGGCTGGCCGCACCGTTCGGACCACGGAACACGATCGGGCAACGGATTTGACCGCCCGACATGTACAGGGTCTTAGCCGCAGAGTTGATGATGTGGTCGATGGCCTGCATGCCAAAGTTCCACGTCATGAACTCGACGATCGGCTTCAGGCCAGCCATAGCCGCACCGACACCCAGACCGGCAAAGCCGTGCTCGGTGATCGGGGTATCGACCACGCGCTGGTCGCCGAATTCCTGCAGCAGTTCGCGGCTGACCTTATAGGCCCCCTGATACTGGGCGACTTCCTCGCCCATCAAGAAGACGTTTTCGTCGCGGCGCATTTCCTCGGCCATCGCGTCGCGCAGGGCGTCGCGAATGGTGGTCTTCACCAGCTTGGCGTCAGCCGGAATTTCCGGATCGCGCAGGTCAGCGGTCGGACGTGCAGCCGGAGCCGCCGCAGCCTTGGCCGCAACCGGAGCCTCGGCTTCGGTCTGCGTCATGGGCTCAGCCGGAGCCTCTTCTGCCTTTTTGGGGGCCGGCGCGGCGTCTTCGCCAGCCAGACGGGCGATGGGGGTGTTCACCTTCACACCCTCGGCACCTTCTTCGACGAGGATTTCCAGCACTTCGCCTTCGTCCACGGCCTCGACTTCCATCGTGGCCTTGTCGGTTTCGATCTCTGCAATCACCTGACCGGCCGAGACGGTGTCACCCGCCTTGATGTGCCATTTGGTCAGCGTGCCTTCTTCCATGGTGGGCGACAGCGCCGGCATCAGAATGTCGGTCACGGATCAGGCCTCCACGTAAACGTCGGTGTAGAGTTCCGAAGCGTCCGGCTCCGGGCTCTCTTGTGCAAATTGGACGGCTTCGGCGACGATGGCTTTCACCTCGTTGTCGATGGCCTTCAGTTCTTCTTCGGTGGCCTTGGCTTCGGCCAGCAGCACCTTCAGGTGGTCGATGGGGTCGCGGGTCTTCTTGACCTCGTCCACCTCTTCCTTGGTGCGGTATTTCGCCGGGTCGGACATGGAGTGACCACGGTAGCGATAGGTCTTCACCTCAAGGATGTAGGGGCCTTCGCCATTGCGGGCGCGCTCGACCGCGCGGGCGGTGGCGTCACGCACGGCCAGCACGTCCATGCCGTCGACCTGTTCGCCCGGGATGCCGAACGAGGCACCGCGCATGTACAGCTCGGTCGTCGAGGAGGCACGCTCGATGGAGGTCCCCATGGCGTACTGGTTGTTCTCGATGATGTAGATGGCCGGCAGCTTCCACAGCTGGGCCATGTTGAAGCTTTCGTAGACCTGACCCTGGTTGGCCGCGCCGTCGCCGAAATAGACGAAGCTGACCGAGTCATCGCCGCGGTACTTGCCCGCAAAGGCCAGACCGGTGCCGAGGGCGACCTGCGCGCCGACAATGCCGTGTCCGCCATAGAAGCCGGTCGGCACATCGAACATGTGCATCGAGCCGCCCTTGCCTTTGGACGAACCGCCGATGCGGCCCGTCAACTCGGCCATGACTTCTTTCGGGTCCATGCCCGCAGCCAGCATGTGGCCATGGTCGCGATAGCCCGTGATGATCTTGTCGTGGCCTTGTTTGACGCTTTCCTGCACGCCAACGGCGACGGCTTCCTGACCGATGTACAGGTGGCAGAAGCCCCCGATCAGCCCCATGCCGTAAAGCTGGCCTGCGCGCTCTTCAAAGCGGCGGATCAGGACCATCTCGCGATAGTAACGCAGCAGATCTTCTTTCGAAGCCTGAGGCGTGTTCGGAATCTTCTTGTCGCCCTGATCGGACGAAGACTTCTGAACCGTGGCTTTCGCCATCCGGCATCTCCCGGTTGCGCCCCTGTCGCGGGGACTCTTCTCATTACGAGAAGCGGGTTTAGCAGCCTTGGTTCCGGGTTAGCAAAGCGCAGTTTCGTGTTGTAACACGAGTTTAGCCAGCCAGAATCTCGCGCTGGTTGTCCTTCAGAGGCGTATTGACGCGCACCACGTAGTCGCGCGGATCGACGAAACCGATTACCGCCCTCGCCCGCTCTTCCAGCAGATCACGCGACAGGCTGCTGGAGCGCAGGTAGCGTACGCGCACTTCGAGGTCCTGACGCTCTTCCAGAAGATGTGCCAGTTCGGCCTTGCGCTGTTCCATCTTGGCTTCGCGATCAGCCGTACTCAGCACGCCGCGCTCGCCGGTCAGGCCATGCACGCCAAAGTAGACGATGGCGCAGAACAACAATGCTGACCGGATATACGGCTTCATGGGCTCGATCACTGGACACCGCTCCTTCTGAGCGCGGTACGAATCCTACCCCTGCCTCAAAATGGTGAACCAAAAATTAATAACTCCGCCACCAGCGAACCGGCGACGGAGTTTTTGAAATTCTTTGCAATTTTAACGGGGAAATCCCCCGGCAAAGCTTCTTAGCGCAGCAGCATGCCGTCGCCGTAGTACAGGCCGTTGTCGCCCAGCATTTCTTCCAGACGCAGCAGCTGGTTGTACTTGGCCACCCGGTCCGAACGCGCCAGCGAGCCGGTCTTGATCTGACCGCAGTTGGTTGCAACCGCAAGGTCGGCGATGGTGGCGTCTTCGGTCTCGCCCGAACGGTGCGACATGACGGCGGTGTAGCCGGCACGGTGCGCCATATCGACGGCGTCCAGCGTCTCCGACAGGGTGCCGATCTGGTTGACCTTGATCAGGATGGAGTTGGCCAGACCTTCGCCGATACCGGCGGCCAGACGGGCCGGATTGGTCACGAACAGGTCGTCACCCACCAGTTGAACGCGGTCGCCCAGACGCTCGGTCAGCAGCTTCCAGCCTTCGAAATCGTCTTCGGCGCAACCGTCTTCGATCGACACGATCGGGAAGCGTTCGACCAGATCAGCGAGGTAGCCAACCATGCCATCGGCGTCGAAGGCCTTGCCTTCGCCTTCGAGGTTGTACTTGCCGCCCTTGAAGAACTCGGTCGAAGCCACGTCGAGGGCCAGATGGAAGTCTTCACCGGCCAGATAGCCAGCGGCCTGACCGGCCTTGGTGATGAAGCTCAGAGCTTCTTCAGCCGAGCCGAGGTTCGGCGCGAAGCCGCCTTCGTCACCGACGTTGGTGTTGTGACCGGCGTCCTTCAGTTGCTTCTTCAGCGCGTGGAAGATTTCGGCACCCATGCGCAGACCGTCCGAGAAGGTCGATGCGCCGGTCGGCATGATCATGAATTCCTGAATGTCGATCGGGTTGTCGGCGTGTGCGCCGCCGTTGATGATGTTCATCATCGGGGTCGGCAGCACGCGGGCCGACACGCCACCGATGTAGCGGTGCAGCGGCAGGTTGGCCGAGATGGCCGAAGCCTTGGCCACAGCCAGCGACACGCCGAGGATGGCGTTGGCACCGAGGCGAGCCTTGTTCTCGGTGCCGTCCAACTCGATCAGAGCTTCGTCGATGCGACGCTGGTCTTCGGCGTCAAGGCCCGACAGAGCATCGAAGATTTCGCCATTCACAGCATCGACAGCCTTCTGGACGCCCTTGCCCACATAGACATCCTTGTCGCCGTCACGCAGTTCGACAGCTTCGTGCGCGCCGGTCGAAGCGCCCGAGGGCACAGCCGCGCGGCCAAACGAGCCGTCTTCCAGGATTACATCTACTTCGACCGTCGGATTGCCACGGCTGTCGAGAATCTGGCGGGCAACGATGTCTGCGATATCGGTCATATGACGACGCTCTGTATGGAAAGGGAGAAGCTACGGGCGGGTTTAGACCAGCCGCCGCCGAATCGCCAACCTTCGTCGCAGATTTCCTCGCCCCGCGTTAGGCGCAGCCCTCGACCAGCTGGATGCTGGGGCCGCCTGCGTGGACGAGCTTGACCCTTCCCTCGCCGCCAACCTCATAGACCACACCCCTTGCGGCAGGGTCTTCGACATAGTCATCGCTGTTGCGAACCTTGTCGCTCCACACGGTGAAATAGCCCGCAGGCGCAGCTTCATAAGCGTGAAGTCCCCAACGGCCCTGATCGCCATAGGCCGCCCTGATGGCGGCAGGGTCATCACCGACACCGAACCCCTTGTCTGTCTTGATGTCAGCGGGCTGGCGCAAGGTGATCCGCGTCAATTGCCCGTCCTGAACCATCACCAACAGCCCCTCGGGGGCTTGGGGCGGATGATAGTAGAGGCATTCGTCCGAGACCTGATGCGAAGTGTCGGGCATAGGACCGTAGGCGCGGTCAATATCTTGCTGGCTCATACCAATACGGAGCGCGCCGTAGCCCGCCGACGTCAGCACATTCGTACCGGCGGGACTGGCCGTCTCTGGAGCCGCTTGCGCAGCGGGAGGCGCGGGCGGCTGCTGATCGGGGGGCGGATTTTCAGCGGAACAGGCTGCCAGCGCCAAGGTCGAGATAGCGACGGCTAAGGTGGTTGCGAACATATGCACGACGGAGGCCTCCTCCGATCATAAAGACCAGATGCTACATGCCAAAACGCGCAAAAACGGCACGCGATGCAATCGCGTGCCGTTTTCAGAAGTCAGTGCTCCGGCCGTAAAGCCGGACGACCTACGTCCGAAGATTAGTCTTCGGCTTGGGTCAGGACTTGACGACCGCGGTACATGCCGGTCTTCAGGTCGATGTGGTGCGGGCGACGCAGCTCACCGGTGTCCTTGTCCTCGGTGTAGGTGTTGGCGCCCAGAGCGTCATGCGCACGGCGCATGTTACGGCGGGACGGGGATACTTTGCGCTTCGGAACGGCCATGTCCGTCTCAATCTCTAAGTCGGTGCGTCCGTAGAAGACGCGAAAAACAATAGCGGCGGCCACGAAACCGGACCGCCACACGAGGCCGCGCTTATGCATGAAGCCGCCGGAGATTTCAAGAGGTTCGTTAAATCCCCTCAAAACCGCCTGATATCGGGCCTCTAACCGCTGCTCGTGGGCGTCCTATAGACCTATTTGCTACGAATCAGCGAGCAATTCCTTGGCCACAGCCTCGCCGATGGCCATTGAACTGGTCAGGCCGGGGCTCTCGATGCCGAACAGGGCCATCAGGCCTTCGATGCCGTGCGCCGACGCCCCGTGCAGCTGGAAGTCGGGCTGCGGCTGGCCGGCACCATGCAACTTGGGCCGGATACCGGCATAGTCCGCCGCCAGCGCCTCGGCGCGCACGCCCGGCCAGAAACGGCGGATATAGTCGGCAAACTCCTGCGCCTTGTCCGGATCGACCGAATAGTCCTCGGTCTCGACATAGACGAGGTCGGGGCCAAACACGCCCTGCCCGCCCAAATCCTTGCGATAGTGGGTGCCCAGCGCGCCAGGAATGGGTGGCGGGTAAATCAGTCGCTCGAACGGCGCCGGACCCGAAAGGCGGAAATAAATGCCCTTGCCATAGTGGCCTAGGGGGATGTCGTCCGCCGGATAGCCCTCGATGGCCGCCGCCACCTTTTGCGCCGACAGGCCCGATGCGGTGACCAACAGACGCGAGGTTATCTCTGTGGCCCCTTCGCCGCCCACGCGCACCTTGAAGCCGCCGCCCTGAACAGGGTCGGCCCCGAGGAAGGGCGCAGAGGTTACGACGGCCCCGCCACCAGCCTCGATCTCGCCTTCCAGCGCCAGCATATAGCCGTGGCTATCGAACACGCCGCTTTCAGGGGACTTAATGGCCGCGGCCACATTCAGCTGGGGCTCCAGCTTCATGGCCTCCGGGCCACTGATCAGCTCCAGCCCTTCCACATCATTGATACGGCCCTGTTCGAGGATAGCCTCGATGCGCGGGATTTCGGCCTCTTCGGTCGCGACCACCAGCTTGCCGCACTTCTTGTAGTCGACCTTGCGGCTGTCGAGGAAATCGTACAGCAGCCGGCGACCTTCGACGCAGAACTTCGCCTTCAGCGAACCAGTCGGATAATACAGTCCCGCGTGTATGACCTCGGAGTTTCGCGACGAAACGCCCTGCCCAATCATGGCTTCTTTTTCGAGGACCAGAACCGTCAGCCCCCGCTTTGATAACGCCCGTCCGCACGCCAGTCCTACAGCACCGGCACCCACAACAGTCGCATCAAAGTCGAAGCTCATTTTTGACCGTATCTCCGGGCAGCCTCGCTCTCGAAACATTCGATCAGCTTGCGCACCGCCAGGTCGAAATTAGCGGTCAGCATCATGTCGAGCATTCGCGATTTGAAGGCGAAATCGATCATGAATTCCAGACGGGTGCCTTTTTCGTCAGGGAAAAACTCCCAACGGTTCTTTAGGTGCCGGAAGGGCCCCCTCAGAAGCCCAACTTCCACCTTCGGGGCGTTGCGGTCGTGGCGCACCCAAGTGGAGAAGCTTTCCTTCAAAAAGGAAAAGCCTACCGCCGCCTCGGCATCAAGGACGGTAACGCCCTCGGCCTCCTGACGCTCGTTCCACACGCGCATAGACGTGATCCACGGCACGAAGTCCGGATAGAGACGCACGTCTGCGACCAGATCGGCAAGTTGATCCGGCGCATACGGCAAGATGCGCGTGACGCGATGCACTCCCATTGCGCGATCAGCGTCGCAGTTGCGCTTCGCGAGCCGCCTTGAGGCGGGCGAAGTCGTCACCGGCGTGGTGCGACGAACGGGTCAGCGGCGAGGACGACACCATCAGGAAGCCCTTGGCACGGGCAATCGCCTCATAGGCCTTGAACTCTTCCGGCGTGACAAAGCGGTCGATCGCGGCGTGCTTGCGGGTCGGCTGCAGATATTGGCCGATGGTGATGAAGTCGACACCCGCAGAGCGCATGTCGTCCATCACCTGCATCACCTCTTCCTTGGTCTCGCCAAGGCCGACCATGATGCCCGACTTGGTGAACTGGTTCGGATCGCGTTCCTTCACCATCTGCAACAGGCGCAGCGAGTGGAAGTAGCGCGCGCCCGGACGGATCTTCAGATACAGGCGCGGAACGGTCTCAAGGTTGTGGTTAAAGACGTCCGGCTTGGCGTCGATCATCACTTCGGCCGCGCCATCCTTGCGCAGGAAGTCGGGCGTCAGAATCTCAATGGTCGTGTTCGGAGCCTGAAGACGGATCTGGCGCACCACTTCGGCGAAGTGTGCAGCACCACCGTCAGCCACGTCATCGCGGTCCACCGAGGTGATAACCACGTGGTTCAGGCCCATCTGCTGGACAGCCAGCCCAACCTTGCCCGGCTCTTCGGGATCGAGCGGTTGCGGCAGGCCGGTCTTGACGTTGCAGAAGGCGCAGGCGCGCGTGCAGGTGTCACCCATGATCATCAGGGTGGCGTGCTTCTGGCTCCAGCACTCGCCGATGTTGGGGCACGCAGCCTCTTCACAGACGGTGTGCAGTCCCTTCTCGCGCACAATGGCCTTGGTGGCATTATACTCGCCAGAGCCGGGCGCCTTTACGCGCAGCCAGTCGGGCTTGCGCAGCACGGGGCTTTCCGGACGGTTTTGCTTTTCCGGATGCCGCAACTGCGACGGCGACGTCTTCAAGGTGTCGATCAGGGTGACCATGGCGGCTATTTCGTTGTTTGTGACGCATTAGGCAAGGCAAACCCGCTCTCACCTTGCGTTACGCTTCGCCAAATTTGCGAAAAAACATTGCAATCCTCACGGATCATTTCAGAGTCTTTCCAAAACGGACCCGCATCTTTAAGGAGGTCCGCCCTGATTGACCGAGAGAGCCAACCGCTCTCCAAGGAGGAACGCCTTGCGGCAACCGCTGGATCCCAAGCTGTATGACAGCACGCTTATCGACGCCCTGATCGACGCGCGCGCGCAATACGGTGACAAGGAAATCCTGGAAGATCAGGACCGCAATCCGCTGACCTATACCGGCTTGATCCGCGCCGCCTTCGTGCTGGGCCGCAAGATCGCCGGAATGACGCAGAAGGGCGAACGCGTGGCGATCCTGCTGCCGTCGTCCATGGGTACGGTCGTCACCTTCTTTGCGCTGCATGCGCATGGCCGTGTGCCGGTGATGCTGAACTTCACCGCGGGCGAAACCAATGTGAAGGCCGCCATCAAGGCCTCTGGCGTGCGCAAGGTGCTGACCGCCAAACGCTTTGTCGAACAAGCGGCTCTGGATGGCCTGATCGATGCCATCAAGACGGTCGCTGACGTGGTTTGGCTGGACGATGTCCGCAAGACCATCGGCCTGAAGGACAAGCTGTACGGCCTGTCGGCAGGTCTGGCCCCCAAACGTTTTGCCACCAAGACCAATCCCGATGATCCGGGCGTGATCCTGTTCACATCGGGCAGCTTTGGCACGCCCAAGGGCGTGGTGCTGAGCCAGAAAAACCTGATCGCCAACTCGCGTCAGGTCGATGCACACATCGGTTTGGACAAGGACTGGGTGCTGTTCAACCCGCTGCCGACCTTCCACTGCTTTGGCCTGACGGCAGGGGCCATCCTGCCACTGCTGCAAGGTCTGAAGTCGTTCCAGTACCCGTCGCCACTGCACGCCAAGCAGATCACCGACCTGCTGCCGCAAGTAAAGGCGACCCTGCTTTTCGCCACTGACACCTTCCTGAACCAGTACGCCCGCGTGGCCGAACCGGGCGACTTCGCCACGGTGAAATTCGCGGTTGGCGGCGCTGAAAAGCTGAAGGACGAGACCCGCGCCCTGTTCGAAAGCAAGTTCGCCAATGTCGAACTGCTGGAAGGCTATGGTGCCTCGGAGGCTGCGCCCGTCGTGGCCGTGAACCAACCGGGCAACAATCATCCCGGCACGGTTGGCCAGATCCTGCCGGGTCTCGACTACAAGCTGGAACCGGTCGAGGGCGTGGACGCCGGTGGCCGCCTGTTCCTCAAAGGCCCGAACATCATGTCGGGCTATGTGACCAACGGCGATCCGCTGCGCTGGGAGCCGGTCGAGGACGGCTGGCTCGACACGGGAGATATCGTCGATTTGGACGACCAAGGCTTCATCACCATCAAGGGCCGCGCCAAACGCTTTGCCAAGATCGGCGGCGAGATGGTGTCGCTGACGGCAGTGGAAGGCATCGCCGGGTCCGTATGGCCCGATAACCGCCACGCCGTGGTCGCCGTGCCGGATACCCGCAAGGGCGAAAAGCTGATTCTGATCACCGACCGCGAAGACGCCGACAGCAGCGCCTTGTCCGCCTGGGCCCGTGCCAACGGCGCGCCGGAACTGGTGGTGCCCAAGAAGATCGTCAAAGTGGCCGAAATCCCTGTTCTGGGCACCGGCAAGACCGACTACGTTACCCTGCAAAAGATGGCCGAGGCGGCTTAACAGCCTCGGTCACAACCGCCCAGAACAAGAGGTCCCGATGGCTATCCGTTCGTTTGACTGGCACGGTTTCTCACTGGCCGCCCTGCGTATCGCGTCGGGCTTGCTGCTGGTGCAGCACGGGACGGCCAAACTGTTCGGATTTCCGGGTGGAGAGCGCGCGACCATCGACCTGAACACCTTGGTGGGCTGGTCGGGTCCGATCGAGCTGGTCGGCGGGCTACTGATGATTTTCGGCCTGTTTACGCGTCCGGCCGCCTTCATCCTGTCAGGTTTTATGGCCGCGGCCTATTTCATCGGCCACGCCTCCAGAGGCCTGTTCCCGTTGTTGAACGGCGGAGAACTGGCGGCTCTGTATTGCTTTGTCTTCCTGTACCTGTCGGTCGCAGGTCCGGGCATGCTGGCTTTGGACAACCGCCGCTAAGCGACGGTTGCCCAGCCGTGCGGATCAGCCGATCCGCACACCGGTCATGGAAATGGAGCCGTCCACGACCTGATCGTTAAAGAACGACAGGCTCTCGCCCTCGTCCTGCTGGGCCGCCACATAGAGCAGCGGCAGATAGTGTTCGTCGGTCGGCACCGACAACTGTGCATTCTCGGCCAGATCGACCCAGTTAATCAGGGCGTCATGATCGCCGCGCTGGAAGGCAGCTTTCACCGCTTCGTTGAAGTCGGTGGCCCAGTCATAGGCCTCCCCGCCATCACGCTTCCACGTGCGCAGATTGTGCACAAAATCACCCGAGCCCGCGATGATGTAGCCTTCGTCGCGCAGAGGGCGCAGCGTCTTGGCCAGTTCGTAGTGGCCACGGGCGTCCAGTTCGCGGTTCAGCGACAATTGCATCACCGGTACATCGGCATCAGGCCACACATGGGCCAGCACCGACCATGTGCCGTGATCCAGACCCCACTGGTCCGTCATCACTGCACCGGTCAGCTCCGACACGCGCCTGGCCAGTTCCGGCGAGCCGGGGGCCGGATACTGCATGGCATGTAGCGCGGGCGGGAAACCACCGAAGTCGTGGATGGTCTCCGGCTGCGCCATCGCGGTCACGCCCAACCCTCTCGTTTCCCAGTGGGCCGAGACCATGACCACGCCCTTGGGCTTGGCTATCGTTTCCCCCAAGGCTTTCCAGCCATCGGCAAACACGCCGCCCAGCGCGTTCATGGGCGAGCCGTGACCAAAAAAGAGAGCGGGTTGGGTCATGATCTTACCCGTGCAGTTTCTTCGCGATTTCCGCGATATGTTTGCCTTGGAAACGGGCACCATCCAGTTCAATCTGGCTAGGTTGGCGCGAGCCGTCGCCCTTGGTCAGGGTGGTGGCACCGTAAGGCGTGCCGCCAACGATTTCGTCCATGTTCATCTGGTCTGCAAACGCATACGGCAGACCGACGACCACCATGCCTTGGTGCAGGAAGTAGTTGTGGAAACCCGAGAAGGTGGTTTCCTGACCACCGTGCTGGGTCGCAGAGGCGGTAAAGGCACCGCCCACCTTGCCCAGCAGAGCGCCCGAGGCCCACAGGCCGCCGGTCTGGTCGAGGAAGGCACGCATCTGCGAGGTCGCCGTACCAAAACGGGTGCCTGCGCCGATGATGATGGCGTCATATTCCGGCAGATCGCTGACCTGAGCGATCGGGGCTTCCTGATCCATCTTGTAGAAGGCAGCCTTGGCCACTTCATCCGGCACCGTCTCGGGGACGCGTTTCACGTCAACCACAGCGCCCTCGACCTGACGGGCCCCTTCGGCCACGGCATAGGCCATTTGCTCGATGTGGCCATAGGTCGAGTGATACAGAACGAGAATCTTGGGCACCAAAAAGCTCCACTAAACTGAAATTACGCCATTCCGTAACAGCGCCAGTTCCTATTTAGGGATTTGCCCGTGGGGCGCAACACCTGTCAGGCAATTATTTTCGGATCAGGCTCGGGCTTGATCGGGCACACGCGATCATAAAACGCCATATCCGCCGGAACCCGCATTCCGCGCGACAGCCGAAAGCGATGCTCTACCACCATGGCCTGTTGCTCGATGTTCAGAGCCTGCCAGTGACAGGTGTCATGCACCGGATAGACATAGGATTCCGCGCTGTCCCCTGCCCTGATCTTGGCCATCAGCAGGTTCACGCCCTGCTGGGACTGATATACGTGCACCATTTCGTGCACGAACACTGCCTGCTGCGGCAAGGAGCCCGCCGACAGGTCTTCGGCGTGGTTCTTTTCGGGCCAGACGATCCAGTCACGCCCGAACCAGCGCCCCGGCACAAAGGCCCGCGTAAACGGCCAGGGCATGCGAACAAGGCGTACTGTTTCCAGCTGCAAAGCGCTGCCAAAGACTTCGCGCGCCAACGCACGCTCACCGGAAGCCAGAGGTCTGATACGGGGGAAGATCATCACCTCATTAAGGGGTCGAAGTCGCGGCGGCGTCAAACGCCACGCCTGTCCACTCCCAGTGCCACGGCTCGAACACATAGTTCACAAAGCCGAAGCGGTGGGCGTTCTTGACCATCCAGCGATAGGCCGGGGTCTCGCTCATAAAGCGACGGCTGTGCCAGTTGGTGGAGTCCACGCCATAGCCCGCCAGATGACCGACATAGATGTCCAGTGCCGTTCCCGTGCGATGGGGCGAACAGACCGCACGACGCACGCCGTCACAGTTGCGCTCTCGGGCACATCGGGCCGCATCGGCCTCGGGATCGCGGAAGGACGAGAATATCCGCATCAACTCGGGATTCTGCGCCAGCTCCGGCACCTCGGCACGGGCGGCGGCGACCATGGCGCGATAGGCGTCCAGCACGTCGCGCCGTACCAGACGGGTGATACGCTCGGCATGCTCCTCTTCGACCGCCAGATAGGCCAGTTCGGCAATCGGCGGCGGTGCCGGACATTCGCCGCGCACGCGGGCCATGACGAACGGGCGGCGCTCCTGCCACAGGCCGCGAAACACGCCAAAGGTCGCCGCATCGAACCGGCCATTGCCGATCAGGCCATGGCGCACCTGAAAGGCTGCCAGCGATTCCGCAAAGCCCGGAGAGGTCGGATCGCACGCCGCGCCGATCTCGTTCTGGATCATCGGCACATAGGCTTCCCAGCCCATTTCGCGCTGGTTAAACGGTGTCCACTCCATCGCATAAAGGGTGATGCTGTTCGACGCTGCCGCATCCAGCATGGGGCCCGACGCGCGGTCACAGATGACCGCCTCTCCCACAGGGGCCAGCACTGCGTCCTGCCCCGCCTCTGCGCTAGATACATCGAGAGGCGCAGCGACCTCCGGCTCGGCAGCGTGGGCGCGACCGGCCATCAGGGTGGCGGACATCAAACAACTCAGCGCCAAGGCCACAGGCCGCGGGACGAACTTCAAAGACATGGCCTTTTGTGACCCTATCCGCCCTGTGACTGCAAGTCCGTAGCGCACCGCGTTCGTCGATCTGTCTTCAATGTCTCGTATCCGGTGTCAGAACGCGGCATGTTGGCGTTGAATCAATCCAGAGGCCTCGATGACGGACAGCCCCGGCGCGCCGCCCACATCCACCCCCGCGACCCAGCGCCGTTCCAACGGTGTGCTGGCCGCCTTTTCCGGCCCGTGCCTGCCGCTGGCGGCGTTTGGCGTGGCCCTGCCCGTTACCCTGCCCGAGTTCTACGCCACCCATGTGGGACTGGAGATGGGCGTGGTGGCCGCCATGTTCATGATTGTGCGCCTGATGGATATCGGACTGGACCCGTTGATCGGCTGGGCCATGGACCGGACACGCACGCGCTATGGCCGCTATCGCCCATGGATGGCCGCCGCCTCGCCCTTGCTGATGCTGGCGGCGCTGATGATGTTTGTACTGGTGCAGCCGGGGGCCTCGGCCCTGTATCTGCTGGGCTGGCTGTTTGTGCTGTATCTCGGCTTTTCGATGAGTACTCTGGGGCAGTTGGGCTGGGCCGCTGTTCTGGCCCCTGAATATGACCAGCGCAGCCGCGTCTATGGCTGGTGGCAGGTGTTCAATATCGTCGGGGTGATCCTGATTTTGATCCTGCCGACGGTGGTGATCAAAACAGGTCTTGGCACCTATGCCGACGGGGTGCGGATCATGGGCTGGGCCATCATCATCGCCCTGCCGATCACCTTTGCCCTCGCCTTTCTTTTCGCGCCCGAGCCGATAAACAAAGCCCCCTCGCCGCACGGCGGGGTGCGCGCCTATCTGGCCCTGTTCAAAATGGCGACCGTGCGCAAGCTGTTGTGGGCCGACCTTTTTCTGGGCATCGCGCCGGGGATCACCGGCTCCATGCTGTTCTTCTTCTTTGGCCAGATCAAAGGCTATGACCACGCGCAGGCCTCGCTGTTCATGCTGGGCTATTTCGTCGCCGGACTGGTCGGAGCGCCGTTCTGGGCGTGGTTGGCCACCCGCATCGGCAAGGACAAGGCGCTGGCGGTGGCCAGTGCGATCTTCGCGGTATTCTATCTGGGAGCCACGCTGGTACCGGGCGGAAACTTTATGGTGACCATGGTGGCCATGTTCATCGCGGGCCTGCCCTATGCGGCCAGCCTCCTTCTGCTGCGGGCCATGATGGCCGACGCCAGCGACGAGGTGCGCTTTGAAACCGGTGCCGACCGCACGGGTCTGATGTTCTCGATTCTGGCCGCCACCACCAAGGTCGGTCAGGCGCTGGCACTGATCCCCTATATGATCTTGCAAGCGGTGGGGTTCAGCCCGCTGCGTACACCCGAACAGAATGGCGATTTTGCCCTGCTGATGCTGCAAATCCTGTTCATCGCCCTGCCGGCTCTGCTACTGGCAGCCTCCGCGCTGGTGCTGCGTCGATACCCCCTGACGCCACAGCGACATGACCATATCCGCGCCGTGCTGGCGCAAAGAGATGCTGGAAGTTGATTTGATGCCTCACCCCGTTGATCGCTTGAAAGAGATCATGGTCCGCCTGCGTGACCCGAACTGCGGCTGCCCGTGGGATCAGGAACAGACCTTCCAGACCATCGCCCCCTACACGATCGAGGAAGCCTATGAAGTGGCCGACGCGATCGAAAACAATGACATGAAGGAGCTGAAGGCCGAACTTGGCGATCTGCTGTTTCAGGTCATCTTCCATTCGCGCATGGCCGAGGAAGCCGGACACTTCCGGTTTGAAGACGTGGCCGAGGCGATGGAGGACAAACTGATCCGCCGTCACCCGCACGTGTTCGGCGACGAGACGGCCCGCCCCGACGGCGTGGCGCAAAAGGCGCGCTGGGAAGACATCAAGGCCGCCGAGCGCGCCGCCAAGGCCCAGACCGGTGCCCTGGACGATGTGCCCGTCGGCATGCCTGCGCTCAGCCGCGCGGCCAAGCTGACAAAGCGCGCCGCCCGCGTGGGCTTCGACTGGCCATCCACCGAGGAAGTCTTCGACAAACTGGCCGAGGAAGTCGGCGAACTGCGCGCCGAAATCGGCACCGGCGACAAGGCCAAGATCCGCGAGGAACTGGGCGACCTGCTGTTCGTCATGGCCAATCTGGCCCGCAAGCTGGAGGTCGAGCCCGAAGACGCCCTGCGCGCCGCCAATGCCAAATTCGTTCGCCGCTTCCACCATATCGAGGCCGAACTGGCCAAGGATGGCCGCAAGCCCGAACAGTCCGATCTGGCCGAGATGGACTCCCTGTGGGACGCCGCCAAGGCTGTCGAAAAGGCCGGTTGACCGTATGGGCAAGCGCTTGGCCGACCAGTTGGACCTGATCCCGCCCGATCCCACGCAGCATGATCCGGGCGGCAAGGTCCGTCTGGCGTTGATGGCAGGGGTAAACGGTGATGCGGTGTTCAGCGACGATAGCCGCCACCGCCCGCTGATGCGCCGCTGGCTGGGGGACACCTTCCCCGATCGCTATCTGATGTTCATCGGCATGAACCCGTCCACCGCCGACGCCACGGTCAATGACCCGACCTGCGCCCGCGAATGGACCTTTACCCAGCGCGAAGGCTTTGACGCCATGGTCAAAGCCAATGTGGGCGACTATCGCGCCACCCACCCGAAGATGCTGCTAGAGCCGGATGTGGTGGTCTCGTCTCCCGCCAACCTGCCGACCATCCGCGAACAGGCCAAGGGCGCGGCCCGCGTCATCCTGTGCCACGGCAAGCTGAACAAGGCACTGGTGCCCGCCGGACAGGCACTGGTGCAGGCCTTGACCGAAGACGGCATCGACCTATGGTGCTTTGGCACCAATGCCGACGGCAGCCCCAAACATCCACTTTATCTGCGCAGCGACACGCCCTTGGTGCGGTGGAGCCCGAAGTAGATGAAGCATCCCGACTTCGACCTCATCGTCTTTGACTATGACGGTGTGGTGGCCGACAGCGAGATGCTGAACAATCTGGTTCTGGCTGATCTGCTGAACGGCATCGGTCTGCCGACCTCGCTGGACTATTCGTTGACCCACTATCTGGGACGCCGCTGGGCCGATATCTCCGAACAGGTGTCTGGCCGTTTGGGCAGCCCCTGCCCGCCCGAGCTCCAGCGCGACTGGTTCATCCATTGCGGTCAGCGGTATCAGACCGAAGTGCGCCCCGTGAACGGCTTTGCTCCTTTCTTGGCCGGCCGCACCGAAAAACGCTGCATTGCCTCCTCCAGCCCGCCCGACTGGATCGCCATGGGACTCGATCTGTTCGGATCGGCAGACGCCTTTGACGGGTGCATCTTCAGCGGTGCCGTCCATGTCCAGCGCGGCAAGCCGCACCCCGACATCTTCCTTTATGCCGCCGAGGCCATGCAGGTCGCACCCGATCGCGCGCTCGTCATAGAAGACAGCCCCGCAGGCGTCATGGGCGGCGTAGCAGCAGGCATGACAGTGGTGGGCCTGTGCGCAGGTGGCCATATCCGCGACGGCCACGCCGACAGCCTCAAAGCCGCCGGTGCCCACCATATCTTCGACAGCTATGAACAGTTGAACGACTGGCTAAACGCCTAGTCGTAGCGGATTTCCAGCAGGTCGATTTCGCGGATCAATTTGCGGGCGGTCTCCTCGCCTACCATTCGGCTGCGCGACAGTTTGATCAGCTCTTCGCGCTGGGCCTTCAAAGCGACCATGAACAGTTCACGCTCCAGCGCGTCCAGCTTTTGGTTACGCGCCACCTGATCGGGGGCCTCGCCGGAGTAAAGCTCGATCCGGTGGCGATAGGTCTCCATCAGGCGGGCCACGACCTCGGCATATTCGTCGGCTCTGGCATGAACGTCCTGCTGGGTGCGCTGGGTGTCCTCCAGCGCGCGGATGGCTGCCGCAGCCGCCATGCGCCGCGCACGATCCTCATCGGTATGCAGATGGGTATCGGGCAGTTCTTCCATGCCGCGCAGCAGGATCGGCAGCGCCACACTGGCCAGAACCAGCGATACGATAATCACCCCCGCCGCCAGAAAGATCGCCAGATTGCGCGCGGGCAGCAGGCTGCCGTCCTGCACAAAGAACGGCAGGGTCAGAATACCGGCTAGCGTAATGGCACCGCGTACCCCTGACAGCGACATCACCGCCACCAAACGCCAGCGCAACTTCGGACGTTTTCCGCCCGACAGCCTGCCGCGAAACAGGGTCAGTTTCAGCGTCGCCCACACCCACAAGAAGCGCAGCACCGCCAGCACCGCGACGATGGCGAACACATAGATGGCCAGCCAATAGACCTCGGCATGCGGGGTTGAGCGGATGACCTCCTTGGCGCGGGCAAAGATGGACGGCATCTGCTCGCCCAAAATCACAAAGATCAGGCCATTGGCCGTGAACTGGACCGTGTCCCACACCACCGCGCGGCGGATGCGGGTGGCCGCCAGCGCAGAGCCCTCACGCTCGGTAAAGCTCATGGTGATGCCCGCGGCCACAGCCGCCAGAATGCCCGAACCCTGTACAGCCTCGGCGGCCAGATAGGCGGCAAACGGCATCAGCAGGCTGACCAGAATCTGGCCGCCCACGTCCTCGCCCCAACGCTTGCTGATCGCCCCTTTCAGCAGGCTGATGCCCAAGGCCACCATCACGCCCATGGCCACCCCTGCCAGCGCCAGCCACGCAAAGGTGCCAAAGGCGTTGGTCAGCGAGAAAGCGCCGGTGGTCGCGGCAATGACCGCAATCCGCATACAGGTCAGGCCGGTCGCATCGTTCAGCAGGCTTTCGCCTTCCAGAATATGCATCAGTCGCTTTGGCATGGGGCTGCGGCCCGCAATGGCGGACACCGCAATCGGGTCGGTCGGCGACAGGATGGCGGCCAGCGCAAAGGCCACCGCCAGCGGCATGGCCGGGATCATCCAGTTGATAAAGAAGCCCAGCCCCAGAACCGTGAACACCACCAGTCCCAGCGCCAGTTCCAGTATCACCGCACGATCGCGATACAGCGCCGCCTTGGGGATGCGCCAGCCGTCCACAAACAGCAGCGGCGGCAGGAACAGCAGGAAGAAGATGTCGGGCTTGAGGTCTACGCTCTCCCCCGTGATCATTACCACGCCTGCGCCCAAAGCGATCTGGACCAAGGGCAAAGGCAGGCGGGTAATCCGTGCCACCCATCCCGAGGCTACAACAGCCAACAGGAGGAACAGCACGGTCTCGATCAGATGCATATCAGTCCAGAATGTCTGGGTAGGAACGCTCGAAACGGCCCAGAGCCGCAGGGTGCAAACGCACCGTCACGCGGATCGTACCGTCTTCTTCGGTGGACCGGTCGGTGACCCGACCGTTTTCATAAAGCCATGCCAGTACATCGCCGCGAGACGACGGGATCAGAATGACGCTTTCAGGGTCATCGTCGATCAGGCTGGCGATAGTTTCGCGCAAGGCATCGATGTTCTCGCCCGTCCATGCGGACACGGCCACGGCATCGCCTTGGGCGGCCAGACGTTCGGCCTGACCGATCACACTGTCGCGGACATCTTCATCCAGCAGATCGATCTTGTTCCAGACCTCCAGCACGCGCCGCGTACGGCCTTCGGGCGTGGGGATCTGTTTCAGAACCTCTTCCACGTCCTTGCGCTGCGCCTCGCTGTCAGGTGACGCAATATCGCGGACGTGCAGGATCAGGTCGGCCTCACCCACCTCTTCCAGCGTGGCGCGGAAGCTCTCCACCAGTTCGTGCGGCAGGTCGGAGATAAAGCCCACCGTATCGGCGATGATGGCTGGACGCCCCTGCGGCAGTTTGATCGTGCGCTGGGTCGTATCCAGCGTCGCAAACAGCAGGTCCTTGGCAAACACCTCGGAGCCGGTCAGCCGGTTAAACAGCGTGGACTTGCCCGCGTTCGTATAACCGACCAGCGCCACGGCCGGGAATGGCACGCGCTTGCGAGCCTTGCGGTGCAGGCCGCGCGTACGGCGCACCTCTTCCAGTTCGGCCTTCAGCCTGACGATCTTGTCGGCGATCAGGCGGCGGTCGATTTCGATCTGGGTTTCCCCCGGACCGCCGGTCGAGCCGGTACCACCGCGCTGGCGTTCAAGGTGGGTCCATGTCCGCACCAGACGCGAGCGTTCATATTCCAGACGCGCCAGTTCGACCTGAAGACGGCCTTCCTTGGTGCGCGCACGGCGACCAAAGATTTCGAGGATCAGGCCCGTGCGGTCGATGACCTTCACATCCCACGCCTGTTCAAGATTGCGCTGTTGGACGGGCGTCAACTGGTCGTCGATGACTACCGCCTCGGCCTCTGCGGCGCGGAACAGGGCGGCCAGTTCCTCGACTTTGCCCGACCCGAACAGGGTGGCGGGCGTGACGGAACGAATGCGCACAACCTCTTCGGCGCGGACATCAAGGTCCAGCGCACGGGCAAGGCCGACCGCCTCTTCGAGGCGATCGGCGGCATGACGCGCATTATCGGAACCCCTGTCGGGGTGGACTACAGCCGCCCGGATGAGCGGAACGGCGTGATCAATAAGCTTGGAAGTCAATCAATCTTCTTCGGCTTCGGGCTCGTACATCTGCACGGGGCCGGAAGGCATAATGGTCGAGATGGCGTGTTTATAGACCAGTTGGGACTGGCCATCGCGACGAAGCAGCACACAAAAGTTGTCGAACCAGGTCACAATACCCTGAAGCTTTACGCCATTGACCAGAAAGATGGTCAGCGGGGTCTTGGTCTTACGGACGCTGTTCAGGAAAGTATCCTGGAGGTTTTGGCGTTTGTCTTGCGACATGGCAGGTTTTTCCTGTTCTTGGTTATTGCATTGCCGAGTGGCAGATGCAGGTCATGTGACCCGCACCTGACCTTAAACGTGCATCAGCGTCAGCGGCAATGTTTTAAATGGCGTCGCGGCGCGCCTGTTCAAGATAAACCTGACGCAGACGGGTCGCGACGGGGCCCGGTTTACCGTCGCCAATCTTTTCGCCATCCAGCGAAGTAATCGGCATGACAAACGAAGACGCTGCCGTCACGAACACTTCCTTGGCGCGCTTGGCCTCCTCGACCGAAAAGGCGCGCTCGTCCAGTTCAATGCCCTCTTCCTTCACCAGCTTCAGTATGGCGGCGCGGGTGATACCGCGCAGAATGTTGGCCTGGGTATCGCGGGTGCGCAGCTTGCCGTGCTCGTCAACGATCCAGGCGTTGGTGGACGAACCCTCCGTCACCATGCCCATTTCGTCGAACAGGATGGCCTCATAGGCCCCCTTTTCGCGGGCAGCCTGTTTGGCGATAGCGTTCGGCAGCAGACCGACGGTCTTGATGTCGCAACGGCCCCAACGAATGTCGGGATGCGTTACGCCCGCTGCGCCGCGCTCGGCCTGCGCTTCGCCCTTCTTCAGGTCGATCGACTTGGCCGTCACGATCACGCTGGGGGCCACGCCTCTGGGGAAGGCATGATCACGCGGCGCGGTGCCACGGGTCACTTGCAGATAGACGATGCCATTACGCACACGGTTGCGGCGAATGGTTTCGCGCAGGACCACACCCAGCGCCTGAGCCGTCATCGGAATGTCGATGCGCAGCTCGGTCAGGCTGCGGCCCAGACGCTCCATATGGCCTTCATAGTCAGCCAGCTGGCCGTCAAACACCGACCAGACTTCGTACACGCCATCGGCGAACTGGAAGCCGCGATCCTCGATATGGACGACGGCCTGGGAATGGGGCCGATAGGTCCCGTTTACATAGGCGACCCTCGACATCAGGCGCCCTCTCCTTCTTGATCATCACCACCGCGGGACGGCGACACGCCCAGCGACTTCAGTTTGCGGTGCAACGCAGAGCGTTCCATACCGATAAAGGCCGCCGTGCGGGAAATATTTCCGCCAAAACGCATGATTTGCGCGGCCAGATAATCGCGCTCGAACACCTCGCGCGCCTCGCGCAGCGGCAGGGCGATGATACGCTCATTGCCAAAGCTGCTGGACGAGTTGGAGGCGACCTCCTGCGGCAGCATTTCTGCGGTGATCGGCTCTGACGGGTCACCCGTGGCAAGGATCAGCAGGCGTTCGATATTGTTGCGCAGCTGGCGCACATTGCCCGGCCACGGATGGACCTGAAGCACGGCAATGGCATCATCGCCCAGCTTGCGACGCGGCAGGCCTTGCGACGACGACAGGGTCTCGACGAAATATTCGACCAGTTCGGCAATGTCCTCGCGGCGTTCCGACAGCGGCGGGACGCGGATCGGCACCACGTTCAGGCGGTGGAACAGGTCTTCGCGGAAACGGCCCTCGGCGATTTCCTCGCGCAGGTCCTTGGCCGTCGAGGTGATGACGCGCACGTCCACCTGAACGTCCTGTTCGCCACCCACGCGACGGAACCGCTGATCGACCAGCACGCGCAGCACACGGCTCTGGCTTTCGCGCGGCATGTCGGCCACATCGTCCAGATACAGGGTGCCGTTATGGGCGCGCTCGAACACGCCGATCTTGGCGGGACGGCCATCGCTGCCCTCTTCGCCGAACAGTTCGACGTCGAGGCGTTCCGGCGTCATGCCCGCAGCCGAGATGACCACAAACTCCCCCTTGGCGCGCGGGCTGTTCTCGTGGATCTGGCGCGCGACCAGTTCCTTGCCCGACCCGGGCGGGCCCGAGATCAGCACGCGGCTGTTGGCCGGTGCGACCTTGGAAATGGTGTTGCGAAGGGTTTGGGCAGCCACCGACTTGCCAATCAGACCCGACGGCGTCATGGCCTGTGCGCGCAGACGGCGGTTCTCGCGCTTCAGAGCAGCGGCTTCCAGAGCGCGCTCGACCACGACCACCAGACGGTCGGACTTGAACGGCTTTTCGATGAAGTCATAGGCACCGCGTTTCAACGCGCTAACCGCCGTTTCGATGTTGCCATGACCCGAGATCATGACCGCAGGCAGGTCCTCATCCAGCCCCTTGATCACGTCCAGCAGTTCAAGGCCATCCATGCCCCCGCCCTGCATCCAGATATCCAGAACGGCCAGGTACGGCTTGCGCGCCTTGATGGCAGCCAAAGCTTCCTCGGCGCTGGCCGCGGTGCGGACGTGGTGACCTTCGTCTTCCAACAGTCCCGAGACCAGCTCGCGGATGTCGACTTCATCATCCACGACCAGAATGTCGGCGCCTGTATTCTTCATGGGGCCTCTCTCTTCACAACAGCACCACGACCATCGCCAGAGGCGCGGTTGGTGGATTTGATATTCTGATTAACAGGAAATACGAGGGTCACGCGGGCACCGGACAAACGCTCGGCGTCATCCAGCTTCAGATCACCGCCGTGGTCCTCGCAAATACGTTTGACGATGGCCAGCCCCAGCCCTGTGCCCTTTTCACGCGTGGTGACATAGGGCTCGGTCAGGCGGTCACGGTCCTTGGTCGGCAGGCCGATGCCGTCATCCTCGATGACAAAGCGGGCCATGCCGCCGCTGACGACCAGTTGGGCCGAAATACCGGGCACCGAAGTCTGTTCTCCGCGCACCTTGCGGGCCTCGACGGCCTCGCCTGCATTTTTGAGGATGTTGATCAGCGCCTGACGCACCATGCGGCCATCGCAGTCGATGGTTACATCCGGCACCGGCTCGACCAGTGTCACGCCAATGTCGGCAGCGGCGACGCGCTGGCCGAACACGGCCTCGCGCAGCATTTCGCCCGCCACCTCGGTCGAGAAGCGCGGCGCAGGCATACGCGCAAAAGACGAGAACTCGTCCACCATACGCCCGATATCGCCCACCTGACGGATGATGGTGTCTGTGCAGCGGTCGAACACTTCCACATCGTCTTCTTCGATGCGGGCGCGGTATTTGCGACGCAGACGCTCTGCCGACAGCTGGATCGGCGTCAGCGGGTTCTTGATCTCGTGGGCGATACGGCGCGCCACATCGCGCCACGCGGCATTACGCTGGGCCGTGACCAGACGGGTGATATCGTCAAAGGTCATGACCATCTCGCCGCCCTGCCCGCCTTCGATGCGGACACGCAGACGGCGGGTATCGCCATCACGCGTGATGTCGATGTCTTCTTCGATATGGGCTTCGCCCCGTTCGGACAGTTCGCTCAGTTCCGGCGAGACCTCGCCCAGACGGTGGCCCTGAACCTCTACCTCGCCGATAGCCAACAGGTCGCGGGCGCTGTCGTTGATGGCCGAGATGCGGCCCTGACGATCCAGACCAATCACGCCGGCGCTGACGCCCGACAGCACGGTCTCAATAAACAGAGAACGGGCCTGCGCTTCATCGCTGGCGGTCTTCAGGGCCAGTTGCTGGCTCTGGATATCACCCGTCATGCGGTTGAATGCATCCGACAACACGGCCAGTTCGGCGGGCGCGTTCGACGCATCCACGCGGGCCTCGAAATCCCCGCCAGATACGCGCTCGGCGGCGCGCACCAGTCGGCCAATCGGCGCGGAAATGGCGCTGGCCGCCGACATAGCCAGCCAGACGGCACCTACCAGAACCAGCAACGCCGTTTCCAGATACGACAGGGCAAAGGCGGCCTGAATACGCGCGCGGCTTTCCTCGGCCTGACGATAAGCCAGAATGGATTCCTCGCCGGTGCGCATGCGCTGGATCAGGCCGGGGGCCAGCGGCCGCACCACATAAAGATAGGCATCACCATAGTCCGGCAGCGGATAGAGGGCGCGGACGGTGTCAGGGTTTTCGGTGACGGCGGTGGGCACAACTTCGCCCTGCGCCAGAATCTCGAAAGCTTCGGGCGGCGGGGCCACATAGGGCGGCGCGCCGGGCTGCTCGCCACTGGCCAGCACTTCGCCGTCGCCATTCAAAATATAAAGCGCCGGATAGCCGAAGAAGGCACCGATCTGTTCCAGCGCGCTGCCGAACTGGATGCGGTTATCGAAGCGATTGCGCACCCCGCCCAGTTCGGTGGTCATCGTCTCCAGATCGCGCTCAAGGCTTTCGCCCACATCGGCGACATAGGCACGGCCGATCAGGGCTCCGTTCTGCACCGATGAGCTGACGTTCTGGCTGAACCACTGATCCACCCCACGGTTGACCAGCACGCCGAACACCAGAGCGATCAGTACCGCAGGCACTACCGACACAATGGAGAAAAGGATCACAAAGCGCAGATGCAGTCGGGCACCCGCCTCATGACGGTCGCGCACCAGTTTCAGGACCTGCTTGCCGACGACCAGCGCCAAAAAGCCGATCAAAACCAGATTGGCCAGAAGAACGTACAGCACCGCCCGACTGGCCGTCGCGCGCGACTCGGTCGCCGCGCCAGGGGCCACGGCCACCAGCCAGATCGCAATACCGGTGATGATCAGTGCCAGCACATAGGCCGCGCCGAACAGTCCACGCGAACGCCCCGCGATCAGCCGTTCCCGCAGGGAACGGTCATCGCCGCCATCCAAGGACTGATCCGCACGCTGTTCGCTCATCAGCGTTCAGCTTTGACCAACTGTGGCCGGATTTCAACACCATAGTTGCGGGATTGCGGCACTTATCCCAACCACAACGCTTTTAGGGCCGTTTCGACCTCTTCCGGTGTCTCCAAGCGGCACAGTCTGGCCTTGGCTTGGCGGCGTTCCAGAGGGTCTTCGGGCCACGGGGCCTGTTCGATGTACCAGCCCAGATGTTTGCGGAACATTTTCAGGCCCAGCGGCAGTTTGTAGAACTCTGCCGAGGCCCGCATGTGCTCCACCACAATGGCGAATCGTTCCTCGCGGTCGGGCTCGGCCAGCTGGGTGCCATCGGCCAGTGCGCGTTCCAGATGCGCCGCCAGCCATGGACGTCCATAGACACCGCGTCCCAGCATCAGAGCATCGGCACCGGATTTGTCCAGAGCCTCACGGGCCTGCTCGGCAGTGATAATGTCACCATTGACCACCACAGGAATGGAGACCGCCTGCTTCACCTCGGCTACGGCGTCCCAGTCGGCGACGCCGGTATAGAACTGCTTGCGGGTGCGGCCATGGACGGTCACGGCCTTCACGCCGATCTCTTCGGCCTTCTTGGCCAGATCGGCAGCGTTCAGGCTGTTCTCGTCCCACCCCAAGCGCATCTTGACGGTCACCGGACGGCTGACGGCTTTCACTGCCGCCTCCATCAGACGGCAGGCCAGATCGGGCGTACGCATCAGGGCAGAGCCACAGGCTGCGCCTGTCACTTCCTTGGCCGGACAGCCAAAATTCAGGTCGATGATGTCGGCCCCCGCAGCCTCGGCCATTTTGGCGCCGTGCGCCATCTTTTCCGGATCACCGCCCACCAGCTGGATCACCGTCAGCGGCAAACCACCGCCAACCGCCGCACGGCGCACCACATCGGGCCGCGCACGGGCCAGCTCTGCCGCGGCCACCATTTCGGTCGCGACGTAGCGCGCGCCCAGCCTGGAAGCCAACACGCGGAACGGCAGATCCGTGATCCCCGTCATGGGTGCCATCAGCACCTGTCCGGGGATGTGGACGTCCCCGATTTGCAATCCTGAACTCATGCCGCTCTTAGCGCCGAAACAATGCCCCCTCGTCAACCATGAAACGGGCGCTTAGAAGGCAATCCATGACCTTCTCTGCGATCATCGTCGCTGCCGGATCGGGTTCTCGCGCGGGCGGGGACAAGCAATGGCGCACCGTCGGCGGCAAGCCGCTCCTCCGCTGGTCGGCGGAAAGCCTGTTGGCGGCAGGGGCCAATCCGCTGGTTCTGGTTCTGGCTGACGGGGCCGAGCCCCGCGCTCGCGAGGCGCTGGACGGCCTCGACGGCTGGATATCTGTCACGGGCGGAGCGACACGCGCTGATTCCGTACAGGCGGGCCTGTCGGCGCTCGACGATGACCGCCCCGTGCTGATCCACGATGCCGCCCGCCCCTTCCTTAAGGCGCACACCATCCACGCGCTTCTGGACGCGCTGGCCGACGCGGAAGGCGCTTTGCCTGCCCTGCCCGTCGCTGACAGCTTACGACGCGGCGATGCCGACAAACTGATGGGAGAGGTCGTCGACCGCGAAAACCTCTACCGCGCCCAGACCCCCCAAGCCTTCCGCCCCTCCACCATCCGCGCCGCCTACGCCGCATGGACCGGCCAAGATGCCCCCACCGACGAGGCGTCAGTGGTCGCTGCGCACGGTGGCCGCGTGCGTCTGGTGGCCGGAGAGGCCGATCTGTTCAAACTGACCTACCCCGAGGACTTCGCCATGGCTGAACGCCTGCTCCCCGACAATGCCCGTAAAGTCACCCGCGTGGGCATGGGCTATGACGTCCACCGCTGGGTCGAGGGTGATGGCACGGGTACATGGCTGTGCGGCGTTCAGGTACCGCACACCCACACCCTGCTGGGCCATTCGGATGCCGATGCGGGCCTGCATGCCCTGACCGATGCCATTCTGGGCGCGATTGCCGAGGGCGATATCGGCGACCACTTCCCGCCGACCGACGACCGCTGGAAAGGCGCATCCTCGGACGCCTTCCTCGCCCACGCCTATGAACTGGCCAAGGCCAAGGGCGGCGTCATCATCAATGTGGACGTGACGCTGATTGCCGAGCGCCCCAAGATCAAACCGCACCGTGCCGCCATGCGCCAGCGCATTGCCGACATCCTCGGCCTCGATCTGGGTGCTGTCAGCGTAAAGGCCACCACTACCGAAGGCCTGGGCTTCACCGGCCGCAACGAAGGCTTGGCGGCACAGGCTGTCTGCTCGATCGAAATGCCGGCCTAGGCTGCCGCCTTGGTGCGCGCATCGGCGACGGCCCGTTCCAGCAGCTGGATCGGGCCTTCGCCTTCCTTCATCTCGGCCACGCCGATATCGAACTCAAGGACAAAGGGCGAGCGGCCCTCGCCGGCCTCGAAAGCGGTACAGGCGATCACTGCCGCAATCCGCTCTGCCGCCACATGGGCGGCATCGGCCCCCGTGGCGGGCATCATCAGGGCAAAGGTGTCGGGCGACAGGCGCGCGGCCGTGTCCTCCACCCGCACCAGTCGCGAAATCATCGCCCCGACCTGAGGCAGGGCACGGTCCAGATAGCCGCCCTGATTGATGATGCCCAGCGCCTCGGTCCTCACCACCTTCAACACGCACAGCGACAGCTTGCGCTGACGCGAGCGCGAGGCGCTGTAGACGCGGCGCAGGTGGTGGGCGAACGGCTCGCTGTTGAACAGGCCCGTCACCGGATCGGTCAGGTTCGACACCCGCACACTGTCCAGCGCCTTGCGGATGGCGGCGCGGCGGCGGTGATTTTGTGCCAGAGCCATGATCCGCTCTGCCGTCTCGGCCTCGCTGACAGTGGCATTGGCCACATCAGCAAAGCCGCGATTATAGAGGTCGGTCAGGTTCACCTCATCCCCACGCTGAAGATAGAGCATGATGGGGATGTGATAGAGCCGCGTATTTCGCTTCATGCCCGAAGCGATCGACATAGCGACCGAACGGTTTTCACCGCCCCATAGAATGGTCGCATCGAACGGGCGTTCGTGCAGATAATCAAACGCTGTGTAGGGCGTGGGTGCCGCCACCACCTGGGCACCCGCTTGTGACAGGCTATTGCTGAGGCCGAGGAAACGGTGATCCGCCGCTCCCACAGCCAGCACCGTAACCGGTGAATCCTGATCCTGTGGCAGTTCGAGCGCGATGCCATAACTGGACAGGGTTTCGGCCCTCAGCCGGAACTCTTCTTCGGCAATGGCGGCGCGAACCAGTTGTTCCAACCGCTGGGCAATCTGGGACGGATGAGCATGACCCGACAAACGCAGGTCCACCACATCGGGCGGGGGTGCCCCGTCACCGCCCAGCGCCAGTATCGAAAGATACCGCCACGGGGCCGCCGCACGCAGTTCATCCAACCGCTGCAAAGCCTCGGTATCCAGATGGATGAGGGCCGCGTCGATCGCACCGCGCTGTACCGTCTCGATAGCTGCCGACATGTCGGGCACCACCACGGTGGGCCAGCCCTCGACGTCCAATCGGGCGGCCAGATCATTTAGCCGGCCATCTTCCGATGCGACGACCAGCACACGCGATGCGAAGTCCGACGGGTGTATGGTATCCAAAAACTCATCCCCCTGACGCTGCTACTCTTTTAAGCTTGGCTATATGCCAGAGGCAATCAACGGATTTACGTCACGCATCGTAAAGTCGATGCAACCAAGGGGAGACCTTGGGTTCCTCTGGGGCGCTTTTTTCTTTATGGCGTCCGCATGAAACTTCACGACACCGATACATCGCCGCGTCCGGCACAAGCAGAACCCGCCCTGCTTCTGGACCGTCGCTCGCTGTCGCCGCGTTTCTGGGGCGGCCTTCTGGTCCGGGCTTTCACGCGTTCTTGGGGACGCGATGTCATGCTCTATACGGGCGGCGTGACCTTCTTTGCCCTGCTGGCCATTTTTCCGGCCATCGCCATTCTGATCGGCTTCTATCAGGCGGTCCTGTCTATCGGTAATGTCAGCGATCAGGTCGCCGCCATGGCCGAAGCGATTCCCGCCGCCGCCCGCGCCATCTTCATCGGCGAGATCGAGCGACTGTCCAACAGCTCTGTCAGAGCCGTCTCGACCCAGAGCGCCATCGCCCTGGTCATCGGTGGCTATGCCGCACACCGTGGGTTCAAGGCGCTGTTGGCGGGTCTGAACCTGATCCATGACGAGCAGGAGCCTCACGGCTTCTTCAAATTCAACATGCTGGCGTTTCTGGTCGCGCTGGCGGCCTTTGCCCTGTTCACCATCGTGTCTGGCGCACTGGTCACATGGCGCCTGATAGAGCATGCCTATGCCGAGGAACCGCTGGCGCAGGCCATGATGCCCTTTGATGGCGTATGGACCCATGTGGGCCTGTGGCTGGGCCTGACCATGCTCTACCGCTATGCCATGAGCCACAGCACCCGCGTGGCATGGAAGGCTGCGGCACTGGGCGGCTTGTTCGCCACCGGCATGTCGGCGCTGTTTTCGTGGATGTGCGCCATCTATGTGGAGCAGATCGTGCATCTGGGCGCGACCTATGGATCGGTCGGTGCCGTGGTGGTACTGCTGATCTGGCTGTCGTGGAACGTCAACGCCGTCTTCTATGGCGGGGCTATGGCGACGGAACTGGAGCTGGCGTGGAAGATGCGCACCCCGCCCCTGACGGCCAACAATACGTCGGTCGATGCCGACAGCGCTAAACGTGTGGTCAATCTGGCAGATCGCCGCCGTCAGCGGTCCTGAGCCACTCCGCCACTGCTAACGGTCAGTTTCAGACCGCCATCGGGCTCGTCTTCTATCGACACCACCTGACCGCCCGTTTCCTGCATCAGGAACGGCACATCGATGCGTGCCATCGGGTCAGTGGCCAGCAGGACAAACACCTGACCGCCCTCGCTGCCCTCCATGGCCTTGCGCAGACGCAGCGACGGAACGGGGCATTTGTGGCCCCGAGCATCAACGGTAATGACCTCGGTCACGCCTTCAGGGCCTCGGCCAGCAACTCCAGCGCCTGTTTCAGCGCCGCCTCGCGGACCTTCTCGCGGCCCTGATCGCCAAAGCGGCGCTCGATGTGAAGTATCGTACCGTCCACCCTAGCCGCGCCAAAATGTACCAGACCGACCGGCTTATTATCCGATCCCCCGCCCGGACCCGCTATGCCCGTGATCGCCACTGCCGCCGAGGCTGCCGAGTGGGCCACCGCGCCCGCCGCCATCTCGCGCGCGGTAGCTTCCGACACCGCGCCATGGTCTGCCAGAGTCTGCTCCTGCACGCCCAGCATCTGCATCTTGGCCTGATTGGAATAGGTGACAAAGCCACGGTCAACCACGCTGGACGATCCGGCGATTTCCGTCAGGGCCGCTGCCACCAGTCCGCCAGTGCAGCTCTCGGCCGTAGCCACCATCACACCTGCGTCTCCAGCCAAAGTCAGGACTTCCTTGGCAAGGCCAACAACATCTTCAGAAAACACAGGTCTCAACTCCTTTGCCATGGCCAAGGAAATCGGAATAAGCTGATTTCCAGCGGCGCATAATGGCCAGCATTAGGGGGACGCCTTTGACCGACGAGACTGTTGCACACTCGCCTGCCACGCTTCCTTCGGGCGGACTTTTAGCACCCCTGCTGTTCGCCGTCGCCATCTTCACCTCTGCCTCGCTGGTCTTTGTGGTCCAGCCGATGGTGACCAAGATGATCCTGCCGCTTTTGGGCGGATCACCGGCGGTGTGGAATACCTCTCTGGTCTTCTTTCAGGCGGCCCTGCTGGCGGGCTATCTGTATGCTCACCTGCTGCAACGCATCCCGACGCTCAAAATGCAGGCCATTGTGCATCTGGGGGTGCTGGTGGTCGCAGCGTTATTTCTACCGCTGCAGGTGCGACTGGGGCTGGGAGAGCCTGACACCAACCAGCCGATCCTGTGGCTGCTGGGCACGCTGATCGTCTCCATCGGCGCGCCGTTCGCCGTCCTGTCGGCCACAGCACCCCTGCTTCAAGCCTGGTTCGCCCGCCTGCAAGCGGGTACCCGCAGCGGCCAGAACCCCTATGTGCTTTACGCCGCCTCGAACCTCGGCAGCTTCCTCGCCCTGCTGTCCTATCCGGTGTTGATCGAGCCGCTGGCGTCCCTGTCGGCCCAGCGTGCTTCCTGGACCGTCGGGTACGGCATCTTTGTCGCTCTGGTGATCCTGTTGGGCGTGCTGATCTGGTCGCGACGCAATGTAGTACGCCACGCCAGCGCCTCGCTGGAGCGCAGCGCGCCCATTCCCGTCCGGCGCAAACTGCTGCTGGTGTTCCTTGCGGCCCTTCCCTCCAGCCTGATGCTGGGAGTGACGGCGCACCTGTCGACGGATGTGGCTTCGGCCCCCTTCCTGTGGGTCGTACCGCTGGCGCTGTATTTGCTGACCTTTGTGATCGCCTTCCAAACGCGGCCATGGATACCGCTGCCGGTGACCCTGCTCCTGCACGGAGCGGCAATTGTGCTGGTGACTACACTTTTGGGCAGCACCACCTCGTCTATTGCCCTGTTGTTTGTGGTGCATCTGCTGGTCTTCTTCCTGACCACCCTGATGTGCCACCAGCAGATGGCCGTGCGTCGCCCCGCGCCGGACCGGCTGACCGAGTTCTATCTGCTTATGTCGCTGGGCGGCGTGCTGGGTGGGGCATTTACGGCCCTGATCGCACCCGTCGTGTTCAAGACAGTGATCGAATATCCGGTCGTTCTGGTGCTGGCCTGCCTCGTTCGCAGACCCGATGGCGCACCGTGGACCAGCAAGCAGATTCTGCTGTTGGTAGGGGGCGTATCCATAGCCAGCTTCCTGCCGATGCTGTTCGAGATCATGCGTTACAATGACAGTATCCGCACCTTTGTCTCCGACAGCTTCGGCATAATGCGTACGGCCCAGTTCATGGTGCTGGGCGCAGGGATTTGCGCCTTCCTGATCCGCGACAAGGTGATCGCTTTCACCGCAATCATGGCGCTGTGCACCTTTGGCGGCGAATACGTCAGCCGCAGCTATAACTATGTGTTTGTGGACCGCAGCTTCTTTGGCGTGATGCGTATTGGCCGCACGGTCGATCTGGACCTCGGCGGCGACGTCCACGTCATGCAGCATGGCACCACCATCCATGGCGCACAGGCCCGCCACCCCGAGGTGATGTGTCAGCCCACCATGTACTATGCCAACTCCACCCCTCTGGGTCAGGCGGCCCTACAGGTGCAGGCGCAAAAGCCTGCCGTGAACATCGGCGTGGTCGGATTGGGTAGCGGGGCCATGGCCGCCTATAAGCGCGCCGCCGACAGCCTGACCTTTTTTGAGATCGACCCCGCCGTGGATCGTATGGCCCGCGATCCGCGCTGGTTTACCTTCATCAGCGACTGTGCCGACGGTCCGGTGAATACGGTGCTGGGCGATGCCCGCCTCACGCTCGAAAAGGAACAGGCGGGCAGCTATGACTATCTTCTGATCGATGCCTTTTCGTCCGACGCCGTGCCCGCCCACCTGCTGACGCAGGAGGCGATTGCCAACTATCTGGAGCTGCTAACGGACGACGGCGTGCTGGTGCTGCACCTGTCCAACCGCCACCTCGACATTGTTCGCCCCGCCATGGCCGCAGCCGAGGCCTTGAATGCCCCCTATCTGCACCAGCGCTATGCCGAAGACCCCGATGCGCCGGACATGGCCGAAGCCTCGACCGAGGCCGTGATCATCGCCCGCAATGACGCTGCCCTCGAAGGTTTCCGCGCCGATGGCCGCTGGTCGGAATGGAATGCGGGCGGGGTCAAGCCGTGGACCGACGACTATGTCGATCTGTTCGGGGCCTTGAAGCGCCATATGTGGCCTTAGACGACATACATTCTTGAAACAAAAAAGACCCTGCAACGGCATCCGGTGCAGGGTCTTTGTCTATTCAGCCCGCGCTGGCCACCCGGGCCAGATCGGTGGTGATGCGCTCGGCCACCTTCAGACGGTCATCCGGTGTCGGCCATTCGCCCTTCACCACGATCTTCTGGTCAGGCCTGATCTTCCACGTCAGATGGTTCTTCTGGATCAGTCCGACCAAGCCCATCGGATTGGGGAAGACATTGTTACGTAGCGTCAGCACCGCGCCCTTGGGCCCCACATCGATCTTTTCGATACAGGCCTGACGGCAGTTGGCCTTGATCCCGACAATGCGCAAAAGCTGCTGCGCCTCTTCCGGCAGAGGACCGAAACGGTCAATCAGTTCGGCAGCCAATGCCTCTCGGTCTTCCATCTTTTCGGCATCCGAAAGACGGCGATAAAGGCTCAGGCGAAGGTTTAGGTCAGGGACGTAATCCTCTGGAATCAATACAGAAGCACCCACATTGATCGACGGTGACCAACCGCGATCAGCAACCTGTTCGCCGGCTTCGCGCAGTTCGGCCACCGCATCTTCAAGCATCTGCTGGTACAGCTCCACACCCACCTCGCGGATGTGGCCTGACTGTTCGTCGCCCAGCAAATTGCCGCCGCCGCGCTGATCCAGATCGTGGCTGGCCAGCTGGAAGCCCGCGCCCAGATTATCCAACGACTGGAGCACTTGCAGGCGGCGCTCTGCCGACAGGCTCAGCGGGCGTTTGGGATCGGTGGTCAGATAGGCAAAAGCCCGTGCCTTTGATCGACCAATGCGGCCCCTGATCTGGTGCAACTGCGCCAGACCGAACATGTCGGCGCGGTGCACGATCAGGGTGTTTGCGGTCGGAATATCGATGCCGCTTTCCACAATGGTGGTCGAAACCAGCACATCATATTCGCCGTCGTAGAAGGCGCTCATCACCTCCTCCAACTGGGTCGGGCTCATCTGGCCGTGGCCGACAACGAATTTGATCTCGGGGACCTGTTCGCGGAGGAATTTCTCGATGTCCGGCAAGTCTTTCAGGCGCGGCGCGACATAATAGGCCTGACCACCGCGATATTTCTCGCGCAGCAGGGCCTCGCGCACCAACACCGGATCCCACGGCGTGACATAGGTCCGCACCGCCAGACGGTCGACCGGAGGCGTAGCAATGATCGACATCTCGCGGATGCCCGACAGCGCCATTTGCAGGGTGCGAGGGATCGGCGTCGCCGTCAGGGTCAGCAGGTGAACATCCGCCCGCAGGGACTTCAGCTTCTCTTTGTGTTTGACCCCGAAGTGCTGTTCTTCATCGACGATCACCAGACCCAGATCCTTGAACCCGACCTGTTCGGCCAGCACCGCATGGGTGCCCACCACGATCTCGACCGTGCCGTCCTTTAGCCCTGCGCGCGTCTCATTGGCTTGTTTGGCTGTGACCATGCGCGACAGGTGCCGCACCGTGACAGGCCAGCCTGCAAAACGCTCCGAGAAGGTCTTGAAATGCTGACGCGCCAACAGGGTCGTCGGGCAGACGATGGCCACCTGCTGGCCGCTCATGGCCACTACAAAGGCTGCCCGCAGCGCCACCTCGGTTTTACCGAAACCGACGTCACCACAGATCAGGCGATCCATCGGCGTGCCCTTGCCGAGGTCCTCCAGCACATCGCCAATGGCGTTCAACTGGTCGTCGGTCTCCTCATAGGGGAAGCGCGCGCAGAACTCGTCGAACAGACCTGCTGGCGGGGTGATGGCATCGCCAACCTTCAGCGCACGCTTGGCCGCCAGAGCGATAAGCCCCTCGGCCATGGCACGCAGACGCTCTTTCGCCTTTGCCTTGCGCGCCTGCCATCCGGCACCGCCCAGACGGTCCAGCTGCACGCCCTCGGCATCGGTGCCGTAGCGAGTAAGAAGGTCAATATTTTCAACAGGTAGATAGAGTTTGCTCTCACCCGCATACAAGAGTTCAAGACAGTCGTGCGGCGCATCCTGAATGCTCAGGGTGCGCAGCCCCTCATACCGACCGATGCCGTGATCCAGGTGGACCACCAGATCCCCTGCTGTCAGCGCCGAGGCCTCGGCCAAGAAGTTGGCCGCGCGGCGCTTGCGCTTGGGCCTCGCCAGACGGTCACCCAGAATATCGGCTTCCGAAATGACGGCCAGATCATCTGTAACGAAGCCATGCTCGATCGGCAGCACAGCGCGTAGGTAAACGCCGTCAGGGGCCACCTGCACATCGTTCCAGTCGCGCACCGCAATCACGTGCGACAAACCATGATCGCCCAGCATGGCGGCCAGACGCTCTGCCGAACCTTCTGACCATGAGGCAAATAGCACGCGCTTGCCTGCCGCCTTCATCTGTTCGGCATGGGCGGCCACGGCGGCAAACAGGTTCACACTGTCCTGCGCGCGCTCGGCGGAGAAGTTACGACCCAAACGACCGCCCGCATCCTCGCCCGATCCGGTGGACAGCGGCGACAGACGGCGCACAGCCCTGCCCGCCAGCGCCGAGTTCCACGCCTCTTCGTCCAGATAGAGCAGTTGGGGGGCCGGAGCGCGATAGACCGAACCGCCCTTACCCTTGGCCGCCTCGCGGCGCGCCTCATAGGCGTCCTGCGTCAGATTCCAGCGCTCGGCGCGGGCTTCTTCGGCCAGATGGTCGAGAAACACCGGCGCCTCATCGGCGAAAAAGTCGAACAAGGTGTCCAGCCGGTCATAGAATAGCGGCAGCCAGTGCTCGATGCCCTGACGGCGGGCGCCCTCACTGACGGCGGCATACATGGGCTCGTCACCCGGTGCCCCGAACAGATTCAGATAGTTGGTGCGGAAACGCGAAATCGCCGCCTGATCGATCAGAATTTCCGACACCGGCGACAGGCTGATCGCGCGCAGCTGGCGGCTGGAACGCTGGGTTTCAGGATCAAAGGCGCGGATCGATTCCAGTTCGCTGCCGAACATGTCCAGACGCACAGGCTCGTCAAAACCCGGCGGAAAGACGTCGATCACCCCGCCGCGTACAGCGTATTCCCCGCGTTCATGCACCGTGGAGGCGCGGCGATAGCCATTGGCCGTCACATAGGCTTCCAGCGCGTCGGTATCGAGGTCTTGGCCGACCTTGGCTTCAAAGCCCGCGACCGTCACCGCTTCGCGCGGCGGCACCCGCTGGGCACTGGCCGCGACGGTGGCCACCACCAGCAATGGCGTCTTGTCCGACGGATTCCGCAGGGCCAATCGCGTCAGCGTCGCCATACGCTGTGCCGCAATCGCCGCCGTAGGGCTTAGACGGTCGTATGGCAGACAATCCCATGACGGATATTCAAGAACTTCAATGTCTTTGGAGTAAAACCTGAACGCCTGAATAAAGTTGTTCGAGCGCTGGAAATCGCGAGCCACAAACAGGGCCGCCCCGCCGACAGCCTTCAGCTTTTCGGCAATCACAAGGGCATCCAGCCCCTCTGGCGCGCCGCCGAGGGGGGCGTCGATACGTTCCAGCGCTGTCACCATTAGCCGATACCCTTGGCCACTTCTGCCGACACGTGTTCGCGCATGAAGGCGCGGATCTTGTCCATCACCGGCCCCTGATGTTCGGGCGGTGTCGGATCGCGTTCGATGATCCAGCCGTACAGATACTGGTCTTCCACATCGAGCAGGTCTTCAAAGATGACCAGTTCTTCGTCGGACAAGTCCGGTGCGATCTGGTCGGCGAACGGGCCCAGCACCATATCGGCCTCGCGGAAGCCACGGCGCCACGCGCGATAGGCAATCCGGCCCAGACGCACCTTGCGGTCCGTCTCGTGCTTTTCATTCTCGAGGCGGAAAGTCAGATCAGCCACGCTTTATCCTTGCCTGTTACGCAAACCAAAATAGCAAGCGTGTCAGATAGCGTTCCCGCGAGCGCTTCGCCAGTTCTCTCGGGCAGGCTATGGTGATTGTGATGCGGCCAGAGATTCTCTTTCCCCTGTATGCGGACGTCACCACGCTGAAAGGCGTGGGCCCGCGCATGGCACCCCTGATCCAGAAACTGGCAGGGCCAAAGGTGCGCGATCTGGTCTTTTATCCGCCGTCGGGCGTGGTCCTTCGCCGCCGCACCACCGCCGCCGAGGCCGTCGAGGGCGAGATCGGCATTTTCGAAGTCACCATCGACCGGCTGATCCCCCCGCACCGCATGGGCGCGCCGATCAAGGTGCGCGCCTATGACGGCACGGGCTTTATCCATCTGATCTGGTTTGCCGGATCACCGCGCCATATCGAAGGTCTGGCCCCGATCGGCTCGACCCGTCTGGTCACCGGCAAGGTCGAGAAATTCAACAACGAGGTGCAGATATCGCACCCCGACCATGTGCTGCCACCGGAAAAGGCCGACGAAATCCCGCTGGCCGAACCGACCTATCCGGCGACCCAAGGCCTGTCGTCGCGCCAGATCCGCAAACTGTGCATGGCCTCGGTCGCGCTGGCACCGGCTTTGGCCGAATGGCAGGACGCAGCATGGATCAAACAGCGCCACTGGCCCGACTGGCAAAAGGCGCTGAACACCGTCCACACCCCGCAGAACGAGGCGGACCTGTCGCCCGACGCCCCTGCCCGCGCACGTCTGGCCTATGACGAGTTGTTGGCCCACCAGATGGCTCTGGCCCGCCGCAAGCTGAACCGTCAATCCACCCCTGCGCCCGTGCTTCAGGATGGAGAGGCCTCGCGCCGTCTGCTGGCGGCCCTGCCGTTTAAGCTGACCAATGCACAGGCCCGTGCCATCGAGGAAATCCGTCACGACCTGAAGTCCGGCGAGCAGATGGCCCGCCTGCTGCAAGGCGATGTTGGCTCGGGCAAGACCGCTGTGGCGGCTGTGGTGCTGGCCGATGCGGCTTCCAGCGGTTTCCAGTCGGCCCTGATGGCCCCCACCGAAATCCTTGCGCGCCAGCACTATGAAAAGCTGGGTCCGATGCTGGAGGAAGCCGGCATCAGCTCCATCCTGCTGACGGGACGGGACACGCCTGCGGTCAAACGCAAGAAGGCCGCTGCCATCGCCGCCGGAGAGGTGCAGGTTGCCATCGGCACCCATGCCCTGTTCCAGGATGCCGTCAGCTTCCATAATCTGGCTCTGGCTGTTATCGACGAGCAGCACCGGTTTGGCGTGCGCCAACGCCAGCAGCTTCAGGACAAGGGCCGCGATGGCGTCCACCTGCTGTCTATGTCGGCCACGCCTATTCCGCGCACGCTGGAACTGACACAGTACGGCGAATTGGACGTCAGCCGCCTGAACGAAAAGCCGCCGGGCCGAACGCCGGTCACCACCGCCGTGTTGCCGCTGGCCCGCATTGGCGAGGTGGCCAAACGGCTGAAGGCGGCTGTTGAGGCTGGCGCACAGGCCTATTGGATCTGTCCGCTTGTGGCAGAATCCGAAGCCATCGACTTGGCCGCTGCCGAGGATCGCGCCGAGGCGCTGCGCCGTTTACTGGGCACAGAAGTCGGGCTGGCCCACGGCCAGATGCCGGGTGCGGCGCGTGAAGAGGTGATGAACCGCTTTGCCGCCAATGAGCTGCCGGTTCTGGTCGCCACCACTGTGGTGGAGGTTGGCGTGGATGTGCCCAACGCCTCCATCATGGTGATCGAACACGCCGACAGATTTGGGCTGGCCCAACTGCACCAGTTGCGTGGCCGCGTGGGACGAGGAGCCAAGGCCTCGTCATGCATTCTGCTGTATGGCGCGGGCGAGGATGGCGGGCTGGGCGAGACAGCCACCAAGCGTCTCGAAATCCTGCGTAACAGTGAGGATGGCTTCCTGATTGCCGAGGAAGACTTCCGCCTGCGCGGTGGCGGCGATCCGCTGGGCCTGAAACAGAGCGGCTTTCCGGCCTATCGCTTTGCCGATCCGATCCGGCACCGACATCTGCTGCTGGCCGCCGCCGACGATGCGCGCCTGATACTGAACCGCGATCCCAAGCTGGAAAGCCCGCGCGGTCAGGCCATTCAGGTGTTGGAGAGCCTGTTCGACTGGCGCACAGAGCGCAGCAGCATCGATTAAAGGCGCTGCGCCTCTTGCAGCTTGTCGATCATCCAGAAGCGCGCGGCAGGCAGCGGCTTGTTCAGCGCATGGAAGATGTGTGCCTCAAGGAAATGGCCCGTCAGCGCCAGACCGTCGCGCACGTCGCCATCGTCCAGCCCCGCCTGTGCGCCCAGTAAAAATGGTGGCAGGCGTAACAGCTTGTCGGCATAGGGCTCACCCGCCTTGCGACTGACGGCACGGCCTGTACGCGGACTGACCCAGGTCAGCTCATCGGTGTCTCCGGTTGCGGCACAGCGGCTAAGATCAAGGCCAAAGCCCAAGGATTCAAGCAGCCCTGCCTCGAACCGCACAAAGATGGCCGGCCAGATTTCCGGCACGGCAAAGGCGTTCATTAGCGCTTCGAAAGCATAGAAGGCCCCGGGAAACGGCTCGCGTTCCGGCAGGGCTCCGCCTGCGACGGCAGCCGCCGCGCTCAGGCCCGTCAGGGCCAGCGGATCATCGAACAGAGCCGCAGGTCCCTCACCCATGGGCTCCAGCCTTGCCGATCCCAGCTGGTCCGAAGTGCGCGACCGGAAATCGGCCAGCACCTTGGCCCCCGGCTGCAAGAACGGCTTCATCCGGCGCGACGCCCCGCCCGCCACATAGGCCGCGCGACGTCCGTGTTGTTCGGTCAGCAGCTCGACCACAGCGCCTGTGTCGCCATGGCTGCGGGCCGACAGCACAAAAGCTTCGTCCTGAAACTCCAAATCAGTTGCCCTTGATCGTCTGTACCACCTGACGGGCGCGGTCATTCGGGACGGCAAAGCTGAGCACATATTGCTCGACCTTCCATCCATCATCCGTCAACCGCAGCACACCGGAGCCACGCGTGCGACCATAGCTGTCATTGTCCAGCTGCTCGTCAAACCAAGCCACACAGCGGCACGGGATATCGGCCACGGTGATCACCCGCTCGGAGGGATGGTAGGTCCAGCCCTGCCCGCGCGAAAAGTACGGCGTAGCGTATTCGCGAAACGCCTGAAGCGACCAACGCTCGGACGCATCGGTACCGATAAAGCGCGCATCAGCGGTAAAACTGTCGAAATAGGCCTGTGTATCCGCCTTGGATGCCGCTTGATGCAGCCCATCCAACACAGAGTTGATGGCCCCCTGCTCGGCAGCTGTGGGCAGCGGTTCGCTCAGAACCAACAAGGAAAGGACGAGAGCCAGCATGGAAATGTTCTACTCTTGTTCCGAAGGGCTGAAAAGCATAGTCTGGCTGCGTAGCCAGAGTTTTCCGACACGATATCACGCACCACCACCTCTGAAGCAGGGGATGATGAAGTTAGTGATCAGTCTGAGCTTTATGGGCCAGTGCCGCGAGGCCATGCACTTTTACGCCTGGTCGCCCGGCTATGGCAATTTCATCGACCGTTTCGGCATTCCATGGATGGTCAACACCCTCCCGCCGGGCACTTAAAGCCAGGTCAGGCGCTTTAACTCTGCCGCCTTCGACCAATGGCGCATTGGAATCAGGCACTTGCCGCCTTTAAGCCATGATCGACACCCGAAATGTCGGGGTACTTCTATAGGGTAGAGTATGTCTGTGATCCGCAACCGGGCCCTTCAATCCAAGGTGATGTCCGCCGAGGATGCCGCCGCGCTTATTCCCAATGGTGCCAATGTAGGCATGAGCGGGTTTACCGGTTCGGGCTATCCCAAGGCCGTGCCGAGCGCGCTGGCCGCCCGTATGACGGCGCTGCGCGAGGCCGGCGACCCGATGCGCATCAAGGTCTGGACCGGCGCATCTACCGGACCGGAGCTGGATGGCGAACTGGCCGCAGCAGACGGCATCGAGTTCCGCCTGCCCTATAACTCCGACCCCATTGCCCGCGAAAAGATCAATACGGGCAAGATGGAATACCTCGACATGCACCTGTCGCAGGTGGCTCCGGTGGCATGGCAGGGCTTCCTTGGCCCGCTGGACACAGCTTTGGTTGAGGTAGCCGGCATCACCGAGGACGGCGATCTGGTGCCGTCCTCGTCGGTGGGCAACAACAAGACGTGGCTGGACCGTGCCGAGAACATCATCCTCGAGGTCAACCGCTGGCAGAACCCGGCGCTGGAGGGCATGCACGACATCTATTACGGCACGGCCCTGCCGCCGAACCGCGTGCCGATTCCGCTGGTCAAGCCGGACCAGCTGATCGGTCAGCCGACCTTCAAGGTCAATCCGGACAAAATCAAAGCCATTGTCGAAACCGACAAGCCGGACCGCAACCTGCCGTTCGCCGCACCGGACGACAATGCCCGCGCCATCGCCGGTCATCTGATCGAGTTCCTGAAGAACGAAGTGAAACAGGGCCGCCTGCCCGCTTCGCTGCTGCCGTTGCAATCGGGCGTGGGCAATGTGGCCAATGCGGTGCTGTCGGGTCTGAACGAAGGTCCGTTCGACCGCATGGCCGCCTATACCGAAGTGCTGCAAGACGGCATGCTGGACATGCTGGACAGCGGCAAGCTCACGGTCGCTTCGGCCACCGCCTTCTCCCTGTCGCCGGAAGCCGCTGCGGACCTGAACAGCCGGATGGATCAATTCCGTGGTCGCATCATCCTGCGTCCGCAGGAAATCTCGAACCACCCCGAAGTGATCCGCCGTCTGGGCTGTATCGCCATGAACGGCCTGATCGAGGCGGACATCTACGGCAACGTCAACTCGACGCAGGTCATGGGTTCGCGCATCCAGAACGGTATCGGCGGATCGGGCGACTTCGCCCGCAACGCCTACATTTCCTGCTTCGTTACGCCGTCGACGGCCAAGGGCGGCAAGATTTCCGCGATCGTGCCGATGGCGTCCAACGTCGATCACATCACCCAGGACGTACAGGTCATCGTGACCGAGCAGGGTCTGGCCGATCTGCGCGGCCTGTCGCCCAAGCAGCGCGCCAAGGTCATCATCAATAACTGCGCCCACCCAATGTATCGCGACATGCTGCAGGACTATTACGACCGCGCCCTGACGTCATCGTACGGCCTGCAAACGCCGCACATGCTGACCGAGGCCCTGTCGTGGCACCAGCGCTTCATCGATACCGGCAGCATGATGCCGGCCTGATCGAGGCCCACCCCGTAAAAACAAAGGCCGGAAGGATCACCCTTCCGGCCTTTTTCTTACCGCTTCATTGCTCGCGGAAATGGCTTGCCCAAGGCCTCGGCCATCGCCTGCTGGCTGATCAGGAAGACCTGATCGCGCAGGTGATAGTTGTTGGACAGAACGACCACCGTGATCTTCTGGGTCGGCTCATAGGTCACCAGATTGCGGAACCCTGCCCACGAGCCGGTGTGATAGATTTGAGTTTCCGGAAATGCCGGCTCCACCCGTTCGCCCAGAGCATTGACGAACACGCCATAGCCGTAGGCGCGGCGCTGGCGTCCTCTCTCGCTCGGGGTATCGGCAGGCGCGTGATCGCTGATCAGGTCGCGATAGCTTTCCGGCTTCAGAATTTCACCGTTGTGGAGCGCGAGGTTCCACATCAGCAGGTCGTCCATGGTCGAGTACAGCGCGCCCGCACCGTGCACCACGCTGACATTGGCCAGCGGTTGCGGCGTCAGTCCTGCCGGAAACAGACCATAGCCCATGGCCAGCCCTGTCGTGTCATTCAGGGCATCCGATCCGGTATCTTTTAGACCCAGCGGGCCCAAAATCTCGCTTTGCAGATACTGTTCGAACGGCATGCCACTGGCCTTGCCCACAATATCCGCCGCCACATTGAAGCCGACATTGTTGTAGCGGACCTTGGTTCCTGCCGGGAATTGCAGTCCATAGCGGCGGGCGTTCTCGATCAACTGCTCGGGCGAATGGTAGGTGGCGCGCACATAGCCCCATTGAGCCTGCGCCATCAGGTCGGGAATGCCCGAGGTGTGCGAGATCAGATGATGGATCTTCACTTCCGACCAACGCTCGGGGCACGGCTGTATCCACTGACACACCGGATCGTTGACCGACAGCTTGCCTTGATCCTGAAGCTTCAGAATGGCGACGCCGGTAAACTGTTTCGACACCGAGGCCAGACGGAAGCGCGTATCCAGCTGGAACGGCGTGTCCTGCTCATAGTTCGCCTTGCCATAGGTCTGGCGGAACAGCACCTCATTGCCCCGCGCCACCAGCACCGCGCCGGTGAACTGGCGCGAGGCGGCCATGTCATCCAGACGCTCTTTCAGCTGCGGCAGGCTTTCGACCACCTGCAACTTGGGCCGCGTCAGGAGAGAGGGCGCGCTGATCCGCTCGACCTTTTCCGTTTCCGGCTTGTCGGACGACAGACGGGCGGCGGCGAAACCACCGCCCAAAATGGCCGCTGCGGCGATACCAATCAGCAGATAGGGCCGTCGGCTCGCCTTCTGGGGGACATGGAACACTGGATCGTCAGACGTCGAATTCCAGGCCGAACTGCGAGTACATGGCCTTGGTGTCCTGCCACTTCGGATCAACCTTGACCGTCAGGAACAGGTGGATTTTGCGGTCGAAGATCAGTTCCAGCTCTTCGCGCGACTTTTGGCCGATCCATTTCAGGGTCTGGCCGCCCTTGCCCAGCACGATGGGGCGTTGGCTCTCGCGCTCGACATAGATGGTCTGTTCGATGCGGGCCGAGCCATCGGCACGGTCTTCAAAGCTGGTGGTCTCCACAGCCGCCGAATAGGGCAGCTCCTCGTGGACGCGCAGATAGACCTTCTCGCGGGTGATTTCGGCGGCCAGCACGCGGGCCGGAACGTCGGCGGACTGGTCTTCCGGATACAGCCACGGACCTTCCGGCATGGCCGCGGCCAGACGGGCCTTCAGGTCGTCCACGCCATCGCCCGACACTGCCGAAATCATGAAGACCTCGGAATAGACGCCGGTTTCAAACAGGCTGTGCGACAGGGCCAGCAGGGTGTCGCGGCGCATGCCGTCGATCTTGTTCAGCGCCAGAATGACCTTGTGGCCGGTCTTTTGCAGGTTCTTGATGATGGTTTCGGTGTCTTCCGCCGACTTGCGGTCGGCGGGCGTGCCATCCTTGCTCTCGGCACCGAGGTGCGCCTGTGCATCCACCAGATGCACGATCACATCGGCGTCTTCGGCACCGGCCCAGGCCGAAGCCACCATAGCGCGGTCCAGACGGCGGCGCGGGTTGAATACGCCGGGGGTGTCCACCAGCACAATCTGCGAGGCGTCGTGCATCGCAATGCCGCGCACGGGGAAGCGGGTGGTCTGGACCTTTTGCGTCACGATCGACACCTTGGAACCCGTCAGACGGTTCACCAGCGTAGACTTGCCCGCATTGGGCGCGCCGATGATGGCAGCGAACCCTGCGCGCTGCGTCGTGGTCTGGACGGGGGTGTGGTCGGTCTCGGTCAAATTACGCCTTCTCGTTTTAACAGTGCGACAGCGGCGGCTTTTTCCGCTTCCTGCCGTGATTTGCCCGTCGCCGTGGCGGGCTCATAGCCGTTTACCACAGCCTCGACCGTAAAGGTCGGTGCGTGGTCGGAGCCGGTGCGTTTGACGACCGTATAGGTCGGCAAAGGACGCCCCTGCCCCTGCGCCCATTCCTGAAGCGCGGATTTCGGATTCACAATCGCTGGCTGGGCCGGCGTGGCGAACTCGGTCGCCCAGGCACGCTCGAACACGCCACGGGCCGCATCCAGACCGCCGTCTCGAAAGACAGCAGCCAGAATAGCCTCTACAGCATCGGCGATAACTCCGGCCTTTCTACGGCCACCGGTCTTGGTTTCACCGGCAGACAGCCGTAGGGCATCGCCCACCCCCAGACGTTCGCCCACGCGCGCGCAGGCGGATTTGTCGACCAGAGAGTGTAGACGGGCCGAAAGCTTGCCCTCATCCGCTTCGGGATAGTCGCGGATCAGGCGGTCTGCCACCAGCAGGCCCAGCACGCGGTCGCCCAGAAACTCTAGTCGTTCATTGTCTGCCGGGGCCTTATGGCCGCCACCCTCACCCACGCTAGAGTGGGTCAGGGCGTGTTCCAGCAGTTTCGGATCGTGGAATTGATAGCCGAGATTGGCGGTCAGGGTCTGAACCGCCAATATCCGTTTATTGGTTGTAACGCTCATTAGTCCAGAATCTGGAAGAAGCGGCTGGGACGCAGATTGGCAAACCAGCTGACCGGATTGAACAGGCTGGCACCCGGCGACCACGAGAACAGGATGATCTGCGCCTTACCGACCAGATTTTCTTCCGGCACCATGCCCACGCCCGTACCGGCCGACACGCGGCTGTCGATCGAGTTGTCGCGGTTGTCGCCCATCATGAAGTAGTGCTTGGCCGGAACCTCATAGACCGGAGTGTTGTCCAGCTCGAAGTCGGGACCGTAGTCCTGCGTCATGAACGAACGGCCATTAGGCAGGGTTTCGCGCACTTGCGAGACCGAGCGGGCACCGAAAAGATCGGACATTTCGCGGCTGGTCACCACCACGTTCTCGACCAGAGCATTGTTGATGTACAGCTTGCCGCCGCGCATCTGCACCTTGTCGCCCGGCACGCCGATCACGCGCTTGATGTAGTCCACCTTGGTGTCGCGAGGCAGTTTGAATACGGCCACGTCACCGCGCTCGGGGGCCTTGCCCATGATGCGGCCCTCGAACAGCGGCGGGCTGAACGGGATGGAGTGTTTGGAATAGCCGTAAGACCACTTCGACACGACGATATAGTCGCCCTCATAGAGGTTCGGCTCCATCGAGGCCGACGGAATGGTGAAGGGCTGGAACAGCAGAACGCGCAGCACAAGGGCAATGAGCAGCGCAAAGACAACCGTCTTGATGATTTCCACGGTCTCGTTGGCTGCAGACTTTTTCTCGGTCACTCGTTTGGCCTTCTTCCGGCGCCGTGGCGCATAAATCGGCTTCTCGCTGTCCAGAGCTTCGGGATCGTCACCCATATCGAAAGGGGCGTCTCCGTCGTCACTCCAAACCGGACGTTTGCTGGCCTCAGCCGACAAATCTTCCGGACCAGCCATCGCCATGTGGTCGTCGCTCATAGTCTGCTCGAATCCCCTGCTCAGTACAGGGCTCAATCCTGAGGCGTAGTCCCTGACTGTGTTGCAGGCAAGACTTCGATCACGACGAAGGCCTGAGCATACGGATGCTCGTCGGTCATGGTCAGATGGATACGCGGCTCGAACCCCTGCGGCGTAAGACGTTTCAGATGGTCCGCAGCATTGCCGGTCAGCTGCAAGGTCGGCTGGCCGGACTTGAGGTTCACCACACCCATGTCGCGCCAATAGACGTCAGACCGGATGCCGGTGCCCAATGCCTTGGCGCAGGCCTCCTTGGCCGCAAACCGCTTGGCATAGGACCATGACGGATCGGGCTTGCGGTCCGACCGCGCCTGTTCCAGCGGGGTAAAGCAGCGCTGTTTGAAGCGATCACCGAACCGTTCCAGCGTCGCCTCGATACGGCGAATATCGCACAGATCGGTTCCGATGCCGACGATCATGCCCCCTGCTCCGCCAAGGCCGTATCCATGGCGGCGCGCATGCGGCGGATGGCGGCATCCAGCCCCACAAACACGGCCTCGCCAATCAGGAAATGGCCGATGTTCAGTTCCATGATCTCGGGAATGTCGAGAATGGCCCCTGCGGTGGCATAATCCAGTCCGTGTCCGGCGTGGACTTCCAGTCCCAAAGCATGGGCCTGCGCCGCTGCGGCCTTCAGGCGGTCAAACTCGGCGGCGCGCTCTTGACCCGACAGGAGGCAATATCGTCCGGTGTGAAACTCGACCACATGGGCACCGACAGCCACGGCAGCCTCGACCTGTTCCGGCGACGGTTCGATAAACAGGGACACGCGCACACCGGCGTCCGACAGGGCCTGAACCACCGGCTGGATGCGGGCTTCGTGACCGGCCACGGCCAGACCACCTTCGGTCGTCACCTCTTCGCGGCGCTCAGGCACCAGACAGGCGGCGTGTGGCTTGTGACGCAGGGCGATGGCCAGCATCTCGTCCGTCACGGCCATTTCGAGGTTCAGAGGACGGTTGGCGCGGCGGCACAGGGCGCTCAGCACCTCGATGTCGGCATCGGTGATGTGGCGGCGGTCTTCGCGCAGGTGCGCGGTGATGCCGTCTGCCCCCGCAGCCAGCGCCTGTTCGGCAGCTCTGGCCGGATCAGGATGGGCCCCGCCGCGCGCGTTTCGAACCGTGGCAACGTGGTCGATGTTGACGCCAAGACGAACGCGACGGGACATTCAACTTATCCTTTGTTGGACAGGCGGCGGCTGCCCGGATCCTCGATGGGAAGTGCAGCCAGTTCGGGGGGAAGATTGTCAGCCGGATAGGCCGGAACATCCATGGTGGCCAGCGCGATCAGCGGCACACCGACATCGGCCTTGCCACCCGAACGATCCACGATGCAGGCCGCAGCCACCACATCGCCGCCCGCCGCCTTGATGGCCGCGATGCATTCGCGCGACGACAGGCCCGTGGTGACGATGTCCTCGACCATGACGATCTTCTCGCCCGGCTCGACCGAAAAGCCGCGACGCAGCTTGAACTCGCCGTCCACGCGCTCGACGTACATGGAGCGCACCTTCAGATGTTTGGCGGTCTCATAGCCGGGGATAATGCCGCCGACAGCCGGCGAAATCGCCGCATCGACCGGCCCGACCGTGGCCACGATCTTTTCGGCCAGGGCCTTACACAGCCGCTCGCAGCGTTCGCCGTCCATGAACACTAGGTTCTTCTGGAGGAATACGGGGCTGTGCAGGCCCGAAGACAAAACAAAATGGCCTTCGCGCAGGGCGCCGGCTTCACGGAACTCGTTCAGGACGTCTTGAGTGTTCATGAGCGCCGTCCTTAGCCTCGTACCGGCAATGGCTGCAAGCGGTTCGGCCTATTCAATCGCTTCGCCGGGCTCCAGACCGTTTTCCAACAGCTTGCTCCAGACACTTTCGGCGTCATTGGCAAAGGCAAACATGTCCAGGTCGCTAGCCTTGATCATGCCGTGCTCGGCCATGGCGTCAAAGTTCAGGATCGAGCGCCAATAGGCTTCGTCGAACAGAACAATCGGTATGGCGGGTGCCTTGCCCGTCTGGCGCAAGGTCAGGATTTCGAACAGTTCGTCCAGAGTGCCAAAGCCACCGGGGAAGACCACCAGCGCATTGGCGCGCATCGCCAGATGCATTTTGCGCATGGCGAAATAGTGGAACTGGAACGTCAGCTCCGGCGTGGAGTACGGATTGGGCTTGTCTTCAAACGGCAAGGTGATGTTGAAGCCGATGGACGGTGCACCGGCATCGTGGGCCCCGCGATTGGCGGCCTCCATAATGCCCGGCCCGCCGCCCGTGGCGATCACATTGTCACGCGGCTCTCCGACCACACCGCGGATGGCACCACCGCGCTGGGACGCCAGCTTGCCAAAGGCGCGCGCGCCTTCGTACCAGGGGTGATCCTCAGCCACGCGGGCGCTGCCGAACACTACGATGGTCGAGCGCACGCCCCACGCACGCAGCATTTCTTCGGCCTTGGCATATTCCATCTGGAAACGCACACCGCGCATGGAATCGCCAAGGATGAAGTCTGAATCCAGCGCAGCCTTGCGATAGGACGGCGAAGCCAGTTGGGCTTCATTGGCCAGACGGCGTTCTTCATCGTTCATGGAAAATCTCCACGCAGGGGTTCTGTAAAGTGGGGGAACGGGACGTGATCAACCGCGAACGCGGTCGACCACATCCACCTTGGGATTTGCGCGCAGGGCTGCCACGATCATCGTGGCATGGCGCGCATCTTTCACTTCGACGTCCAGTTCGACATCGAAAAAGTCTTGCTGACGATGCTGCATCGTCAGATTCAGAATATTGCCGCCGGCCTCGCCGATGGTCGTCGCCACCTGCCCGAGCGCGCCGGGCGCATGCTGGATGGTGGCGCGTAGACGCACCGCGCCCATGGCCGAGGTTTCAGCCTGTGGCGTCCACTGCATGTCGCGCCAGACGCTGTCGTCATCGGCGAAATCAGCCAGTTGCTGACAGTCGATGGTGTGTACCGTCAGACCCACGTCCGGCTCGTGGATGCCGACAATGCGATCCCCCGGCACCGGACAGCAGCATTCACCAAAGTGGATGCTGACCCCCGGCGTCAGGCCAGAGCCGCGCACGAACAGACGCGCCGAGGATGCCTCGATCTTCTTGCGGTCTCCGTGCGACTGAAGATGTCCCTTCAGTGCGGGGAACAGAATCTCCGCCACGCGTGTCACCGCAATGCGGCCACGTCCCACGGCGTCGAACAGATCATCCTCGGTGGCGACCGTCAGGGTCTCCAACGCCGACTTGAGCGTCACATCGGCCAGCGACTTGCCGTTCTGGACCAAGGTCTGCTCGATGGAGGCCTTGCCCAGTTTGATGAACTCTTCACGCTCCGACGTGCGGATGTGGCGACGGATGGCCGAGCGGGCACGACCCGTTACGGTCAGGCTGCGCCAGTCGTTCGGCACCTCTGCCTTGGACCCGCGAATGATCTCCACCACATCGCCGTTTTGCAGCGGCGTGCGCATGGGTTTCAGTTCGCCGTTGACCTTGACGCCCACAGCGGTGTCGCCAACTTCGGTGTGCACCGCATAGGCAAAGTCCAACGGCATACCGCCGCGTGGCAGACTGATCAGCTTGCCCTTGGGGGTAAATACGAACACCTGCTCGAGATACATCTCCAGCTTGGCGTGCTCGACCCAGTCTTCGCCGCCCTCCCCGTGCTCGATCACCTGCACGAGGTGGCGCAGGTTCAGCAGCGGATCGCGACCGCCGCCGGCTTCCATCGCCTCGCGGTCAAAGCCATAGGACTGGTTCTTGTAGCGCCAGTGCGCTGCCACACCGTCCTCGGCCACACGGTCCATGGCCTCGGTGCGGATCTGCATCTCGATCTTCAGACCACCCGGACCAATGACCGTTGTGTGAAGAGAGCGATAGTTGTTCGACTTGGGCGTCGAGATGAAATCTTTGAAACGGTCCGGCACCATCGGCCAGATGCGGTGCACCACGCCCAGAGCGCGATAGCAGTCGTCCTCGCTCTCGACGATGACGCGAAAGCCGTAAATGTCCGACAAAGACGAAAAGCCCACCGTCTTGCGCTGCAGTTTGCGCCAGATGGAGTAAGGCGTTTTTTCGCGCCCCTTGATGGAAACCTTGATCCCTGCCTCTTCTAGCACACGCTTGATCTCGACCGAGACGGTCTCGATGGCGCTGCCATGTTCCAGCTTGAGTGCCTCCAGACGGCGCTCGATAGCCGTGCGGGCGGTGGCGTTCAGATGGGTAAATGCCAGCTCCTCCAGCTCGGACGCGATCGAATGGATACCGATCGAGCGGCCCAGCGGGGCGTAGACTTCCAGCGTTTCGCGGCTGATGCGTTCGCGCTTTTCAGGCTTCACATACTGAAGCGTGCGCATGTTGTGCAGACGGTCGGCCAGTTTGACCAGCAGCACCCGCACATCTCGCGAAATGGCGAGAATGAACTTGCGCAGGTTTTCGGCCTGACGCGTGTGTTCGGCCTGTAGCTCCAGACGCGACAGCTTGGTCACGCCTTCCACCAGCACGGCGATCTCTTCGCCGAACATGGCGGCGATATCGTCGCGTGTGGCCGATGTGTCTTCGACCACATCATGCAGCAGCGCCGTCACGATAGTGGCCGTATCCAGCCGATAGTTGGTCAGAATGCCCGCGACCTGAATCGGATGGGCGAAATACGGATCGCCAGAGGCCCGCAACTGCGAGCCGTGCATCTTCATCGCATAGACATAGGCCTTGTTCAGCAGGGCCTCGTCCGCGGTCGGGTCATAGGCCTTTACGGCCTCGATGAGTTCAAACTGACGCATGACCGGAGTGCGGCGCCCACCGGGGCCGGAAGCCGCAGATGCCAACGGCGCCGCCCCGTGAGGGGTCGACGCCGTTGCAATCTTTTGTCCGGACGAATCAGACTTCGGCGTGTCCGCCGAGGGCCGCGCCGGGATGATGGTGACGCCAGTGACAGGCTGTGCCGTCAGTAGCGTTCCTCCTGGCCACCATCGCGGTCGCTTTGCAGCGCGCGGATCAGTTCAGCCTCAGCCATGTTCATGTGCTGCGGCTCGGCCAGCAGGGCGACCACTTCGGCTTCATCCTCAGCCTCGGTGCGTTCGTCGACGCGCTGCAGGGTGGTGATGATGTTTTCGCTCAGCTCGTCCGGCTTGACGGTTTCTTCAGCCAGTTCACGCAGGGCCACGACCGGGTTCTTATCGTTGTCCCGATCGAGGGTCAGCGGCGCACCATTGGCGATGCTACGGGCGCGGTGACCAGCCAGCAGAACCAGACCAAAGCGGTTCGGCACCTTTTCGATGCAGTCTTCGACAGTGACGCGGGCCATGAAATTCCTCAGGCGACAGGGAGAACAGCACAAAATATAGATTTGACGCCGATTGTGCAACGCCAACATGGCATTTTCGGCGGCATTATTGGCACAGCGCCCTCGTGAAATGCACGAAAACCACCCGCCGTAACCCTGTGATTTTAAAGAGGCCGCGCGTCTACCCCCACGGTCGCCCCGCGGGCCAAAGCCTCTGCAGGGCGATTCAGCACCGGATGTACCCAGTCGGGCATAACCTCGGCCAAGGGCCCCATCACAAACAACCGCTCGGCGGCACGCGGATGCGGCAGGTACAGCCCGTCTAGGTCTCCGGCCACCCGCCCATAGGCGATCAGATCGAGGTCCAGCGTGCGCGGCGCATTACGCACAGAGCGCACCCTACCCAGTTCATCCTCGATCCGCGACAGCTCGGCCATCAACGCCTTGGGAGACAGATCCGTGTTCACCACAACGACACCGTTGAGGAACGGCGGATCGTTCGGATCAGGCCACGCGGCGGACTGCCACCACGACGACTGGCCCAGAATTTCCAGTCCCGCGGCCTTCAGAGCCGCCACAGCCGCTTCCAATCCCGACAGGCAGCTGTCGCGTTTTCCCTTGTCATTGGCCCCAAGTGCGACGATGACTGCCTCATCCCGAACCAAATCATTTGCGACGGGTTTGTTTGGCATAGCCATCACTTAAGAACCTTATTGGGACACATAATTCATGCCTTCCAGCGATCGCATTGCACTCTTTATTGACGGTGCAAACCTCTATTCGGCCGCGCGCGCCCTCAACGTCGATCTGGACTTCCGCAAGCTGTCAGAATTTTTTGGCAGCAAAGGCCGTCTGATCCGCGCCTATTATTACACCGCCATCGTCGAGGGCGAGGAGTTCTCTCCGGTCCGTCCGCTGGTCGATTGGCTGGACTACAACGGCTTCACCGTGAACACCAAGCCGGTTCGCCGCTTTACCGATGCCCAAGGCCACACACGCACCAAGGGCAATATGGATATCGAAATCGCCGTCGACATGATGGAGCTGGCTCCTCATCTCGACGAAGTGGTGCTGTTCTCGGGTGATGGTGACTTCCGCCGTCTGGTCCAGGCCGTCCAGTCCAAGGGTGTGCGCGTGACCGTCGTATCCACCACCAAGAGCCAGCCGCCGCAAATCAGCGACGACCTGCGCCGTCAGGCCGACGCCTTTATCGAACTGGCCGACGTGATGAACGAGTTCAGCAAGCCCAAGGCTCCGGTCGCTCGCGAACGTTTCTGATCGGCAGCGCATTAAAGACAAAGCTCCGCAGGTCAGACCTGCGGGGCTTTTGTTTGGTGTTATCCGCTTGGCTGGCCTCAGCCCTGCCCGCCCTGATCGGCCACCTGTATCGGGGCCGACGGTTCGCGGAAGTAACGGTCGATGCTTTCGGCCACCGAACGCATCAGACGACGACGCGACCGCTCATCGGTCAGAAGGCGCTCATCATCGGCATTGGTGATGAAACCCATTTCCAGCAAGACGGCCGGAACGTCGGGGGCCAGCAGCACAGCCAGACCCGCCGCGCGGTGGCTGTGGTTCAGGGTCGGGTGATCTGCGGCCTGAATGTGGGTTAGCAGCACACGAGCAAATTGCGCCGAACGGTTCTGTGTCGCGCGTTGGGTCATATCCAGAAGGATGCGGTCGACCGAGGCATCACGGCCCGGCAGACGCAGATTGCGCTGCCAGTCGTCATCACGCGTAAACTCGCGCACCGCGCGGCCTGCGCCCTGCTCTGAAAGGGTATAAACGCTAGCCCCGCGCAAGGACGGATTGCTGCCCGCATCGGCGTGCAGCGAGATAAACAGGTCGGCCCCCGCATCACGCGCAATCTGGACGCGGCGGTTGTGCGCCACATACACATCGCTGTCTCGCGTAAGACGCACGCGATAGCGGCCGGTGCGTTCCAGCGCCGCCTTCAGGTCACGCGCTGCGGCCAGGGTGATGTTCTTTTCCCAACCCGAAGAGCCTTGCGCCCCCGGATCGCGCCCGCCGTGACCGGCATCGATCACGATCAGCGGCTTTTCGGCACGCGGGGTCGAACGCGCGGCCACCGTGGCCGGAATCGCCGCAGCGCCGGTCGATTTCAGGTCGATCACATAGCGATAGTGCGGCACCCCGTCACCGGGAGGAAGCAGGAAGCGGCGCTCGATCTCGGCGGACTTGGCCAGTTGCAGCTTGATCTGCGCCCCGCCCGATCCACCGTCCATCTCATAGGCCCGCACCAGACCACGACCATTTCCGGCCATGCCCGCAGGCGGCGTCACATTTGACAGCGCAACAGCAACCTGACCGGTCGAGCCGTCACTGATGACGCGACCACGCGTGTCGCGCCCCAGATCGATCACCACCCGTGTACGCTCTGCGTCCCCGCCAAAGCGGATTCCCATGACCTGAACGTCCGACCCGAAGGCCAAACCACCCGCCATCACGACAGCCGCGGTCATGACCATGCCCGACAAAACGGTCATCGCCCATCCACGCAGCCCCCAACGGGCAGGTCCTTCACGCCACAGAACGCGCATCGACGCGCACACTCCTTGCATTATCGAGGTTCGAAACTATCAACGGACATTAACGAATTGGTAAATGCCGTCGCAAACGCATTCGTTTTGCATTTTGTCCAAATGGCGCCTATTATTCAGTGACCGCGACTGATCGCGCCTACGCCCCTGTGTGGCGTCGGGCACGCCCTCCCCGCGGCGTAGCACTACGTTTTCACCCTATTCTTGAGGGCGTCCGACAACTCGGAAGTCCTTAAGTTTTAAGGGTTTGGGCCGCAGCCAGTCATATGGCGCGACCAGACCCCGGACCGACAGAACCTTATGGGCCTATACGCCTGCGATACTGACCGGCAGATCACTGCCGCCCTTGCGTTCAGCGAGGATCAGTCGCGCGTTGCTGCCCTTCATCCCATTCGGCGAGCCGCTTCCCCATTAACGGGACACCCCCGCGAGAGACTTCTCGCCGGGCCTGCGCTGGCGCGCCAGAGAGAGACTCTACATGTCAAAAACCATGTTGATCGATGCGGCGCACGCGGAAGAAACGCGCGTCGCTATCGTGGACGGCCGCCAGGTTGAGGAATTCGACTTTGAATCCCGCGCCCGTCGCCAGCTTCGCGGCAACATCTATCTCGCCAAGGTAACCCGGGTCGAACCCAGCCTTCAGGCGGCCTTTGTTGAATACGGTGGAAACCGCCACGGTTTCCTCGCCTTCAACGAGATCCATCCCGACTACTATCAAATTCCGGTCGCCGACCGCGAAGCCATCATGGCCGAAGCGCACGACGACGAGGATGAAGATGACGATCTGGCCCGCGACAGCGGTGATGATGAAGCCGACGCCGAAGGCCGTCTGGCCGACGAGGAGCGCCTGAAGCGCCGCCTGATGCGTCGCTACAAGATTCAGGACGTCATCAAGCGCCGTCAGGTTCTGCTGGTGCAGGTCGTCAAGGACGAGCGCGGTGCCAAGGGCGCAGCCCTGACCACCTGGCTGTCGCTGGCAGGCCGTTATTGCGTGCTGATGCCGAACACCGGCAAGGGCGGCGGCATTTCGCGCAAGATCACCAACACGACCGACCGTCGTCGCCTGAAAGCCGCTGCCGCAGCGCTCAAGGTGCCTGAAGGCATGGGCCTGATCATCCGTACCGCCGGTGCCAAGCGCACCCGCGCCGAGATCAAGCGCGACTACGAATATCTGCTGCGTCTGTGGGCGACCATCCGCGAAACCACGCTCAAGTCGAACGCCCCTGCGGTCATCTACGAAGAAGAAAACCTTGTCCGCCGCGCCGTGCGCGACATGTACGACAAGGACTTTGACGGCATTCAGGTCGAAGGTCTGGAAGGCTTCAAGCAGGCGCGTGACTTCATGCGCGTGCTGATGCCTTCGCAAGCCAAGAAGATCCACCTGTACCAAGGTGCCCGCCCGCTGTTTGCGGCCAATGGCATCGAGGAAGTACTGACCCAGATTCACCAGCCGGTCGTGCCGCTGAAATCGGGCGGCTATCTGGTGATCAACCAGACCGAGGCTCTGGTGGCGATCGACGTCAACTCCGGTCGCTCGACCAAGGAGCGCAACGTCGAGCAGACCGCTGTCAAAACCAATATTGAGGCCGCTGTAGAAGCCGCCCGCCAGTTGCGCCTGCGCGACTTGGCCGGTCTGGTGGTGATCGACTTCATCGATATGGATGAAGCCAAGAACAACCGCGCCGTCGAAAAATGCCTGAAGGACGCCTTGTCCAAGGACCGCGCCCGCATCCAGATGGGCAAGATCTCGCCGTTTGGCCTGATGGAAATCAGCCGCCAGCGTCGTCGTCTGGGCGTGATCGAAGGCGCGACCGAGGTTTGTCAGTGCTGTCAGGGCGCGGGTCGCATCCGCTCGGCAGAATCGGCGGCCCTGACCACACTGCGCGCTGTTGAAATCGACGCGGGCAAGAATGGTGCAGGCTGCATCACCCTGCGCGTCACCTCGGCTGTGGCCCTGTATATTCTGAACCACAAGCGCGACTATCTGCAGCGTCTGGAAGCCACGCGCGGCCTGAAGGTCATCATCCAGATCGATGACTCGCTGGCACAAGGCGAGCACCACATCGACCGTACCGAGACCAACGAAGACTTCGTGGCTCCGAACACCCAGATCGACCTGTCGGAACTGGATGACGGCATCGACGATAACGCTATCTTCGACGACGAAGAGGACGAGGACGAGGACGACGACATCGTCGAGACCGAAACCGCCTCGGATGACGAAGAAGAAGACGGCGAGCGCGCAGAGCGTGACGAAGATGGCCGTGGCCGTCGTCGCCGTCGCCGTCGCGGTGGCCGTCGTGACGACGAGGTTGAAGCCTCGTCGGATGACGAAGACGACGACAGCCGTGGTGGCCGTCGCCGCCGCGGCCGCCGTGGTGGTCGCCGCAGCCGCGAGGACGGTGATCGTGACGTCTACACCTGGGTGCGTGGTCGCACCCCGTCGCTGGACGATCCTTACGTCTGGTTCGACCCGCTGAACCCGCAGCGTCCGGAACGCGCCGAGCGTGCCGAGCGCCCTGCCCGCGACGCGGCACCGATGGATACCGTCGAAGGTACCGACACCCCGCTGGCCGAGGTGCAGGACGAGGCCAATGGCCGTCGTTCGCGCCGCCGTCGTGGCCGTGGCCGTGGTCGCAACCGCGACCAGAACGGTCTGAGCCATGAGGAAAAAGTCGAGGATCGCGCTATCAACGAAGGCCTGCCGGTCGAGGGCAATCCTGATCTGCCGATCGCTACGGTGATCGCCGACGAAGAGGCTCCGGCAGTTGTGGCCGAGGCGGACACCGGGGTTGAAACCGCACCGGTTGTCCAAACCGAAGAGCCGAAGCGTCGCCGCGTCCGTCGCAAGACCCGCGCCACGGGTGGCGAGGAAGCCTCTGCCGGATTGACCGAAGCCCCCGCGCCTGTCGCCGCCTCGGTCGAGGTCGAGGCCGAGGTCGTTTCTGCTCCGGTCGTGGCTGATCCGGCAGCGGACGAACAGCCGGCCTTTGTCGCCCCGATCACGGACGACACCCGCGCCGCCATTTCGGCCCGTAAGCCGGCCAAGCTGGACGTGACGCCTGCGCAAGCTCACAAGATCGAGCAAGCGATCGAAAAGGCCACGCAAGTGGAGCCGATCGAAGCCGAAGCGGTGGCCGACGTTGACGCGGCTGTGACAATGGCTCCGGTCGACATTGGCGAAATCATCGCCAATGATCCGAACCAGATCATCGATCCGCCTGCCAAGCCGAAACGCGGCTGGTGGCGCCGTTGATCGGCCATGATTTGACGTGACAACAGTAGGGAGACCGTCGCTCTGGAGTTCGCCATGATCCGGTTTTCCTCTGTTATCCCGCGCTTGCTGCTTGCAGGGACAGCGGCGGCTGCCGTCTTGGTGGCCGCCCTTCCCGCTTCGGCCCAAAGCCTGATCCGCGACACCGAGATCGAGGCCATTATCGACGACTGGTCGGCCCCTACGCTGGAAGCGATGGGTCTGAATCCGGAAGAAGTCGAAATCCTGCTCGTCAATGACGAAAGCCTGAACGCGTTTGCGACACGTGGCCGGATCATGGGCCTGAACACAGGCCTGATCCTCGAAACCAAGTCCGCAAACCAGCTTCTGGGCGTAATCGCGCACGAAGCCGGTCACATCAAAAACCGCCACACCTTACGCGACGGGGCCATGAATGCCGGTCGCCAGCCCATGATTATGAGCATGGCGCTGGGGGCTCTGGCCGTGCTGGCGGGCGCGCCGGATGCAGGGGCGGCGTTGCTGGCGTCCAGCCAGTATTTTGGCACACTGGGCGCGCTACGTTACATGCAATCCCAAGAGGGCGAGGCCGACATCACCGGCGCGCGCGCGCTTGAACGGGCCGGTGAATCCGGTCGCGGTCTGGTCGAGTTCTTCGAGAATTTCCGCGCGCAGGAAGTGTTTTCCGACGCCCGCCGCTTCCCCTATTTCCGCAGCCACCCCTTGTCGGCCCAGCGGATTGAAGCCCTGCGCGGCCCCGTTGAGCGCGCCTCCAACTATGGAAAGCGCGACAGCGAAGAGCGTCAGGCCGAGCATGCGCTGGTGGTCGCCAAGATCCGCGGCTTCATGCAGCATCCGAACACCACCCTGCGCGAATATCCGTCTTCGGACACCAGCTATCCGGCCCGCTATGCCCGCGCGATTGCCTGGTATCGCAGCGGCCAGACCGAACGCGCCCTGACCGCCGTCGACGAGCTTTTGGCCGAGCAGCCGGAGAACGCCTATCTGTGGGAGCTGCGCGGCCAGATCATCTTTGAGGAAGGTCGCCCGCAGGACGCCATCGACGCCCACAGCCGCGCGGTCCAGCTGATGCCGACAGCTCCCCTGCTGCGCATCAATCTGGCCCATGCCATGCTGGAAACGGGTGACCCCGAACTGGTGGCCAAGGCCGAAACGGAACTGAAGTTCGCCCTCGCCCGCGAGGACAACAACACCATGGGCTGGCGCCTGCTCAGTCAGGCCTATGCCACCCAGGGCAAGGAAGGCGAAGCGCGACTGGCCTCTGCCGAATACTGGTTCGCCCTGAACCAGCCGCAACAGGCCAACCAGTTCGCTATGCGCGCCCGTGACATGCTGGACCGCAACACCATCGAATGGCGCCGTGCCACCGACATCGTGCTGGCGTCCGGCGCTTCCGAGCAGGACATTCTGGATGCCGAGCGCCGCAACCAGCAGCGCAACCAGACCCGCGTGGTTCCCCCCGGAACCTGACGGGCGTTCACGGCAACCCACACTCTATTTTACCGACCGACTGGCTGTTCATGACCGATCCCCAAATCACGCCCGACACTCCTGAAAAGGCACCCAAGCGCGCGGGCGGCTTGTCGCCCACGGTGCTGGGCGGTGCGGCGCTGGCCCTGTCGGTGCTGGCTCTGGGCGTCGCGGCCATGCCCTATGTGGGCGGGGGCTTTGGCGAGCAGGTCCGATCCTATCTGCTGCGCAATCCGCAGGTGCTGGATGAGGTATTGGAGGCCCGTCAGGCTCAGGAAGACCAGAACATGGTCGCCAGCATCAATGCGGCAGTCGAAAAGAACCCGACCCTACTGGCCGTCGATGCCCGCGATCCGGCCTTTGGTCCGGCCGATGCCAAGGTGACGGTGATCGAGTTCTTCGACTTCCGCTGCCCGGGCTGTAAGGCCGTGGCTCCGCAGTATCGTGCCCTGATGGAAGCCCATCCCGACGTGCGCTTTGTCTTCAAGGATTGGCCCATTCTGGACAGCGGCCAGACGGTGACGTCCCAGTATGCGGCCCGCGCCGCCTTGGCCGCCCACCAACAGGGCAAATACCTCGAAGTCTATGATGCCATGATGGCCGAGGGCTCTCTGACCCAGCAAAGCATCGATGCCATCCTGGCCGAGGCTGGCGTCAACATGAGCCAAGCCCGCGCCGCCCTTGTTTCCGAAGAGATGACGCGTCACATCGCCGACATCCATACCAGCGCCGCAGCTATGGGCCTGAGGGGGACGCCAACCTTCTTCGTCAACGGCAAGGCCAGCCCCAGTATCGAGCCGCGCGCCGTGGCCGAGATGATCGCCAAGGCCAAGGGCTGATCCCCAAAGCAAAAGAGCCGCCCCATCCGGAGCGGCTCTTTTTCCATTTGCCGTCAGGCCCTGATCAGATCAGGCCCGCCAGCGGAGAGGACGGATCAGCAAACATGCGCTTCTTCATCCGGCCCGCCAGATAGGATTCGCGGCCGGCGATCACCGCGTGCTTCATGGCGCTGGCCATCAGGATCGGGTCGCGCGCCTCGGCAATGGCGGTGTTCATCAACACGCCGTCGCAGCCCAGCTCCATGGCCACAGCGGCATCGGACGCTGTACCCACGCCCGCATCCACCAGAACCGGCACGCTCGACTGTTCCACGATCATGCGGATGTTGATCGGGTTCTGGATGCCCAGCCCCGAGCCGATCGGCGCGCCCAGCGGCATGATGGCCACCGCGCCTGCATCTTCCAGCTTGCGGGCATAGACAGGGTCATCAGTGCAATAGACCATGACCTCGAAGCCCTCTGCAGTTAGCAGCTTCAGCGCGCGCAGGGTCTCTTCCATGTCCGGATACAGGTGCTTCTGTTCCGACAGAACTTCCAGCTTTACCAGCGTCCAGCCACCGGCTTCGCGGGCCAGACGCAGGGTACGCATGGCGTCCTCTGCGGTAAAGCAGCCCGCCGTATTCGGCAGGTAGGTGTATGTCTTCGGGTCGATATAGTCCGTCAGGACCGGCTGGCCGGGATCGGTCAGGTTCACGCGGCGTACGGCCACCGTCACCATTTCCGCGCCCGAAGCCACAACGGCGGCGGCATTCTGCTCATAGTCACGGTACTTGCCCGTGCCCACGATCAGGCGGGAGTTGAAGGTGCGACCTGCGACGGTCCAGCTATCGGTACGTGGGGCGGAATCGGTCATGCCGAACAGTTAGCGACTGTGTGCCGCCCTTAAAAGCGGCGATACCGGATTTGATCTGTTTGCTTGCCAGATTCAGCCGCCGCCGACGAACTGGACCAGCTCGAACTTGTCGCCCTCGGCCACTTCGGTCGTGGCATGCAGCGAACGCGGCACGATCTCCAGATTGCGCTCCACCGCTACCTTGCGCGGGTCCAGCTTCAACTCTTCGATCAGGGCCAGAACAGTCGCCGCGCTCGTCTCGCGCCCCTGCCCGTTCACTTCGATACGCAAATCATCGCTCCATTCGTCCCGTACCTGTCACAGCGCGGGTGTATGCCGAATATGGGTTGATGCGCGCAGGAACTCAATCGCCCCGCTCGACACAGCCAAGACCACACGCCTATCAACGAAATTTACATAGCGGAGAACAGCATATGGCGCGGCGTTATCTGGTGGTGGATGCATTTTCGGCCCGACCTTTGATGGGCAATCCGGTCGCCGTCATTCTGGACGCCGAAGGGCTCGGCAGCGAGCAGATGCAGGCCATCGCCCGCTGGACCAATCTGTCCGAGACCACCTTTGTCCTGCCCGCCACGACGCCGGACGCCGACTATCGGCTGCGTATCTTTACACCCGCCTCCGAACTGGCCTTTGCGGGCCATCCGACACTGGGCAGCGCCAGGGCGGTGATCGACAGCGGCTGGAAGGCACCGCTGGATGGCAAACTGGTGCAAGAATGCAAGGCTGGTCTGATTGATATCAGCCTCGATGCGGATGACGGACAGTTGACGTTGCAACTTCCCGCGGCCCGTATCACCCCCTTGCCCGACACCGCCGTGCAGGCCCTGTCCCGCGCCTATGGTGCGCCCTTAGCGGCAGATGCAGCCTTTGCCGCTGTCGATGTGGGTATCGTGTGGGGCGTGGCCGAGATCGAGAGCGTCGAGGCCTTGCTGGCGATGCGGCATGACCTCAATCTGGCCGCAGAGGTCGAACGGCAAAATGATCTGACGGGCGTGTCTCTGTTCGCGCGCTATGACGACGGCAGCATAGAGGTGCGCTCCTTTGCCGTGTCCGACGGCGTGCCCGAAGACCCGGTGTGCGGCAGTGGCAACGGAGCCATTGCCGCCTATCGCCGCCATCTGGGTCAGCTGCCCCATCGCGACTGGTCCTATCTGTCGCGTCAGGGGCGCTGCGTCGGCCGCGACGGCACCGTGCACCTGTCCGCCGACTCAGACGGGCATATTCGCGTCGGCGGGCAATGCGTCATCACTGCGCGGGGCCAGTTGGAGTTGTAATTCGCCCTTGAAAAGCCGCAGGGCGTTGATTTAACAGGACACAATCTGACGTAACGTCAAGAATTTGCGCGAATGCTTGGCGTCACACCCCAAGTCAGGCTAGAAAGTCCACGACTCCGCGCGCGTTACAGTGCGCCATTCAAAACGAGCGAATGCCACAAGCGCCTGTCCTTTATGTCCTGAACGGCCCGAACCTCAACCTCCTCGGAGAGCGTGAGCCGGACATCTATGGCCGCGACACTCTCGCAGACGTGCAAAAGCGCTGTGAGGCCGCCGCCCAAGGTGCCACTGTTGTATTCCGCCAGTCCAATCACGAGGGCGAACTCGTCGACTGGATTCAGGAGGCCCGTAAGGAAGCCTCGGCTCTGATCATCAATCCCGCCGCCTACAGCCACACCTCTGTGGCGCTGTTGGACGCGCTGAAGACCCTGAGCATCCCCGTCATTGAGTGCCACCTGTCGAACCCCGCCGCGCGCGAGGCCTTCAGGCACCACTCCTATGTGTCCCTGGCCGCCACCGGCGTGATCGCCGGTCTGGGCGTTCAGGGGTACGAACTGGCCGTCACGGCGGCCCTGAACCTCATCCGTCGCGCCTAACGGCTTACGGCTAAGTACACGAGAAGAAGAAGACACCCATGTCCGACAAACACACTGCCATCGACGCCGAACTGGTCCGCGCCCTCGCCAACATCCTGAACGAGACCGAACTGACCGAGATCGAAGTCGAGAAGGACGATCTGAAGATCAAGGTGAAGCGCGAGATCACGGTGGCTGCCGCTCCGGTTCAATACGCCGCTGCTCCGGCTCCGGTCGCTGCTCCGGCAGCTGCCCCTGCCGCAGCTCCGGCGGCGTCTGCTCCGGTCGCCCGCTCGGGTGAAGAAGTGAAGTCGCCGATGGTCGGTACCGCCTATCTGCAACCGGCTCCGGGTGCTGCGCCATTCGTCTCGGCCGGTGCCAAGGTCAAGAAGGGCCAGACCCTGCTGATCATCGAAGCCATGAAGACCATGAACCCGATCGTCGCTCCGCGCGATGGTGTGGTGGCAGAAATCCTCGTCGGCGACGCGCAGCCGGTCGAGTTCGGTGAAGCTCTGGTCGTTCTGGAAGCCTGAGCCTGACCATGTTCAACAAGGTCCTCATCGCCAACCGTGGCGAAATCGCCCTTCGGGTGCATCGCGCCTGTAAGGAAATGGGCATCTCGACGGTGGCCATCCACTCGGAAGCCGACCGCGGTGCCATGTGGGTGCGTCTGGCCGACGAGAGCGTCTGCATTGGTCCGGCTCCGGCTGCCAAGTCGTATCTGAACATCCCCCAGATCATTGCCGCTGCTGAAATCACCGGCGCGCAGGCGATCCACCCGGGTTACGGCTTTCTGTCGGAAAATGCCCGCTTCGCTGAAATCATCGAAGCTCACGGCATGACCTTCATCGGTCCCAAGCCGGACCACATCCGCGTGATGGGCGACAAGATCACCGCCAAGCAAACCGTCAAGGATGCCGGTATTCCGGTCGTTCCGGGTTCGGATGGCGAAGTCGAAACTGTCGAGCAAGCCATTGAAGCGTCCAAGTCGATCGGCTTCCCGCTGATCGTCAAGGCGGCTGCTGGCGGTGGCGGTCGCGGCATGAAGGTCGCCATGACTGCCGACGATCTGGTCGAAGCTGTCCAGACCGCACAGTCCGAGGCGCTGGCCGCCTTCGGCAACGGTGCCGTCTATATGGAACGCTATCTCCAGAAGCCGCGCCACATCGAGATCCAGGTCATCGCTGACAGCCACGGCAACGTGGTCCACCTCGGCGAGCGTGACTGCTCGCTGCAGCGTCGCCACCAGAAGGTTCTGGAAGAAGCTCCGTCCCCTGCCCTGTCGGCAGAAGGTCGCAAGAAGATCGGCGAAGTGGTCAACAAGGCCATTGCCGCCATCGGCTATCTCGGCGTCGGCACCATCGAGTTCCTGTGGGAAGATGGCGAGTTCTTCTTCATTGAGATGAACACCCGCCTGCAGGTCGAGCATCCGGTGACTGAAATGATCACCGGCGTGGACCTCGTCCGCGAACAGATCCGCATCGCTGCCGGTCTGCCGCTGTCGTTCACTCAGGAAGACGTCGAGTTCAAAGGCCATGCGATCGAAGTGCGTATCAACGCCGAGAACGCTGAAACCTTCACCCCGTCGCCGGGCACCGTGACCGACTTCCACGCTCCGGGCGGTCTGGGTGTGCGTCTCGATAGCGCGATCTTCTCTGGCTATTCGATCCCGCCCTACTACGACAGCCTGATCGGCAAGCTGATCGTCCACGGTCGCGACCGCGAGGAAGCTCTGGCACGCCTCAAGCGCGCTCTGGGCGAAACGGTTGTCGGCGGCGTGGATACCACCATCCCGCTGTTCCAGAAGCTGTTGCAGGAGCCGGACATCCTGACCGGCGACTACGACATCCACTGGCTGGAAAAATGGGCCGCGGCCCAGAAGGCGAAAGCCTGATTTGATCGAAGAGGACGACCCCGAGTTCAGCGCGATGGAGCGCGAGGTGTTTGACGCCGACGCTCTCCTGCGCTGCTACGCCAGCGGGGTCTTTCCCATGGGAGAGGCGCGGGATGATCCCCGCGTCTTTCTCGTTGAACCGGACCAGCGCGGCATTATTCCGCTGGACGCTTTTCACATCCCCACCAGACTGAAACGCACCGTCCGCGGCGAGCCGTTCGACGTGCGCGTCAATACGGCGTTTCTGAACGTGGTTGACGCCTGCGCAGCCCCGGCCAAGGGGCGCGAGGATACGTGGATCAACGGGCCGATCCGTCGCCTGTATGGAGAGCTTCACGCGCGCGGACATGCCCACAGCGTCGAATGCTGGAAGGATGAAGCTCTTGTCGGCGGGCTTTATGGCGTCTCGCTGGGCGGAGCCTTCTTTGGCGAGAGCATGTTTAGCCGCGCCACGGACTCGTCCAAGGTCGCGCTGGTGCATCTGGTGGCGCGATTGAACCGTGCGGGCTTCGTACTGCTGGACGCCCAGTTCCAGAACGATCATCTGAAACAGTTCGGCACGCAGGAAATCCCGCAGACCGCCTATCTGCGCCGCCTGCCCTATGCGCTCAAAGCGCGGCCCGATTTTGATTTGATGCTAACCCCGATGACGGGGGCGCAGGCCGTAGAATGGGCTCAGCGGCCCTTACAGCCTACCACCCACGCATCATAGGTCGGGTGCTGGAGCGGATTGACGCTCGGCGAAGAGGCAAACATCCAGCCCTTGAACACCTGACGCGCCTCGGTCGAGGCCGTCTGGTTACGCGATTGCGTGCCGATCTCGATATAGGCGATGGAGTCTTCGGTTTGTTCACCGGGACCAGAGACCTCGCAGGCGCGAACCTTGAAGATCAGCGAGCGAGAGAAGCGAACCGGACGACCACCCACTTCCACTTCGAAACGCATGGTCTCGGCTGTGGTTTTGTCGATGGCCTGAATGATCGCGACAGGCAGACGGCGACGCGGACCGGGCTCGACGGGTTCCTCGACCACTTCGACCGGTTGTTCCTCGACCACGTCTTCCTCTTCGACCACTTCTTCTTGTGGTGCGACCTCGCTCTCGAGGGGCGGCACCACAGTGACGTTCGGCGCAGGCGTGGTGGTCGGGGTCTGTGGGGGTACAGGCGCAGGCGGTTGCGCAGGCGGAGCCGTGTTGCGCAACGCGTCGCCTACAGGGTCCTGAACCGGAACGGCATCTTGCGGAACGTCCAGCAATGCGGCGGATACGCCCGCGCCGGACACAGCCAGGCCTGCTGCGACCACACCGCCCAGCAGGACCTGACGAAACATCATTCCGGCGTCCAGGCCTGATAGTCGCCGGTCGCGGCCGGACGCTGGCCGATAGCCGCCAGCGAGCCTTGCGGACGACGCGCATACGGCGTGCCGGTCAGGTTCGGGATGTGATCTTTTTCGAAGGCCTTACGCGGCAGCGGCTTTTCGCTGGGGGCCTCGTCATAGGTATAACGCAGCCAACCCTGCCATTCAGGCGGGACCTTGGTGGCCTCGGCATATCCGTTATAGACGACCCAACGACGCTTGCGGCCATCGTAGGAGATGGTGTCGCGCGACTGGTAATAGCGGTTACCGAATTCGTCTGTGCCGATCAGGCTGCCACGCTTAGCGATGGTGAACAGGGTGCCAATGGTCGCGCCATTCCACCAGGTGAAGATCTTGCTCAGCACGTTGTCGCACTCACTCATATCTCGCCGCCCAAAGGTGTGCGGCGACGCGGGGCGATAATAGAAACCGCAAAGCGTTTCGTCCAGCGATCTGAGCGGCTTGTTCACGCCTTGTGGCCTTTTCGCCCGCTTCAATATCTTGGGGGTAAATCGTATCGGACACGCAATATCTATTGAGGACCGACAATCAGGGGTTTTACGGTACGTTATTGAAGACGGGCATGGAGGCTATCCATGGGTGCAGAGTTTCCGTTCGCCGCCCTCGCGGAGGGCGTGTCGCAGGAATCGCGACGCGTCGAGCGCCCCTCTTCGGTCGCCGAAATCTACGCGCCTGCCGACTGGACCAATGCCCGGATCGAGGCATGGCTGGATTGGCTGGAGCCGCGTCTTATCCCCGCCGACCTGCGCGAATTGAACAGCGAAGGCGATCTGCTGGCGGCTATCGTCGCATGGCTGGACCCGCTGGCCGACCGCGCCTTGACCAAAAAGCTGCTGGGGGCAGACCAGATCGAACTGCTGGTCGCCAGCCTGAAACTGGGTCTGGCCGTACCGGATGTGGCGACGCCGCGCGACGCCCGTGATCTGTTGCTGCTGTCCGAACCCGACGCTGTGGCCCGACTGGATGATTTTCGCCGTGCAGCGCGCGGGGCCCGTCTGGCCGCCCATGCCACCGCTGCGCTGGAGACGGCGCTGACGGTGGTGCGCGCAGCCGTTATCCGCTGTGAGGGGCCAGCCGACACCTGTGCGGACCCGC
>NZ_DIGV01000044.1:16590-55692 GCF_002419815.1 Brevundimonas sp. UBA5713 | reverse complement strand
TCGACCACCTGACCCACAACGTGAAGCGCGGCCAGATGCGTACCTGGTCGACCTTCTACAACCAGATCTTCGGCTTTGAAGAGCAGAAGTATTTCGACATCAAGGGCAAGGCGACCGGCCTGTTCTCGCAGGCGATGATCGCGCCGGACAAGGCGATCCGCATCCCGCTGAACGAGTCGCAGGACGAGAACTCGCAGATCGAAGAGTTCATCCGTCAGTACAACGGCGAAGGCATCCAGCACCTCGCCATGACCACCGACAACATCTACGAGACCGTCGAGAAGCTGCGCGCCCGTGGCGTGAAGCTGCAGGACACGATCGAGACCTACTATGAGCTGGTGGACAAGCGCGTCCCCGGCCACGGCGAGGACCTCGAGCGCCTGAAGAAGAACCGCATCCTGATCGACGGCAACGTTGGCGAAGAGGGCCTGCTGCTGCAGATCTTCACCGAAAACCTGTTCGGCCCGATCTTCTTCGAGATCATCCAGCGCAAGGGTAACGAAGGCTTCGGCAATGGCAACTTCCAAGCCCTGTTCGAGTCCATCGAACTGGACCAGATCCGCCGCGGCGTGATCAAGGTCGACGCCTAAAACGACTATCGGGCGGGGCCAATCAAGGCTCCGCCCGTTTCTATTTATCCGAGGGGAAACCGGCCAATGTCGTCCAATACCGTTTCGTATCAGACGGGCTTTGCCAACCATTTCGCGACCGAGGCGGTGGCCGGTGCCCTGCCTGTGGGTCGCAACTCGCCCCAGCGTCCCGCCATGGGCCTTTATGCCGAACAACTGTCGGGTTCGGCCTTTACCGCACCGCGTGACCACAACCACCGTTCATGGCTATACCGCCTGCGCCCCTCGGCGCAGCACGGTGCCTATAAGCCGTTCGCGCAGGGCCAGTGGCGCTCGACCCCGTTTAACGAGACACTGCCCAACCCCAATCGCATGCGCTGGGACCCGCTGCCCCTGCCCAATCAGCCGACCGACTGGGTCGAAGGTCTGGTGACCTATGGCGGTAACGGCTGTTCAGAAAGCGGCGCGGGTGTGGGCATCCACCTGTATGTCGCCAACCGCTCCATGGTGGACCGCGTTTTCTACAATGCCGACGGCGAAATGCTGTTTGTGCCGCAGGAAGGCGCGCATCGCTTCGTCACCGAAATGGGCGTGATCGAAGCCAACCCCGGCCATATCGTCGTCATCCCGCGCGGCGTGCGTTTCCGCCTCGAGGTGGAAGCCCCGATCCGTGGCTATATCTGCGAAAACTATGGCGCGCCGTTCCGCCTGCCGGACCTTGGCCCCATCGGTGCCAACGGGTTGGCCAATCCGCGCGACTTCGAAGCGCCCGTCGCATGGTTCGAAGACGTGGATCGCTCCGTCGAGTGCGTCCAGAAATATGGCGGCCAGCTGTGGGCCACGACCTTTGACCACTCGCCACTGGATGTGGTGGGCTGGCACGGCAACTATGCGCCCTATCGCTACGACACGGCCCGTTTCAACACCATTGGTACCGTGTCGTTCGACCACCCCGATCCGTCGATCTTCACCGTCCTGACCTCGCCGTCTGACACGGCGGGAACGGCCAACTGCGACTTTGTCATCTTCCCGCCGCGCTGGATGGTGGCCGAGGACACCTTCCGTCCGCCGTGGTTCCACCGCAACGTCATGAGCGAGTTCATGGGCCTGATCACCGGTGCCTATGACGCCAAGGCCGGTGGCTTTGCGCCAGGTGGCGCGTCGCTGCACAACCGCATGAGCGGCCACGGCCCCGATCAGGCTTCGTGGGAAGGCGCGACCAATGCCGACCTCAAGCCGCACAAGATCGAGAACACCCTCGCCTTCATGTTCGAGACCCGCATGCCCATCCGCACCACCGCATGGGCCGAGCAGACCCCGCTGATGCAGCTGGACTATGACGACTGCTGGTCGGGCTTTGACAAGGGACGGGTGAGTTGAAGCTGAAGGCTGTCGCCGCTGTCATCGGACTAATGATGGCGGCCTGCGCCCCGACGGCACCGTCTGCGCCGGTCGAGGCCAATCCGGCCCTCAGCGCCTGCACCCAACAGGGGGGCCAGTTGCAGCAGGTTGGCCGCGCCCAGACGTGGCGCTGCATCCTCAGCTATGCCGATGCCGAAAAGCCTTGCTCCGACGCCAGCCAGTGTCAGGGCGACTGTCTGGCTACCGATGGCGAAACAAAAGCGCCTGCCGCGGGTCAATGCGCTGCCGATAGTAACACTTTCGGCTGCCGAGCGCGCATCATCGATGGCGTGGCCGAGCCCATGCGCTGCGTGGATTGAAGACCTCCCACTGGCCCCGCTTCGGCGGGGCTTTTCTTTTGGCCAAAAGAAAAGCGGACGGCCTTGGGGCCAGTCCGCAGTTTGCCTCATAAGGGGAAGGAAACGCCGTCAGAAACAGCCCCACCTCTGTGCCTTCATACGTCAAGTAAGGCCATTCAGTTTTTCTAAACTGACGCAGAGATTGGCTTTTTCAAAACCCTTATTTTGAACAGGGACTTAAAGCGCTACTCACCGCGCTGCGCCCCGCCGCGATCATCACTTTCCAGCACACCATCGGCCAGTGTCAGACGGCGCGTACAGCGCTCGGCCACGCCCGGATCGTGGGTGCAGATCAGGAAGGTGGCCCCTGTCTCGCGGTTTACCTCGCGCATCAGTTCCAGCACCTTATCGGCGGTCTCGCGGTCCAGATTTCCGGTCGGCTCATCGGCAATGATCAGGTCCGGCGCATTCATCAGCGCGCGGGCAATCGCCACCCGCTGTTTCTGCCCGCCCGACAGGCGTGTGGCCGGAAAGTCGATCCGCTCCTCCAAACCGACGCGTGTCAGCAGTTCGGCGGCGCGGTCGCGCATCTTGCCGCTGATGCCCCCTGCCGGAGCCGCCGCCGGAAAGGCCACATTCTCAAGTGCCGTAAAGTCCGGCAGCAGGTGGTGAAACTGGAAGACGAAGCCCAGCTTCTCATTGCGGAAATGGGCACGGCGGCGTTCTGACAGGTTATCGACCCGCTCGCCATTAATCTCCAACTGGCCATTGGTGGGGCGCAACAATAGCCCAACGATGGACAGCAGAGTTGACTTGCCAGACCCCGACTGACCCAGCAGGGCCACCAGTTCCCCCGCCTCCAGCGTCATATCAATGTCCTTCAGCACGCGGGTCTCTTCGTCCCCGTTGCGGAAGGTTTTCTCGATCCCCTGGGCGTTCAACAAACTCATTGCTGGATAGCCTCCAGAGGATCGACCTTGGCGGCATTGCGCGCCGGAATGATGGAGGCGACCACCGCCCCGATGGTGGTCAGGATCAGAGCCGCGCCATAGCCGCCCTGCTCCGGTGCAATCGGCAGCGCCGAGGTGCCATCGGCCTTGGTGATACCCTCCAGAAAGACACACAGCCCATAGCCCGCGCCACAGCCGATGAGCGCCCCCAACAGACCGATCAGTAGCCCCTGCAACAGAAACACCCAGATGATGAAGCGGCCCGAAATGCCAAACGCCCGCATGATCCCTACCTCGCTGCGGCGGCGATATGCCGACAGCACCAGCGCACTAGCGATACCGATGACGATAGAGATCAGCGAAAACACCTGAATCATGGTGCCCGTCTGCCCTTGGGCGTTTAGCGCATCCTCAAGGCTTTCATTCTTTTCCTGCCACGGCGTGACACGCAGACCGGTCGCCTCCTTCAGAAAGCGGGCCATGTCGCGCGCCTCTTCGGGGTCTTTCAGCTTCACCTCGATATTGGTCACGCCTTCGGGCAGTTCGAACAAAGGCCGCGCCGTCTGGATGGGCAGGAAGGCCACCCGCTCGTCCAGACTTTGCAGGCCGGTGCGGAAGACACCGTTGATGGTCAGCTGGCGCTCCACCCCGCGCTCGGTGCGCAACAGGACGGATTGACCGGCGATCAGGCCAAACTCGTCGGCCATCTTCTCGCCGATCAACAGACCATCGGCTGTCATTTGGCCGGAACCCGCAATGATCTTGGGCGTGATAGAGGAAATGGCATCCACCCCCTGCGGATCCACCCCTAGCACCGACAGGGGCGACACTGCCTCGCCCTTCACCAGAAAGGCGCTGCCGGAAATCTGCGGGCTGATGGCCGACACCTCGTCGCGATCCCGCAACAGTTCGGTGATCATCGGCCAGTCGCGGATCTGCTTGCGCTGGAAGGTCGAGACCAGAGCCACGCTCTCGACCGGCACATCGCCTTCCAGCACGCGCGCGACGCGGGTCGGGGCCTGAATGCTGATGTGGGCATTGTCGCCCGTTACCTGTTCGGTCAGCCGCACGGCCAGCCCGTTGATCAGGGCGGTGATGAAGATGAACACCGTCACCCCCAGCGCCACCCCCGCAATCAGCAACAGGGTCTGGCTGGGATTGGACAGCAGATAGCGACGAGCAACCTTGAAGGCGAACACGACTCAGCGGCCCTGCTCGGCGACGACCGGACGAATGCGGCCGCCCTGTGCCACCTTGGCCGGATCGCGCACGATGCGGTCACCCGCCTTCAGCCCACCGGTGATGATGGCATTGGTCGACGGCCAGCGCAGAATGGTCACCTCGCGCGCGGTCACGCGGTCATCGGCCCCGACCACCAACACCTTGGGCGCAGCGGTGGCATCCAGCACCGCTTGACGTGGAATGGTCAGGCTGTTGTCGCGGCGCTCGACCACAATCGTCAGATCGACCGAACGGCCCGGCGACAGGGATTGGCCATCGGCGGGCACGACCTTGATCAACCGCCCGCCGGTCGCGGCATTCACACGCGGTGATACCTCCGACACGCGCACAGCAAACACCTCCGATGACCCCGACTGCGCCGCACGGCCCGACAGACCGGTGCTCAGGGCGTCGGCATAGGCTTCCTCGACCTCGGCCTGAATCTCGACGCCAGCGGCACCCGCCATCTCAAAAATGGTCTCGCCCGCTTGTACCACCTGCCCCTCGTCCAAAGGGCGGAACAGGATGGTGCCCGTCATGGGCGCGCGGATGGTGTATTCGCGGGCGCGCTCGGCAGAGGCGCGCACCTGTGCCGAGGCAGCGGCCAGATTGGCTTCGGCGGCCTGAAGGGCCACCCGCGCGCTGTCCAGCGCGGCATCGGCGGCAAAGCCACGATCATGCAGGGTCTTGGTGCGGTTGTAGTTCAGGCGCGCCTCGGTCACATCGGCGCGGGCGGCGCGCTCGCGGGCAACTTCAGCTTCGGTTTGGGCCTGTTCGACATTGGCGCGAATGGTGGCCAGCGGCATTCCCGCCGTCACCTGGTCCCCGTCATCGGCCAACAGGCGGACCACCTGCCCCGGATTCGGCGACGACACCTGCACAAGATCATCCGGACGCGCGCGGCCCACCACCGACAGGGCCAGTTCGACCGTTTGGGGCTTTACCTCCAGCACGGCCACCTCCGGCGGGCGGCGCATGGTGATCACCACCATGGCCACCAGCGCCAGTGCCACCACAGCCCCGACAGCCAGTACCACCTGTTTGCGCTTGATTTTCATACCGCCCCGCAGAACCCAAAAACCGTTGTCGTCTCCCTAACGTATACGACAACGGTCACGGTTCCGGATTTAATCGATTTTACTGTTTTGCCAGCAAGAACCGTCACATCCGGCAGAGCTTTCACGCATTACCGGACGGGCATGCATCCCCGCGTCGATACGATCCTGTCAAACACACGCTTACATTCGCGCGCGTTCCAAAGAGCACACCTCCCCTGGAAGGCGTCGGACATAATTTCGATAAAGGGCGCTTTTCCCTGAAACGCTGTCGGCTTATGACCAATCCCAGCCATCATCCTTCCGGAACTTAGGACCTTGCTGGCCTCTTCTCCTACCCAACCGGACAACTAAGTCACTTCGTTTCGAGTTCTCCCCCAATACCGGAGCCCCTCCCCCAATGGGCATGCCTTCTGCGTCGCCAACCGGCGATCCCGCGTCTTCGTCTTCCAACGCTCTGGCTCGCACGCTGAGCTGGCCCCATCTGATCGCCATGGGCGTCGGGGCCATTGTGGGGACGGGCATTCTGACGCTCATCGGTATTGGTGCGGACAAGGCCGGACCGGCGGTTCTGGTGTCCTTCCTGATCGCGGGCTTTGTCTGCATGTGCGGCGCGCTGTGCTACGCCGAGATGGCCTCGACCATCACCGCATCGGGCAGTGCCTACACCTATTCACTGGTTGTTCTGGGCCGGATGGTGGCATGGATGGTCGGCTGGAGCCTGATCCTCGAATACTCGCTGGTGATCAGCGCCGTCTCGGTCAGCTGGTCGGGCTATGCCGCGCCATTGCTGAACGAACTGTTCGGCATGCCAATGGTACTTATGGCCGGACCCCACGCGGGCGGCATTGCCAACGTGCCCGCGCTTATCATCATCCTGCTGATCGCGGGTCTGCTGCTACTGGGAACAGGCAAAAGCGCGGCCTTCAATATGCTGTTGGTGGCGGTCAAGCTATCGGCGCTAGCCCTGTTTGTATGGTTCGCCCTACCGCATTTCGACATGGCCAATCTGTCGCCGTTCAGTCCCTATGGCTTTAGCCGCAGCATGGGCGACGACGGCATAGAGCGCGGCATTATGGCCGCCGCCGCCATCATCTTTTCTGCCTTCTATGGATTCGATGCGATTGCCACCGCAGGCGAGGAAGCCAAGAACCCCAAGCGCGATCTGGCCATTGGCATCGTGGGCTCCATGCTGGCGTGCGCGGCCATCTATACAATCATCGCTCTGGCGGCTCTGGGATCGACCCACTTCTCCATCTTTGCCAACAGCCCCGAGCCCCTGGCCCTGATCCTGCGCAAGCTGGACCAGCCGTTCGCGGCCCACTTTCTGGCTGTTACGGCGGTGCTGACCCTGCCGACGGTCATTCTGGCCTTCCTGTATGGGCAAAGCCGCGTCTTCTTCGTGATGGCGCGCGACGGCATGCTCCCGCGCGCTCTGGCCAAGGTGTCCAAGCGCGGTGCCCCGGTGCGCATCACCATCTTCACCGTCACGGTCGTGGGCATCATCGCCCTGTTTGTGCCGCTTGAAGAGATCGTGGCCATGGCCAATGCCGGTACGCTGGTGGCCTTTACATCGGTTGCCGTCTGTATGTTGATTTTGCGCGTGCGCCAGCCGGACCTGCCGCGTGGTTTCCGCACACCGCTGGCATGGATCATCGGACCGGTGGCCATCGCAGGCTGCCTGTACCTGATGTTCAGCCTGCCCCAGCAGACGCTGCTGTGGTTCCTGATCTGGAACCTTGTCGGCAGCGCCATCTATTTTGCCTACAGCCGCCGCAACAGTGCGCGTCAATCCGTAAGCTAGGCGGGAAACACCAGCGCCGCGGGTTTCCACCGACGCAACAGCCAAGGTGGACACCGGAGGGGGCAGGCCCATAACCTGCCCCCATCCGAAGACCAGAGGGTGAAGGCACCGATCGCCTTCCCCTTTGGCCTCCAGCCCCCACGGAGTTCCCCATGACCACACTAACGCGCGGCCTTCTGATAGATGGCAAGGAAGTCCCCTCGTCTACCAAAGCCACGACAGATGACGTCTCGCCGTGGACCGGCGAGGTTTTTGCCAAGGTCGCAGCGGCATCTCCCGCCGATGTAACCGCCGCTGTAGATGCTGCATCGAGGGCCTTGCCCGCCTGGTCGGAAATGCTGCCCTACGAGCGTCGGAAGATTTTTCTGCGCGCGGCCGACATAATGGAAGCCAGGTCGGAGGACGCCGTCGCCACCATGGCCGCGGAAGTCGGCGGTGCGCGTCCATGGGCGGCCTTTAACGTCGAGCTCTGCATCGAAATCCTGCGCGAGGCTGCCGCAGCGGTCACCCAGCCACGTGGTCAGGTGCTGCAAACCCAGATGCCGGGGGTCAGCTCCTATGCCAAGAAGGTGCCATATGGCGTGATCGCCGCCATCTCGCCGTGGAACGCCCCTTACATCCTCGGCATCCGCGCCATCGCCATTCCGCTGGCGGTCGGCAACACGGTTGTGATGAAGCCCTCGGAGGACGCCCCGATCTCCTGCGGTCTCTATCTGGCCGACGCGCTGATGGAAGCCGGCCTGCCGGCAGGTGTGCTGAACGTCGTAACCAATGACATCAAGGATGCCGGCGTCATCGTCGAGACCCTGATCGCGGATCCCCGGGTGCGACTGGTGAATTTCACCGGTTCCACGCACGTGGGCCGCATCATCGGCACCACCGCTGCCAAACACCTCAAGCCCGCCATCCTCGAGCTAGGCGGAAAGAACCCCTTGGTCATCCTGAAGGACGCCGACATCGACTATGCGGTCAAAACCGCCGTATTCGGCGCCTATATGAACTCGGGCCAGATTTGCATGTCGACAGACCGTGTCATTGTGGTGCGCGATTTGGCCGAAGCCTTCACCAAAGAATTTACCGAGGCGGTCAAAGCCATTCCGTCGGGCGATCCGTCCGATCCGGCTACCTTTGTGGGCCCCGTGGTGAACAAGCGCGCGGCCCAGCGCGTATCGGCGCTCATAAAGGATGCCATCGACAAGGGGGCGACTGTGCTGGCCGGGACCGGCGAGATCGAAGGGGACGAGCAGACGCTGATCCGCCCTGTCCTTCTGACCGACATCACCAAGGACATGGAGATCTACTACGGTGAAATCTTCGGTCCGGCGACGGTGATCCACGTGGTTGATAGTGTCGATGAAGCCGTCGAACTGGCTAATGACACCGAGTACGGACTGACCGGGGGCGTCATTTCCGAGAATATGACCGAAGCCCTCAGTGTCGCCAACCGCATCGAGACCGGCATCATCCACGTCAACGACCAAGGCATTGCCGACGAGCCAATGGCTCCGTTCGGCGGCGTGAAGAGTACGGGTTATGGCCGCTTTGGCGGCGATAGCGGCGTGGATGCGTTCACCGTCACCCGCTGGTTCACCGTTCAGGAAACCGGCAAGCCACCACAATACGGCTAAGGCCCAACAAAAAACCCTCCGGAGCGATCCGGAGGGTTTTTCTTTAATGGCTTATTCCCACTCGATGGTGCCCGGAGGCTTCGAGGTCACGTCGTAGACGACGCGGTTCACGCCCGGCACCTGATTGATAATGCGGGTGGCCGTGCGGGCCAGAACTTCCCACGGGAACTGGAAGAAGTCCGCGGTCATGCCGTCGGTCGAGGTGACCGCACGCAGGGCCAGCACCTTCTCATAGGTACGCGCATCGCCCATCACGCCAACGGTCTTGACCGGCAGCAGGACGGCAAAGGCCTGCCAGATCTCGTTGTAGAGACCGGCCTTGCGGATTTCGTCCAGATAGATGGCGTCGGCGTCTTGCAGGGTCTGCACGGCGTCCGGCGTGATCTCGCCCGGAATTCGGATGGCGAGGCCCGGTCCCGGGAACGGGTGACGGCCAACAAAGGCTTCGGTCAGGCCCAGTTCGCGGCCCAGAGCACGGACTTCATCCTTGAACAGCTCGCGTAGCGGCTCGACCAGCTTCAGCTTCATATAGTCCGGCAGACCACCCACATTGTGGTGCGACTTGATGACCTGCGACGGCCCCCCCGAGGCCGACAGGCTCTCGATCACGTCCGGATAGAGCGTACCTTGGGCGAGGAACTCTGCGCCCTCGATCTTGGACGACTCTTCATCGAAGACCTCGATGAACAGACGGCCGATCGTCTTGCGCTTGGTTTCCGGATCCGAAATGCCGGCCAGCTCGCCAAGGAAGCGTTCCGAGGCATCAACGTGAACCAGCGGGATGTTGTAATGCTCGCGGAACAGGGTCGTGACCTGCTTGGCCTCGTCCTTGCGCAGCAGGCCGGTATCCACGAACACGCAGGTCAGCTGGTCGCCGATGGCCTCGTGGATCAGAACCGCCGCAACCGACGAGTCCACACCGCCCGACAGGCCGCAGATGACCTTGGAGGTGCCAATCTGTTCGCGGATCTTGGCGATCTGCTCGTCGCGGTATGCTGCCATCGTCCAGTCACCGGTCAGACCGGCGATATTGTAGACGAAGTTCTTGAGCAGTTGCGCGCCACGCGGCGTGTGGGCCACCTCGGGGTGGAACTGCACGGCGTAGATTTTCTTCTCGGTGTTGGCGATGGCGGCATAGGGCGCGCCTTCCGAGGTGGCGATAACCTCGAAGCCTTCCGGGATAGCCGTCACACGGTCACCGTGCGACATCCAGACCGGCTCTTGCTCGCCTGCGCCAGCAATGCCTTCAAACAGCGGGCTGTCCTTGACGATGCTGATGTCAGCACGGCCGAACTCGCGGTGGTGGCCGCTTTCGACCTTGCCACCCAGTTCGGCGCAGATCAGTTGCTCGCCGTAGCAGATGCCGAAGATCGGCGCGCCGTATTCGAAGACCTTGTGGTCAACGCGCGGGCTGTTCTCTTCGGTCGTCGAGGACGGGCCGCCCGAGAAGATGATGGCCTGCGGCTGCATGGCCTCAAGGGCTGCGGTCGCCTTGGTATAGGGGTGGATCTCGCAATAGACGTTCAGCTCGCGCAGGCGGCGAGCGATCAGCTGCGTCACCTGACTGCCGAAGTCGACGATGAGCACCTTCTGGTGTTGGGTCGGCTGGGTCATGAATGCGAATCCGTTACGGGAGTTGCGGCGGGGTCTAGGCCGGATACGGCCTGTTGTTCAAGTGCGGGCATCAGGGCGCTCAAGCCGCCGCTTTCCAGCGCGGCCACCAGCCTGTCCCATGCGATAGCCAGATTGGCATCGACCTGATCGAGCGTAGAGGTCCAGTCCTCCAGCTTGGTCAGTTCGACCTTGCCGTCCGACACGCCACGCAGCGCCATCAAGGGCACGCAGAAGGTCTGGGTCGCCCGCAGATAGGCGAAGGTTTCCATATCGACCATATCGGCGTGCAATGCCTGATAGGCCTCGCCCGAAACCACATTGGCTCCGGTCGACAGGGTCGCGGTCGGCACGCCTTCGAGACGGCACGGCAGCGGCAGGACCGCCGGCATATCCAGCAGCGGCGTAATCCCCTTGGGGAAGCCGAGCGGACTGGCGTCCATGTCGCGGTCGTCCACCGAGGTGACCTGATAGACGGCTGCATGCTCCAGCGTGGGTGAGCCGGAGCTGCCCAGCACCACCACCAGATCGGGCATGTCGCCCATCGCCTCGCGGCGGGCCAGTTCGGCGCTCAGGGACACCGCCCCCTCCACCGGACCGATGCCGGTGATCAGGGGACGGATGCGGGCCTGAAGCTGGTCGCGGTATTCCGCAGGGGCCGCCATCACCGGAAGGACGGCGACATCCCCGATACGTTCGACCCGAGCCCTCATTCAGCGCGCTCGTAGAGGGCGAAGAAGAAGCCGTCGGTATTGGTCGAATACGGCGAAAGGCGAAGTTGGTGCCCCTTGGCCTGCGAGGCAATGTCGTGGCCGGTCGTCTCGATCGCCACCGGCTTGAAGTTCGGATGCGCGGCCTCGAAGGCGGCGGCGGTGTCCTCGTTCTCGCGGGTCAGCATCGAGCAGGTGACATAGGCGATGCGGCCACCGACCTTCACCAGCTTGGCAGCTTGCGACATGATGCGGGTTTGCAGGCCGTGCAGACGCTCGACCTCTTCAGCCGTCAGACGCCATGCATCCTCGGGGTGGCGACGCCAGGTGCCCGCACCCGAGCAAGGCGCATCGACCAGAACCAGATCGGCGGCATCGTTCAGGTCTTCCAGACCCCCGCCGTTCTGGCCGATCAGGACCAGTTCGGCGTCAACACCGGCACGTTCCAGACGCGGACGGATATTGTCCAGACGCTTGGCCACCACGTCGGAGGCGACCAGGCGGCCCTGCCCCATCATCGATTGGGCCAGACCCAGCGTCTTGCCGCCACCACCGGCGCAGTAATCAACGACGGTCGTGCCCGGCTTGGCATCGGCCAGCGCGCAGATGATCTGGCTGCCTTCGTCCTGAATCTCGAAACGGCCTTCCTTGAAGCCGTCCAGCGCCTGAATGTTGGGCGGCGGCTCCGAAGCCAGACGCAGGCCCAGTTCCGACCACGGGGTCAGTTCCGGCGACAGCTCGGCGGCGCGCAGTTCGCCCTCCACCTCTTCGCGGGTCGCCTTCAGGCTGTTGACGCGCAGGTCGATCGGCGCGCGCGGGGCCATCAGGTCGTGGGCCTCGTTCTTCCAGTTGTCGCCATAGACCTTCTGGAAGTCCTCCATCACGAACTCGGGGATGCCAGCGGCCACCCAACCCGGCAGCTCGCCATCGGCGGCGGTGATGCGGCTACGCTCCTGCTTGGACAGCGGACGCGGGCCATAGCCCTCGCCCGAATGCAGGGCCTCGATCTCTTCCAGAGACAGGTTGTCCAGCGCGTGCAGGCTGCCGATAACCAGAGCGCGGCCATCTTCACGGCCACCCATGATCCAGCTCAGGCGGCCACGGGCGCGCAGCACCTTGTAAACGCGGTCGGCGATGGCGCGGCGGTCTTTCGATCCGGCATAGCGGTTGGCAGTACCCCAAGCCTTCAGCACGACTTCAGCAGGCTGACGGCCCTGTGCGATGGAGTCGAGGATGGAGGCGGCGGCGGCGAGACGGGCGGCTGGGGTCAATGGACTTCAGTTCAGATAAACGGGGCCGCCAGCACCATGATCAGCCCCGCAAGCGAGACCAGCCAAACCAGCGACCGGATAAAGGGGATGCCCAAGGCATAGAGCGGGATGAATGCCACTCGCCCCCAAAAATAGAGTGCCGAGCCCCAAACTGTTAGCGCGCCATTAGCCGAAGCCACATGGGCAATCAGCACAGCGCCGATAAACAGAGGCAGGGTCTCGAAGAGGTTGGACTGGGCCCGCTCAAGGCGCCCGGTCAGAGGTTTCTCTGAACTGGGCGTCTTGTCGCGCGGGCCCGCATTCCATTTCAGTCCGAACTCTGCCGTCCTTGCTCCGGCGGGCAGGAAAACCTGCACCAGTGCCAAAATCAAAGTCAGGCTCAGATAGGTGAGTTCGGTCGTCATCGGCTGTCCTTAAAGGTGATTACCCTTGGCGGTAGTTCGGTGCCTCGCGGGTGATCATGACGTCATGGACGTGGCTTTCACGCAAGCCCGCACCGGTGATGCGAACGAAGCGTGCGCGCTTCTGGAACTCGCCGAGGTTTGCACCGCCGACATAGCCCATCGAGGCACGCAGACCGCCGACCATCTGGTGGATGACCGGAGCGATCGGGCCCTTATAGGCGGTTTGGCCTTCGATGCCTTCCGGCACCAGCTTCTCGGACGAGACTTCCTTCTGGAAGTAACGGTCCGCAGAGCCAGCGCCCATGGCACCGACCGAGCCCATGCCGCGGTACGACTTGTACGACCGGCCTTGGTAGAGGAAGACCTCGCCCGGCGATTCATCAGTACCGGCGAACATCGAGCCCATCATGGCCGCCGATGCACCGGCAGCGATGGCCTTGGCCATGTCGCCCGAATATTTGATGCCGCCGTCAGCGATGACGGTTGCGCCAGTGCCTTCGGCAGCGCGGGCAGCGTCCATGATGGCGGTCAGTTGCGGCACGCCGACGCCAGCGACGATACGGGTCGTGCAGATGGAGCCCGGGCCGATACCGACCTTCACAACGTCTGCGCCTGCATCGATCAGAGCGCGGGTAGCATCATAGGTGGCGACGTTACCGGCCACGATGGCGATGCGGTTGTTCTCGCGCTTGATACGCTCGACGACAGCCGCAACCGAGGCCGAGTGGCCGTGGGCGGTGTCGATAACCACAAGGTCTGCACCGGCTTCGGCCAATGCCATGGCGCGCTCATAGCCCGCGTCACCGACGGTCGAGGCGGCACCGACCAGCAGACGGCCGTGGTCGTCCTTGGCGGCGTTCGGGAAGGCTTGGGCCTTCTCGATGTCCTTCATGGTGATGAGGCCGACAGCGCGGTTCTGGTCGTCCACGACGATGACACGTTCGATCTTGCGGGTGCGCAGAAGCTCGCGGGCTTCCTCGCGGCTGGCCCCTTCACGCACCGTGATCAACTCGCCCGTGGTCATCAGGCTGGACGCCTTGATCGACGGGTCGTTCTCGAAGCGCATGTCGCGGTTGGTCAGCATGCCGACCAGACGGCCGGTGGCCGGATCAACAACCGGGAAGCCGGTGATCTTCTTGCGGGCGACGATGTCGCGCACTTCGCCAAGGGTGGTGTCGGGGGTGACGGTGACCGGATTGATCACCATGCCGCTTTCATAACGCTTGACGGTGCGGACCTGCTCGGCCTGCTCCTCGATGGTCATGTTGCGGTGCAGAATGCCCATGCCGCCAGCCTGCGCCATAGCGATGGCAAGGCGGCTTTCCGTGACCGTGTCCATGGCGGACGACAGCAGCGGGATGTTCAGGGTGATGTCTTTTGTCAGGCGCGTCGAAACGTCAACGTCGGCGGGCATGACCTCCGACGGACCGGGTTCGAGCAAAACATCGTCGAAGGTAAGGCCTTCGCGTATCTCCATGGGGGAGTCTCCGTTTTGCGGGCCGCGTATAGAGGGTAAACCGCCGACTCGGCAAGGGTGCAGCGCAATAAAACGGCGGCATCCCTCATCACCTTTGGCTACAGAGGCCGCAACATATCAGGCCGCGTATAGGCAGGGGTTGCAAGTTGGACTTATCACCATAATAGGATTTTATGGTTTGCAACTGACCGGCCCGACAGTCATTTTACCCCCATGGTCGCCTTCCTCCTGAGCACAGCCCGTCAACTGGCGCTTAAAATCGCCAGCTATGGCATTATGCACTTGGTGGTTGCGATCGCGGTGGCCTTTGCCATCACCCAGGACATCCGCATGGCCTTGGCCATCGGCATTGTCGAACCGTTCTTCCAAACCATCGCCTATACGATCCACGACCGCGTCTGGCACGTGATCGAAAAGCGCCGGCTGGCTACCGGCCTTGAAGAAGCCGCCGAGGCTGTGTCCTCGCGTCTGGGCGTGATGTCGCCGCAAGAACAGATGCGCGTGCACGGTCACAAGCATCACGGCCATCACCATGGCCACAGCCACGCCCTGCCCCGCTCTTTCAAACAGATTGCGCTCAAGACGATCACCTATGGTGTGATGCACTTCACCGTGGCGGTGTCGGTGGCGTTTGCTCTAACGGGCGATATCCGCGCCGCCTTGGCCATCGGCATCATCGAGCCTCTGGTGCAGACGGTCTTCTTTACCGTCCATGACCGAATCTGGACCCGTATCGAAGCGCGCGAACTGGCCCAGAAGACGGCTGCCGAGACCGAGGCCCGCTCGCACCCTATCGCCTGACACGGTCTAGGCTCCGGGTGTCAGGGTGCGGACCAGTTCATTCACCTGATCCCGCAAAGCATCCAGATCTTCTGTCGAGCGGCCTGCCGCCAAGGTTGCCGGCACATGGCTGGCTCTGGCCTTCATAGCTTTTCCCGCTGAGGTCAGATCAATCAACACGCGGCGTTCATCGTCAGGGTCGCGTGTGCGCGTCACCAGACCGGCCTGCTCCATCCGCTTTAGCAGAGGCGTCAAGGTGCCGCTGTCCAGATAAAGCCTGCGTCCCAGATCCCCCACCGACAGCGGCTGTGTTTCCCACAGCACCAGCAACACCAGATACTGCGGATAGGTCAGCCCCAGTTCGGCCAGGACCGGCCCATACAGCCGCGTCAGCAGATTGGTAGCGGCATACAGTGGAAAGCACACCTGACGGTCCAGCCGCAGCAGGTCGTCCGGATCGTGCTGTTCCCTATCTGTCATCGCCGCCACTCTATGCTTTACTTCACCGATACGTTCAGAACCACGTCGATATTGCCCTTTACCGCATTGGAATAGGGGCAAACTTCGTGGGCGGCGCGGACCACTTCTTCGGCCTTGGCCTGATCCAGACCCGCGATCACCACATCCATTTCGACCGACAGTTTGAAGCCGCCCGTCTCGGTCGGCAGCAACCCCACCTCGGCGGTCACTTCGATATCGCCATCGCGGACCTTTTGCTCTTGGCGACGGGTCACGTGGATGACGGCGTTTTCAAAACAAGCGGCATAGCCGGCAGCGAACAGCTGCTCGGGATTGGTTGCCCCGCCCTTACCGCCGAGGCCGGTCGGCAGGGCCAGCGGCATGTCCAGAATACCGTCTTCGCTCTTTATGGTGCCAGCGCGACCGCCAACGGCGGTGACACGGGTTTTGTACAGATGGCTCATGATTGTCCTCCTTGAGTGTGGTCGAGGACCATAAATGGTCGTGCACGATATAATTGCAAGCAATCTTTAATCACAATAATGTGGTGGCGCATTTCGGCACCCTTAGATTCTGATGAGGGCCTATCCCTGCTCCCAGAAAATCTCGGCCCCGTGCGGCTGGCACACCGCCAGCTGCGTCTCGCCGCCACCTGGCCAGACACGCAGTTTCAACATCGGCCTGCGCTCCGGCCCGCCCTGTGCGGACGCCTCGAAACTGAGCCACGCCAGCGGGCTTTCCGGCGTCGCCCCCTGCCCCACCTTGTCCATGTGGTCGCGAATGCGCTGCTGCGCCTCGGGCGGGAAATACTGGAAGGCGATGGTGTGCATCACCACACGGCACACGCCGGCCTCGGCGGTGACTGTCAAAGTGTTCTCAAGCCAGTCGGCCGCATCATCGCGCTCGACCGTAACGGGGTCACGCGCCGCCAGATCGAGTGCCGCTTCCAGCCGCTCCAACCGCTCCAACTGGTCGGCCCAGACATAGGCCGCCAGCATTTTGCGCGTGTCTTCGGAGCGGACATCCAACGGATTGCGATCCACCGCGCGACGCGCCACCACCTTCACCTCGGCGGACGGCGGAGACGCTCCTTGCCACCGCGGGGCCAGCTGAACCGGCGACGCATCATCTCCCGCCCGCGTTTCGCCCAGCCGATAGCCATAGCGATCCAACTGGCTGTTCAGCCCCGCGCTGGCTCCCAGCTCATAGAGGGCGAACGGCATCTTCACCCGATCCGCCAACACCAGTAGGCCGGACATCAGGGCCGCCGACCGACCCACCTCATTCGTTTGCGGGGGTCCATCCAGCCATGGGTCAAGGAAGCCTGCCTCCTCGACCAGAAGGCTTTCAAGCAAGGCCCAAAGCCTGTCGTCTTCAGGGGTATCATTCGGCGGATAGACGGCCGACCATTCGGGCCTGCGCCCATCGCGGGCCAGAGCATGCAGTCCGCCCATCAGCCGCAACGGCAAGGCATCACCTTCATGCGAAGGATTGCCGGACCAGCTTAAAATCCGGTGCCCGATCGCTGTGCTGTCATCCAGACGCTCGGCCACCAGTCGGCACAGCCTGCCTGTAAAGGGCGCGCCCGCAGCCGTGCAGATGGAGGACTGGGATTGAAACGCCACCTGCACAGACATGGGCCTGCTCCCTATTTTTTGTTGAGCGCCACCAGAAACACTTCGGCGCTGTCCTTGCGGCTCGATTCCGGTTTGAAATACTTCACCGTTTCGAACTCTTCGCGCAGGCGCGTCAGCACGCCGCCGGCATCTCCGCCCTGAAAATTCTTCGAAACGAAATTACCACCGGGTTTGAGCGTCCGGATGGCAAAATCGGCGGCAATCTCGATCAGGGCGATGATCTTCAGGTGGTCCGTCTTGCGGTGTCCGATGGTGTTATGCGCCATGTCGGACAGCACCAGATCAGGGCGACCGCCCAGAGCGTCGATCAGCTGCTGGTCCACGCCGGGGTGCGTAAAGTCGGCCTGAATCAGATGCGCGCCGGGGATCGGCTCGATCATCAACAGGTCCACGCCCGCCACTTCGGAAGCGCCACGGTCGAGGCACACCTGCACCCAGCCGCCCGGCGCGGCACCCAGATCGATGACGCGGCTGCCCTTCTTGATCAGGTTGAAGCGGTCGTCGATCTCGATCAGCTTGAACGCGGCGCGGCTGCGCCAGCCCTCGGCGCGCGCACGGTCCGACCACGGATCAGCCAGCTGGCGCTTGATCCAGGATTGCGACGACGGCGTCTTGTCCTTGGCCGTCTTGATTTTCTTGCCCTGACTGCGCCCTGCGGCGGTCCCTCCCGTCGGTAAACGCACCATACGACGGCGTTCGACGGGCTTATCAGCAGGCTTTTCGTTCTCACTCATGCGTCTTTCATAGCGGTCCGCGCGTTCTACCGCTATGACCCCCGCATATTTAGCTGTGCCAAGGAGCGCCAAATGGCCGAAACCCTGACCTTCTTCATCGACACCGGCGACAACCAAGAACGCCCCGTCGTCATCAAGCTGCGCTCGGACCTCGCGCCGAACCACGTCAAGCAGATCACCGATCTGGCTTCGGAAGGCTTCTATGACGGTGTGGTCTTCCACCGCGTTATCGCTGGCTTCATGGCTCAGGGCGGCGACCCGACGGGCACCGGCACCTCGGGTTCGAGCAAGCCGAACCTGAAGCAGGAATTCAACGACGAGCCGCACGTGCGCGGCACCTGCTCCATGGCCCGCACCATGGACCCGAACAGCGCCAACTCGCAGTTCTTTATCTGCTTTGACGACGCCCGCTTCCTGGACCGCCAGTACACCGTGTGGGGCAATGTCACCGAAGGTATGGACGTGATCGACGCCCTGCCGAAGGGCGAGCCGCCGCGCGCTCCGGGCAAGATTGTCCGCGCCGAAGTCGCCTAAGCGATCAGGTCGGAAACGGGAGGCTTCTCAGCCTCCCGTTTTCAATTTCAGCTCTGTATTTTCGAAAATTTGGGTGCCGATTTTGAGCTGGCCTTTTAGCGCGGCCGCTTCGCCCTGACCGTCCAGCGCGCCGTCAAAACGCACTTCGCCCAGACCGCCCGATACGGCTTCGATAACCACCTTGTCGTCGCGCAGATCGAACGCCGCCGAAATCAGCGTCAGGGTTCTTGGCTGCCCTGTCTCGGCGTTGATGTCCTGACGATCTTCGAACACCAGCTTCACCGGAGCTGCACTGGCCGCGCGGCCCGTCGCATCCCATGCCGCAAATGCGTCTGCATGCCCTAGACTGACTTGCTTGAGCCGCCAGTTCCGCAGCGCATAGTCGCTGGCGGGTACATACACACCCGCTACGTCTTGGCTGACTTCGAAAACGTAGCGCTCGGCCTGTGTCGCCTGTTGAGCATCAGATTCTCGCGGTGCAGCCTGCTGGCCGCACCCCGAAAGCGACAGAGCCACAAGCCCTGCCGCCGCGATCATCCATTTCATTTCCCGCCCCCCCTCACGGCAAGAAATCGCTTAGCGGCTCAGGCCCGCATCCAGTCGACGGAAGCCCTCGATGGCCAGTTCGGTGGCCGACTGGAAGGCTGCCGGATTGACGCGCTCATAGTCGTCCGACGGCTTGTGATAATCCTCGTGGAAGTTCACCCCGAAATACAGGAAGGCCACGCCCGCGCGGTGGAAGGCACCGTGGTCCGAGGCGAACACCCAGTTGTCCGAACCGGTATCTTCCGGACGGTCCTTGCCGAAGGCCAGACGAATGCTGCCGTTGGCCGGAATCTGGTCCAGCAGCGGGCGGAACTCGGGGTGTTGATAGGTGCCCGTCACCCACAGGAAGTTGTCGACATCAGCACGGGCGGTCATGTCGAAATTGATGTTCATCACCATAGAGGACAGCGGCACCGGCGGTGCTTCGACGAACTCCTTCGCCCCCAGCAGGCCGCGCTCCTCGCCATCCAGCGCCACGATCAGCACGCTGTGTTCCGGCGGGCTGTCCTTGAGGCGTTTGGCCAGTTCCAGCATGGTCGCCACACCCGAGGCATTGTCGTCGGCACCGTTATAGACGTGGCCATCGCGCACGCCGACGTGGTCATAGTGGGCGGTCACGACGATGTATTTGTCCGACACGCGGGTGCCGGGGATCAGACCCAGAATATTGACGCCATTGAAGGTCTTGGGCCCGTCCGGCGAGCGGCCTTGCGCCTCCCACGGCTGCAGGCGGCCCATGGACGATGCGGCAATACCCATCGCTTCCAGACGATCCACGATATATTGGCGCGCCTTGGCCCCGCCTTCCTGACCCGTGTCGCGGCCCTGCATGTCATCGGCGGACAGAATGCGCAGGTCAGCCATCAGCTGGGTGTAATCGGCGCTGGCAGCGGCTGTCTCGACAGGTGCCTGAGCCGGCGTGGTTTCACACGCGGCGAGGCCGAGGATGGCAGCGATGGTCAGGCTGGCAGACAGCAGGCGCATAGATCAGGCTCCGGAAAGAATGTCGATGCGCAGCCTAGTCAGGCTTTGGCCGTTGTCCAGAAGAGCTTTCTGCCATTCCAGCGCCCGATTGAATGCTAAGACAGGCCGCTGCCACTGCCTGCAAACGAACGATTCCCCATGGCCTCTCTTTTTGATCCCCTGCCCGTCGCATCGATGAACGAGGAACAGGCCCGCGCCGAGTTGCGCCGCCTGACCGAAGAGCTGGCCGCCCATGACGCCGCCTACTACCAGAACGACGCCCCCAAGATCTCTGATGGCGAGTACGACGCGCTGAAGGCCCGTGCGCTGGAGATCGAGGCCAAATATCCGTCACTGACCAATATCGACAGCCCGTCGCAAAAGGTCGGTGCCCCCGTCTCCGAACAGTTTGCCGAGGTGCGCCACGGCGTGCCCATGCTGTCGCTGGACAATGCCTTTGACGACGGCGACGTGCGCGACTTTGTAAACCGCGTCTACCGTTTCCTGAACCTGCCGCACAGCGAGCCTTTGGGCTTTGTGGCCGAGCCCAAAATCGACGGACTGTCGGCCTCTCTGCGCTATGAAAACGGTGTGCTGGTGCGCGGAGCCACACGCGGCGATGGCAAGACCGGCGAAGACGTCACGGCCAACCTGAAGACCATTGCCGATATTCCTCAGCAGCTGTCGGGCAGCGGCTGGCCTGCCGTCATCGAAATCCGTGGCGAGGTGTATTCCCCCACCGAAGCCTTCGACGCCTTCAACAAAAACGCCGCGCAACTGGGCGGGCGCACCTATGCCAATCCGCGCAATTTTGCCGCCGGATCGCTGCGTCAGAAGAACCCCAAGATCACGGCCCAGCGCCCGCTGACCTTCTTTGCCTATGCGTGGGGCGAGGTGTCGGAGCCCTTTACCGAGACCCAACACGGCGCGCTGGAAAAATTCCGCGAGTGGGGTTTCAAGGTCAACGACCGCTCGGCCCGCGTGGACAGCGCCCAAGGGCTGATCGACTTGTACAATACGCTGGGCGAAGACCGCGCTACGCTGGGCTATGACATCGACGGCATCGTCTACAAGGTGGATCGCCTCGACCTGCAGGAACGCCTCGGCTTCATCGCCCGCAGCCCCCGCTGGGCCATTGCGCACAAATTCCCCGCCCAGCAGGCCACCACTGTGCTTGAGGGCATCGACATTCAGGTGGGCCGCACCGGCAGCCTGACGCCGGTTGCCCGTCTGCATCCGGTGACGGTCGGCGGTGTGGTGGTGCGCAACGCCACCTTGCACAACGAAGACGAGATCGAGCGTCTGGATGTACGCATCGGCGATACCGTCACCCTACAGCGCGCGGGCGATGTGATCCCGCAAATCCTAGGCGTGGTGCTGGAAAAGCGCCCGGCCGACGCCGTGCCCTATATCTTCCCGACGACCTGCCCCGTCTGTGGCTCGGAGGCCGTGCGTGAAGGCGACGAGGTGAAGCGCCGCTGCACCGGCGGCCTTGTCTGTGACGCCCAGATCGTCGAGCGCCTGAAGCATTTCGTGGGCCGTCGCGCCTTCGACATCGAAGGTCTGGGCGAGAAACAGTTGATCGCCTTCCACGAACGCGGCTGGATCAAACAGCCCGCCGACATCTTCCGTCTGGCCAGAGACGAGGACAAGCTGTCGGCCCTGCGCCGCGAGGACGGTTACGGCGACACCAGCGTCAACAATCTGATTGCGGGCATCGACGCGCGCCGTACCATCAGCCTCGACCGCTTCCTGTTCGGTCTGGGTATTCCGGAAATCGGCGAGCAGACCTCTCTGGTTCTGGCGCGCCATTTCGGATCGTGGGCCGCACTCAAGGCCGCCGCCATCGACGCTGCCAAGGTTGTGCCATCCGAAGCGTGGTACGAGCTGTCGGCCACCCATGCCGTGTCGCCGCGCGTGGTTGCCCAACTGGCCAGCACCGAAGTGCCCGCCACCGCACCGTGGCCGGATGGCACGCTGGACGTGAACCTGAAGCAGGTGTTTGCCGGCATGGCCGCCCCTGCCCGTCGCGGCTTGTCTGAAAAGGCCGGGGACTGGGCCGGGGTGGTTGAACTGGCCCGCATTGCCCGCGAGGAAGGCCCCGGCGAGATTTTCAGCGCCATTGCAGGCGTGTCGGGCGTGGGTCCCGTGGCGGCTGCCGCCTTGGCCCACTTCTTCCGCGAGCCGCACAATCTGGAGGTCGTCGAGGCGCTGGAAAACGAGCTGACAGCCATCACCGATATGGAGCAGGCCCGCTCTGACACCCCCGTCGCGGGCAAGACCGTGGTCTTCACAGGATCGCTCGAACGCTTCACCCGCGACGAGGCGAAAGCCCGCGCTGAAAGCCTTGGTGCAAAAGTCTCGGGTTCCGTTTCCAAAAAAACCGATTATTTGGTCGCTGGTCCCGGTGCAGGCTCCAAACTCAAGGATGCCGAAAAGCATGGGGTTCAGGTTCTGACCGAGGACGAATGGCTCGCCCTCATCGGGTAGAGGTCCTTTTCGCGAACCATGCGTGCCGTCGCTATCGATTTCGAAACCGCCAACGAGCGGAGAGCCAGCGCCTGCTCCATCGGACTAGCGTGGATCGAGGATGGCCGCGTTACCGACCGCGAGGTGCATCTGATCCGCCCGCCCGAGATGCGGTTTGCGCCGGTCAATATCCGCATTCACGGCATTACGCCCGATATGGTGGAAGACGCGCCGGAGTTCCCCGAGGTTCTGGCGTCGTTACGCCAGCGGATCGGCACCTGCGACATGGTGCTGGCCCATAACGCGGGCTTTGACATGAGCGTGGTGCGCGCCAGCTGCGACACCTATGACTTGTCCTATCCCGAGTTCGACTATCTGTGCACGGTCAAGGTCGCCCAGCGCGTCTGGTCCGATCTGGGCACCCACCGGCTGAACGCTTTGGGCGACCATCTGGGCATCGCCTTTCGCCACCACGATGCGGGCGAGGATGCCTATGTTTGCGCCGAGGTGGCGCTGGAAGCCATGCGCTTGCGTGAGGTCACCAGCATGCATGATCTGGCCAGGAACACGCAGGTTGCCGTGGGCCGCATGAGCACGGCCGGTTATTCGGCCTGTTCCGGGCCTCGTCCCCCGCGTCCGCGCGGTAAATCCTTTACCGACCGCTTTCAGCCCGTGCCCGGCCTGATGCCGTCCATGAAGGGCAAGCGGGTGGTGTTCTCGGGCCAGCTCAGCCGCTTTACCCGCGCCGAGGCCCAGATGCTGGCCGAGCGTTTCGGGGCGCGCGTCACCGCCTCGGTCACCGCCAAAACCGAGTGGGTCATCGTGGGCCACGGGGCCGGATCCAAGCTGGATCGTGCACGTCAGCTCAACCTGAAATTGTTGTCGGAAGACGACTTCATGGACCTGATCACCACAAAATCTTGACCTAAGGTCCGGTTTTAAAAACAGAAAACGTCATAATTTTTGGTCTTGTTTATAACGAAATCCGGTCGCAACCTGTAGGCAACGGATCCATCTCCCCGTGATCCGGCCAATGGGAAGTACGCACCATGAAGACCACGATTTTCGCCGCCGCGGCTTTGGCCGTTTCCGCATTTGCAGCACCGGCTCTGGCGGGTGATCCGACCGGCCTGTGGCAAACCCCGACCAATGGCGGTCAGGTCCGCATCGAACGCTGCGGCAGCGCCCTGTGCGGCACGCTCGTCACCTCTGCCCAGATCCGCGCCAATCCGGATCAACGCGACATTCGCAACAAGGACGAAAGCCAGCGCACCCGCACCCTGCGCGGCCTTCGCATGCTGTCGGGCTTTACGGGCGGTCCGACCGAATGGCGCGGTGGCTCGGTCTATAACCCCGAGGATGGTGGCACCTATCGCGGCACCATCACCATGACCAATGACAACACCCTGCGTCTGCGCGGCTGCATTGTCGCCCCGCTGTGCAAGACCCAGACCTGGACCCGCGTGCAGTAAGCCACGCCAAGGCCCCGAAATGAAAAGCCCCCGCAGGACCACTGCGGGGGCTTTTTTGATGGCTCAGATCAGGGCTGCAAAGATCGACAACAGTACGGTCGTCATCACGGCGTTCAAGGCCATCCCCAAACCGGCATAGGCCCCTGCCACCTTGCTGACCTGAAAGGCGCGGGCCGAGCCGACGCCGTGAGCCGACACCCCGACAGCAAAGCCCCGCACGCGATAGTCCTTCATCCGCATCAGGTTCAGCAGCGGCGTCGCGATCATCGCCCCCAACACTCCGGAAAAGACGATAATCACCGCCGCCAGCGCCGGAATGCCGCCCAGCGTTTCCGCAACGGCCATGCCGACGGGCGAAGTCGCGGCGCGAGGGGCCATACTCGCCAGCACGGCCTCGGGCGCACCAAAGGCCCAAACGATCCCGACCGCCGAGACAATGGCCGTTAGTGATCCGGCCATAAGAGCCAGTCCTACGGGTAGCGCTAGCCTGCGGATCGTCGCGCGCTGCGCCCAGATAGGCACGGCCATACAGACCACTGCCGGACCCAGCAGGAATGTGATGAAGCGCGTTGCATCGGCATAGACGGCGTAGGGCGTGCGCGTGGCCCACAATGCGGCCATCAGCACCGGCACCGACCACAGGACGGGGTGGAGCAAGGGTGGCCGGCCAAACCGCTTTGACACACGGTCAAATCCGGCAAACACCAACAAGGTTGCAGCCATCCATAGTAAGGTCACGAAGGCGTTGCTCACGGCACCCTGCCCTCCTCGGTCCCATCCTCGTCCGGTTTGAAAAGGCGGATAGCCCAAGTGAAGACCAGCGCGGTCACAACGATGGTCAGCACGGTGGAAACCACCGTCGCCAGAACAATAGCCAGCCCGTGCGCCTTGAGGACTTCGCCTTCCTGCATCACTCCGACGGCGGCAGGAACGAACAGAATGGCCATATGCGTCGTCAGCCAGCCCGTCACCGATTCCAGCGACGGTCGCTCACGACGCACCAGCGCCAGCCAGGCCAGTAGCAGCCCCATGCCGATCACTGCCCCCGGTATCGGCACGCCGAGGAACCGGTGGGCAGCCTCACCCGCCAGTTGGCAGGCCAGCAAAAGGGCTATGGCAGAAAGCATGGATTACAGCGGACGCGTCTGCTCTTTCAGCCAGGCCAGAGCCGCCTCATCCTTCTGGACGCCATCGGCCAGCAATGGCCCGACCTTGGCCAGCACCTCGGCGTGATAGTCGTCGACATACTGGCGCTCCTGCGGGGTTAGCAGGTTCGCGTCGATCAGTTTGCGATCCAGCGGGGCAAGCGTGAGTTGCTCGAAGCCATGCATCGGGCGCTCGCCGCCTTCCGGCACCGACGGCGCGGTGACGACTTGCAGGGTTTCGATACGGATGCCCCACGTACCTTCGCGGTAATAGCCCGGCTCGTTCGACAGGATCATGCCCGTCAGCAGAGGCTGGGTGGTGCCCCAGTTGGCGATACGCTGAGGGCCTTCGTGGACACCGAGGTAGGAGCCGACGCCGTGGCCGGTGCCGTGATCATAGTCGAATCCGGCGTTCCACAGGTGCTGGCGGGCGATGGCATCGAGGTGCATGCCCGAGACGCCCGCAGGGAAGCGGATGGTCGCCATGGCGATGTGGCCCTTGAGGACCAGCGTGAACATACGGCGCTGTTCATCGGTGCCCTCGCCGATGGCCATGGTACGGGTCACGTCCGTGGTGCCGTCCAGATACTGGCCGCCGCCGTCCACCAACAGCAGGCTGCCCTGCTCCATCTTGCGGATGGTCGAGCCGACCGGTTTGTAGTGCGGCAGGGCACCGTTGGCGGCCACGCCCGCGATGGTGTCGAACGACAGGTCTTTCAGTTCGCCCGTGGCCTCGCGGAAACGCTCCAGTGCCTCGACCACTTCGCGTTCGTCCGGCAGTTCCTCCTGAGCCACCGTATCGACCCAGTGAAGGAAGCGCGTCAGAGCCGCACCGTCGCGGATATGGGCACGGCGGCTGCCCTCTATCTCGACTTCGTTCTTGCAAGCGCGCGGAATGGCGCACGGGTCCATGGCGCGGACAATCTTGGCACCTGCACCGTGAAGCTGTTCGAAATACCAGGCCGAGGAAATGGCCGGATCGATCATCACCTTCTGGCCCGACAGCTTGGCCAGTGCGCCTTCGAGAGCTTCCGGTGCTTCCAGAACCACAGAATCGCCCAGCCATGCGGGCAGCTCATTAGTGACCTTGGCCGGATCGAGGAAGATGCTGGCCGAACCGTCTGCACGAACAATCGCCTGCCCCAAAGGCAACGGGGTGCGGATCACGTCACCGCCACGGATGTTGAACAACCACGCCAGAGACGACGGTGCGGTCAGGACAGCTACGTCTGCGCCCTTGTCTGCAATTGCCTCACCGATGCGGGCGCGCTTGGAGGCGGCACTTTCACCAGCGTATTCTTCGGGATGCGGAACGACCGGAGCCTGAGGCTGGCTCGGGCGGTCGCTCCACGCCAGATCAATGGGATTTCCCTCAACGGCCTTTAGCGAACCGCCAGCCTTTTCGACGGCGGCGCGAATGGCGTCCAGCGCATCGGGGCTGTGCAGGCGCGGGTCATAGCCGATGACCTGACCGGCCTTGAGGTTTTCGGACAACCACTTGTTTTGTTCGCCCAGCGGAACGCGCGAGAACAATGCGTCGTCGGTCTGGGCCTTCACCTGAACCGTGTAGCGGCCATCGACGAAAACAGCGGCCTTGTCGGCAAACACCACGCCCGCACCGGCCGAACCGGTGAAGCCCGTCACCCATGCCAGACGCTCGTTGGCATCGGGCAAGTATTCGTTCTGGTGCTCGTCTTCGTGCGGCACCAACAGGCCATCAAGGCCCTGTTTCGCCATTTCGGCCCGCACTAGCGGCAGGTGCTTTGCGCCAAACGAAGGATCGGTGGTTTCGTCGAAATGCTGTCTCATGCCTCCTGACTACGCCTGAGGAACCGCGTATTCCAGAGGCAGACGACGCAAAACCGCCAATAAAAAACGGGGGCCGAAGCCCCCGCTCTCAAGGTCTTAGGCCTTGCGCAGTTGCAGGGCGGACCAGGCGTCGTTGTGGATGGTCTGTTCGACGACAAAACCCAACGGACGATAGGCGTCGAGGATACGTTCCTCCTGCGTCTTCAACAGGCCGGACAGAATCGCCACGCCACCCTTCTTCAGCGACTGGGCAATCTCGGGGGCCAGTTCGACCAGCGGTGCCGCCAGAATATTGGCGAACACCAGATCATACGGCATGTGCTGGGCGACGCGGGCGTCGTTCAGACCGCTGGCAAAATAGAACTCGCATTTGGCGTCGTTGATCTCGGCATTCTCATTGGCGATGCGGGCGGAGGCTTCGTCAATGTCGGTGCCGACGGCAATCGGGGTACCGGTCTTGGCCGCTGCAATGGCCAGCACGCCGGTGCCACAGCCCACGTCCAGAACCTTCTCGAAGGTCTCGCCCTTGTCCAGAAGAACGTCGAAGGCCTGGAGGCAGCCGACGGTCGTGCCGTGGTGGCCGGTGCCGAAGGCTGCGCCCGCGTCGATCTTCAGCGTCACGCGGCCCTCGGGCACCTTGCCCTGATCGTGTGCGCCATAGACGAAGAAGCGCCCCGCCTTGACCGGCGGCAGGCCCGACAAACTCATGGCCAGCCAGTCGGCATCGGCCAGCTTCTCGACGATGACTTCCAGACCGTCGATGGCGCGCAAATGGGCCTCGATGCCCTTGGCTTCCTCGTCAGTGGTCGGGAAGGCGTCGATGCGCCAGATGCCCTTGTCCTCGTCTTCCTCGAGAATGGAATAGGTCGCGCCTTCCAGCAGGACGTCGGCATCGATCGCAGACGCGCCAGCCTCGGCCGGAGCACGCAAACCGCGAGCAATCACTTGAAGAGCAGATTCCGACATTTCCAAAAATCACCGATATGATAACAGAGAGAGGACACACACGTAGGCGGGTCGTTCCGCCGCGACCAATCAGGGGGTTGGGAATACATGGCCAAGGCACCAACGGAATCCAAGTCCGCCGCACCCAAAGCGGCCGCAAGCGCTTCCAAACCCAAAGCCGCGACGAAGTCGAAGGCTTCTGCCGCAAAACCGGCTGCAGATGAAGCAAAAACCGCCAAAGCGCCGGCCAAGACCACCAAAGCCGCAGCCAAACCGGCCGTAACCGCTGCGGCCACCACTGCTGCCAAACCCGCGGCCGCCAAGACCGCGTCTGCATCGAAGGCGGCAGCACCGAAAGCGGCCGAGGCCAAGCCCGCGACGGCCATGCCGCCCGCTGCCGCAAAGACAACCACCGCCAAAGCCGCCGCTGCAAAAACCACCTCGGCCAAGCCGGCGGCCACCAAGGCTCCGGCGGCAAAGGCCACCGCCGCCAAACCGGCTGCCGCCAAGACCGGCTCCAAGAGCACCACGTCTAAGAGCGTCACCTCCAAGAGTACGGGCGCCAAGCCGGCCGGTACCCGCAAGACCCCGACCCGCGCCGCTGGCAGCAAGTCCAAGACCGAAGACGCCGTCGTCGCACCCGTCGCCAAGCCGACCGCAGCCTCTGCTCCGGTGCGGGCCACGTCCACTGCAGCCAAGCCCAAGCCCGCCATCAAGGCCGACACCATCGACACCATCCCCGATGCCCCCGAGGTGCGTCCGCAGGTCGAGCCCAGCCCGCCACCTGCACCCGAGAAGAAGCCGGGCTTGTTCGAGCGACTGCGGGGCGTCTTCAAACGCTAAGCCCCAAAGACAAAGGGCCGGTGGCAAAACCACCGGCCCTTTTTGTATGTCGAAGCCCGAGAGGGGATCAGCCTTCCAGATCTTCCGACAGGATGGCCATTTCGAACATGAAGGAGCCAGCCTCGTCTTCGTCTTCGAAGACCACGCCGATGAACTCGTCATCGACATAGACTTCGGCAGAGTCGGCAACCTTGCGGGCCTTCACCTTGATACCACCGTGGTTGAAGGTGCGCTTCAGGTGGGTCTCGACGCGCTTGAGATCGGATTCTTTCACGGGGATGGCCTCGTTCTACGTGTTAGCGGCGGACCCTAGAGAAGCCGCCCGCGAATGAAAAGCCCGCAGCGCATGCGTCCACAGGCATGTCTGGGCGTGATCAGATCACGAAATCATACACAATGTCGGCCAAGGTGTGGTCCATGGTCCGCGCAGGGGTGGCGTCGGTCGGGCAGTTGACGATGCGCGCCGGAACGCCCGCCGCCGTGCAGCCTGCCGGTACAGGCTTCAGCACCACCGAGCCCGAGGCAATCTTGGCATAGTCACCAATCTCGATATTGCCCAGCACCTTGGCACCGGCCCCCAGCAGCACGCCTTTGCCGATCTTGGGGTGACGGTCGCCGCGCTCGGCCCCCGTACCGCCCAGCGTCACCGCGTGCAGCATGGACACCTCGTCACCCACTACAGCCGTCTCGCCGATCACGATGCCGGTGCCATGGTCGATAAAGACGCTCTTGCCGATGCGGGCGGCGGGGTGGATGTCCAGTTGGAACAGTTCGGAAATCCGGCTCTGGAAGTGAAAGGCCAGGGTGTCACGCCCCTGTTCCCACAGCCAGTGCGCCACGCGCCAGCCTTGCAGCGCCTGAAACCCTTTGAAGTACAGGAACGGCTGCAACAGATTGCGGATCGCCGGATCACGCTCCTGCACCGCGATCAGATCGGCCTCGGCGGCAGCCACAATCGAGGGGTCCGCCTGATAGGCCGATAGAGCCACTTCGCGCACCGTCATCGCCCCCAGTTCGGCATCACCCAGTTTGCGGGCGATCTGGAAACTCAGCGCACCGCCAAGATCATCGTGCGACAGGATCACTGCATTCAACTGGGAAGCCAGTTGCGGCTCCTCGCGCGCAGCCGCCTCCGCGGCGTCCCGAAGGGTCGCCCAAAGGTCGTTGTCGCGGGCGTTCCCCGAACCTGAAATCACTTCCAGCTTGGCCATGATGTTTCCTGTGCTTGGCCCCTATCTTACCTGCCCAGCATGGCCTGCGCCAGTTCGCGCGGCAGAACATAAGCTTCCGCCCCACCTTGGTCGAGGCTGAGCCGCGCCAGATGATAGGCGCGGTAAGCCGTCGCGACAGTCAAACTGTCGCGCACCGCGCCGCGTTCGATCTCGGCCAGCAGGTCCATAAAAGGCACCCGCGCCTCGGCGAACACCTCGGTCGGATCAGGCTCGCGCTCCAGTTCGCTAAAGCCCCCACGCCAGCCAACAGATGGCGCGCTCGTCAGTGACTGAGTTGGACAGGTCCATATCCAGCACCTGTGCCCAGTGCTCGGCCTTAAGGCCCGCTTCTTCGCGCAGTTCGCGCTGGATGGCTTCAAACGGGTCCTCGTCCATAGGCGCGCCGCCCTCCGGCATTTCCCAGCTGTAGCGCATCAAAGCAAAGCGGTGCTGCCCCACCAGAGTGACCGTACCGTCCCCATGCAGCGGCAGCACGCCCGTGCCGACATTCTTGGGGCGCACCACCCAATAATCCGCGTCCTGTCCGGTAGGCGCTGTGACGGGATGACGGGTGACCCTCAGCCACGGATTTTCGATCAGGGTTTCCTCGCCGTGACTCTGCCCCTGCGGCTGTTCAGGCAGGTCCGCGGCCCATGCCGGATCAATCTGTCGGATAATCTTCATCCCGCCGATATGGCGTTTCTGCACCGGAAATCCTAGCTAGGTGTCATGACCGAAGATGTATCACGCGCCCTGCCCCTGCCCGTCCGTTCCGAAGAGCTGTTGCAGCGCCTGAACACGCGCCGCTCGGCACCCGCCCAGAACCTTACCGCCCCCGCGCCCCAAGGCGACGACCTGCAAACCCTGCTGTCGCTGGCCCTGCGATCGCCCGACCACGGCAAGCTGGCCCCGTGGCGGCTGGTGGTGCTGGGTCCGCAAACCCGCGCCGATCTGGTGCAAAAGCTGACGGCCATGACCGGGCGCCTGCCCGATCCGGTCAAGGGCAAGGCCGTGCTGGGCAAGTTGGCCAATCCGCCACTCACGGTGCTGGTCGTAAGCAGCCCGATCCAGGGCCATAAGGTGCCGGTCTGGGAACAGGAACTGTCCGCCGGTGCCGTGTGCATGAACCTTGAACACGCCGCCAATGCGCTGGGCTATAGCGCCAGCTGGATTACCGACTGGTACAGCTTTGATGCCGAGGCGCTGGCCCTGTTCGGCGTGAAGGACGGCGAAAAGGTTGCGGGCTTCATCCACATTGGAACCCTGCCCGAAGGTCCGCTGGAGCGGCCCCGCCCCCTAGTGTCCGAGCGGGTCGAAATCCTGCCGTGAAGACTGAAAACGCCCGTCGCCTCAGCGGCGGGCATTTTCATTGGCGCGCGCCTGATCTTCCGGCACAGGTTTGTGCACCAGCGACACCAGCACCACCGATACAATCATCAGCAGAAACCAGCTGCCGAACTTGGCCCATGACACCATCTGCCAGCCCGCCGCCTGATCGGGATAGGTCCACGCACGGCCAAAGGTGGCGAGATTCTCGGCAATCCAGATGAACAGCGCCACCAGAAAATAGCCCAGCAACAGCGGCATGGAACGGCGCTTGCGGTCGGTCTTGAACCAGAACCAGCCCCGTCCGAAAACCAGCGCCGTGGCGATAAACAGGCCGATCCGCACATCCGGCAGCCAGTGATGGGCAAAGAAGTTCACATAGATGGCCGCCGCCAGCAGATAGGTCTGCCACATGGGCGGATAGTGCCGCACTCCGATGTGGAACACACGCTGGACGCGGGCGATATAACTGCCCACCGCCGCATACATAAAGCCCGAAAACAGGGGCACAGCCCCGATCCGCAGCAGGCTGTCCTCGGGATAGATCCATGAGCCGTGATAGGTCTTGAACAGCTCCATGACCGTGCCCGCGATATGGAACAGGAAGATGACCTTGGCCTCTTCCCACGTCTCCAGCTTGAACAGCAGCATCAGGGCTTGAATGGCCACCGCTCCGACCACCAGAAAATCATAGCGGCTGACCACACTGCCCGACGGCCAAAACAGATAGGTGCCGATTATCAGCGCCAGAAGCGCACCGCCAAACAGGCAGGCCCACGCCTGTTTCAGCCCGAACCACAGGAACTCGAACGCGACCCCGCGCCACGGTGAACGGTCTGCCCAGATTTCCGCTCCCGCCAGCAAGCGTCGGCCATAGGTTTCGAGAGGCAGGATCATCGCAAAGTCTTAGCCTGTGGAGTCGCGCCAACCATGTGACCGTTTTTGGTCTCGGGCTAGGAAAATCGTCGCCCTAAACGACCGGTCCGCGCTTCCACGCGTTGTCCCTCACATGACCCATCAAGGCCTTTTACCGTCCGTCCTGATCGGTGCTGTCGCCAGCGCCCGTTCCATGACCCCTATGGCGGCTATCGCCAGTGCCCGACTGGCGGGCGCTAAAATCCCGGGCAAGCTGTGGCTGCTGGAACATCCGCTTTTCAAGTTTGGGGCCTTGGCCATGGGCGCAGGTGAACTGTACGGCGACAAGATGAAGACAGCGCCGGACCGCACCGTATTTCTGGGTCTGCTGGCGCGGGTGATGAGTGCCGGGATCGCCGGTGCGGCACTGGCACCGCGCAACAAGGCCCATCAGGGGGCGACCGTCGCCATCGCCACGGCCGTGCCGCTGGCCTATGGCACGCTGGCCGCGCGCAAACAGGGTATCAAGAAAATCGGCCAGACCCGCAGCGGCCTGATCGAGGACGCCCTGATCGTGGCCGCAGGGGCCGCCATTGTGACGTGGGCGGTGCGTCGCTGATACAAAAATGGCGATGGAAGCGTTTGGCCTCCATCGCCGGATTTCGGGACTTAGGCGTCTTCGCCTTCATCCGCGTCTTCCGCTGCGTATTCGGCGGCGCTGACATATTCCGGACCTTCAGCATCCAACACCCACAGGCCGACAAATGCGGCGTGTTCGGGGGTCAGCTCTTCTTCGATCAGGTCGCCTTCGTACACAGCGACACTGCTGTAATCGAAGTCCAGCTGAAGCTGATCGGCCATATCGACCATCTCTTCGGCCATGCGGCGCGAATAGCCGATGACCTCGGATTCGTTGGCAAATGCGTCGGTCAGAGAGTTGACCTCGGCCTCCTCCTGGCCCTGAACAGCGCTGGCGGAGACGATTGTGTAGACGGTCATGGGAGATCTCTTTTCGACTATGAACCTTCTTCTAGCCCGTTCGCGAGCCGACAGGTCATAAATCTGCGGAATATTCGCGTGATCGGAATTGACCGGCCGTGAGACCGGTCAGTCCTTGATGCCGCGATAGTTGCGCTTGGTCGCGCGATAGGTCTTCTGGGACTGGGCCAGACGGCGCTTTTCCACGTCGCGTGCGGCGCGATCGATCTTGTCCTTGGCCTCGGCCATCTCCAATCGCAACTGTACGAAATGGGTCCAGCGCTCTTCGCTGAGCTTGCCTGATTTGATCGCGCCCTGCACCGCACAGCCCGGCTCACGCGTGTGCGAGCAATTGCTGAATTTGCACTGGGTCATCAGTTCTTCGACATCGTCAAAGACTTCCGCCACGCCCTCTTCATTATCGAGCAGGCCAACCTCGCGGATGCCCGGCGTGTCGATCAGCATGCCGCCGGACGGCAGCACGATCAGTTCCCGGTGGCTGGTGGTATGGCGACCCTGATCGTCGGTTTCGCGCACTTCGCGCGTGACCATACGGTCTTCGCTAAGCAGCGTATTGATCAGGGTGGACTTGCCCACCCCCGATGATCCGATCAGCACGCAGGTCTGGCCTGCCTGAACATGGGAAATGAAATCATCCAGCCCCGCCCCTGTTCGAGCGGATACCGTGACCACGGCGATGCCGCTGTCCAGCGCCTTGATCTCGGCGATCCTGTCCTCGGCATCCTCGACCAGATCGGCCTTGGTCAGCACCACCACCGGACGCGCCCCGCTCTGGCGGACAGCCGCCAGATAACGCTGCACCCGACGCGGGTTCATGTCGGCATTCAGCGAGGTGACGATGAAGGCGACATCGACATTGGCGGCGATGATCTGCGTCGCGCGCGAAGCATCCTCGATAGCGCGGCGCACCAAGGCGGACTTGCGCGGCAGGATAGCCTGAACCGTGCCGATGCCGGCCTGTTCGTCCATCAGCAGCGCCACCCAGTCCCCTACACACGGCTGGCCGATATCGTCGGCCTCGTGCAGCAGGCGACCAGTCGGGCGGGCCGTGACCTGACCTTCATCGGTCACAACCGTATAGCTGCCCCGCTGTTGCAGGATCAGGCGACCGGCAATGAAGCCTGACGGCTCATATTTATCTTTGAAAACGTCCGCGAAATGATCGGTCCAGCCGTACTGTTCGATCATCGGCTCACGCTCCACATCCGATCAGCGCCGACGCGCATCAGCCGCGCCCGCGATAGGTCGGCACGCCCTGCTCCGGAATCCAGACGCCTTCCGGTGCCGGGCCCGACTGCCAGAAGACGTCGATCGGGATACCACCGCGCGGATACCAGTAACCACCGATGCGCAGCCACTTCGGTTGCAGCAAATCATTGATGCGACGGCCGATCGACACGGTGCAGTCCTCGTGGAAGGCACCGTGGTTGCGGAAGGACGTCAGATAAAGCTTCAGTGACTTGCTCTCGACCAGCCAGTCTCCCGGCACATAGTCGATCACCAGATGCGCAAAGTCCGGCTGACCCGTCACAGGGCACAGGCTGGTGAACTCCGGCGCAGTAAAGCGGGCCACATACAGGGTGTCATTGTGCGGATTGGGCACCCGCTCCAGCACGGCCTCTTCGGGATTGGTCGGTGCCGCAATCTGCGTACCGAGCTGCGACAGGCCGTCTGTATAGTGCGACATGGGATACCGTTGATTGATTTACGCCTTGCGCTCAACCAGCGAACATAGCCGGTCTGGAACGCATTGATGTTTCAGGTCCACATAAGATGAGAAGCTTCTCGGTTCAAATCATAGCCGTGGTCGAGATCATTTTAGCGGCGATTTCGGCCCTTCGCTTCTGAGGCCATTCCACATCGATGCGCAGATGCTATCGAATAGCGACCAGATGCCTTCACCTGACCGCAAACCATGTTATCCGTAGCGAAACAAAACGCACCGGAGGATACCCATGGCCATTCCCGCCTCGCTGCAGAAAGGGCTGAAGCTGCCCGTGATCTCGTCGCCGATGTTTCTGGTTTCAGGGCCGGATCTGGTCGTCGAGGCATGCAACAGCGGGGTCATCGGCACCTTCCCGTCGCTGAACCAGCGCACGACCGAGGGCTATCGGGAGTGGCTGCACGAGATCAAATCGCGCCTGACGCCCGACGCGGCCGCCTATGGCGTGAACCTGATTGTGCACCACACCAACGACCGGCTCATGGAGGACCTTAAGGTCACGGTCGAGGAGCAGGTGCCGCTGGTCATCACCTCGCTGGGGGCTGTGGCCGATGTGGTGAAGGCTATTCAGGCCTATGGCGGCAAGGTGTTCCACGACATCGCCACGGTCCGCCACGCCAGAAAGGCGGCCGAGGCCGGCGTTGACGGCCTGATCTTGGTGGCAGGCGGTGCGGGCGGCCATGCGGGGATCATCAACCCGTTCGCCCTGATCAATGAGGTGCGCAGCTTTTATGACGGCACCATCATTCTGGCGGGCAGCCTCTCCACCGGACGCGACGTGGCCGCGGCCATCATGATGGGGGCGGACTTTGCCTATATGGGCACCCGCTTCATCAATACGACCGAGGCGCTGGCCGAGCCGGAATACCAGCAGATGATCATCGACAGCGGCGCGACCGACATTGTGCATACCCCTGCCGTCTCGGGCATTCCCGCCAATTTCATGGTCAAATCGCTTCAGGCCAACGGCATCGACCCCAAGTCCCTGCCCGACCACAAGGTCGATCTGGGCAATGAGGCACGGGCGTGGAAAACCGTCTGGTCGGCGGGTCATGGCGTCGGTGCCATCGACAACGTGCTGCCTACAGCACAGCTAGTTAGGCAGCTCACAGATGAATTTTTATCAGCTTGTTCGGATTTTGACACAAAACGCCGTTAAGCGAGCGTGATCCCGTCAAGACGCTTAGCGAGCCCCCATGCGCCTGAAGAATATCTGCCTGACCTCAGCCCTGACGGCTGCTGCTCTCCTTACCCTTCCGATGGCGGCTCAGGCCCAATCCTCATGGGAAGTATCGGCGGGCGTCACCACCGATAACCGCTCCAAGGATGCGTCCAAGTCAGACGGCAAGCCATCGGTCTGGGGCGAGGCCTTGTGGAACAGCGCCGACGGCATGTTCTACGCTGGCCCCGCCTTTGAAACCATCAAGAGCAATGGCTCTGACGTCGAAGTGGGGATCGGCGGCGGCGTGCGCCCGCAATGGGCCGGTTTCGATTTTGACCTGAACGCCACCCACAAATGGCGTCTGGATTCCAATCCGGGCGTCGACGATGACGCGTGGGAGTTCACCGCTGACATGAAGCGCTCCATCGGTCCGGCCAGCGGTCGCCTGCGCGTCCAGCACTCGCCGGACGGTGCCGGTTCGGTCAAGCAGTGGACGTGGGTTTCGGCCCGTGCGGGCTGGGACTTCACCGACCGCCTGAACGCCAGCGCCGAACTCGGCTACCGCGACCAGACCAATTCGGTCAGCTACACCGGTTATAATATCGGTGTCTCCTACATGCTGACGCCGAAACTGGAACTGGACGTGCGCTACCACGGTACCGACGCCCAGAGCCAAGGCAAACAGTATGAAGACGCTGTCGTCGCCGGTCTGGCCTACGCCTTCTAAAACCTCGGCTCGACGATCCGGGTTTCGCAAAAAGGGAGCGTTCGCGCTCCCTTTTTTACGTATTTACAACAGCTTGTGCGCCACAAGCTAAGCCATTACCCCGCCGCCTCCCTTCTGGACGCAGTGGAGTATTCATGCGTTTCCCTACCCCCTTCGCGATCTCTGCGGCGCTGGCCGTCTCCCTGCTGGCCGGCGCATCGGCCACGGCGGCTTCTGCTCAGTCAGGCTCGTGGAAAGCCCACATGGGCGCGGGCACCGATAACCGGGCGCGTGACATCTCCAAATCCGATGGCGAGGCCATGGTCTGGGGCCGCGCCCTGTGGCACAGCGAAGGCGGCGCGATCTACGCCGGTCCGGCCTTCGAGACACTGAACATGCGGTTCGGAACTGGGCTATGGCGTCATGATCGGTGCCCGCCCGAGCTTTGCTGGCTTCGACTTCGACCTGCAGTCCAGCTACAAGACATTGCTCGACGCCGACACCGGCTTTGACGATGGCACGTTCGAGTTCAAGGCCGACGCCATGCGCGCCATAGGTCCTGTAAAGACCCGCCTGCGCGCTGAATATTCGCCCGACGGTCTGGGCGGTACCGAGGAATGGTCCTGGGGTCTCGGCCCAGATCGCCTATCCCTTGGGCCGCAGCCTGACCGCCTCGGTCGAGGTCGGCTATCGCGATCAGGAAAACAACATTGATTACACCGGCTACAACGCTGGTGTGACCTATGCCGTGACCCCGAAGATGGGTCTGGACGTGCGCTGGCACGGCACGGACGCCAACATTCCGGGTGAACAGCATAACGACCGCTTTGTCGCCAGTGTGACCTACGGCTTCTAGGCCAAGGCACCGCGCACATGGAAAAGGGGGCCGCGACTGGCCCCCTTTTTTATTGCGCCTTGGTGCCCTGCCCCAAGGCTTTCATCAGTTCCGACACATCCGCTCCTGTCGGCTGCTGGGCCAGTCTGAGGCCGAACTCCGGCAAGATGGCCAGCAGGTGATCGAAGATGTCCGACTGGATCGCTTCATAGTCGTTCCACGCCACCGTATTGGTGAAGCAGTAGATCTCCATGGGCAGGCCCTGCGGGGTCGGCTCCAACTGTCGCACCAACTGGGTCATGCCCTGGTTCAGGCGCGTATGGGTGCGCAGATAGTGCTGCACATAGGCGCGGAAAGTGCCCAGATTGGTGGCGCGTCGCGTGTTGATTGGGTCACGACCGCTCTCGACCAACTGCTTGTTCCACGCATCCAGTTCGGCTGATTTGGAAGCCAGATAGTCGTCGATCAGCATGATGCGGCGCATGTTATTGCGCTCCTCATCGGTCAGGAAACGCACGCTGGTCTGATCAATCAAAAGGCTGCGCTTGATGCGGCGCCCACCGCTCTCCTGCATACCGCGCCAGTTTTTGTAGGACTCATTGATCAACCGCCACGTCGGAATGGTGGTGATGGTCTTGTCCCAGTTCTGCACCTTGACGGTGTGCAGGGCGATGTCGATCACGTCGCCGTCGGCATTGAGCTGCGGCATTTCCACCCAGTCGCCGACGCGGATCAGGTCGTTGGACGTGATCTGCACGCTGGCGACCAGCGACAGCAGGGTGTCCTGGAAGATCAGCATCAGCACCGCGGCCATGGCACCCAGACCGGAGAGCAGGATCAGCGGCGAGCGGTCGATCAGCGTGGCGATGATCAGGATCGTCGCGATGGCATAGACGACGATCTTCACCACCTGCAGGTAGCCCTTGATCGGGTGCAGGCGCGCATCCGGACGGCGCTGGTAGATCAGGTTGATGATGTCCAGCACCGCGCCCAGGGCCAGTGCGATGGTCAGCACGATGAAGCCGCCGCAGACGTTGCGCACCACGGTCACGGCGCCTTCCGGCAGGCCTGGGACGGTCGTGACGCCGATCGACAGCACCAGTGCCGGGACGATGTTCGACAGCCGCTTGATGACGCCGAAGTCCTGCAGCTTGTTCTCGCGGGTGTGCTGCAACAGGTGGTACAGGCCGCGGACGAGGATGCGCTTGACGATCCAGTTGGACAGCCAGGCGGCGAAGATCAGCGTGGCGCTGGCGAGCAGCGTCTGCAGTTCGGGGTGGGCTCTTAGCCAGTCCAGCCAGCCGGCCAGGTCGTCGGACATGGGGTTCTCCATCACATAAGGTCGGGCGCGACCTCAGCAACGCACGGTGGTCGCGGCCCGTCGGTTCGCAGCGTCCGGCTCAGCGGATGAACTCGCGGCTGATGCTCTTGAACAGCTCGGTGCCGGCGCGTTCCATCCACTCGAAGGCGACCATCTCCCGCGAGACGATCTGCGCACCGGCCTGGCGCATGCGTTCCAGGGCCAGGGCCTTGTCGCTGGCGCGGCGTG
>NZ_DIGV01000044.1:0-16307 GCF_002419815.1 Brevundimonas sp. UBA5713 | reverse complement strand
CGGTCGCGCCGACCTTGCCGAGAACCTGGCCGCGCGCCAGCTGATCGCCGACCTTCACGCCGATTTCGGACAGGTGACAGAACATGCTGATCAGCCCCTGACCGTGGTCGACGAACACGGTCTTGCCGTTGAAGAAATAGTCGCCGGTGAGTATGACCTGGCCGGCCGCCGGCGCCTTGATCGGGGTGCCGGTCTTGGCGGCGAAATCCAGGCCCGAGTGCGGGTTGCGCTCCTCGCCGTTGAAGAAACGGCGCAGGCCGAACGGCGAGGACAGCGGGCCGTCCACCGGGCGGTCGAACAACAGATTGCTCGGCTGGCGGGTGCTGAACTGCCGGTAGGCGCGGTTCTGCTCATCCAGTTCACGCTCGATGCGCTTGAGGTCTGCGGGGTTCGGGTTGACCTGACGCTGGTTCTTCAGGGTGATGTGCTGCGCGCGATAGTCGCGGTTGCCAACCTGGAAGCTGGTGCTGCGGCCATCGACCTCCAGCTGCTGGGGGCCGGCCTTTGCCGACAGCGGGATGCCGACGATGGCGATCCAGCGCTCGCCATCCTCGCGCACCACCAGGGTCGGCTTGCCCTGATAGCGGGCCTGCGGTGCGCTGGGGCCGTTGCCGAGTTCGATCACGGCGACGCCGCCGGGCACCGGTTTGTTCAGCAGGCGGGTGATGAAGCCTTCGGCGTGGGCAGGCAATGCGAGGGAGAGGGCGAACAGCAGGGCGAAGACGCGAGACATGGATGGGTCCGTTGCAGGAAACGGCCCATCCTCGCGTAAACCTCCGGCAAGAGAAAGGGCCAAGAATGTCAGGAGATTGCCCTTGCTTAGAGCAGCGGCAGGGTGACCGGTTGCAGATGATTGTCCTCCACGCGTACGTCGAGCTCGCCGTCGCCGAGCCTGGCCTTGAGGCGCTGGCCGGGTTGCGTCTGGCTGGCGCTGCGGATCGCTTGGCCGCGGTCGTCGAGCAGGATGCTGTAGCCGCGGCTGAGCGTGGCCAGCGGGCTGACCACGTTGAGCGTCTGGGCCAGGCCCTGCAGCTGCTGGCGGCGGCCTTTAATATTGGCCTGCATCGCCCGCGGCAGGCGCGAGGACAGATGGTCGAGGCGCTGGCGCAGCAGATTCAGCGTGCGCCCCGGATGCTGCGCGGCCAGGCGTGTTTCCAGTCGGGCCAGGCGCTCCTGGCCACTGCACAGGCGGCGGTCCAGGGCACGCAGCAGGCGCTGCTCCAGGTCATCGATACGCTGGGCCTGCTGCTGCAGACGTTCGCCGGGATGGCGCAGGCGGCGGGTCAGGCCATCCAGGCGCATGGCGTCGCGGTGCAGGCGGTCACGCATGCGCAGTACCAGACGTTGCTGCAGGCCGTTTAGCCGCTGCTGCAGATCGGCACTGCTAGGCGCAAGCAGCTCTGCCGCCGCGGACGGCGTCGGGGCGCGCACATCGGCGACGAAGTCGGCGATGGACACATCGGTCTCATGGCCAACCGCGCAGACGATCGGCGTGACGCAGGCATCCACCGCACGCGCCACGGCTTCCTCGTTGAAGCACCAGAGATCTTCCAGCGAGCCGCCGCCGCGGGCGAGGATCAGGGCGTCGAAGCCCTGGGCGTCCGCCAGCTGCAGCGCACGGACGATCTGCCCAGTGGCTTCGCGGCCCTGTACGGCGGTGGGGATCAGCGTCAGCTCCACCTGCGGTGCGCGGCGGCGAAACACCGAGATGATGTCGCGGATCACTGCGCCGGTCGGTGAGCTGACGATGCCGATGCGCCGCGGATGAGCGGGCAGGGCGGCCTTGCGCTCGGCGGAGAACAGGCCTTCGGCGGCGAGCTTTTCCTTCAGCGCTTCGAAGGCCAGGCGCAGTGCGCCGTCGCCGGCCGGCTCCAGCATGTCGAGAATCAGCTGATAGTCGCCACGGCCTTCGAACAGCGAGACCTTGCCACGCACCCGCACCGCCAGGCCGTCGCGCAGTACCTGACGGATGCGCGCGGCATTCTGGCGGAACAGGGCGCAGCGCACCTGGGCGTTCCTGTCCTTGAGGGTGAAATAGACGTGGCCGGAGGCGGGACGGGCGAGGTTGGAAATCTCGCCTTCGACCCAGACCTGGGCGAACACGTCCTCGAGCAACAGGCGGGCGCGACCGTTGAGCTGACTGACGGTCAGCACTTCGCGATCGAGATTGAGGCGCTGGAAGGGATCTTTGAGCATGGCGGCGATGATAAGCCGCGCGCGGCCAAGCGGAAACCGAATCTGCTTGGCGTCCGTCCAGCGGGCCTTGACCAGCCAACGGGCGGCGCTAAGCTGCGCGGCCTTTCTCCATCTCCGGTTTCGAGCCGTCATGAGCCACAGTCAAGCCATCATCGTGCCGCGCATTTCCACGTTCCCGGCGCCCGAAGCCAAGGCGCGGATGATTCTGCGTTGGCTGGCCGAGCGGCGCATCGTCGAGTCGCTGCCGACCACCTGTGGCCACGGTGTTGGCGGCATGGGCTACGCCATCGCTTCCGGCGCGCGCAGCGTCGTGCAGCATCCGGAGCGCTTGCCCTTTGGCGAGGCCATCAACGGCCTTGAGGTGGTCACCAAGCGCTGCATTTACACCCCGACGCAGGGCTTCGCCGAGGAAGCCGGTTGCCCCGAGTGCCGGCGTGAAATCGGCGAGGCGCTGTTCGAAAGCCTGGACGAGTGGATGCCGCGGCAGACCGACAACTTCACCTGCCCGGAATGCGGCCACGAGGACGACATCAACGGTTTCCTGTTCATCCCGGCGTGTGCCTTCTCCAACCTGGGCTTCATTTTCAATGGCTGGGGCGAGGCCGGTTTCACTCAGGCGTTTCTCGACGAGTTCGCCGAGCGCCTGGGGTTTGCCGTGGCGCTGGTGATCGATCGACCGTGACCGGTCGGTCACTCCGGCGAGGCTGTGCCTGTCGTCGTTCGTGCCGTCGCTCACATCCGCATTGAGCGCAAGGGGGTGCGTGGGTATAATGCCGCGCTTCCTTTTTCCCGCCTGGGAGCCCCCGCCATGCTGCGTATCAGCCAAGAAGCCCTGACTTTCGATGATGTTCTCCTGATCCCGGGATATTCCGAGGTTCTGCCGAAGGATGTCAGCCTCAAGACCCGCCTGACCCGCGAAATCGAGCTGAACATTCCGCTGGTTTCCGCTGCCATGGACACCGTCACCGAAGCCCGCCTGGCCATCGCCATGGCGCAGGAAGGTGGCATTGGCATCATCCACAAGAACATGAGCATCGAGCAGCAGGCTGCCGAGGTGCGCAAGGTCAAGCGCCACGAGACTGCCATCGTCCACGACCCGGTCACCGTCACCCCGGAAACCAAGATCAGCGAGCTGCTGCGCAAGGCCCATGAACTGGGCTTCTCCGGCTTCCCGGTGGTATCCGGCAAAGAGCTGGTGGGCATCGTCACCGGTCGTGACCTGCGCTTCACGCCGAACGCCGGTGATTCCGTCGCGGCGATCATGACGCCCAAGGAAAAGCTGGTCACCGTGCTCGAAGGCACCGGCCTGGAAGAAATCAAGACCGAACTCTACAAGCACCGCATCGAAAAGATGCTGGTGGTCGACGCCAACTTCCACCTGCGCGGCCTTGTGACCTTCCGTGATATCGAGAAGGCCAAGACCTACCCGCTGGCGTCCAAGGACAGCCAGGGCCGCCTGCGCGTCGGCGCGGCGGTCGGTACCGGCGCCGACACTGGTGACCGCGTCGAGGCGCTGGCTGCGGCCGGCGTCGACGTGGTGGTGGTGGATACCGCCCATGGCCATTCCCGTGGCGTGATCGATCGCGTGCGCTGGGTGAAGGAGAACTTCCCGCAGGTGCAGGTGATCGGCGGCAACATCGCCACCGCCGAAGCCGCGCTGGACTTGGTCAAGGCTGGCGCCGACGCGGTCAAGGTCGGCATCGGTCCGGGCTCGATCTGCACCACCCGCATCGTCGCCGGCGTCGGCGTGCCGCAGATCTCCGCCATCGCCAACGTTTCCGCCGCGCTGGAAGGCACCGGCGTGCCGATGATCGCCGACGGCGGCATCCGCTTCTCCGGTGACCTGTCCAAGGCCATCGTCGCTGGTGCCAACGCAGTGATGATGGGTTCAATGTTCGCCGGTACCGAGGAAGCGCCGGGCGAGATCGAACTGTTCCAGGGCCGCTCCTACAAGGCCTACCGTGGGATGGGTTCGCTGGGAGCCATGTCCCAGGCCCAGGGCTCCTCGGACCGTTACTTCCAGGACTCGTCCGCCGGTGCCGAGAAACTGGTACCCGAGGGCATCGAGGGCCGTGTGCCGTACAAGGGTTCGCTGTCGGCGATCATCCATCAGCTGATGGGTGGCCTGCGCGCTTCCATGGGCTACACCGGCAGCGCCACCATCGACGAGATGCGCACCCGGCCGCAGTTCGTGCGCATCACCGGTGCCGGCATGGCCGAATCGCACGTGCACGACGTGCAGATCACCAAAGAGGCGCCGAACTACCGCGTCGGTTGATAAGCCTCGATTGACAGGCGCTGGAAGCTGGAAGGTGGAGACCGGATATTGCACGATCCGGTCTGCGCTTCCAGCTTTCGGCTTTCAGCTTCAAGCTCTTTCCGAAGGAAGGCTCCATGTCTCATCCTGACATCCACGCTCACCGCATTCTGATTCTCGACTTCGGTTCCCAGTACACCCAGCTGATCGCCCGCCGCGTGCGCGAGATCGGCGTGTATTGCGAGCTGCATCCGTGGGACATGAGCGAGGACGACATCCGTGCCTTCGCGCCACGCGGCATCATCCTCGCAGGCGGCCCTGAGTCCGTTCATGAAGCGGGCAGCCCGCGTGCACCGCAGGCGGTGTTCGACCTGGGCGTGCCGCTGTTCGGCATCTGCTACGGCATGCAGACCATGTCCGAGCAGCTCGGCGGCAAGGTGCAGGGCTCGGACGTGCGCGAGTTCGGCTATGCCCGCGTCGATCTGGTGGGCAAGTCCCGGCTGTTCGACGGCATCGAAGACCACATGGACGACGATGGCGTGTTCGGTCTCGACGTGTGGATGAGCCACGGTGACAAGGTCACCGAGATTCCGGCCGGCTTCCATATCCTGGCCAGCACCCCGAGCTGCCCGATCGCCGCCATGGGCGACGATGCCCGCGGCTATTACGGTGTGCAGTTCCACCCGGAAGTGACCCACACCCGCCAGGGCGGCCGCATCCTGTCGCGCTTCATCCTGGAAATCTGCGGCTGCGAAGCACTGTGGACCCCGTCGAACATCGTCGAGGACGCCATCGCCCAGGTGCGTGCCCAGGTCGGCGACGCCAACGTGCTGCTCGGCCTCTCCGGCGGTGTGGATTCGTCGGTGGTCGCGGCGCTGCTGCACAAGGCGATCGGCGACCAGCTGACCTGCGTATTCGTCGACAACGGCCTGCTGCGCCTGCACGAGGGTGACCAGGTGATGGCCATGTTCGCCGAGAACATGGGCGTCAAGGTGATCCGTGCCGATGCCGAGGCGCAGTTCCTAGGCAACCTCGAAGGCGAGGCGGACCCGGAGAAGAAGCGCAAGATCATCGGCCGTACCTTCATCGACGTGTTCGATGCCGAGGCCAGCAAACTGCCGAACATCCAGTTCCTTGCCCAGGGCACCATCTACCCCGACGTCATCGAGTCGGCAGGCGCCAAGAGCGGCAAGGCCCATGTGATCAAGTCGCACCACAACGTTGGTGGCCTGCCGGAAGAGATGAACCTCAAGCTGGTCGAGCCGCTGCGTGAGCTGTTCAAGGACGAAGTGCGCAAGATCGGCCTCGAACTCGGCCTGCCCTACGACATGGTCTACCGCCACCCCTTCCCGGGCCCGGGCCTGGGTGTGCGTATCCTCGGCGAGGTGAAGAAGGAATACGCCGACCTGCTGCGTCGCGCCGACGACATCTTCATCAGCGAACTGCGCAACGCCGACTGGTACCACAAGGTCAGCCAGGCTTTCGTAGTATTCCAGCCGGTGAAGTCGGTCGGCGTGGTCGGCGACGGCCGCCGCTATGCCTGGGTCGTCGCGCTGCGCGCTGTGGAAACCATCGACTTCATGACCGCGCGCTGGGCGCACCTGCCATACGAGTTGCTGGAGAAGGTGTCCAACCGCATCATCAACGAAATCGAAGGCATTTCCCGCGTCACCTACGATGTGTCGAGCAAGCCGCCGGCCACGATCGAGTGGGAATGATTGCAGGGGCATGCGCCCTGGCGCTGATGAAGAACCCCGGCTAGCCGGGGTTCGTTGCATTGGGTCAGCTGACCGCAATCTCAGTGAATGATCTTTGACAGGAATTGCCGGGCTCGCTCGCTCTGAGGGTGGGCGAAGAAGCCTTCTGGTGCCGCGGTCTCAACAATCGCGCCAGCATCCATGAATACCACGCGGTCGGCGACCTGCCGGGCGAAGCCCATTTCATGGGTGACCACCAACATGGTCATGCCCGACTCGGCCAGCGCGACCATGGAGTCGAGCACTTCGCCGACCATCTCCGGATCGAGTGCAGATGTCGGCTCGTCGAATAGCATGATTCTGGGTTCCAGGCACAGCGCCCTGGCTATGGCGGCGCGCTGTTGCTGGCCGCCCGAAAGCTGCGCCGGATAACAGTCTGCCTTATCGGCGATGCGCAATTTCTCTAGCTGTTGCACGGCTCGCTCGCGCGCTGCACGCTTGTCCATGCCGAGCACGTGAATCGGCGCCAGAGCGCAGTTCTCGGCGATACTCAAGTGCGGGAACAGGTGGAAGTTCTGGAACACCATGCCCACGTGGTCACGTACGCGGGTGATGGTTGAGGGTGTGTCGTCGAGGGCGATGCCCGCCACTTCGAGTCGGCCGCGCTGGAAGGGCTCCAGCGAGTTGATGCAGCGGATCAGGGTCGACTTCCCCGAGCCGCTGGGGCCGCAGATCACTAGTCTTTCCCCAGGAGCGACCCGCAGGCTCACGTCGTTCAGGGCATGAAAGGCACCGTACCACTTGTTCAAGCCGTCTATCTCGATAATTGGGGCATCGGGCATGGGATCGCTCACTTCAAGACATGGGTGAGAAACTGGCGCGTGCGCTCTTCGCGCGGCGCGGAAAACAACTGGGTGGGTGCTGCGCATTCGACGATCCTGCCGCCGTCGAAAAAGATCGCTCGGTCGGCTACTTCCCGCGCGAAGCCCATCTCGTGGGTGACCACCACCATGGTCATGCCCTCAGCGGCCAGTTCCTTCATTACCTGCAGCACCTCATTGACCGTCTCGGGGTCAAGCGCCGAGGTTGGCTCGTCGAACAGCATCAGCCGGGGCTGCATGGCCAGCGCCCGGACGATGGCCACCCGTTGCTGCTGACCACCCGAGAGTTCGGCTGGCATGGCTTGCGCCTTGTGCGCCAGGCCGACCCGTTCCAGCAGTTTCATCGCCATGGCCTCGGCATCGGCGCGGGACAGGCCGCGCAGCTTCATCGGTGCCAGGGTCATGTTGCGCAGGATGCTCAGGTGCGAAAACAGGGTGTAGTCCTGGAACACCATGCCGACCTCGTCGCGCAGCCGGGCCATCGATTCACGGCTGCTGTTCGAACCGGTCAGCGTGATCTCGCCAGCCGTCGCCGGTTCCAGGGCGTTCAGGCAACGGATCAGGGTGGATTTGCCCGAGCCGCTGGGCCCGATAACCACCACTACTTCGCCTTCGTGTATATCGAGATCGACGTCCTGGATGACCTCGGTGTCGCCAAAGCGTTTGCGCAGGCCGCGTACGGTCATCAAGGTGGTCATGATTGTGCGAGCCTCTCGGTGGCGGCTTGCAGTGCCTGCTGCGCCTCGCTCTGGCGCTGGCGACGACCTGCGTGACTGGCTCGCTCCTGCTCCAGGCGTTGGCGCGCGGCATCGATCTGTACGCGTTGGGCACTGGCCGCCGGACCGCCGGGCAGGCTGCGCGAACTGACATTGGTGATCGGGTCCAGAGCCTCGCGAACCTGCTGTTCGTCCAGGCCTAGGGAGCGGCCAAGTTGCTGCTGGGCAGCGCGTTCGACCATCGCGCTGTCGATGCGACTTGCCGGCAGCCCATCGTCCATCGCCTGGCGTACCACTGCGCCGACGACGTGGTGCGCCTCGCGGAAAGAGAGGTCGGCCGCGCTGACCATTAGGTCGGCCAAGCCAGTAGCGGTGGAGAAGTCTTCCGCCGCCTTGCGCAGCCCGGTTTCCAGATTCGGCCGCGCGGTCCGCAGGACCAGATCCAGCAGGGTCAGGCATTGCTGGCATTCCTGCGCCGACTCCCAGAAGCCGCGCATGCTCTCGCGATTGCCGTCGCCGGTATGGGTGAAGTTTGTGCCTTTGATGGTTGCGGCTGAGGCGACCAGTGAGCCGAGTATCTGCCCGGTACGCCCCTTGAGGTACTCCAGGACCACCGGGTTCTTCTTCTGCGGCATGATGCTGGACGTGCCGGCGACGCTGTCCGGGAAATCGATGAGTGCGAACTCGTGGGTCGACCAGACGAAGAAGTCTTGCGCCACGCGGCTCCAGAACACCGCCAGGAGCGTCATCTGCGCCATGCTTTCCAAGGCGAAATCCCGCGAGCCGACCGCGTCCAGGGTGTTTTCCAGGAAGCCGTCGAAACCTAGCAGCTCGGCGGTGCGCGCACGGTTGATGGCGAACGGCGTGCCGGCGAAGGCGGCGGCACCCATGGGGCTACGGTTCATGCTGTCGAGGGTCGCGGCCAGGCGCAGGCAGTCACGTTCTAGGGCCTGGGCAACGCCGGATAGGTAGAAACCGAAGGTGATCGGCTGTGCTGGTTGCAGGTGGGTGTAGCCCGGCATGATCGCGTCGGTGTATTTCGCCGCGGCGTCCAGGGCGCTCTGGCGCACGTTGTAAAGCGCGTCGAGCAGGTCCATGAGGACGTCGCGACCGCGCAGGCGGTCCAGGGTCGCCAGCAAATCGTTGCGGCTGCGTCCGATGTGCAGACGCCCGCCGACGTCGGTGCCGACCTTCTCGATCAGGTGTGCCTCGTAGTTGAAATAGGCGTCTTCGCGCAGCGGATCGAGCGTCACGGCTTGCGGGCCGACCTGCTCCATTTCGAGCACGCCGCGAGCCAGGGCGACGGCCACTGGCGCGTCTATCAGGCCGCATTCGGCAAGCATGACGATATGGGCCTTGTTGACGTCACCGAGATAGCCGAAGCCGTCGGCGAACCCTGCGAGGCGCGGTGCGTAGATGAGGTCGCAGACTTCCGCTGCGGTGGGTTCCTTGAGTCGACGGCTGACTTTGGATTCGAGCATGGGAATAGGCCTTCTGGACATCAGGGCTGAGGTTGGCCGAGTCGGGACGCATTGCGGCCCAGGCGACGTTCGAGGTAGCGGCTGAGCCAGGTCAGCGCGCTGCAAATGACGAAGTAGACGAGCAGGACCACGCTATACACCGTGAAGGCGGGGTTCACGCCCCCCATCATGGTGCTGCGCTCGACGATGATCTGGCCGACCTTGAGGAACTCGCTGACACCGACCAGCGCACCCAGTGACGTGGCCTGCACCAGCAGGGTCAGCAGGCCGGTATAAGCCGGCAGGATCGCCTTGAGCGACTGCGGCACGACGATGTACACATAGATGTGCCAGGGCCGCAGGCCGAGCGCCCAGGCGCTCTTCCACTGGTGCCGCGGCACCGAGAGCAGGCCGCCGCGCACGATTTCTATGCCGTTGGCGCTGCCCCACAAGGTCAGGCCAAGGGTCACCGCGGCGAAGGGGCTAAGGTTGATCCCCAACAACGGCGCGCCGAAGAAAATGAAGAACACGTTGACGATCAGCGGTATCGAGCGGAACAGCTCTACGTAACCGTGGATCGCCCAGCTTAGCGGGCGGTTCTTCACCGTGGCCAAGGTGCCGAGCACGACTGAAATCAGCGTGGTGAACATCAGAATCACCAGTGCCAGCTTCAGGGTCATGAGCAGGCCCTTGGAAATGAACCCCCAGTTCTCGATCACGAATTCCATGGCGGCCTCATTGTTGGAAGGGGCGTTGCAGGCGTGCTTCGAGGCGTCCCGCGAGCAGCGCTAGGACCGCCACCAGAGCGAGGTAGATCACGCAGATGGCTGCGAACATCTCGATGGCGCGGAAATCCGTGGCGATACGGTCCACCGCGACGAAGGTCAGCTCGGCCAGTCCGATGGTCTGCAGGTATGCCGAGTTCTTCAGTAGCGAGATGGCCGTGTTGAGCATGGCCGGCAGGCTGATGCGAAACGCGATGGGCACCGCGATCAGGCGGAAGAACTGCCGCGACTGCAGGTTGAGCGCCATCCCGGCCTCCCGCAGTCCCTTGTCGATTGTGGCCAGGCCCCCGCGCAGATTCTCGATCTGGTAGGCGCCCGCCCAGAGTGACAGGCAGAGCACGCCCGACCAGTACAGCGACAGCTTCATGCCCACGGCAGGCAGGCCGTAGAAGATGAAGAACAGCTGTACCAGAATCGGCGTGTTGCGGATCAGCTCGACATAGAGCACCACCAGTTGTGACAGCACTGGCAGCTTGAACAGCCTAACGCCGGCACCCAGCACGCCGATCAGCAGCGACAGGACGATGCTCAGTGCCGAAACCTGGAGGGTCATCCATAACCCGTCGAGCAGGGCAGGCCACTGCGTGAGCAGGTAGTCGAAATCGAAGCTCATGGGAAACCGCCGATCAGTGGGATTCTTCGGGCTTGGGCTGCTCGAACACGCTCAGGTAGTAGCCGCGGATGGCTTCCGGGACGTATTGCTCGATCCACGGGCGGAAGAGCCGCTCCTCGTGCATGCGCTCGACGGCGGTGGAAAGGTAGGTTTGCCATTCGTCCTCGCCCTTGCGCAGGCCGATGGCGGCGTCGGAGATCTGGAACGGCTCCTGGACCAAGCGCAGCGAATCGTCATTGCCGGTCACCACTACCAGGGTCGCGGCGTCGTGGGTGTAAGCGTCGGCGCGGCCCTGTCGGAAGCTCTGCAGCGCATCGGCGGCACTGTTCAGGCGCAGGGTCTTTACTTCTGGCATACGCTCTTCGAACCACTTGGCCTGCACCGAGCCCTTGAGTGTTGCCAGGGTCTTGCCCTTGAGGTCGTCGATCTTTTCGATGCCGCTGTCCTTGCGGACCAATACGTCACTAGCACCCCAGCGATAGGGCTGGGTGAAGGCGATCACGCGCTGGCGCTCCGGGGTAACACCCAGAGTGGCGATCAACAGGTCGACCTTGTGGCCGAGCAGCTGAGGCACGCGGTTCTCCGCGGTAACGCAGGTAAAGGTTACCTTGTCCTTGGAGCCGAGCGCCCATTCGGCGATCTGCCGGGACATTTCCACCTCGACTCCGGCGAAGTTGCCGTTGTTGTCCTGGTAGCCGTAAGGTGGTTGGTCACAGCGCACGCCTGCGCGCAACTTGTCCTGTTTGCTGATGGATGACGGCACGGGCGGCATGCCCTCAGCGGCCACCGAATGGGCGGCGAATCCGAGCGAAGTGACGACCACAAGGGCGAGCTGAAGCGTGGGGAACGATGGCATAGGTGTCTCCTGTTTTTTGTTATCGCAATGGGTGAGCCTGAGCTCGAGCGGAACCATGGCAGTTAGGAGTAGCGGAACGTTGATATGAGCCTCGCCGTGCGTTCCGATCACATTGGCGCGGGCCTTGGCTGAAGTTTTAAAGGGAATGGCTCATACTGACAAATGCCAATACGCCACGTGTCCATGCATAAATGATATGGGGATGCCGTGAACTTCAAGCAGGTGGAAGCCTTCCGGGCCGTGATGCTGTCCGGCTCCATGACCGCTGCGGCCGAAGCGCTGCATACGTCACAGCCCAATATCAGCCGGTTGATCGCGCAACTGGAGCGCCTCAACGGTTTTTCCCTGTTCGAGCGAATAGGCAGCCGGCTGGTCCCAACCGATGAGGGCACGGCATTCTTCAACGAAGTGGACAGAGCGTTCATCGGCCTGCGCAACCTTGAGCACTCGGCGCGGCACATTCGCCAGCTCGGCACCGGGCGGATACGCATAGGCGCCGTGCCGTCGCTGTCCCTTTCCGTGCTGCCACGGGCCATCCAGCGCTTTCGCGAAGGTCATGAGCAGGTCGCAATCTCGCTGCATACCAGCGACTCGACGACGGTAGCGCGCTGGGTCGCTTCGCAGTTCTGCGATTTCGGCCTAGTGTCGTTCATCGGTGAGGAAACCCCTGGGGTGCGGGCACGTCTGATCGGCGACTTGCCTGCGGTGTGCATCTTCCCCAAAGGGCATCGCCTAGCGGCGTTGGAGCGCGTCGGGATCGATGATCTCGCCGGGGAGGAGTTCGTCTCGCTGGCGCACGACGACGGCACTCGGCGCCGCATCGATCGGCTGTTTCTGCAGCATGGGGATCGTCGCAAGCTAAGCCTCGAGGCGCCCTATGCTGCGATCATCTGCGCCATGGTCGGTACTGGGCTCGGGGTGAGTATCGTCAGCCCCCTGGTGGCGCAGGGCTACCTACATGCGGGCATCGAGGTGCGTCCGTTCGCTGCCGATTTCAGTTTCACCAGCTATCTGCTGTACGCCGATCATCGACCGCAGAACAATCTGGGTTCGCGCTTCGCGACTTTGCTACAAGCGATGTTCCTTGAAGAAAGAATGCAAGGCGGGGCTGCCGAGACGGCAGGGTGACGCCCAAGGCAGCGCTATGGCCGCTGTGGGTGTATTCCGCTAACCTTGCGCGCCATCGAACCGGGCGAAGCCATCGTGTGGCCGTTTCGTTTCGTGCTCGCGACCTCGCGCAGACGAGGCGCTCAATTTTCGACGCCCTGATGAGCCATCTTTGTCGTGCAGGAGCAGGTTTTCTCATGCGTTTTACCCGTAGACAAGTGCTCGCTGGCCTGGCCGGCCTCGGTGTTGTCGGTCTGGCCGGCAGTGGCGTGCGCTACTGGCTCGGTCGCCCGGTCGATGTCACCACCCATGATTACGAGTTGATCGCCGCGCCGCTGGATGTCGAGCTGGTGCCCGGTCACGTTACGCCGGCGTGGGCCTATGGCGGGCAGGCGCCCGGGCTGGAGCTGCGCGGCCGCCAGGGCGACTGGTTGCGTGTGCGCTTCATCAATCAGCTGCCGGAGGCCACCACCATCCACTGGCACGGCATCCGTCTGCCACTGGAAATGGACGGCGTGCCCTATGTGTCGCAGCTGCCGGTGCTGCCCGGCGAATTCTTCGACTATCGCTTCCAGCTGCACGACGCCGGCAGCTTCTGGTATCACCCGCACACCACCAGCGCCGCGCAGCTGGGACGCGGGCTGGTCGGCCCGCTGATCGTAGAGGAGCGTGAGCCGAGCGGCTTCCATCACGAGCGCACGCTCAATCTGAAGAGCTGGCACATCGACAAGCAGGGCGCCTTCACCGAGTTCAGCGTGCCCCGCGAGGCGGCCCGCGGAGGCACACCTGGGGTGCTGTCGACGGTCAATGGCAGACATGCCCCGTTGCTGGATCTGCCGGCCGGGCAGGTCGTACGGCTGCGCGTGCTCAATCTCGACAATACGCTGACCTATCGATTGAACCTGCCGGGCGGCGACGCGCGCGTCTATGCCCTCGACGGCCATCCGGTAGCGCCGCGTCCGCTGGGCAAGGAATACTGGCTCGGCCCGGGCATGCGCATCGACCTCGCGCTCAAGGTGCCACAGGCGGGCACCGAGCTGTCCTTGCGCAACGGCCCGTTGCGGCTGGCAACGCTGCGCGCGGTGGCCCATGACGAAACCGCTGGCGACTGGCCGCCGGCGCTGCCGGCCAACCCGGTCGCGGTGCCGGACCTGCAGCGGGCCGAGACGCTGCGCTTCAATTTCGAGTGGGCCGGCCATCTGTCGGCAGATGTCGAGCAGGGGGCGGCCTACACATTCTGGCAGATCAACGGCCAGGCGTGGGACATCAACGACAAGAGCTGCGCCGAACGGCCGATCGCGACGCTGAAAAAGAATGGCCATTACATCTTCGAGCTGCGCAATCTCAGTCAGTATCAGCATCCGATCCACCTGCACGGCATGACCTTCCAGGTGATCTCGTCCAACCGACGCAAGATCGACCCCTGGTTCACTGACACCTACCTGCTGGGCAAGAACGAGACGGCACGCATCGCGCTGGTCGCCGATAATCCGGGCACCTGGATGTTCCACTGCCATGTCATCGACCATATGGAAACCGGACTGATGGCGGCAATCGAGGTGGTATGAAACAGGGTAGGGCGCAGTCGTGAGGAAACCGCTGATCATCGATCGCAGCCAGGACGAGCGGTTCATGCGCGAAGCACTGGCGCTGGCAGCGCAGGGTGCCGCATTGGGCGAAGTGCCGGTGGGGGCTGTGCTGGTGCATGAGGGGCAGATCGTCGGGCGCGGCTTCAATTGCCCGATTTCGCGCCACGACCCCAGTGCCCATGCAGAGATGGTCGCCATACGTGCTGCCGCGCAGGCGCTGCAGAACTATCGGCTACCCGGTAGTACGCTCTACGTGACGCTCGAGCCGTGCAGCATGTGCGCCGGGCTGATCGTGCATTCGCGCGTTCAGCGAGTCGTCTATGGTGCCACCGAGCCGAAGGCCGGCGTGGTTGTCAGTCGTGGTCAGTTCTTCGATCAGGGCTTTCTCAACCACCGGGTACTGGTCGAAGGTGGCGTGCTGGCCGAGGAGTGCGGGACGGTGCTCAGCGAGTTCTTTCGCCAGCGCCGGCAGAAGGGTTAGCGCGCCGCCGTTGTCGGCTGCAGCGTTTCGTGGGCGGCAACGCTGCCCTGCGCCGGAAAGATGACGAGATGGTCGGCGGCGATGGCGATGCCGACTTCCTGTCCGGTGGGGTAGTCGGCATGGCTGGTGAAGATCGCCACCAGCTGGTTGCCGGTGGGCAGTTGCAGTCGGTATAGCGTGGACGCGCCGAGGAAGGTCTTGCCGACGATCAGTGCACGCAACGGGCTGTCCGGGCGGTAGACGATGTCATCCGGGCGCAGCAGTACGTCCACCGAGCTTCCGCTTGGCCAGTTGTAGGCACGGTTGCCGCGAATAGGACCGAGCTCGGTCTGCACGGTTTCCGGGTCGAGCAGTTGCCCGCGAATGAAATAACCCTGGCCGATGAAGCTGGCGACGAAGGGCGTCAGCGGTTCGTGGTAGAGGTTGAACGGCGTGTCCCACTGCTCCAGTCGACCATCCTTGAACACGCCGACCTGATCGCTGACGGCGAACGCTTCTTCTTGGTCATGGGTGACCAGAATGGCGCTGGTCTTGCGCGCCTTGAGGATCTCGCGCACCTCGTGGCTGAGGCGCCGGCGAAGCTCTACATCGAGGTTGGAGAAGGGCTCGTCGAGCAGCAGCAAGGCCGGTTCCGGCGCCAGTGCCCGGGCCAGCGCCACACGCTGCTGCTGACCGCCGGAGAGCTCGTGGGGATAGCGCTTGCCGAGCGCGCTCAGGTGTACCAGCTCGAGCATTTCGTCGACGATGCGCACGCAATCGGGCTGTTTGCGGATACCGAAAGCAATGTTCTCCGCCACGGTAAGGTGCGGAAACAGCGCGTAATCCTGAAACACCATGCCGATGCGGCGCCTCTCCGGCGCCAGGGTGAAGCCGGCACGGGAAATGACGGTGTCGGCTAGCTGGATCTCGCCCTGGTGCACGGGCTCGAAGCCGGCGATGGCGCGCAGCGTGGTGGTCTTGCCGCAGCCGGATGGGCCCAACAGGCAGCCGATGTCGCCGCGATTCAGGTGCAGGTTGAGATGCTGAACGATGCTCTGCTCACCATAGCCGCAGGCCAGGTCGCGCAGTTGTAGCAGCGGCAGTTCAGGTTTCATGCGTGGTGATAGGCCGGCTCGACAAGAAACTCCAGCAGTGCCTTCTGCACGTGCAGGCGGTTCTCGGCCTGATCCCAGGCGACCGAGCGGGGATCATCGAGCAGATCGTGACTGATTTCCTCGCCACGGTGGGCCGGCAGGCAGTGCATGAACAGCACGTCCGCGGCGGCGCAGTCGAGCAGCGCGCGGTTTACCTGATAGGGGCGGAAGGTGGCCAGACGCGCGGCCACTTCATCTTCCTGGCCCATGGATGCCCAGACGTCGGTGCTGATCAGGTTGGCGCCCGCCGCTGCCTCGCGTGGGTCGCGCAGCACCTGCACACGCTCGCCGGCGCGTGCCAGCAGCTCGGCGTCGGGTTCGTAACCTTCGGGGCAGGCGACCTTCAGCCGGAAGTCGAACTGGATGGCCGCTTCTATATAGGTGTTGCACATGTTGTTACCGTCGCCGATCCAGGCCACCGTCTTGCCGGCAATGCTGCCGCGGTGTTCGTGGTAGGTCTGCATGTCGGCCATCAGCTGGCAAGGGTGCAGGTCATCGGAAAGACCATTGATGACCGGCACGCTCGAGTTGGCGGC